>NZ_JBEBRB010000005.1:0-93123 GCF_040395035.1 Parapedobacter lycopersici | reverse complement strand
AGAATAAGATAGCTACAGACGGCCAATTGGACCGTTAACAATTATATTATGTCGAAAAAAACAAACATACCGATTGACGTGGTTGACTTATTGCCAGTTCTTGACGGGAAATTAATCGAACTGTTGAAGTCCCTTTCGCTGGACGATTGGCAAAAGCAAACCATTGCAAAACTGTGGACAGTTAAAGACGTTGTTGCCCACCTGCTTGACGGAAATATCCGTACCCTTTCCATACTTCGCGATAATTACTTTGGTGAACAGCCACCGGGCAATTCTTATCCGGAATTGGTTGGCTTCCTGAACAGGCTTAACGCGGATTGGGTGAAAGCCATGAAGCGCACAAGTCCGCAAATGCTCATTTTTCTTCACGAAATGACCGGCCCCGTGTTTTGTGATTACTTCAAAACGCTAAATCCAACCGATGGGTCTTTGCTGGCCGTAGACTGGGCTGGGGAAACGGAAAGTAAGAACTGGATGGAGATTGCCCGCGAATACACCGAAAATGGCTGCACCAGCAACAGATACGTGACGCGGTTAATAAACCGGGCATAATGACCCGGGAATTGTATTATCCGTTTATTGATATTTTTATGCTTGCGCTTCCGCATACTTATCGGGCAATTGAAGCAGAAAACGGGACAACAGTAAAAGTAACGGTCACATCAGCCATTGGCGGATCTTGGGTTCTGACACGGGTACCCGGAAATGGGTGTTAACCAAATCAAATTTAGCTGCCCCGACAACAGAACTTATTATCGATCCGGACACGTCGTGGAAACTATTTTCAAAAAGTCTGCGCCCGGAACAGGTGAAAAATAAAATAACCCTGTCCGGCAATCAAACGTTGGGTGAAACGGCGTTGTCGATGGTTTCCGTGATGGCATAGTGCAGCGGCGTTCGTATAGAACAGCCCGGCCCGGAAATGAAAAGGGCTTAGCATTACTGCTGTTTCAAAACTCATCACATGTTTACCCCCCTGGGGGGCAGCAACCCTCGGGGGGTAAACATGTGATGGTTTTAAAACTTATACCCGACAGACAGGCCAATCATTCGGTTTCGGCTGTCAAGCTCCTTGCTTGTTTTGCTGAGGGAGTGATTATACCGCAGATCGATCATAAACCGATTAATGTCCGTCCCGATGTTAACAACACCATCATAAGTAAACGTTTTAAAATTGGTGCTATTGGCGGCGTTGTTCTTTTTTAAATTGTAGTTTACCTGCGGGCCCAAGGATGCTCTCAGGTTCATTTGGTCGGTTTCCACTATTTTATAACCTACTTGAATAGGTACATTCAATTGATGGAATGTGGGCTCATAGTTTTTCTGCTGCAAGGCATATACCGATTTAAATGTCGTGAATGTTAACTCACCCTGCATGTAAAGTTTTCCTGCCGTACGGGCAAATACCCCTGCCTGCACACCAAACTTCGAGTCGGTATGGCTAACTGCATTATTGCCGTAGCTTGGCATATTATACAGTACACCGGCTTTGATGCCGAACTCCATATCCTGTGCATTTGCCGTTAATTGCAGCCCGAGACTTAGCGCGAAAACCATAAACCCGTACTTCAGCTTTTTTTTCATTTTTTTCATGATGTAATGTTGTTAATTATGCGTTTTTACTATTGCTATTATGACTATGACAATGTATTTGGCATATACCCTGTTCTTTTTAAAAAAACAGTTAATCGCTTCTGCTATTTTTGTTTTTGATGGAAGGTGTTGATATGAAAAAGACAAAAATCAACGAGGGTTAGGACGCTTTTAATTGTCTTTATAGTTGAAGCAGTCAGAAAGGGTACCTGACACAACACAAGAAACATGCATGATATGACAATGCGGTTAGGTAAGGAGAAAATATTTGAAGAGGTCTACAGGACTTATTTTAAAGAGCTGCATCGATACGCCTTTAAGCTATTGGGGGATACCGATACCGCAGAGGAAACCGTTCAGCAGGTTTTTTTGAAACTATGGGAAAAGGACCGGGAACAGGATGTTCATACTTCTATTCGTTCCTACCTGTACCGGGCGGTATATAATGAAAGTGTAAACCTCATCAAACGTGGACAGCTCAAAATAAAGTACGAAATGTACCAGCAGCATGCCCGGGGTCGGGATACCGACACGCAGCAAAGCGATATCGAATTGAAAAAGCAGCTGCATGCTGCCTTGTCCCGATTACCTGAAAAGAGTCGATTGGTTTTCGAAATGAGTCGCTTTGAAGAATTGAAATACCAGGAAATAGCCGATGAGCTGGCCCTGTCATTGAAAACGGTGGAGGGACATATGACCAAAGCGTTGAAACACCTAAGGCTTCATCTTGCGGATTATCTAAATGTATTGACATTAATCATTATGGTAGGTTCATGACCTGCATGAGGTATTCACTCATAACTAATTATACTAATGAAAAAGGAATTGATCGTAAAATATATTGTGGGGGAAGCGGATCATCAGGAGCGACGCCTGGTAGAAGCATGGGTCGCCAAACATCATGATCATAAAAAGGAGCTTGAAGAAATGAAGAAGGTGTGGGATATCGGAGAGGAAACCGGAGCGGTTCCTGAAATAAACATAGATGACCTTTGGTCGGATTTTGTGCGGATGCGCGAAGAACGCAGTAAGGTAAAAACCCTTGACGCTCCGAAAAAACGGACCATACGGAGCTGGATCAGTATTGCAGCATCGTTGTTGCTGTTTGGGGCGCTGGCTGTTTGGGGGGTTCGGTCGATATTCCGTGTCGAAAAAGTGCTGAAAACGGATTTGCAGGTGCAACATACAGGCCTGCCCGATGGGAGCATGGTTCACCTGAATAGTCATGCTGCGATGGTTTACCAAAAAGAATGGCTTGGGAAGGACCGAAAAGTCCAATTGCTTAAAGGAGCCGTTTTCTTTGATGTGAAAAGGGATCAGCAGCATCCTTTCGTAATCGAAAGTGGTAAAAGTAAAATCACGGTATTGGGAACAAGCTTCCATGTCCGCCGCGACGGGAACGAGACCGAGGTTATCGTGGCAAGCGGCTCCGTAAAAGTCAGTCATCATGGACAGGAGCTTGTCTTAAAACCCAATCAAATGGTTGTTGTTTCAGACACCTCCACACATCAGGTCCTTATCGATACGGTTCCGGACCAGCTTTATCGATATTACGTTCACCAGGAGTTTATTTTTGAGAATACGCCGCTGCCACGGGTTTTTGACGTGCTGGGAAGGGCGTATGGAAAACAGTTCCTGATTGAAAACCCGAAGACCAAACAGCTAAAATATACGGCGACATTTGAACAGCAGCAGTTGGCGGAAATACTGGATGTTATCCTGAAAACATTCGACTTAAAACTGACTAAGAAAGATAACGTCTATTACATTAATTAAGCACATGTCTACCTATTATACGTTTATCTGGACACTCGAAATTACGACACACATTACCCGGAAAACAACGCCTTTCATTATAACCTTGCTGATTGCATGCCTAAGCTGTTCTTCGGTTTATTCCCAAAATAGACTTTCGGGTCCTGTGGAGCTGCCGAAATTTGAGAACGTTGCAATCCGGGAGGTTTTTGATGTGTTAAGGGAGCGGTCAATCCTGTTTTCCTATAACAGTAGTTTATTGAACCTGGATAAAGAAGTCAGCGTGGCACCTTACCAGGGGCTGTTAATCGATTACCTGGAAAAGCTGCTCGGAGAAAAGTATAGCTTTAAAGAAGCCAATTCCCACATCATTATTACCTATGCCCCGCAACGGATGGATGTAAGCACAGTAGATATCGATACCACAAAGAATAACCGGACAATGATTTCGGGCTATGTTAAAGACATACGGACAAACCTGCCGGTTGGTTTGGTAAGTGTGTATGACCGGACGGCATTTCAGGGGGCTACACTGACCGGTAACAATGGGTATTTTGAACTGGACATCAAGCATCCGACGAATACCGTTACGATCGCATTGAGCAAGGAAAACTACCGAGATACGATGCTGGTACTCATATTGCCTGTTGAAATTTTACAGGCTTCCAAAGGAAAGCGAATCGGGTATTATCACGCAAACGATTCCGATAAGACTATCTCAAATTCGGCGTTTGGCCGGTTTTTTACGAGCTCCCGGCAACGGATTCAAAACCTGAACCTGGGCGGGTTCTTTGTGTATAGCCCCTTTCAGGTATCGATGACCCCGGGGTTGAGTACACACGGCCTTTTTAACTCGCAGGTACTCAACAAATTTTCCCTGAATATCATCGGAGGTTATACGGCGGGAGTAACCGGAGCGGAGCTAGCCGGGGGATTCAATGTAAATCAATACAATATGCATGGCGTGCAGCTGGCTGGTTTATCCAATGTGGTGGGGGGTAATACCAGCGGCTTTCAGGCGGCCGGCTTTGGCAATGTGGGTTTGAACAAATTAACGGGCGTACAGGTAGCGGGCGTTTGGAACAGTGCCGATACGGTTATTTTGGGGCTGCAATTGGCAGGCGGAATCAACCGGGCTAAAAAGGTAAACGGCATCCAGGTGGCCGGGGTGATGAATATGGCAACGGGCGATGCCGGAAACCAGTTGGCCGGAGGACTAAATATCGCCTCAAAAGTGCAGGGTGTACAGGTAGCCATTGTTAATATTGCCGACAGCAGCGACTATCCTATCGGTATATTTAACTGGGTGAAAAACGGTTCCCGCCAATTGGCATTGGGAATCGACGAGAGCGGATTTACGGCGTTGAATTTTAAAAGCGGCGGACGGGTGATGTACAGTGTACTGGGGGCAGGAACATACCTGAATAACGACACCTTCAAATACGGCCTTGAAATTGGTATCGGGGCGCGTCTTGTACGGAAACCATCATTTACATTAGCTGCTGAACTGGTTCAACGAACGCATTTTGATAAAGACTTTAATTACAAAGCGACTAATCGAAGCGCATTGCGGATTATCCCCGCAATCCATCTGAGCCGTCATCTCCAGGCATATGTCGCCCCCTCGCTTACCTACGCGGATGCCTTACACCCCGAACCGGGAGCCAAGGGCGTGATATGGAAATTTTGGAAAACGGACCAGACAAGAAATACGTTTCACGGCGGCGGCACAATTGGCCTGATCTATGCCTTTTGATTCCCGGATAAGGCTTTCATTTCCATCTCCTGTGCGACCATAGCCACCATGCAGGGGCTTTATGAATGCTTTCCTCAAGCATCTTGGTATATGTCCTGGTGATATACCCTTCTGTCGTATTGGAAGCATTTTCACAGATGGTCTGCACATTCATTTCCCACGTATGGTTTGGCTTTGAAGCCAGCTCTATGTATCCCACGAAAGCATCTAATCGCCTAGCCAGTTGTTCTGCCCCGGAAAACATCCGGG
The DNA here is from genome assembly GCF_040395035.1 of Parapedobacter lycopersici. GTDB lineage: Bacteria > Bacteroidota > Bacteroidia > Sphingobacteriales > Sphingobacteriaceae > Parapedobacter > Parapedobacter lycopersici_A. Next base: position 87,770 of record NZ_JBEBRB010000005.1, on the reverse strand, counting down.
TTTGCTGATTTAGAAAGTTTACTGAAATTCCATTGTTGCTTCCTGGAAACTGGTCTGCGATGAATAGCATAATGGCGTTATTGGTTTTATCTTTTAATGGTGCCCTGAGTGCCTGTCCGGACCTGATAAGGGTTAAACCGTAGCTGGTTCTTCTGCTTCGGATGAGATAATCCGCTAAATTGTTCTTTAGGGGTTTATAGAGGGCCTTTACCGGCACATCGGTAAACCGGGGAAGTTGGTTGAGTACTTCCCAGTTACCAAAATGTCCCAGTAATAGTATCGTGGGACGGCGACGGTGGCTCAACTGCCCAATTTTATGTGTTGTGGCCAGGCCTACTTTGAGCGTTGTCTTTGAAGGGTAAAGCATTTCCCATCCTATCCTCGCGAGGTTTTGGTAAAATTCGTCCGTACAGTCATTAATCTCTTTATATGAAAACCCGGGAAAAGCCCTGGAAAGGTTTTGAACACATACGCTTAACCGGTAGCGAATAACCTTTCCCAAAAAATAACCTAACATGGTGTTGCCGCCGTTAAACTGAAACTTTCTAAAACCGTATTTAACCCCACTGATGCGGTAGCTGCCGGAAAAGCGCCGCTGTTGTCCCGAAACAAACTTCTCAATCCAAAACGTTTAATCATCTGATCCATTTATACTATGACAAACAAGGTCGTCACTACCCTTGGCTTTTTTCAAATACCGGCGATCTACGAATGGCTTCTGTGTAAACCTGCCTGCCTATGCGATCCGGAGCGGCGCAACGGCCGGCCGGAGTGTTCGCGTATTTTGGATATTGATGATTTTCTTGATAACTTTATACTTATTGTCCTATAAGAAGCTCCCCATGGCTAATTTTCAGCTAAAGCGTATTTACGAACAGCCGGCTAAAACAGATGGCTATCGGATATTGATCGACCGCCTTTGGCCAAGGGGTGTTAAAAAGGAGGCTGCCGAACTGGATGAATGGGATAAGGAGATTGCCCCATCAGCCGCACTGCGGAAACAGTTCGATCACCGGCCTGAACGGTTTGACACATTCTCGGCACAATACCACGAAGAACTCCTGGAAAAAAAGACGGAACTGGACCGGTTGCGGGAACTCGCCAAAAAAAAGCAGGTAACCTTACTCTATGCCTCAAAAGATGAGCACATTAACCACGCCGTGGTATTAAAGCAGGTGTTGGAATCGTAATGCGGATCTCCCTGGCGCATAACAGTGGGTATGATGGCCAACGATCGGCCTATGAGGAGGCCCCCGGCTCAGGGAAATCAATAAATAATCGTAAATTGAAAATCCAACGGACGGAAGTAATGAATCAGCTCCTGGATTAGCTTGTCGCCGTATTTCACGTAAAGTAACCCGAAGTTTTCAGAACGTTCCTGCAAGGCCCCTCCGGGGAAAAGCTTCTCTTTAATCCGGTCAATCTGGATCAGGGCATCCTGATGATTCCGCTTATCTGCTTTAAGCAGCTTTTTTTCCAGCCGGTTAAGCGCTTTCTTCAGTCGCGCTTTTACGGCGCTTACACTTGGCCCCAGACTGGGATCTATCTTATGCGCCCTTAACTGAAGCTTGCTAAAGATGCTGCTCAGTTCCATCCATTCATCATTAAGTGCGAGGCGGTGCCGTGTATGACGGCGCACATACTCCTTTTTAAGCTCTTCGTTGGTCTTAAAAATGCTTTTAAACGTGAGATCGAGCCGCAGGACCTTTACTGCCATATTATCGTCCGTAATCATTGCGGAATTCCGGGGCACCAATATGGGAAAGTCGACACCGTAATGATCAAAACAACGTTTCAGCTGCAGCCAGTAACCAATTTCAGCTCCCCCGCCAATGTAAGCAAGATTAGGCAAAATTAATTCCTGATAAAGGGGTCGCATGACCACATTCGGACTAAACCGCTCAGGGTGCTGCATAACTTCCGTTTTCAATGTAGCCCCGTTGAAGGAAAGTGGCTGATGAAGCACCTCATAATGATCGGCAGCGCTTTTGACAATCCGCTCCCGATAGGTATCCGTTAAATAAAAAAAGTTGATCTCGCGTGCGTGTACCTGGGCAGCGAACCCAAGCTGCTTTAATTCCGAAGAGGCTTGCGTAATGGTGCGATGGCTATGTTCACCAACTACATCCTGTTCAATGATCGGCGCCATTAATTTCTTCAATGCCGGTTTGTCCGCGTCAATAATAACCAGTCCGTGTGCTCCAAAGAGCGCGTTCACCAGGTGCCGGGTAGCGTCGGCCAGGTTGTTGTGCCCAAGGTAGGCCGCTTCAATTAGCTGCGCAAGTTTGGTTGAATTGTCCGAAAGTCCCAAGAACCCCTGGTACTCGCGCACCGTGGCTTCCATACTTTCGGTACTCATCCGACCGGTTGCGCTCACCGCCGTTGTTTCCCAGGTAATGCGCTTTCCATGAAGTTGAGTATGGTTGATCTCGGCAAAATCATGATCCTCTGTTGCCATCCAATAAACCGGCACGAATCGATAATCGGGGAATTCCGCTTTCAGGTCCTGTGCCAGGCGGATAGCCGTCGCTATTTTGAAAATAAAGTAAAGCGGGCCGGTAAAAATATTGAGTTGATGGCCCGTAGTCACGGTAAATGTACGTTCATCAAGCAGGGCATTAATATTCCCGGTCACGTCCGGATGAGCATCCACTGCGGCATATTGCTCCCTCAGGGCCTCTACCAGCACCTTTCGGTTGGTTTTCCCTGCTTTGGCCTGTATTTGCCGGCCAAACCCTTCAAGCGTCGGGCGATTCCCGGCAAAAGGGGTTAATTGAGGGTCATTTTCAAGATATGCCAACAATGTTTTCGAAAAACTGTTGGTGTCTTTGTAGTCAATGTAGGTTGCCTTCATCTGTGAAACAAAAATAAGGCTTGGCAGGCGAAGCAGGAATTGTTAACAATTATTTGACAATTGATCCATACAGATCAAAATCCTCGGCTCGCTCAATACGTACATCCACGAAACGCCCCGTTGCCGCATAGTTATCTTCCGTCGGTATCAATACCTCGTTGTCAACTTCCGGCGAGTCCTGCGCCGTACGGCCGACAAAATATGCACCTTCTACCTTATCAATAAGCACCGGATAAACCTGCCCTACCTTCTGTTGGTTGATCGCGTATGAAATACCCTGCTGAACATCCATGATCTGCGCTACACGGTCGGCTTTCACCTCCTCCGGCACATCGTCCGCCAATTCATAAGCATGGGTGTTTTCTTCATGCGAATAGGTAAAACATCCCAGCCTGTCGAACCGGGTTTCCGTCACCCACTGCAGCAGTTCGTCAAAATCCGCCTGTGTTTCGCCAGGATAACCGCAAATAAGGGTCGTACGCAGGGCAATATCGGGGACTCGGTCGCGTATTGCATGAACCAGGTCTATTGTCTTTTGTTTCGTAATCCCCCGGCGCATGGAGCGGAGCATCGGATCACTGATGTGCTGCAACGGCATATCGAGGTAATTGCAGATATTCTCCCGTTCATTCATCACATCCAGGATATCCATGGGAAAGCCCGATGGGTAGGCGTATTGCAGCCGTATCCATTCAATGCCTTCCACATCGGATAGGCGTCGCAGCAAATCGGCCAGGTTCCGTTTCCCGTAGATGTCAAGTCCATAATACGTAAGGTCCTGTGCAATAAGGATCAGCTCTTTTACGCCATTTTTAGCCAAAAGCCGAGCCTCTTTTACGAGATCATCCATGGATTTCGACACGTGCTTGCCCCGCATCAGCGGAATCGCGCAGAAAGAACAGGGACGGTTACATCCTTCCGCGATTTTGAAATAAGCGAAATGGGAAGGGGTTGTCAGTAGCCGTTCGCCAAGGAGTTCGTGCTTGTAGTCCGCGCCGATGGTGCCGAGCAGGTTCTGCAGGTCGTTCGTGCCGAAATAAGCGTCGACATGCGGTATTTCCGCTGCTAACTCGGGTTTATATCGCTCCGATAAGCAGCCGGTAACGATTACCTTTCCCACTTTTCCTGCCTCTTTGAGCGCGCTGTACTGTAAAATGGTATCAATGGATTCCTGTTTGGCGTTGTCAATAAACCCGCAGGTGTTGATAACCACGATATCATCTTTCCGAAGCCGTTCTGCCTCATGCACGACCTGCCGCTGGTTCCCCCGCAGCTGGCCCATCAGCACTTCGCTGTCGTGAATATTTTTAGAGCAGCCAAGGGTAACGACATTGACACGTGGTTCCCGCGACACCGCCGCTTGTTTTTCCTGCTTTGTTTTCATATCATCGGTCACTTAAACAGTGAATCCACAAAATCCTTTTTATTGAATAATTGAAGGTCGTCCATTTTTTCTCCCACGCCGATGTATTTGACGGGAATTTTGAATTGGTCGGAGATGCCGATGACCACGCCACCCTTCGCCGTACCGTCAAGCTTTGTCAGCGCCAGGGCGTTCACATCCGTTGCTTGGGTAAACTGCTTGCATTGTTCAATTGCATTCTGGCCGGTAGAAGCATCGAGAACCAGCAGGATCTCATGGGGCGCACCCGGAACAACCTTCTCCATTACCTTTTTGATCTTTCCCAGTTCATTCATCAGTGCCACCTTATTGTGCAGCCGGCCCGCTGTATCAATAATCGCCACATCGTCGCCATTGGAAACCGCGGATTTTACCGTATCAAAAGCCACCGAAGCGGGGTCCGACCCCATGGCTTGGGACACCACCCGTACACCCACGCGTTCGCCCCAGAGTTTGATCTGGTCCACTGCAGCAGCCCGGAACGTGTCGGCAGCCCCCAGTACCACCTTGTTTCCGGAAGCCCTGAGCTGATGGGCCAGCTTTCCAATGGTCGTGGTCTTTCCCACACCATTGACCCCAACCACCATGATTACATACGGTTTTTGGTTGCTGTATTCAAACTGCTGGAAATCCGAGCTGTTGTTCTCCGCGAGCAATGCCTGTATTTCTTCGCGCAGCAGCACATGGAGCTCTGCTGTATTTACATATTTATCGCGGGCAACGCGTGCCTCAATCCGCTCAATGATTTTGAGTGTGGTGGTTACTCCTACATCGGAAGTAACCAGAATTTCCTCCAACTCATCAAGCACCTCATCATCCACAGTGGCCTTGCCGATTACCGCTTTGGTAATCTTGGATAAAAACCCGGCTTTCGTCTTTTCAAGGCCTTTGTCCAGCGCTTCCTGCGCCTCGGGGGTCTCCTGTTTCTTTTTAAAAAAATCAAATAATCCCATAGCTCGTTGCCGTATAAATTAATAACAACAAAAAGGCCCTTTCGGTCCTCCCCGAAACGGCCCATCGGTGGTCTTATCCCGAACCACCTTTACTTCCTTAACACAAAACTACTGTGCCGAAGACTCCGTAACGGCTTCCTTAGCCGCCTCAACAGCGTCTTTAATGTGGTCGTTGTGCGCAATGAGTTCCTTAAAGGTATATGCACCGGTTTTCGGAGACCGTACCGCTGTGATTACTTTGGTATAGTCTTTTCCCTTTCCGGTTTTCAGTGATGCTACTGCTTTCTTTGCCATGTCCGTTTATGTTTTGCCGACGCCCGCTAAACGGGCACCTGTTTACTTAATTTCTTTGTGAACCGTCACCCGGCGCAATACCGGATTAAATTTCTTCAACTCCAACCGTTCGGTCGTGTTTTTCTTATTTTTGGTCGTAATGTAACGGGACATTCCCGGCTGACCGCTTTCTTTATGCTCGGTACATTCCAAAATAACCTGTACCCTGTTTCCTTTTTTCGCCATGATCTTATTATATTATATCGCCGGTACGGCGTGCAAATCGTTATCTTACCTGTGCTTAGGCACCTGCTATACGTAGCCCTTTTTGATAAATTTATCGATAACAGCGGTAATACCGTTCTTATTTATCGTCTTTATCGCTGAAGTAGATACTTTCAAGGTAATCCATCGGTTTTCTTCCGGAATGAAGAACCGCTTCGTTTGCAGATTAGGGTAGAATTTACGTTTGGTCTTGGCGTTTGAATTCGAAACGTTGTACCCGTTCATCGCCCCTTTTCCGGTTAAATCACAAACTCTTGACATGATCTTATGTTATTTTATTGTCGTTAAACTCTTTTTCGCAAAGAGTTTGCAAATATCTACATTTGTTTTTGATTATACAATTATTTTTTGCTTTTGACCGCAATGGTTTCCAGTCTTGCCGCCCGGACGTGTTTTTTATTAAACCGGCTGTAGACGTAAACCGCTATTGAAAACATTATCTTTGTGTGATTTGTCATGAAGACAAACACAACAATATGAACAAATATCTACTGCGGGGCATTGGTTATACGGTTGTCGGATTGGCCAGCTGTGCCTGGAGCTATGCGCTGAGGAGCGAGGAAAATGCCTTATACCGATGGATCATGATTGCCGGCGTCATTCTCTTTGGTATTGGTTTTTTGACAATCATCTATAGTTTCATACGAAAAATCGAGCGTCACAGCATACTGGAAGAGCGTCGGGAACAACAGGAAAAGGAATGAACAGAAAAAATGCGTTCGTCAATGCTTTCCATGGAATCCGCGCGGCGTTCCGCGACGAGCGGAATTTCAGGATCCATGCGGTAGTGGCCCTTCTGGCGCTACTGACCGGGTATTATCTCCGGTTATCCACCACGGAATGGCTTTGGGTATCGCTTGCAATAGCAATGGTAATGGCTGCTGAACTGATCAATACCGCAATAGAGGCTCTTTTTGATTTCGTTTCCCCTGGCGAGCATCCGCTGGCAAAAAAAGCCAAAGATACTGCGGCGGCCGCCGTATTGATTGCCGCCGTTTTCGCATTGGTGGTCGGGCTGGTTATCTTCGGACCTAAACTCAGCCGCCAACTCTTCCACGAATAACAGTCTTTGCTATTATGCGTCATAAAACCCGGGGCATCGTATTAAAACACACCAATTACAGTGAAACCAGCGTAGTCGCGCAGATTTTTACGGAAAAATTCGGGTTGCAGTCTTACATCGTTAACGGCGCACGAAAGCCCCGCGCAAAAATCGGCACCGTACTCCTGCAGCCCCTCTTCCTGCTGGATATGGTGGTTTCGTATAACGAAAGAGGCACGCTGCACCGGATCGTCGAAGCCCGCCAGCTGCCCGCTTTTCAAACCATCCCTTATGACGTTTATAAACGGGCGGTACTGCTCTTCCTAAATGAAATGCTGTACAAAAGCCTACGGCAGCAAGGCACAGACGAGCCCCTGTTCGATTATATTTTCAATGCCGTTTCCTGGCTGGACTCGGCTGAAAAGATGCCCCCCGACTTCCACCTGTATTTTTTGGTGAAACTATCGAAATTCCTGGGGTTCCATCCGGCGCCGCCAAAGCCCGGTTGCGTATTTTTCGACCTGAAGGATGGCGTGTTTTGCCAGACACTTCCCGGGCACCCATTTGCATTACAGCACCCGCATACCACTCATTTTGCCTCGCTCTTAACCTGTTCAATGGAGCAGCTGCCGTCCCTACGCATCCCTTTGGCCGATCGGCGCTTTCTACTTGAAAAGATCATCGATTTTTATCGCCTTCACATCGATAGCCTGGGCGAAATCAAGTCACACGCGATATTGGAGGAAGTCCTCGGATAATCCGGCACAACACCGGTCAGGTGCGTCAAACAAAAGCTGCCGAAGCATTGTTTTCCCTTAAAGGATCATTCATTTTTTGACAACCCCAATCCATACGATCATGTGGCAGAAACAAGACAGCTCGCTTTACCGTTCATTCGTTTTTCGCGATTTTTCCGAAGCCTTCGCATTCATGCTTCGGGTAGCACTACTGGCAGAAGCACATAATCACCATCCAACCTGGACTAACAGCTGGAATAAGGTGGAGATCTGGTTAGCCACGCATGACGCCGGAGATACCGTCACCGAAAAAGACCGTAAGCTGGCCCGGGCTATTGACCAGCTGCTATAGCGATAAGGCAAAACCAGAGGCAACATGACAAGAAATTCCCCGGTATATGGCTTCAATCAGGTGATGCTATTTGTCGTCCTGCTGTTTGGAATACTCTATTTTGCCAAGCCATTTCTGATTCCGGTAGCCATCGCCGGCATGATGGCCATGCTGCTTGTTCCCGCTTGCCGGCGGTTGGAGCACTGGGGCCTACCTCGCGGACCAGCGGCCGGCATCTGTGTACTTACCGCCTTGGTGCTGCTTTCAGGCGTATTCTACGTGCTGTTTTATCAAATGATGTCGCTTGGAACGGACATACCGGCCATTGCATCCAAACTAAATGCCATGCTCAACAATGCGCATCAATTTATTTCAGAGCATTTCCAGCTTCCCATCGCCGAGCAAAAAGACTACCTGCAACGGCAGGTAGCCGGCCTATCCAGCCTTGCCGGTAAATTCATCGGCGATATTTTCCGGTCTGTACTCTCTTTTCTTGTCCACCTGCTGATCGTTACGGCCTATACCTTGTTGTTGTTGATTTATCGCGGCCGCATCAAGACATTCGTCCTTCGGCTTGTTGCGCAGTATGCGGGCGAAGAAAACACGAAAAACGCCCAGCGCGTCATCGAAAAAATTACCCGGGTAGCCAGTGCCTATTTAACCGGGGTTTTTTCTGTCGCCCTTATTTTTTCTGTCATTAATTCCGTCGGACTCATCATCATCGGCATTGAGAACGCCTTGTTTTTCGGCATTATGGTTGCCTTCATTAACATCATACCGTACATCGGTTCCGTTGCTGGAAGCTCCGTTGTGGTCCTTTATACGCTCATTACCCGGGATACGTTGGTTACCCCGCTGATTGTCGCCGTCTTTTTCATCGTACTTCAGCAGATCGACAGTTACGTACTGACGCCGAAGATCACCGGAGGCAAAATCCAATTGAGCGCCCTGTTTACGATTATGGCGTTACTATTGGGCAGTCTCGTCTGGGGTGTCGCGGGCATGATCCTGTTCGTGCCTTTTCTCGGTGTCGCCAAAATCATCTTTGACCACGTCGATTCTCTGAAACCCTATGGCTACCTCATTGGCGTACATTAAGCGGATAAAAAAAGCCGGCAGTTTAGAACTACCGGCTGAATACAATAAATATAACTACTAGGGAATCCTTAGATTACCTTAACATTTACCGCATTTAGACCTTTCCTTCCTTGCTCAACTTCGTAAGAAACATTGTCGTTCTCACGGATTTTGTCGATTAAGCCGGATGAGTGTACAAAAATGTCACTCTCACCAGAATTAGGAACGATAAAACCAAAACCCTTGGTTTCATTGAAGAATTTAACTACTCCTTCTGCCATTGTTATAAAAATTAAAAAATAATAAAAACCCAAAGGTATATATAATTATTTGTAAACCAGTCAAAATTTATTTTAGTATTTTAGCCCTATCAGGCTCATTTTTTATTCACATATCACATCAATTAACTAACTAAGCATAATGGAACACCAAATAGCTTCCCTAAAAAAATTAGAGGCCGAAGGAAAACGGATCAGCAGACTCCCTTTCTCCATTCGGATTTTATTGGAAAATGTGCTCCGGAATCACGACGGCTTTGCCATTACCGACGAGCATTTGGACACGCTGATTAATTGGGACCCCGTAAACACCGACCGGGAAGTTCCCTTTAAGCCCGCCCGCGTACTGATGCAGGACTTTACAGGCGTTCCCGCAATCGTGGATATCGCGTCTATCCGTGCCGAAGTGATCCGCAAAGGGGGCGACGGTAGCCGGATCAATCCGGCTATTCCTGTCGATCTGGTCATAGACCACTCTGTCCAGGTCGATTATTTCGGAACCAACTATGCTTACCTACGGAATGTGGAGCTGGAATACGAACGGAATGCCGAGCGCTACGAACTACTTAAATGGGGCCAGCAGGCGCTGGATAATTTCACCGTTGTGCCGCCCGGCATGGGCATCTGCCATCAGGTAAATCTGGAATACCTGGCAAAAGGTGTCATTGCCCGCGACGGGTGGGCATTTCCGGATACACTTGTCGGCACGGATTCCCACACCCCGATGGTCAACGGAATCGGCGTAATCGCCTGGGGGGTCGGCGGGATTGAGGCCGAAGCTGCGATGCTTGGCCAACCCATTTATTTTACCTGCCCGCAGGTAATCGGATTAAAGCTGACGGGGAAAATCCCCCCGGGATGTACCGCCACGGATATGGTGTTGTCCATTACCAAGCTCCTTCGGGATTATGGCGTTGTGGGTAAATTCGTTGAGGTCTTTGGCGATGGGCTCGACCACCTGAGCGTTCCAGACAGGGCTACGATTTCCAACATGTCACCCGAATTTGGTTGTACGGTTACGTATTTCCCTATTGACGAACAAACATTGGAATACATGCGGAGAACCAACCGTTCGCCTGAGCAAATCGCCCTCGTAGCGGAATATGCCAGGGAAAATATGCTGTGGCGTACCGGAAACGAGGAGATTGTTTACTCTGATGTACTTGAATTAAATTTGGATACCCTGGAGCCTACCGTGTCCGGACCCAAACGGCCGCAGGACAAGATTCTGGTAAAGGATCTTTCAAATCAGTTTTCCCACCTGATCGAAAAAGAATATAACCGGGATTACTTGCCGGTAAAAGACCGGCAGGTACAGTCGTGGCTGTCAGAAGGCGGTTCGGGCAGTGAATTTGTTTATGAAAATCACCTCAGGTCCACCGGAATTGCCGTGGAAAAGGAGCAGATCCATTCCGTGAGGATAAAAATAAAGAACCAGGAATATACGCTGAGCGATGGCAGCATTGTCATTGCGGCTATTACCAGCTGTACGAACACCTCTAACCCCGCGGTGATGGTTGGTGCGGGGCTTGTTGCCCGTAAAGCCGTGGAGCGCGGTCTGCGCACCAAATCCTGGGTAAAAACCAGTCTTGCTCCTGGGTCAAAGGTGGTCACGGAATACCTGGAGCGCGCAAACCTGCTGGATGAACTTGCCGCACTCCGGTTTCATACCGTTGGATACGGCTGTACTTCATGCATCGGTAATAGCGGTCCGCTGCCCCCGCACATTGCGGAGGCCGTGGATAAAGGAGACCTTGTAGTTGCTTCCGTGCTCTCCGGAAACCGGAATTTTGAGGCCCGGGTACACCCGCAGGTGCGGATGAATTTCCTGATGTCGCCGATGCTGGTTGTTGTGTATGCGCTTGTTGGACGTGTAGATGTGGATCTGTTGACCGACCCGATCGGGTACGACCCCAATGGAAATCCGGTTTATCTTAACGACATCTGGCCCACGCAGCAGGAAATAGCGGACACCGTCAGCAAGTGCCTACGGACAGAAGATTTCGGTAATGTGTACAGCGTGATCTTCGAAGGTGAGAAAGACTGGAAGGAGCTCGTCGCCCCCGAAGGGAAAAATTTCGTTTGGAACGAGCAATCCACTTACGTACAGGAGGTGCCTTTCTTTAAGGATATTTCCGCCGAACCCGAGTCGATACAGGACATCCGCGATGCCCGGGTGCTGCTATACCTGGGTGATTCGGTTACTACAGACCACATCTCGCCGGCAGGCTCGTTCAAACCGGAATCTTCCGCCGGAAATTACCTGCTGTCAAGGGGTGTTGCACAAAAGGACTTCAACTCGTACGGCTCCCGCAGGGGCAATCATGAAGTAATGATGCGCGGAACCTTCGCCAATGTGCGCATCCGCAATAAAGTTACCGACCGCGAAGGTGGTTATACCACCCATTTCCTTTCAGGCGAAACGCTGTCTATTTACGATGCGGCCATGAAATACGCCGAAACCCATACGCCATTGGTGATACTTGCCGGAAAGGAATACGGCAGTGGTTCGTCGCGCGATTGGGCAGCAAAAGGAACTAATTTACTGGGAGTCAAGGCCGTAATAGCAGAAAGCTTTGAACGGATCCACCGAAGCAACCTGGTGGGTATGGGTGTTGTTCCCATGGTATTTCCGGAAGGCGAAAATGCCGAATCCCTCGGTCTGGACGGTACGGAAACTTTTTCTATCACCGGACTGTCGGAGGACCTTGTCCCACACAAATTGTTGGAGGTCAAGGCTACGAGAGCCGACGGAACCACCGTGTCCTTTATGTCAATGGCTCGGTTTGATTCCGCAATAGAAATTGAATATTTCCGCCATGGCGGTATTTTACAGTATGTGCTCCGCGGATTCCTAAAACAATCGTGATAAGATCCCCTGCAAGCAGGCGCACTGAATCATAAACGAAACACCGGTTGATAAGCTAATGTGACCAACCGGTGTTTCGTTTCTTTCAATGACAGCCGGGCACGGCCGTTCATTTTAATAGCGAGCTACTACGTCCCAGAAGCCAGGTGCTTCGCGCCCCAGTACCCAAACCGAAAAGCCGCGCAAATTATATGTCTTCATCAGATCCATTTTCAACTGAAGCGATTTCGCATCTTCGATGAAAATATATTCAAATACGCCGTCGTTTTCCCAAAGCGCGTAGTTACAACCAGCCATTTCGTGCCATACAGGCGTTACGTTGTACTTTCCCAATAAATGCTGTACGGTTGCGTATCCAATTTGGCGACCATTCGAAAACCCGCCACGCTCCTCCGTGTAATCTGCAAACCAATGCACCGAATAACTGGGTATCCCCATGGAAAGCTTTTCAGGAGGTACCCCTTCCGCCAGCAAATGCTTTACAACCCGCTCCACCCACTTGATTCCAGCAACCGGTCCGGGTGTAGTACGCCGGGTATGTTGGTCATAGGTCATGATGGAAAGAAAATCACCCGCCTCGGCTAGTGCCTTAAGGTCATACCCGGCCCGCCAGTTCTCATAGAGAAATTGCTGGTAGGCAGATACACCGCCCACGTTATCGGTGGCATGAACCAATGCAGCGGAAAGCTGAAGGCCTGCCCCGTGAAGGGCAGCTGCCGTTTCCTGGAAATAGCGGGTAAAATCATCGCGATCTGTAATATGCAGGCCCTCCAGATCAAATTGCCAGCCATCAAGCCCCAATTGGCTTGCATATTCCAGCATCATGGTGATCGACCGTTTGCGGGCTACCGGATTATGTACAATATCGTGCAGCAGCTGACTGTCAAACCCTTTGTTTACAATCAACGGCATTACTTTTACACCGTTTTCCTTAGCCAGCCGGAGCACACGGGGGTCAACCGTTCCCGTTAATACGCCTTCCTTACTCACCAGGAATGTCTGCGGACAAACAATATCAATGTTCTTAATATTCTCCTGGAAACTCTCAAAAGATTCCGGTGTATCCACCATATAAAAAAGTGCCTCTGCCGTTCCGGAAGTGGTTTGTGCCCGAGTCGGAATAAACCAAAAAAACAGGCTCACGCAAAATAAGTATGCGGGTAATCTCATGGGGTTATGTATTTGGTTAGTAGTAAAAATTCGTTTATCAACCGATCTGATCAATAAAGCCCGGTTTACATGCTAATGGAACGCATTCCATCCCTGGGCCTTGATCGCATGCACCTTCCCGGATTTTGTAATCAGGTCGCAACCCGCAGCGGCTTCGGTAATGTGACCAATGATACTGATATCAGCATGGCCCTTTATCCGGTCGTAGTCGGCCTGTTTCACCGTAAAAAGCAACTCATAATCTTCGCCGCCGTTCAATGCACATACGGTGGGATCAAGACCAAACTCCCGGGCGGTCTCGTAAGTCATCGGATCGATCGGAATTTTTTCTTCATACAACTTGCAGCCGCAGTTCGAAGCCCGGCAGATATGCAGTATTTCGGAGGCTAATCCATCCGAAACATCAATCATTGCATTGGGTTTTACCTCAATTGAAGCCAGCAACTCCACGATATCCTTGCGCGCTTCCGGCTTAAGTTGCCGCTCCACGATATAGTCCTTACCTTCCAGGTCCGGCTGGATATTCGGGTTTTCCAGAAAGATTTTCTTCTCCCGCTCAAGCAGCTGCAATCCAACATAAGCACCTCCCAGATCGCCGGACACACAGATCAAATCGCCTTCAAGCGCACCGCTACGATAGGCTATTTTATCGGCATCTGCATATCCCAGACTGGTTACGCTGATCACCAGCCCCTGTGCGGAAGCAGATGTATCACCGCCAACCAGGTCTACACCAAAACTTTTGCAGGCAAGCAACGCACCCTCATACAGTTCTTCCACTGCCTCCAATGGGAATTTACTGGAAAGGCCCAGCGAAAAAGTAACCTGGGAAGCCCGGCCATTCATCGCATAAATATCGCTCAAATTTACCTGGATCGCTTTATAGCCCAAATGCTTCAGCGGTACATACCGTAGATCAAAATGGATGCCTTCCAACAGCAGGTCTGTGGATACCAGTGTTTGCATCGCCGAAAAATCAAGCACAGCCGCATCATCGCCAATGCCTTTCACAGACGTCTTTTGGGTTAACGTCACCGCTTTGGAAATGTGGTCAATCAAACCAAATTCACCAAGCTGTGCGATTGTCGTCTTTTCCTTATTTTCCAGCATTTTCTCCTTTTTCCTTAATAGTAACGCGAAACGGGATTATAAACCGAGCCGATCGGACAGCTCGAGCATTCGCTCGATAGGCCGCTGGGCGCGGATGATCACATCCATGGGCAAATCAATCTCGGGTTGCTCATACTTCATGCAAGTATATAATTTCTCCAGCGTATTGAGTTTCATGTGCGGGCAATCGTTACACGCACACGCGTTATTCGGCGGGGCGGGGATAAACGTTTTCTCCGGACTGGCTTTTTGCATCTGATGAAGGATGCCGCTTTCAGTTGCCACAATAAAGGTATCCGCCGGATCCTTTTGGGTATATTTTAACAGGCCGGTTGTTGATCCAATATAATCGGCTATCGCCAGTAGTTCCTGTTCACATTCCGGATGCGCAATAAATTTAGCCTGTGGGTACTCCCTTTTCAGCTGTTCGATCCTGTCCTGAGAAAAAATCTCGTGCACCATACAGGCACCGTTCCACAATACCAGATCACGCCCCGTTTTCCTACGTACATAATCTCCCAGATTCCGGTCCGGTCCGAAAATAATCGGCTGATCGAGGGGCAAACTTTCGACAATCTGCACGGCATTGCTGGAGGTGCAGACAATGTCACTAAGGGCTTTCAGCTCAGCAGTACAGTTCACGTAGGTGATCACGAGGTGATCCGGGTATTGTTCCTTGAATTTCGCAAAAAGGTGCGGTGGACAACTATCGGAAAGTGAACAGCCCGCTTTCAGGTCGGGGAGCAGCACTTTTTTCTCCGGCGACAGGATCTTTGCTGTTTCCGCCATGAAATGTACTCCCGCAAAAACGATGATATCGGCCTCGGTTTTGGCCGCCTGCTGCGAAAGCCCCAAACTATCACCGATGTAATCCGCAATATCCTGTATTTCGGACTCCTGATAATAATGCGCCAGTATTACCGCGTTTTTTTCTTTTTTTAACTTATTTATCTCGTCTACTAAATCCAGTGTCGGGTCTATTGGCGCATCAATGTAGCCCTTTGCATTCAGTTCCGTGAGGTAAGTTTCCATATTGCGCACTTCCTTTGGTTTAAATTCAAATACAAAAATAGGCAATCTAATTGACTTGGTTTTCACAATTCCACGGAACAATCAATAATAAGTAAGTTATAATATATATTCATCTTATGGTTTGTTAGGGTGTTGGTTAGGTGAGAAAATAGCTTCAAATTTTCTTTGGATTTTGGGAATACATTTTCTTTTAACAACTTATTCACATCAATTTAATGGTTGCGTATTGATTTACAGTACATTTATTTTTCCATGGTTTTATTTTCCATAAGGTAATGTGTACTGTTTATTGGTTGATAATTGTTAATATTGTATCGGTTTTTTGGGGAATACGTAAGCTTATTTGGTGAAAGAAAAAGACTGATCGGTGTGCTTTATTGTTTTCCCATTTTATTCAACGGCTTGTCTACACGTTATTCACAGCGTTGGCTATTTTTCATTTCATTTTGTTGATTTAGTTTTATGCGTCAAGTAGATTTTTTGGTGATCGGCTCCGGAATCGCCGGACTTAGTTTCGCATTGAAAGCTTCTAACCATGGAAAAGTACTGATTATTACCAAAGCTAACGAGGACGAGTCAAATACCAAGTATGCACAGGGTGGGGTTGCTGTGGTTGTGGATAAGTCGGATTCGTTTGATAAGCATATCGCTGATACCCTGATTGCTGGCGATGGTTTATGCGATAAAGCGGTTGTGGAAAACGTGGTGAAAGAAGGGCCGATCCGCATACAGGAGATCATTGATTACGGCACCCATTTCGATAAGACAACGGGAGGGGTGTATGACCTGGCAAAGGAAGGGGGGCACTCCGAGCACCGCGTATTGCACCATAAAGATGTCACCGGTTTTGAGATCGAGCGTGCACTACTCGAGAAAGTCCACGAAAATCCGAATATCGAGATTTTAACACATTATTTTGCCATCGACCTGATTACCCAGCATCACTTGGGTGTATTTGTGGATCGTCATTCAAAAGATATTGAATGTTATGGGGTATATGCATTGAACACAAAGAAAAATAGTGTTGAACGGATTTTGAGCAAGATTACTGTGATGGCTTCCGGCGGTGCAGGCCATGTTTATTCCAGTACAACGAATCCGGTGATAGCGACAGGCGACGGAATAGCCATGGTATATCGGGCCAAAGGGAAAGTGAGGAATATGGAATTTATCCAGTTTCATCCGACGGCGCTGCATAACCCAGGAGAATACCCCGCTTTCCTGATTTCGGAAGCTGTACGGGGATTTGGAGGCGTGCTTCGGCGCCGGGATGGTAGCAGTTTTATGGAGGCATATGACGCGCGTGAATCACTTGCCCCACGGGATATTGTGGCCAGGGCCATCGATTCCGAAATGAAGAAATCAGGAGAAGATTTTGTATTTCTCGACGCCACTAAGGGAAAGAAAGAAGCGCTTCTGGAGCATTTCCCGAATATTTACGCGAAATGTTTATCGATCGGGATTGATATGGCGACGGATTACATTCCGGTTACGCCTGCAGCCCATTACCTGTGCGGAGGTATTATGGTTGATGATTATGGACGATCATCAATTAAGAACCTCTATGCCTGCGGAGAGTGCTCGTCAACTGGGCTTCATGGAGCCAATCGTTTGGCTTCCAATTCATTGCTTGAAGCAACTGTCTTTGCTCACCGGATTTACGTAGATGCGGTTAAACACGTGGATTCAATTGAATTACCGGCGCACATACCAGACTGGGATGATTCAAATACCTCACTCTCCAATGAGGATATTCTCGTGACGCATAACCTGCGCGAAACACAGAAGGTAATGAGTGATTATGTGGGAATTGTGCGTTCAGATTTTCGACTAGACCGGGCAATGAGGAGGCTTGGTTTGCTGTATGATGAAACCGAAAGTTTTTATAAAAACACCAAATTGTCGGTGAAACTTTGTGAACTGCGGAATGTAATCCAGGTGGCCTACCTGGTTATTAAATCTGCAATGGCTCGAAAGGAAAGTCGAGGATTGCATTATACAACAGATTACCCAGATCATGCAAAGGAATTAAGAGATACTATTTTTTAATTACCGTATACGTATGGCGTTGATTCTACCCGTAAAAGGGATTTATCCGGCGATTGGTACCGCCAGTTTCCTTGCAGACAATGCAACTATTGTCGGTGACGTGCAATTAGGGGCGTACTGTTCGGTGTGGTTTAATGCCGTGGTCAGGGGCGATGTGAATTCGATCCGGATCGGGGAATATACCAATATACAGGACGGTGCGGTGATTCACTGCACTTATAAAACGGCACCTACATTAATCGGAAATCGGGTTAATGTGGGTCACAATGCGCTCGTACACGGGTGCAGTATACACGATTCCGTGCTGGTGGGGATGGGAGCTATCGTGATGGATCATGCGGTGGTGGAATCCTTTAGTATTATCGCCGCTGGGGCGGTGGTGCTGGAGGGTACACACTGCGAGGGCGGATATATTTATGCAGGGGTTCCCGCCAGGAAGGTCAAAGCCATCTCCGCAGCGCAACGGAAACTCCTCGAGGAATTACCGGATCGCTATGTGATGTATTCCAGCTGGTTCAGCGAATAGCAGACGAGGCACTTCATTCCGGAACGTTTACCAGCTCTTCCTGTTCCCAGTTTGCACGGATAATAATTGTTTTTCCAATATACCAGATGCGCTCGGGCTGTTGACGCGAATTGACATCGCCTGGATCCCATTTGCCGTTATTGTTTATATCATAGATAATCCGCAGCGTGTATTTGCCTGCCGGAAGCTGGTTAAAATGGACACGCTGGGGTGTGGTTATTAGCGCACGTTGATGAACAACATCTTTTTTCTCGCTAACGAGTTCCACGACGTATTGGTGGGACGTATCTGCCGGAATAGTATTGAAGACAATGTTACCAAAGTTCTCATTGGTATCATAGGTAAAGGATTTGTTATAGGGCTTATTCCTGGAACCAAAATAGCCCACAAATGCGCCAGGTTCTACAGTTAAACTATAATCAATTTCAGGTCGCCAGTTATAGCGAAGCAGGTAGGCGAAGTTTTCGGTCGTATCTTTAATCAGCTGATAATTCGTTACCGGTACGGAGTCCTGCGTGAGGAAAATCTTGCTTCGGTCTATTGTTTGTACAGGCGCAGCTGAAACAAGCTTTATATGTCGTACGCGGTTCACGCGGTTTCCATTTAAGCGATCGGAGATGATGAAATCCCGGTCGTATTTTTCATTTCTGCCGCGGCGGATAGAGACGGAATCCAGGAGATTATTCCCGTCATAAAACTGCACCTTAAGGGAATCAAAGGTGAGGTCGGAAAGCCAGACAGAAGCCGAGTCCGCTGCCTTATTGTATACCACAATTTTGTCCTCGTTTAGTTTTTCCGGATGAAGGACCCGGATATTTGGTTGATCGAGCGGTTTGTTGAAGGCAAAGACGAGGCGGCCTGTCGGCTCGATCTTTCGATCAAGTAACCGGAACGTCTTAGGAATGCCGCGGGATAACTGGAGATGTATGCCGGAGGTGTCCTTGGCAAGATGAAAAGAATCCGTAAGAAATCCGATCAATTCTTCCCGTGCATTGTATACACGATCGTTGTTTTCTTCCTGAAGCGCGTAGATCCGATAGGTGTCTTCGCGGAGGTTGCGGAGGGTGAAGTTTCCGGACGAATCGGTCATCGTAAAGATATTGGCTTTCTGTTTTCCGAAAATGGAATCCCGGCTGTTTGGGATCAGCATGACGGTAACCTGCATCGCATTTTCCAGTGTCAGCGCGTTGGTAACGCGACCGGAAACAGATAAGGAATCAATAATGTCACCGGTGGAAAATACGTAGCTGTAATTGAGCAGCGGATTACTTTCATTAAAATCGACGATCGCCTTTCCGAAGTTAATGGTGTAGGTGGTATTTTTCTCGAGCGAATCGGGAAGTGAAATCTCCAGGTTCCTGCGGTTCACTTTGAACAGCGGCCGGCTACCCATATCAGGCGATATGCTGATTTGCTTAAATTCTTCTGCGAGTTTGATAAACTCGTCGAAGGAGATGACAATGTTTTCAGCATTGAAGTTCCGGGTCAGATTCGAAGGCGTTTCTTTGAGTATTTTCGGTGGAATGGAATCTTTCGGCCCACCGGTGGGCTGTTGGATGCTTGCACACTGCGATGTGAGCAAAACGAGAGACACAAAAAAGGCCAGAACGAGCCATTTTGGATTTGGGGCTATTTTTAAGCGATTTAAGCCGTTTTCTTTTTTTGACAAGTCTGGCATCGGAATTTTAAAAATAATTCGGCACAGCTAATGTATTGGCGCCGTTGGTTTGTTTATATATTTATTTGATTATCAATATCTTAACCCATATGAATCATTAAAACAGAAATATCAGACGGTGAAACCCCGGAAATCCGAGATGCTTGGCCCAATGTGCGTGGTTTTACTTTAATTAATTTTTCCCGAGCTTCCTTTGACAATGAAACAAGCCGGGAATAATCAAAGTCTGGATTAATTTCCTGGTCTTCCATCCGTTTCATCTTGCCTATAATTTCCAGTTCTTTCTCAAAGTAGCTGTCGTATTTTACTTTGATCTCTGCCTGTTCAATTACTTCTTTGCTAAACGGCAAAAGTATTTTGGCAAAGTCGCTATCGGCTTTGGCCAGGTCATGAATATTCAATTGCGGTCGACTGAGTAAATTGAACATCCGGGTTTTCTGACTGACCGGACTGGAATTTTGTTCCTGTAAGACGGGATTAATCGCTTCGGCAGCTACCGAATGATTGCGCATATAGTCTACCAGCTGCTCCGCCCCCGCCTCTTTTTGTTTGACCATCTCCAGCCGTTCGTCCGAAACAAGTCCAAGCTGGTGGGCAATTGGTGTTAGGCGGGCATCTGCATTATCTTGGCGCAAGAGCAACCGGTGTTCGGCACGCGAAGTAAACATGCGGTAAGGCTCTTCCGTTCCTTTGGTTACCAGATCATCTATCAATACACCAATATAAGATTCCGATCGCTTCAACAGTAATTCATGAAGGTCATTTATCCGCTGGTGTGCATTAATTCCGGCGATAAAGCCTTGGCTTGCGGCTTCTTCATAGCCTGTTGTACCATTAATCTGTCCGGCAAAGAACAAGTGTTTGATACGGAATGTTTCCAGGGTCAGATCCAGTTGCATGGGAGGGAAAAAGTCGTATTCAATGGCGTAACCCGGGCGGTACATCCGTGCGTTTTCGAAACCAGGAATCAGCCGAAGCGCCCGTAATTGAACGTCTTCCGGCAACGAGGTGGAAAAACCATTGATATACATTTCAACCGTATCCCAACCCTCCGGCTCGACAAAGATCTGGTGCCGGTCGCGTTCAGCAAAGCGGTTTATTTTATCTTCAATTGATGGGCAATAACGCGGTCCGATGCCTTTGATGCGGCCTGTAAACATTGGTGATTTTTCAAAACCTTCTTTAAGTGTTTCGTGCACCGCTTTATTCGTATAGGTAATCCAGCAACAGCGTTGTTTTGTCGGCAGCGGAACATCGGTGAAGGAGAACTTTCCGCGATTTTCATCCCCCCACTGTTCTTCCATCCTGCTGTAATCCAAACTTCGCCCGTCTACTCGCGGCGGTGTACCCGTTTTCATGCGGCCGGATTCGAATCCGAGGGACACTAACTGTTCTGTTAGGCCGGTGGCCGCCTTCTCGCCGGTTCGTCCGCCACCGAATTTCTTTTCGCCGACGTGGATAACCCCATTAAGGAACGTGCCGTTCGTTAGTACTACGGCGTCGGAATCAATCGCGATGCCGAGTGAAGTAACTACACCACAGACCCGATCGTTTTTTACAATAACCTCCTTCACGGTGTCCTGCCAAATATCGAGGTTCGGCAGGGCTTCCAGTTGCAAACGCCAAGCCTCAGCAAAGCGCATACGGTCGTTCTGCGTCCGTGGGCTCCACATAGCTGGCCCTTTAGATTGATTAAGCATGCGGAACTGGATGGTGGTTTTATCTGCGATAATTCCCGAATAGCCGCCCATAGCGTCTATTTCACGCACGATTTGTCCTTTCGCTACGCCGCCCATTGCCGGATTGCAGCTCATTTGCGCAATCGTGCCCATGTTCATGGTGATGAGCAATACAGACGATCCCAGGTTTGCAGCAGCCGCCGCAGCTTCACACCCGGCATGCCCTCCCCCAACAACAATTACATTATATTTCTTAAACATAAATATGGATGTTCCACGTGGAACACAACTAAATTAAACCAATCACTTCCATGTTCCACGTGGAACATGGAAGTGGCTATATGTATTCACTCAGGGTCAGCCACCGGGTCGTTTTTTCTTCAATGTCCTTATTGAGCCGGGCGATGTCTTCTGCCAGTACTGCGATAGCCAGGTGATCGGTCGTCTGGCTCAAGGCGTGTGTTTGTTGTCCGAGTTCCTTCTCTAATGACGGGATCAACTGATCCAACTGCTCGAACTCCTGCCGCTCTTTGTATGTTAACTTCTTTTTCGGTTCGGCTTCGATCGGCTTTTGCTCAACCCGCACACTTTCGTTCTCTCTTTTTTCTTTCAGTAATGCTTCCTGTTCCTGCTTGTAGTCGGCGTAATTGCCGTTATAGACCCGGACCCGTCCGTCGCCCATTAAAATAAAAAGTTGCTCGGTTAATTTGTCCAACAGATATCGGTCGTGCGAAACCAACACCAACACTCCAGGATAATTCAGTAGGAAAATTTCCAATACGTTCAGGGTATCAATATCGAGATCATTGGTCGGCTCGTCCAGTATTAGAAAATTTGGATTCTGCATCAATACCCGCATCAGTTGAAGTCGCTTTCGCTCTCCACCGCTGAGTTGGCCAACCAGACCAAATTGCTTTTTAGGCGGAAAAAGGAACTGGGTAAGCAGTTGCGAGGCGGTAAGTGTTGACCCGTCGGCCATGGTGATATAATCAGCCACTTGGCTGACGACATCAATAACCCGCTCACTTTCACCAAAGGCCAGGCCGCTTTGCTGGTAATAACCAAACACCGTGGTTTCGCCGGGTGTTATATGACCATCATCCGGCAACAGGCCGCCGGTAATGAGGTTGAGTAAAGTCGATTTACCCGAACCGTTTTTTCCCGCCAGGCCTATTCGGTCTCCTTTTTTAAATACATAAGAAAAGTCGGTGATTAATTCACGACCGCCGAAATGTTTGGAAACCTTGTCCAGTTCCAGGATTTTTCCGCCCTGACGGCTTACTTTTACCTGCAGTTGTACCGTGCCCGTTTGTTTCGACGAGCGCGTCTGCTCATCCAGCGTATGGAATGCGTCGATACGCGCCTTTGATTTGGTCCCCCTCGCCTGTGGCTGACGCCGCATCCACTCCAGTTCACGGCGCAGGAGATTCCGGTTTCGCTCCTGAAGCGTTTCCTCGGCAGCGTCCCGCTCCGCCTTTTTTTCCAGGTAATAGCGATAGTTGCCCGCATAACTGTATAACTGGCCCTGGTCAAGCTCCCGGATTGCTGTACAGACCTGATCCAGAAAGTAACGGTCGTGGGTAACCAGCAACACGGTCTTCTGCCCGGTGGTAAGCCACTTCTCGAGCCATTCAATGGTCTCGATATCCAGGTGGTTGGTTGGCTCATCCAAAACATACACATCGGGTTCATCAATCAACAGTTTGGCTAAAGCCAGCCGCTTCCGTTGCCCGCCCGATAAGGTCTTAATTTCCTGGCTAAAATCGCTGATCTGTAGCCGGTGCAGGATACTTTTAATGTTGTGCTCGTATTCCCACGCACCTTCCGCGCTGAGCTGGTCACTCAGCGCCGCTAGCCGATGCGGATCGGGATGGGGTTGCGCCAACAGTTCTTCATAGCTTCGGATTAACCGTTGCTGCTCGTTGTCGGCACTGTATATGAAATCATATATCGAATTAATTCCTTGAAAATCAGGGTCTTGTGACAAAAATCCAATCCGGATCCCTTTTTCCTTTACCACCTTTCCCTCCAAGGGTTCCAGCCTGCCAGCAAGCAATTGAAGCAGGGTTGATTTACCTGTGCCGTTGATTCCCACCAATGCAATGCGGTCGCCCCGCTGCAGTCCGAAATGCAAGCCCCGGAAGAGCCAGCGATCACTGTAGCTATGACTAAGCTGCTCCGTCGATAAAATACTTATTGCCACCTTTTAATTTCCTTCCAATGATAAATAATAATCCCCACTGCGGTATGGTGGCTCGATGCCACCATTGCATTGGCAACCTGCGCCGCGGGAATACTACGGAAACGGCTTAGCTTTCCCAGGAGTAATGGATTGATCGCCCACATCAGCGCGGCAGACACCCGCTCCAATACCCGGGGTATATCGCGGCGCCCGGTCAGCAATGACGGCCGGAAAATATACGTCCGTTCAATCCCGCTGCAATGACGTCACGTTCGGTCTCCCCCTTCATCTTAATGTAAAAATTAGCTGAGCCCGGGTTTGCCCCTACCGCCGAAACCAGGACAAATGCCTTCGCGCCGGCCGCTTTTGCCGTATGGGCCGCCCATACCGGATAATCGTGGTCCACTTCATAATAGCGGTCCAGATCCGGGGTATTCCTGCGCGTCGTTCCCAGACAACAGAAAAAACAATCCGCAACCAGTTCGTCTTTTTTCGATTCAATAGAATTAAAATCGGATATAACTTGCTGTATTTTAACATGTTCTATACCGATCGGCTTCCGTGTGACAACGATAATCCGCGAATAGACCGGGTCGTTTAACAAGCACCCCAGCAGATGTCTGCCAACTAATCCCGTTGCGCCGAAAACAACCGCTGATTCGCCCATGTGCCAAAAATTTGTACAAATTTACGGAAATATCTTGTTATGAAGTTTGTGAACAGGGAATTAGCGGTTGCCATTGCGCCAGCCAGGCAACCGAAGGAAAGCAGACCTTGGTATCAACTCCCCGGGTAACGGGGAAGGTTGTCCGGAACCGCCGGGATAATCGGTCTGTATTGATTCGCCTTTTCTCGGTTTTCTGTCCGGGGTGACACCGGGGTGAGTCCAGCAATTTACGAGGAAACCTGGACTCACTATGGACTCACTGTGGACTCACTATGGACTCATGCCGAAGAAAACTGCCGCCTGTCCGGACAAGTGTCCGCGGCAAAACCTTACCGGACCACGCAGGATTTCCAATACTTCCGTATCGATTGCGGAGGAATTTATTTTCGGCAGATTCTTTGTTTGCCTTCGAAAAACACGCCAGCGGCCTGTATGGGAAAGAAGCGAAAACCACAGGGCGGAACGGGTAATCGCAGGTTCCTCCGGCCGCGGTGCAGGGGGCTTCCGTTTAATTTAAGCGATGCGGTGCGATCAACATAAATTTTGGGATTTTGACGTCAAATAAGCTGCCGTCCATCTCCCGCATCACCTGGTAGTTGCCCTCCATCGTGCCCATGTCGCTTTTGAGGTTGCAGCCCGAAACATATTCATGCAGTTCTCCCGGCTCAATGACCGGCTGCAGGCCAACGACACCATCTCCTTCCACTTCGCGGCGTGTACCGTTTGAATCAAAAATATACCAATGCCTGCGCAGCAGCTGGATGCTGTAATCGCCCAGGTTTTCAATGGTAATCTTGTAAGCAAACATGTAATGCTGGTTTTCAGGATTTGAATACTCGGGCTGATACACTGTTTCCACCGAAACTTTCACCCCGGCTGTAATTTGTGTGGCCATATGGGTATCGGAATTTTGAGCAAGTTAGTAAATGTGTTTGAATTTAAGAAACATACCAGTGTAATGAAGGTTTGACTAATGTGTATGTCATTCGCTTTTGTTACGTTTGCATATGCCTTATGGAACGCTATATCTTATTCCTGTACCGTTGAGCGCAGACGCTGCAGCTGCTTCGTTTACACCCTATCTGGGCCGTGTGATCAATGCAATTGATGAGTATATTGTGGAGAACGAGAAAACAGCGCGGAAGTTCCTCAAGCAGGCCGGCCTGGAGACACCGCAAAGTGAGTTGTTGATACATGATTACGGCAAACATGTCCGGGGTAATGTAGACTTCACTGCGCTTTTTGCGGGCCTATTGGCGGGCCGGGATGTGGGACTGATGAGCGAGGCGGGGTGCCCGGGCGTGGCTGATCCGGGAGCGGATATCGTGGCAGAAGCCCACCGTAACGGTATCCGGGTCGCCCCGTTGGTGGGCCCAAGTTCCATCCTGTTGGCGTTGATGGCCTCCGGATTTAATGGACAGGGCTTTGTCTTTCATGGCTATTTACCGATTGAAAAGGGTGAGCGGACCCGAAAAATCAAGTCGATGGAACATGCGGCACACCGGGAAAAGCAGACGCAGCTCTTCATCGAAACGCCTTTCCGCAATAATCAGCTGTTGGCCGAAATTCTGCGGGTAGGCAATCCGCAGACCCGGCTTTGCGTGGCCTGCAACCTGACGGCCCCCGATGAACAGATTATTAGTATGCCGTTGCAGCAATGGAAAAAGCGGCAGTATGACTTCCATAAAAAGCCGGCAATTTTTTTGATTTATTGACGTTGGAAATCGCCAAACATACCGATGTCCTTATCGTGGGCGCAGGCCCCTCGGGCCTGATGATGGCCGCCCAGTTACTCCGTTTCGGCATCCAGCCCACCATCATCGATGCCAAACCGGGTCCGGATCGAAACTCCAAAGCCATTGCGGTTCATGCCCGGACCCTGGAACTATTGAGGCAGCTGGGTCTGGCCGACCAGCTGCTCGCGGACGGGTTTCCGGCGTATGGCATACAGGTGCATGGCCGGAAAAAAAGAAAGGGTCGCATCCTGTTTACCGATATCGACCAACCTCATACGGCTTTTCCCTTTGTTCTGCTTGTCGGCCAGGAAAAAACAGAAAAACTGCTGATTGACCGCTTAACGGCGCATGCTTGTCCTGTATCCTGGGCAACCCGGCTGCTGTCGCTCCGGCAGGACGACCGTATTGCGACCGTGGAAGTGTTACAGAACGGCGGCGTCCAACGCTGGCAGTGTAAATGGCTGATCGGTGCCGACGGGGCAAACAGCACCGTGAGGGATTGCCTGAAAATACATTTTGAAGGAAAGCGCTACCCGGGAGCGTTTTTTCTGGCCGACGTGCACATAACGGGAATACAGAATCGGCTGATAAACTTCTTTTTGCCGCAAAACAGCCTGCTGGGAATCTTCCCGCTGGCCGGTGAAGGCCGTTACAGGCTGGTCGGTATGCTGCCCGAAAAAGAGAATCGCCAGACCGGATCGGCTATCAACTATACAGACATCAAGCCGCTGGTGGATGAGGCGGTTGGCTTTTCACTTCCGGTGAGCCAATGCCATTGGATCAGCCGCTTTGTGGTGCACCGGCGGATGGCTGAGCAATTTGCCCGGCAGCGCTGTTTCCTGATTGGTGACGCTGCGCATATCCACGCTCCCATCGGCGGCCAGGGAATGAACAGCGGGATACAGGATGCCGTGAATCTGGCATGGAAGCTGGCCGGTGTGATCAGTGGGCGGATGGTACCCCGGATACTGCATAGTTACGAATGGGAACGGATGCCTGTTGCCCGCTCCATTATTCGCGTAACCGACAGTGCCTTTGGGCTGGGGATGCGTCTACGCGACTGGCTGAGCCCGCTACGGGATCTGTTGCTTACAATTGGAATGCGGTATATCGGCAGGAACCCGCGACTACTGCAAAAGCTGTTTGATACCGCGGCACAGCTGGCCATCCACTACCGGAAAGCGGGACTTGCCGTGCACCATGCCACGGGCCGCCGTGTACAGGCCGGCGACCGGTTACCTTTTCTTTCTGTGTTTGACGAAAAAACAAAAACCCAGACCGACTTACACCGCTGGTGTGAAAAACCGGGATTCGTGCTGCTATTATTAGGTACCATCAGCCATCACCACCTGCATATCATCGGGCAATGGATGCGTCAGAAATATCCCCGTGAAATGCACCTTTATTACCTGCCTTATTCCCCGCGGAATCAGCCGGTTTTTGATGCGTTCGAAATAAAGCCGGATGGCACCAAAACCGTACTTATCCGCCCCGACATGCATATTGGCTATATTAACGATATGCTTAACGTGGGCCTCATTGATACGTATATGGAAGAGGTTATCGGATGGAAATATTTTGGCAATCTGCCAGAAAATCCTTAATTATGTGCATAACTAAAATAAACGGAGCAAGGCAATAATGAGTTGTGTGTCAATTCGATACGTCACAGTCGGCAGCCGCGCAGACTGGCTTTTCCGGGCCTGCTGCCGGATGACATGATCGACCGGTCGAGAATAAACACCCATGGACAACCAATCGATAATCTGGGAGACGAAGCCCTTCCATGCGCTTTCGCTGGAAACGTTGTACAAGATCCTTCAGTTACGCCAGGAGGTGTTCGTATTGGAGCAGGCTTGCATATACAGCGACCTGGACGACAGGGACCAGCAATCGGTACACCTGATGGCGTGGCACGGCGCACGGCTGGTGGCGTATACCCGCCTGATCCCTCCGGGAGTCACTTATACTGAAGCCAGTATCGGACGGGTCGTCATTGCCCGGGATTTCCGGAACAGGGGGCTTGGAAACGAGCTCATGCAGCGGAGTATCAGCGAATTGTATCGGTTATTCGGCCAACAGGCCATCACCATCAGCGCTCAGCAGCATCTCCATCATTTTTACAATAGGCTGGGGTTTGCACCGACCAGCGAACCCTACATGGACGCCGGGATTCCGCATATCCGCATGCAGCGCGGTCCGGATACCATCAAATAAGCACCACATTGGGTTTTATGGCGGAATCCCCGTATTTTAGTGGCGATGAATCTGGACTATGGAAATCTGACGGGCGAAATGATCCAGCTGGTGATCGCCGTGCTGCTGATCCGGCTGCTGATCTGGGTGTTTTACGCCAATACCGTGCGGAAGACACTGTTACTGGTTGCGCCTGAAAACCGCCTGATGAAACCGGGGATGGCGTGGCTGCTGGTGGTACCGCTCTTTAATATTTACTGGAATTTTGTGGTCGCGTCGCAGGTGGCCGACTCCCTGACCAATGAGTTCTACGATCGTAAAATCGCAGAAGAAGAACAGCCCGGGCGGGCAATGGGCCGGCTTTACGCCTGGCTATTCCTGCTGTCCAATATTCCCTTTCCGCCGTTTATCCTGGTCACCGTTGCCTTGCTGAGCTTCGTCTATTTTATTGGGTACTGGGTGAAGGTGAATAACTTCCGGAACCTGCTGGTTGAACACGAAAAATTCAGGAACGAACAATAATCCGATTGCCGTATGCGGTTAAACGTACTGACATCCTACCTGGAATCCCTGGCCCCGCTGGCCTACCAGGAATCCTATGATAATTCCGGGCTGCTGGTCGGCTCGCCCGATCGGGAAGTGCACCATGCCCTGGTTTCGCTGGATTGCACGGAAGCAGTGGTCGATGAGGCTATCCGGCTTGGCTGCGACCTGATCATTTCGCATCACCCGATTGTTTTTCGTGGACTGCAACGGTTCAATGGCAGCAATTACGTCGAGCGGGTCATTATTAAGGCAATAAAACACGACATCGCCATTTATGCCATCCATACCAACCTGGATAATGTTGCCGGGGGCGTAAACGGAAAAATCGCTGAGCGGCTTGGCCTGCGGCAGACGCAGGTCCTCCAGCCGAAAGGAGATTTGCTGAATAAGCTGGTGGTGTTTGTGCCGGTAAACCATGCGACAGCGGTACGTGAAGCATTGTTTGCTGCGGGTGCGGGGGATATTGGTAAATACGACGCCTGCAGCTTCAATGTAACGGGATACGGAACCTTCCGTGCCGGCGAGGGAACCAAACCGTTTGTCGGCCAGCAGGGCGAGCTTCACCGCGAGGAAGAAACCCGCGTGGAGGTAATCTATCCGTCGGACCGTCAGCAGGCGGTTTTGAAAAGCCTTTTTGAAACCCACCCTTATGAAGAGGTGGCATACGACAGCTACCGGCTGCAAAACCATTACCCCGCGGTGGGCAGCGGGTTGATCGGTCAGCTGGAACAGCCAATGGAGGAAATGGATTTTCTTGGGCTGCTGAAAGAAAAGCTGGCGGCGACGGTCATCCGGCATACTGCGCTCCGCGGTCAACCGATAGCGCGGGTGGCGGTATGCGGCGGTGCAGGAGGTTTTCTATTAAAGCCAGCGATCCGGGCCGGTGCGGATGTTTTTGTAACGGCAGATTACAAGTATCACGAATTTTTTGATGCAGAGGGAAAAACGGTTATCGCCGACGTGGGACATTTTGAAAGCGAACAGTTTACGCAGCAATTATTGTTGGAAATTATTCAAAAAAAATTTCCTACCTTTGCAGTCCGTTTGACGGGCATAGACACGAACCCCATTAAATATTACAGTTAAATGGAACAAACCATAGAACAAAAGCTGAAAGCCCTTTGGCTGCTGCAGCGCATACACACCAAGATAGACCGGATTCGCCAGGTAAGGGGGGAATTACCGATTGAAGTGAGCGACCTGGAAGATGAGATTGCCGGCCTGGAAACCCGGATTGAGAAAGTCCGCAACGAACTGGATGAACTGGAAGATTCCATCGTCAACCGGCGAAATATGATCAAGGAATCGGAAGCGGCCATCCGGAAATACGAAAGCCAGCTCAATGAGGTAAAAAATAACCGGGAGTATGACGCAATCACCAAGGAAATCGAAATCCAGGGGTTGGATATTCAGGTGAGCGAGAAAAAAATCAAAGAGTTTGAGTTCGAAATCCGCAATAAAACGGAGGTTTACGAAAACACCCAGGAAACACTGGAGACCGCAAAAAAAGACCTTGATATAAAGCGGAGCGAACTGGATACCATCACCTCGGAAACGCAGAAGGAAGAAGATGAGCTGATCAGCAAGGGAGATGGTGCCGAAAAAGACATTGAAGACCGCCTTCTGCGGGTTTACCGGCGGTTAAGGGGTACCTATAAGAATGGGCTTGCCGTGGTGTCCATTGACCGCGACAGCTGTTCGGGTTGCCACAACAAGATTCCGCCCCAGATGCAGCTGGAAATCCGCCAGCGTAAAAAAATCATCGTTTGCGAACACTGCGGACGCGTCCTCGTGGACGAAGGGCTGGTGCAGGAAGTGGAAACGGAACTAGCGTAAGCTCAACAGTTTCACCGGTATTTCCAATAGTTCATCTTTCCGCTGGACAATGAATGACACGCGCTTCCGCGCAACCATGAGTGTCTTCTTGTATTGCACAAAATTCTGGCTGGCGTCGTTATTGATCGCAATGACGACGTCCCCTTCTTTCAGGCCGGCGATGTCGGCCGGTGAGCCCGGAATGATGGACCCTACCACGATCGCCCCATTTATGTAAAACAGCTCCAGTCCAGAGTATGCCCGTTCAAACGGTTCGCGGTAGAGGCTGTTGGGCTTCAGGTAAATTTCCCGTTTTTCGTAATTGAAGATCGTATTAAACCGCTTCAGAAGCTGATTGCCGATCAGTCCGCCCAGATACGGGTAGGAGGTTACGTTGTACACGTCGTCAAAAACCATGGTCGGCACATTCCGGAACCGAAACGGCCCCAGCCGGAATTCCTTTACCATGGTCATTTCCATGGCCAGTTTTCCTCCAACACCATGTGCCTGAATCTGGAACCGCTTCCGCGATTTGCGGATGGCCGTACTGTCTTGTTCGAAATCCCGGGAAAGCACCAGGGCTAATCCGGCACCGATATCGTAAAGAAACCGCGTGGTAATCGGGTGGTTATCGCGTACCCGGGCCGACTGAACGGGAAGCGTGCGGATGAATGGCCGCAACAAGTGCCCGCCCCGCGGATACCGGATAGTACCCAGTGAGCAGATCTCGATTTCATTTACGTCATAGTTGATCTTAACAATGTATCGACTGAATAAAGAATAGCCGATTACACCGTCGATCCGGGTACCGTACACGTAAGACAGAAACTCGTAGTTGTTGATATGGAAATTAAGGCTGTCGATGACATAACCATTAAGCTCAAGCCGCTGGTTGTACAGAAACCACGCTTTTCTTATACCTGCAATGCCGCGGATATTGATGTCTGAAACTTCCGGTTTTAATTCCAGCAGGTTGGCGGTAGCGGAGTCGAGCGAAATGCCACTGCTGCCGGTATCCAAAATGAACGTAAGCGTATCGGGACGGCCAACCAGCAAACCCCGGACCAGCACCACACTTTCCGCCGCCAGTGAGAAAGGCACGGTGGCCAATGTTTCCGATGCCGGCCGGATGTATTCTTCCTGTGCCTGCGCGCGTGGAGCGATAAACAGGTACGTAAGCAAAAACAGCGTAGCAATCAGCAGGGCGCTCATGGAAATGCCTATCGGTTAGCCTATTCAAAGATAGGGTTAATCTGGGAAGTATCATAGGCAATCCGTATCTTCATCCCCGGAAAAAACAGGCATTTATGGACACGCTTGACACCACCCCTAACGCCCGGCTGCCGGAAAATCATCCGGTAGTGTCACTCATTCTCCTGCTGTCGTTGGTGCTGGGGGGCGCCCTGGTGTTCGGATTGCTATCGGTCGGGATTGCCTTCGCGGCGACGGGGGGCAGTGCCGCAGGTATCGGTCATTTGCTGGAAGGAGAGCACCCCGATGCGGGCTTTATCAAAATCATTCAGGCCGGCTCAAGCGTCGGTATGTTCGTCATCCCCGCGCTGCTTTTTGCCCTGGTGGAAAAACGGCGAACCCGGTACCTGGATTTTACGACGCCGGTAAACCCCACATTGTGGTTTTTGGTCGTTGCGATAATGTTCTTTTCGGCTCCGGTATTGGACCAGAGCATTAAGATCAATGAAAGCATGCGGCTCCCCGAGGCTCTTTCGGGGATTGAAAACTGGATGAAGGCAAAGGAAGCTGAACTGGAAAGACTGACGGCACTGCTGCTTTCCGACACGACGTATTGGGGGTTGCTGATTAACCTGGTCGTCGTAGCGGTTATACCCGCTATCGGTGAGGAACTCCTTTTCCGGGGATGTGTGCAGCGCATTGTGACACGGTGGTTCCGGAATCCCCATGCCGGCGTGTGGATTACTGCCATTATTTTCAGTGCGATACACCTGCAATTTTACGGTTTTTTGCCGCGCATGCTACTGGGGGCGCTGTTTGGATACCTCCTGGTGTGGGGAAAAAACATCTGGCTTCCGATACTGGCCCATTTTCTTAATAACGGAGCGGCAACGGTATCTGCCTTTTACCTGCAGCGGCAGGGGAAAACACTCGATGACCTGGACTTCGGAGAACAGATTCCTTCGTATTTATATTTTGTTAGCTTTGTGCTGACAGGTGTGCTGCTGTATCAGTATTATCGATCTGCATCGGAAAAGAGACGTGTAAAACGATACCGGCAGCTTACCTGAATTGCAGGAACATGGAAAAAGACTGGATTAAATTAATTACAACCGCCAGCCCCATTGAGGCGGAAATGATCAGGCAGCTGCTTGAGACCAATGGGGTCACAGCGGTGGTATTGAATAAACAGGACTCGTCTTACCGGTTCGGACAGATCGAGCTTTATGTACATGAATCGGTGTCGGAAACCGCAAGGGAACTTATTGCCGGGCAAAACGACCTGGACGGATAAAATCAACGCCATGAGAGTCCGCGCCATCACCGCCCTGTTCTTCGTGATTGTTCTGCTGGCATCGCTGCTGCTGGGGAAATATACGTTCGGATTGTTTTTTATTGTATTAAGCATCTGGTGCCTTAATGAGTTTTACCGGTTGCTTAAAGGGAGCGACGCACAGCCCAACCGTATCATGGGCTCGTTGCTGGGGCTGTTCGCCTTTGGCCTTTATGCTGCGCATTACCTGTTTGGTCTTCCGCAACGATATACCCTGCTCAGCATACCCTGCATTGCGCTGGTTTTTATTGCCGAACTGTATCGGAAACAGCTGAAACCATTTACGGGAGTTGCTTACACTTTTCTGGGGCTCATTTATGTGGTGTTGCCGTTCGCTTTTTTCTTTGCCCTCGCCTTTGTCACGGGGTCATATACGGAACAGCTGCCGCTTGGCTTTATGCTGATCCTATGGGGAAACGACACCGGGGCTTACCTGGTGGGCAAGTATACCGGCCGGCATAAACTGTTTGAACGGGTTTCGCCCAAAAAAACATGGGAAGGGCTGGCCGGGGGCGTGCTGTTGGCGTTGCTTATTGCCTGGATCATCAGCCGGTATTTTATGGTGCTGAATGGTTGGCAATGGGCGGTCGTGGCGCTCACCATTGCCTTCTTCGGCACGTTTGGCGACCTGGTGGAATCGCTGTTCAAGCGCAGCCAGAAAATAAAGGATTCGGGGGCGATTCTGCCGGGGCATGGCGGGTTGCTCGACCGGTTTGACGGGCTGCTACTGGCCGCGCCTGTTGTTTTCGTATTCCTTAAATTAATACTTTGATCTCTTTTTGCTCACAAACCACGATACCTCATGGAAACTGCTATACATCCGGACACGTTTGGGTTCTTATCCGACATCAACACGCACAATAACCGGGAATGGTTCCAGGCCAACCGGGAAGCCTATGAGCGTGCCTGGCTGAACATGAAGAACTTTACGCAGGCCGTGATAACGGGGCTGGCGGAAACTGACCGGTATATTACCGGGGATATCCCGGTATCCAAATGCGTATTCCGTATTTACCGCGACACCCGGTTCAGCAAAAATAAAGACCCGTACAAAAACTGGCTCGGGGCAGGGATATCCACCGCCGGACGCAAACTGAACGGACCGGAATATTACCTCCATATTCAGCCCGGAAACAGCTTTGCCGCAGGTGGATATTGGCGGCCGGAGAAGGACCACCTGGCAGCCATCCGCCAGGAAATTGATTACAACGGCGCACGGTTGGTGGAAATACTGGATGGACCCGCATTCCGGGGCCATTGCCGGCTCGACCGCGACGAAATGCTGAAACGGCCACCTGTGGGATACAATGAAGACAACCCCTACATCGACCTGCTTAAGCTAAAAAGTTTCACTGCGTCCGAACCCCTGACCGACGCGGTATTGTCGGGTCCTAAAGGACTTGAAGCGGTGCTTGCGGCCTTTCGGCGGATGTATCCGTTCAAATTGTTTTTGCACGAGGCGTTGGGTGATGCGGATTAACTAAAGCGCATTAGCCCGGGAAGCTGATTTTGCCCATGTAAACCGCGGGTGCGCCCAATATGGGATAGGCCTCCGCGGCACTGCCGGCAACCGTTTCATTGGCGAGCAGTGCAAAGAGGGCGGCTTCCTTGGCATCGGGCAGCAGCCCGAGCGCGTCAAAGGCGTTGATCGGTGTCGCTGGAAGACTATCGCGGATCAATTGCATCAACAGCGGGTTGTGCAGACCTCCCCCGCTCACGTATACCCGCACCGTGGGATCACCTCCATTCGGTACTTGCTGTATGGCCGCAGTAATCGCCGCAGCGGAAAAAGCACACAACGTTGCCATTACATCATTTTTTTCCAGGTCGACCGTACCCGAATCCTGTTGCGCCCGGTGCAGGTATTCCAGGTTGAACAGTTCGGGCCCCGTGGTCTTGGGAAAAGGGAGGCCAAAGAAAGGGTGCTCCAGCAGCCCCCGCAGCAGGTCTTGATTTACCGTGCCGGATGATGAAACGCGTGCATCGCGGTCCATCTCCGCACCCAGGTGCCGCTGCATGTACTGATTCATTAACGTGTTACCGGGTCCGACATCGGTGGCGAAACCGGTTCCCCCTGCAGTTGACGCCGGCAGGAAGGTAAAGTTGGCAATTCCGCCGATATTCAGGAGGAGCCGGGTCTCGGTTTCATGCGAAAACAACAGGGAATCCCCATATACGGCCAGCGGCGCCCCTTCTCCGCCCCCGGCCACGTGTTTTTGCCGAAAATCAGAAATGGTAATGATTCCGGTGACCGCGGCAATGTGGTCGCCATCCCCGATCTGCAGTGTGCTGTCAGGAAAACGCCGGTCGCCGGTGAGCCAGCGTGGCGCATGAAATACCGTTTGCCCATGGCTGGCGATAAGGTCGACCTGTTCGGGGGGTATCCCCCACCCGAGGAGCGCCTCATTTACCAATGCCCCATGGGTTCGCCCGATCAGGGCGTGGAGGCCGCATAGCTGCTGCTGGTCGATGGCCCGTTTGGCAAAAATATCCTGTATCTGGCGACGGAAATCGGAGGCGTAGGGTTTGGTACAACTGTGTTCGAGCTGAAGCGCCGTACGGCGGCCGCTGCCCGTAATCCGGCAAAGCGCAATGTCCAGCCCATCGAGTGACGTACCCGACATTAGGCCCACGATAACGCGCTCCGCCCGTGTAGCCATGCCGTACAGTTTTTCAACATAGGGGTTCATGATTTAAAGATAAGGGTAATGGGAGGAAGTTACAAATAGGCAGATACGTCTTGCATATCAGGGCAACTTTATCTAAGTTTGGACCGGGTTTTAAGTTCCTTTTTTAATCGTTTGCAGCGCAAACATATGTAAAGCACAGGCTATGAATTTTCCTACTGACTTAAAGTACACGAAAGACCACGAATGGCTACGCGTTGAAGGCGACGAGGCCGTGGTAGGCATTACGGATTTCGCGCAGCGCGAACTGGGTGATATCGTTTTTCTCGACATCCCGTCTGTCGGTGAGGAAGTAGCCCGTGATGAGGTTTTTGGCACGGTGGAGGCAGTCAAAACGGTCTCTGATTTATTTATGCCCGTATCCGCCACGGTGTTGGCCATTAACGACAAAATAGACGGCTCCCCCGAACTCGTCAATCAGGACCCGTATGGAGAAGGCTGGCTGGTGCGTATAAAAATGAATAATCCGGCCGACGCCGCGGGATTGCTTTCCGCCGATGCTTATGCGGCGCAGGTTTCCGCTTAGGGCGATCTTTGGCATTATAATCGCTCCATAGCGCGGATGAAACATTACATTTGGTCATTACTTTGGTCGGTAATCATACTGGTGCTGTGTAGCCTGCCCTCGGAAACCACGGCCGACGTTCCCAAATTCCCGGGGATCGACAAGCTGGTTCACACGGGCTTCTTTTTCGTGCTCGCCGTATTGCTTTATTATGGCGAAATCCGCAAACGGGGCACATCGCGGCCCTCCCTGCGGATATCCGTTAATGTCGTCCTGTTTTCCGTATTATTTGCCCTGCTCATCGAATACCTGCAGTGGCAGATTTTTACGTACCGGTCTGCAGAGGCCTGGGACCTTTTTGCCGATGTCGTGGGTACGGGTATGGGCGTTTTTGCCTACCTGTTACTGCATAATACCTACCGTTATGAAGAATAAACGTCCGATTTGTTTCGTCGCCTGCCTACTATTGCTGCTGTCTTTCTCTGCCTGCAGCGTGTTCCGAAAAGGCTGCAAGTGCCCGACGGTGCACCGCCATGAGGCTATCTCACCAAACTGAGACCGCTACCGGCCAGCTATAACGCATGAGCCAGTGTCACTACGCTTACGCGGACCGTGGGGTCTGCCAGCAACGCCGCGGCGCAGGCCTCTACTGTAGCCCCGGTGGTCAGTACATCATCGACCAGCAGGATGTGCCTGCCGGACAGCAGGTCCGGATCGGTCACTTCAAATACTTTTCTACTATTTTCAAACCGTTGGTAACGCCCTTTTTTGGTCTGGCTCTTTGTGGGCCGGCACTGCCTCAGCCCTTTTTCGATCAGGGGCTTTTGCATGGCTATCGAAAGGCCCCGGCCGAAGCTTGTGCTTTGGTTGTAGCCCCGGCGACGCAGCTTGCGGGGGTGTAGCGGAACGGGGATGATGCAGTCTGCTTTGCTGTAGGGTGCGGTATCGCAAAGCACTTCGCCGTATTTCCTGCCCATG
Source organism: Parapedobacter lycopersici (assembly GCF_040395035.1). GTDB lineage: Bacteria > Bacteroidota > Bacteroidia > Sphingobacteriales > Sphingobacteriaceae > Parapedobacter > Parapedobacter lycopersici_A. The sequence continues at coordinate 50,589 of NZ_JBEBRB010000005.1, read as the reverse complement.
GCCACGCCAATATCCGGCCGGTTCCGGTACTTAAGCTGGTGTACGATGTTTTGTACGCGCGAGGGTTCATAAAAATACAAGTATGCCGTTACGCCCTCGAGAGGCACCCGCCCCCAAAGCTGCCTCGCACCGCGGTTGGCGGGGTCTTTATGGAAATGGGTGTAGGGAAGGTGATACGCGCATGCGACGCAGATCACCTGCTCTCCTTTGCCAAGGACAGCTCCGCATCCGGCGCAGGCAGGAGGAAAAAAGAGGGATACGAAATCACGCAGGTGTGGTTTGATCAGCATCGGTTATCGGTTGATACCGATAAAGGTAAGCAATCCGGGAAGAAAACTCAAGCGTTAGGTGCGGCGGATTCTTTAATGGCCAGCTGCCCGCAGGCTGCATCGATGTCCTTTCCGCGGCTTCTGCGGATATTGGTGACGATGCCTTTTTGCCGGAGGAACGCCGCAAACTGATCGATCTTGTCCGCCGCGGCATTTTCAAAATCAGCGAATGCAATGGGATTATATTCAATAATATTCACCTTGCAGGGCACGTGCTTGCAAAAAGCTGCCAGCTCCCGGGCATCGCTTAGCTCATCATTGAACCCATTGAATACAATGTATTCGTAGGTTACCGGATTCTTTGTTTTTGCGTAAAAATATTTCAGCGCCTCGGCCAATGCGGCGAGTGAGTTTTGCGCATTGATGGGCATGATTTCATTCCGCTTTTGGTCATTGGCCGCATGCAGGGACAGGGCCAGGTTAAATTTCACACCGTCGTCGCCCAGCTTTTTGATCATTTTGGCGATACCGGCTGTTGACACCGTGATCCGCTTTGCGGCCATGTTAAGTCCGTCGGGAGCGGTGATCCGCTCAATGGATGCCAGCGTGTTGGCATAATTGAGCAGTGGCTCTCCCATACCCATGTACACAATGTTAGTCAGCGGCTGCTGGTAGTTCTCCTGTGCCTGTCCGGTGATGAGCACCACCTGATCGTAAATCTCATCGGCATTCAGGTTGCGTTTGCGGTCCATATAGCCGGTTGCACAAAATTTGCAGGTAAGACTGCAGCCCACCTGCGAACTGACGCAGGCAGTCATGCGGTCGGGAGCCGGAATCAACACCCCCTCGACAATGTTCCCGTCGGACAGCACGAAACTGCTCTTGATCGTGCTGTCTGCGCTACGCTGTGCGCGCAGCACCGTGGCTGCGTTGATGGCAAAGTGCGTATTGAGTTTTTCACGGAGCGGTTTGCTGAGGTTGCTCATTTGGTCAAAGTCGGTACAGGCTTTCTGCCAGAGCCATTCGTAAACCTGTTTGGCACGGAACGCCTGTTCGCCCATGTCGGTCAGGTGCCCGCGGAGCTGTTCCAGCGAGAGTTTGCGGATGTCGATTTTTGCTGTTGAATGAGCCACGGCACAAAGATACGGCTTTTACAGGATTTTGGTTAAGCACTGAAAAATTCACACATTTGTGGCGATGTGCATCCGCCTGGATATAAAACGGTTTATACCATGAATACGCTCCTTTCCGCAGATTATATTGTGCCGGTGACCCACCCGCCCGTGAAAAACGGGGTACTTGAAATCACCGGGGACGGTACCATTGTAGCAGTACATTCCCCCGATAGCCGGGCACTGGCTCATCGGGAAGTCTACCGCCACCGCGGAATAATCGTGCCGGGTTTTGTCAATGCCCATTGCCACCTGGAATTGTCGCATATGCTGGGCGTGATACCGAAGCATACCGGCCTGGTTCCATTTCTCCTGGCTGTAATGCGTTCGCGGACAGCGGGGGAAGATGCCGTGTTGCAGGCGATGGAAGCGGCGGACCGGCAGATGGCAGCCAACGGTATCGTTGCAGTGGGCGATCACGCCAATAACGGCCTTTCGGCGACCATTAAGCACCGGAGCAGCCTGCACTACCATACCTTCGTCGAAACCATTGGTGTAGAACCCGAACTGGCTGCGGAGAAGCTCCGGCAGTCGCGCGCGACGGCGGAAAGCTTTGACGCGAACCGCGTATCAATTACGGCGCACGCCCCCTATTCCGTATCGGGAACACTGTTTGCGTTGCTCGATGGGGCAAGGGATGTAGCGATGCCATTAAGCATACATAACCAGGAAAGTGCGGCGGAAAATGATTTCTTTCGCGACAGAAGCGGGGTATTCCTGGACTTTTACCATGCACTGAGCAAAGACATTTCCGGGTTTGCTTCCGGCGCGGAAACCGCATTGCGGGCTTATGTGCCTCACCTCGGGGCACAAACACCGCTGCTGCTGGTGCATAACACATTTTCGGTCGCGGAGGACATCCGGTTTGTCGCCGCAGCCGGACGTGAGGTAACGTGGTGCCTTTGCCCGAATGCAAATTTATATATTGAAGGTACCCTGCCCCATGTGCCCGATTTCATCCGGCATGACCAACGGATTGCCCTAGGTACCGACAGCCTGGCCTCCAACGACCAGCTTTGTATGTTGTCTGAACTCCGGACGCTGCACGAACATTTTCCTGAACTGCCATTTACAGAGACCATCAAATGGGCAACAATTAACGGCGCATCGGCACTTCGCCAGGCAGACAGGTATGGGTCGTTTGAAAAAGGCAAAAGGCCCGGAATTAACCTCCTAATGCATACCGACGGACTGGCAATCACACCGGAAACGACCGTTCACCCACTTTGACAATCCCGTGATGATGACCAAGCCGCACCCCCATCACAGGAAACACCCCCATTATGCAGTCGTTGCTGCAATCATTCAGTGCGGGGGAAATATCCTGTGTGTACAAAAAGGACCGGGAAAATACCCCTACCTACAGTATACCTACGAATTTCCGGGCGGGAAAATTGAGGAAGGGGAAAGCCCTGAGGCTGCTCTCCGGCGGGAGGTCAGGGAGGAATTGTGCCTCGACATCCGGGTAATTGACGCCTACCTCGCTGTGGAGCACGATTACCCCGATTTTAGCATTACCCTGCAAAGTTACCTGAGCACGGTTTCCGATGTGCGGCCGCTGCATCTTAACGAACATGTTCATGCCCTGTGGCTGCCCCCGGCCCGGCTTGCCGAACTGAACTGGGCTGCGGCAGACCTACCCATTGTTCGTCGGCTTTCGGACGCCCGGACGGCGGCTAGTAAATAATCCAGAAAATCAGTCCGAATAGTCCACCAAGTACAACCCCAACCAATACCTCTTCAAGTACGTGGCGTTTCAGGTACAGGCGCGACCAGGCCAATAGCGGGGCAAAAAGCAGAAAAATAGCCCCGGCTACGGCATTCATATGCAGAATCAGCAGCCCGAGGAAAGTATGGAAAGCCAAGTGCATCGAAGCCTTTACTCGGGTGTTGACCAACTGGGATATCAGCAGCAGGGAAAAGGCGCAGATCATGCCCAGCCGTAGGGTACGGTTCTGATCCGTAATCCACACAATGGCCGTGACGATCAGCAGCAGCAGCGTGATCACGATAAACCATTGCTGACGCTGAGCCTGATCCGATACATCCAGGTTGGTATACTTGCCTTTCCGGACACCGAGCAGTGTCCGCAGGCCAACCGGAATAAAGATACCCCCAATGATCAGGAGCGTGAGCAATCCGGCTTTCGCAACAGGTTCTGTGCTGAAAAGCAGGAATATAATAAACACCGGAAGGGTCAAAAAGGGATGGCCGAGCGTGGAGACGAATGTGGCAAATTTTGTTTTCAAGGGTAATAATGTACGATAAAAAGTGCGTAGCCGGCCGTTATCATTGCCAAAGTCCGTTCAACTCCCCGATTTCAGCGATGAATTTGCTTTCGAAGGCTAAGGTAACTAATCTCCCGGAAGTTAGCAATAGGGCGGGCACACCCTTAATATTGGTTGGTGGAAAGCAAAACAAGCGTGCAGGCCTGAATGGTATCAATCCCTGCGGCCTGCGCCCGTGCTTCCAGTTCCGGATTTTCAGTGCCGGGATTAAAGATGAGACGCTGTGGCTTGGTGCGGATGATGTAATCGTAATACAGGGGTTGCGTCTGTGGGCCGATATAGAGGGTAATGCTGTGAATGTCCGGCAACGGATCTCCCGCAGGCTGAATAGCAACACCGGCAACCTCGCCTTTTTTTATTCCGATGTTGACAATTTCATGGCCCGCATCAACCAGTCGGTGTGCCGCGAGGTACGCGTACCTGGAAGGGTTGGGTGTTGCCCCGATGATGAGTGTTTTCTTTTTGTCCATGACGTCGAGCACGATATACAAAGATACGGTTTTCTGCTATTCATCGCCCGCAAATTCACCCTGTGCCGAATAAGCCGCCTGCCGGATGACGGGCATGTCGAGAATTTCATACAATTCATCCAGGTGGAGCAGGCTGGCATTGACCATATTGGTCAGCAAAACAATGGTGATGTCTTTTTTTAGGTCGCGGATAAACAGGCTGCGGAAACCGTGCCACCAGCCGGTGTGGTAAACCACCTGGTGATTGCCCGGATCAAACGTACGCCAGCCATAGCCGTAATTAAACAGCGTTTTAATGGCCTTGCTGCGGCCGACATAGGCCGAGTCCTGCGTCTCCATTTTGAGCAGACGCCCATCCCGCAGGGCGCGGTCAAACAGGAAGAGGTCCTGCACGGTACTGTACGTACCCTTATCCCCCACGGGGCCATCCTGAAAATTCTGGACAACCGAACGGCGCCATACCCGGTCGTGGCCAATGACTTTGACCGGTATTTTTTCATATACCGCCTTGGAATACACCGCCGTATTTTTCATTCCTGCCGGACCGAATACATTTTCCTGCATATAGACCGCAAAATCCTGCCCGGTTACCTTTTCCACGATGGCGGCGAGGATCATGTAGTTGGTGTTGTTATAAAAATACCGTACATCCGGACTGGCATACCTCTCCGGCTTGTGCTTTTCGAAGAGCGCCATGACGTCCATATTCGTCATCCCCTTTTGCCGGTCGGGCCACACCTTATCGGTAAAATACAGGTAATTGGTCAAGCCGGAACGATGGCTGAGCAACATCTTAATGGTAATACCGGGATATGGAAAATTCGGAAAAAATTCGTCCACCGTTTGATCAAGTGAGATTTTCTCTGCTTCCCAGAGTTGGAGTACAGCCGTCGCTGTCAGCGGCTTGGAAACCGATGCCAGCTCAAATTGAGACGTGATGTTCAGGCTGTCTTTGTGCAGGTAATCTGCCCAGCCGAAGGCATTCTGGTAAATGATTTTGCCGTTTTTGGCCACCAGCACGTTCCCGTTGAATCCGGATCTGCGGTGCAACCGCTGCATAAATGCATCGAGCCGGGGGTCTGCCCCAGCGCTATCGTAGACCAATGCCAGGCTATCTTTTTCGTGCTGTTTTTTTGCGGCGCGGATTTTTCTCTTTTCGGAAGACGTACATGATGCGACAAGCGCGGTAAACAAAAGAAATAAGAAAGCGAGTCTGAATACGTATTGCACTATGCGATTAACTATTAAGTGATGGACGAAAATTATGCGCGGCTAAATTAGGGTAATATGGCCCCAATACAAAATCCCCTGCTGTATTTAACGGATATATTACCGTTGTATTATTCAATCCGCCATCCCCAGTGCATTGCGTAGCAGGATTTCAAAGGCGCTTTCCGAAGGCAGCGGCATTTTGGCGTGGACGAAGCGACCCTCGGGATCGATAAAAATGAACTGGGGAATCACGGAAGCGCGGTATTCCCGCCCGAAGGAGCCGTTGTCCAGCACCCGCCATTGCAATACCGATTCAGATTTGTTTTTAGCGTCAATGTGCCACTTGCTTTCGTCGCGGTCGACACTAAGCGCAAGAAAACGAACCGGCTGGTCCTTATATTTGATTGCCAATTTTTCAAAAAGCGGAGACAGCTTTTTGCATGGCGCACACCAGGTCGCCCAAACATCAATAAGCAGGTGCTGGCCGCGGAGATCGTCCAGCGATACCGCGTTACCGGTTAAGTCCATCGCCTGAAATATGGGTGCGGCCACCCCTGCATTCAAGCGCTGCAACCGGTAATAAGTTTGCATTAGCCGTCCGTTTAGGTGCCCGTCGGAAATTAACCCCGCATACCGATCAATCAGCGCGGCCCGCTCGGATCCGTCCGTAATGCTGTTCAGACTTTTATCCAGCTGCCAATAAAGGGCCTTGTTCCTGAAGTCGCCTTCGGGTAAGGTGCTTATGCCCTCGAGCGCCTTTATATCCTGCCAGATATTGGTTTGGTTGGAAGCGGTGAGGCGGTATACCACATATTCCATGTAGGTCTCATTACCCAGCAGTTGCCCATCGGTTAATGACACCCGCGCACTTATTTCCCGCATTTCAGGAGTCAGTTCGGTACTTTCATCCGGAAATGCGGCAAGGCGATCTTGCCGATACGTGTTCCAGTAGTTGAGGTACTGTACGGCGAGCAGCTTGTCGGCACGTGCATTAAAATCGTCGCGGGTGGTGTAGCCGTCCACCGTTTTGAAACGTTTGCGTCCGCGCAGGGCTTTCTTCCATTCCTGGTGGATTGCCGCGCTGAAACCCGCTGGGTTATCCAGGAAAATATGCTGTTGTAAGTAATGATTGGCTATCGATTGGACCTGTGCTGGCGGTGGAAGCTGGTTTTCCGCGAGCCGGGTGCCGGTTACCGTTAAGGCATTTGCCTGTTCATTTAACCGGGCTTTGATGTAGATGCTGTCGGTTCCACCAAAGTAAAGCTGTTTTCCAAAATAATCATCGAACAGGACGACATAGTAATCGTTGGCAATATCATCCGGAAAAACATGGTGGAATTTATTTTCGTTGATGGGTATGGTGGCAAGGGTGTCGTGCAGGACCGGATTGATAACATATAGTGCACGCAACGGCAATGACGTGTCTATTTCTCCCGCCAAGACAGTAGCCTTATAGGGCGGGGATATTTTGGGAATCAACAGGTAGCCTGTCAGGCCACCGAAGACGACCCCTACCGCTGCCAGCGGCAACGACCGCGACAGCGGACTAAAAAACGCTCGTTTTAAGGTTTTATGACGATACCACTGAAATCCGACGTATAACAGCAGGGTGGCCAAACACAGGCAGACAGCATCGGTATAAGTAAGCCAGTAACCCAGGTCGCTTCTGATGCTATAATCGCGAGAAAGGATATGATAAGGATACCAATCGAAGTTGAGTCCCTGCGACCGGAGTAGCGAGCCGCCCAATAACCCACCGAATCCAACCAGAACGGACCAGATAAAACCCGGTATCAGTACGGCGATTACATACTGCACTGCCGCAACATACAGGCTTGCCACGAAGAGCCGGGCAGCGAGTTGAAGGAGCGCCAGGTACGGAATATCCAGCACCGCATTGGTCGGTACGCCGGTGAGCCTAAGCGTAATCCAGCCCATCACCAATCCGGACAGGATCAGCGTGCCGATGGCTATGGTGTTACTGATGAGCACAACGGAAAACTTGGAAAAATAGATCGCAGTCTTGGCCAGGGGCTGCAACTCCATGAGACGCCATCCGCCGGTTCGATGATCAAGCTGCGTGACCCTGCTGGTGAGCACAATAATCAGCAACGGAAAGAAGAAGTTCGCAAACGGAATCGTGGATTCCGTGATGAAGTTCAGGTAGAACGAATAAGCAAAGGGCTTCGTTTGCTGAATATTCCGATAAAGGATAATGAACAGCGTCATTAAGGGGAACAGCGCCCCCATTAGCGCGCTCATTATATAGATGCCCGTTCCTTTTTTCTTGATGTGCTCTGCCCGTAGCGTCGCAGTAAATGAAGTTCGCGTAGAAGTGATCATGTGAAGTCAATTTAGATTACTGGTTAACGACATAAACCACTGTTCAAGGTTGTTTCCGGCGTTGACCGGTCCCTCGAATTTTAGCTCCCCCTGGTGGATGACTCCGATGTGCGTGCACATTTTCTCAATTTCGGCTAGTAAGTGGCTGGAAATGAAGACGGTTATACCCCGTTCCTTGTTAAGCCGTACCAGCAGCTGCCGGATTTCCATCATGCCGTGTGGGTCAAGCCCATTGACCGGCTCATCCAGGATCAGCAATTCCGGCTCCCCCAGCAGCGCCATGGCAATGGCCAGCCGCTGTTTCATACCCAGGGAATACTGACGGACCCTGCGCCTGCCATCCTGGGTAAGCCCCACCTGGGCCAGGGCATGCGGAATTTTCTTTTCATCGATACCCCGCAACCTGGCCATGTAACGGAGGTTGTTAATACCGCTGAGGTGCAGGTACAATGCGGGTTGTTCCACCAATGCGCCCACCTTGGTAAACACGTGGGGCAACTGCTGCTGCAATGGCACGCCGAACAGGTGGATGGCACCTCCCTGTTGGGGGATAAGCCCCGTAAGCAACATCATGGTTGTCGATTTTCCCGCACCATTTGGCCCCAGAAAGCCGTAGATTGAGCCTTTGGGCACATGGAGTGAAACTCCGTTAAGCACCTTTTTACCCGCTGCATACTGAAAATCCAGCGCATCGGTTTGGATGATGTAGTCCATAATTGGTTCGTTTCTATGGGTATAGATGGACGACCGGTGTAAATTCCACAATAAATTTGTTAATTTTATCGTGTTGCCGTAAAACAAAAAGGCATAAAACCTTATTTATCCTTAACTAATGATTCACCTTAAAGCTTAAACAACATGCGTTTTATCATTGACGTGCTATTGACAGGATTAGCCATTTTCGTAGGGGCCTATATCCTTCCCGATTCAGCGGTACAGGTGGCGGGATTCTGGTGGGCGGTATTGGCCGGATTAATTATCGCATTGGTAAATGCCACTGTAGGTACGGTATTGCGGCTGTTTACCCTGCCGTTGAACATTCTGACGCTGGGGCTCGTTTCATTTATTATCACGGTGCTGATGGTGCAATTCACCAGCTACTTGATGGGCAGCAAGTTTGATGTGGCCAACTTCTGGTGGGCGGCGGTGTTCGCGCTGGTTGTCGCACTGATCCAGTTATTGCTGGGGGGTATATTTGGCGGCAAGCCCCGGGATTAGAGGCTATCCATCAGTTTTTCGAAGGCCATACTCCGGGAAGCCTTGAGGAGTACCAGGGCGCCGGTTATTGGACGAAGCTGTAATGCGGCTTTAGCTGCATCGGTCGTATCGTGGAATTCGGCCCCGGGACGCTTATGCCGTGCGAACTCATGACCCACAAACAGCACCCGGTCGACCCCCATTGCACAGGCAAGGTCTACCAGTTTCCGGTGTTCTTCGGGAGATGCCTCGCCCAACTCAAACATATCACCCAGGATAATTACTTTGCGGTCGGCCTTGAGCAGCTTCAGGTTTTCGAGCGCCGCAGCCATGCTGCTGGCATTGGCGTTGTAGTAATCGCGGATAACGGTATTGGCTGCTGTTTTGGTCAGCTGCGATCGATTGTTGGACGGTGTGTAATCGGTAAGCCCTTTGTTAATGTCAGTTGCGCTGACACCGAAATGCCGGCCAACGCAAACCGCGGCCAACAGGTTTTCGGTATTGTAAGCGCCGGTAAGCCGCGTGGTTACCGTATGATGTGTATGGCTACCGTGGGCATGCCACTGTATTTCCAGTACGGGATCGGCCGATTGCAGTATACCGACGACGTCGTTACCTTCCGAAAAGCCGTAGGTAACCGGTTGGTTAATGGCTCGTGATTCGGCCATTTCCCGCAGATTCGGGTTGTCCTGCTGTAAAAAAACAGTACCGCCATGGCCCGCCAGGTAGTCGTAAAGCTCCCCTTTGGTCCGCATGACCCCTTCAAAACCGCCAAAACCCTCCAGATGAGCCTTGCCGACATTCGTAATAAGTCCGTGGGTAGGTTGGGCGATGTTGCAGAGAAACGCGATTTCGCCGGGGTGGTTGGCCCCCATTTCGACAATGGCCAGCTGCGTTTGCCTATCCAGGGACAATAATGTGAGCGGCACGCCGATGTGGTTGTTGAGGTTCCCCTGGGTCGCGTAGGTGTTGAACGTTCGGGATAGCACGGCGTGCAACAGCTCCTTGGTGGTGGTTTTGCCATTGCTGCCGGTAATGCCGATAATGGGAATCCGGAGCTGCTCGCGGTGATACCGGGCCAATTCCTGTAAAGCAGCCAGCGTGTCCGCCACCAATACAAAGCGATCGTCCTGCCGATACCGTGGCTCATCGATGACAGCATAGCGGGCCCCTTTTTCAAGAGCCTCCGCGGCAAACGCATTGCCATTGAAATGGGCACCCTTAAGGGCAAAAAAAAGACTATTGGGTTTAATGGCGCGGGTATCGGTGGATATCCTCGGGCACTCTTGGTAATAGCGGTATAACGATGCGGGTTGCATGGTACAAGTTTAGGTAAAAAAAGATTCTTTTTTACCATTTTCATACCTGTCCGCCCGAAGGTTTTTCAATGATTCAATCTAGGTGATCCCATTGGCTTATTGGCATATTCAACTATTTTACTTATCCTTGTTTCTCCAAAAAGAGTTTTTCTTGTACTAACCATCCAACGCGGCACCGGCAATTGCCGGGCCCGCGCGATCGATGAACACCTAAATAGAACGCATGAGGTTATTTACATTACTAGTTTTGCTGTGTTGTTCCGGAAACCCGCTGATGGCACAGTCGCCCACTGTCGAAGCGCTTACTGCTTATCCTTTTCCTTCCGAATTGCGCGCATCGGCGACGGGAAACCGGGTAGTCTTGGCCATTAACCAACAGGGCCGCCGAAACCTGTATGCTGCCGAAGGGCCTTCGTTTGTGCTGCGTAAATTGACGGCCTACGATGCGGATTTTGGCGATGAGATAACCGGCGTGCAGCTCTCGGCCGACGGAAAATGGGTTGTTTTTGTGAAGGGGGGCGATCATGGGGCATATAACGGCAGCACGCCGCGAAATCCGGCCTCGTTGCCGGCGCCACCGAAGGTTCAGGTCTGGAGCGTCCCTTTTGAAGGCGGCGCACCCGTCCTGCTGGGTGACGGGGATGAGCCTGCGATCGCTCCCGGGGACGACCGGGTGGCGTTTCTGCGGGATGGGCAGGTTTGGATCAGCCCGATAGGTGGCTCGGAAAAGCCGGAACCCCTATTTTATGCCCGGGGGGAGAACGGCTCGTTGCAATGGTCGCCGGATGGGCGGTCGCTGGCTTTTGTGTCGGCGCGGGGCGACCACTCTTTTATTGGCGTTTACCATGGCGACGACCGGCGCGTTCAGTGGATTGTTCCGGCGTTTGCATACGACAGCTCGCCGAGCTGGTCGCCCGACGGAAAGCGGCTCGCTTTTGTGCGCCGGAATAGTTCCGGAGGCCTCCCGGACTCCATTTTAGCTCCGGTAAAAAACCCGTGGTCGATCTGGACGGCGGATGTTGCCGGGGGTGTGGGAAGCCGCGTCTGGCAGTCGCCGCAGACCCCTCAGGGCGCCGTACCGACGACGCACGGCGGGACCAACCTGCGCTGGGCGGGAAAGAACCGCATCACATTCGTCTCCTATCACGACGGGTGGCCGCACTTGTATTCCATACCCGAAACGGGCGGGGCAGCGCTGCTGCTCACTCCCGGCGACTTCATGGTGGAGCATATCACGCTTTCTCCCGATAAAATGTGGTTGCTGGCGAGCGCGAATACGGGGCCCGACGGCGATGACATCGACCGCAGGCACCTGATCCGGGTCCCGGTGGACCAGCCGGCTATGGAAGTGCTTACACCGGGGACGGGTATTGAAACATTTCCGACGGTTACCGGGGATGGAGCACACGTTGTGTTTTTCAGCGCTACGGCAACCCGCCCCACACTGCCTGCCATAGTCGATTGGCCCGGTACCGGGAAAGCAGCCCGACTATTGGGGGAAGCGCTGATTCCCGACGCGCTGAAGAATGCTGCGCAGGTTGTGCCGAAGCGGGTGGAATTCAAGGCTCCGGATGGTGAGACTGTATATGGCCAGCTGTTTGAGCCGAAAGGCGGGGCGGCGAAGAAGCCGGCTATCGTGTTTATCCACGGCGGCCCGCAGCGACAGATGCTATTGGGTTGGCACTATGGCGATTACTACGCCAATACATATGCCCTCAATCAATACTTGGTAAGCCGGGGCTTTGTGGTACTGGCGGTCAACTACCGGTTGGGCATTGGCTATGGCTATGATTTTCATAAGCCGCTTTTTGCGGGTCGATATGGTGCTTCGGAATACCAGGATATCAAAGCCGCGGGCGAATGGCTGGCGGCTTTACCGCAGGTCGATGCCTCCCGGATTGGGGTATATGGCGGGTCGTACGGCGGTTACCTTACTGCGCTGGCGCTGGGCAAGGATTCGGACCTATTTGCGGCAGGCGTGGATATCCATGGGGTTCATAATTATATTGGCCGGATTCCACCGGTAAGTGCCGAGCCGGCACCCGATGCGGAGCGGGCAATTGCCCTGGCGAGGGATGCTTCGCCGGTATCGTATGTAGGCACGTGGCGGTCGCCGGTACTGCTTATCCACGGCGACCACGATGGGAATGTGGACTTTCAGCAGAGTATTGACCTTGTCCGCCGGCTACAGCAGCACGATGTCCCGCATGAAACCTTGGTCATACCGGATGAGACCCATCACTGGATGTTGTATAAGCATCAGGTACTGGTGGATCAGGCGGTTGCTGACTTTCTCGAAAAACACCTTATTGAACAAAAAAACCAATGATAATCAGCAAGAAAATCGGTCTGGGCATTTTATTGCTGGCTAGCCTGGGCTGGAGCGGCGCCAATGCCCAGCAGGCGTTGCCGCCGGGGCTCGATGCATACATCGCCCGTGTACTTGACACATTTGACGTTCCGGGTGTCGGCGTGGGCATCGTAAAGGATGGCCAGGTAGTCCTGGCAAAGGGATACGGCGTGAGGCGCCTGGGTAGCCCTGAACCGGTGGATGAGCATACGCTGTTCAGCATTGCTTCAAACAGTAAGGCATTCACGGCAACGGCGCTGGCCATGCTGGTCGAAGCAGGAAAGCTGAAATGGGAAGATCGGGTGATTGACTACCTGCCGTGGTTTGCGCTTTCGGATGATTACGTGACACAGCACCTGACCATCCGCGACCTTCTGGTGCACCATAGCGGATTGCCGGCTTATGTAAACGACCTCTTGCTGTTTCCGCCATCGACTTTTACCCGCAGGGAACTGCTCACCAAACTGAAGGATGTGCCGCTGGAGCACGACTTCCGGTCGGTCTATGCCTACGACAACATCCTGTATGTCGCCGCCGGCGAGGTGATTGAAGCCGTGTCGGGCATGGCGTGGGAAACATTTGTCAGCCGTCGGATTTTCGACCGGGTGGGCATGCCCAATAGCATCAGCCGTTTCTCCTCGTTACGGGAGCAGTCGAATGTGGCGTATGCCCACGCACGCCGCGGGGGAAAGGTGAGGCCGGTTGACTCGTTTTTTGACCGGAATATCGGTGATCCTGGAAATCCCGTTGGGGGCATCGCCTCTTCTGCAGCCGATATGGCCAATTGGCTCATTACGCACTTGGATTCGGGGCGAACACCGGAACATGGCCGGCTATTTGCGCCCGAAGCAACGGAACAACTCTGGAAGATCGTCCGTCCGATGCCCATCTCCAGTGAACCGGAATGGCTGAAACCGGCACAGAAGAATTTTTACGGTTACGCGCTCGGGTTCCGTACCTACGATTACCGCGGCGTCAAAGTGGTAGGCCACGGCGGATTGCTTACCGGCTTCGTGTCGCAGCTGGCCATGGTGCCCGAACAGCGCCTAGGCGTGGTGGTGTTGACCAACCAGCTTTCTTCCGGCGCTTACTGGGCGATTATTAACCACATCCTGGATTATTACCTCGACGCCCCGCCGTTCGACTGGATAGCGGGATATAAAAAGGAACTGGACCGGTCGATCGAACGGCAGGACTCGATTGCGCGCACCCGAAAAACGCCAACCCCCGACCCGGCCTGGAAGCGCACGCTCCCACTGGCTGCCTATACCGGAGCATACCGCGATGGCTTCATTGGCAGGGCCATCATAAAGGCGAAAACAGACAGCAACCTGCACGTCCAATTTACGCGGTCTCCAGAACTCAGCGGTAAACTGGTGCATTTCCATGGCGACCTCTTCCGGTTGGTATATGACAACAAGGGCGGTGGCGAGGGACCTTTCCTCTCCTTTGCCCTTAATCCGGACAAAACGATCCGGGAGGCACGGTTTGTCCCGGCCGACGCTTCGGACAGTGAACTGGAACAGCTGGTGCTGAGGCCGGACAAATCAGCTATCCTCGATACAGCTGATCTGCGCCGGCGGATATCGGAAGTATTGGATAAATATCCCAGTGGTCGTTTTGCTTATGCCTTTCTGGACCTGCAGACGGGTGAACGGATGGACTACCGGTCCGACGAACGGTTCCACGCGGCCAGTACCATGAAAACCGCTGTTGTGGCGGCGGCCTTTGGTCAGCAGGCACAGGGAAAACTCGCGCTGACTGATTCTGTTGTAGTGTACAATCAGTTTAAGAGCATTGTGGATAACAGCACCTATTCGCTGCGCCCGGAAAACGACAGCGAACAGCTGCTGTATAGCCAGGTAGGTAAAAAGGTGACGTGGGGAGACCTGCTATACCGGATGATTACCGAAAGCAGTAACCTGGCCACAAACATCGTTGTCGATCAGGTTGGTGCCAAACGGGTTATGCAGGCTATGCGGGCAATCGGTGCGAAGGACATCCAGGTACTGCGGGGGGTGGAAGACGACAAGGCGTTTAAAAAGGGACTTAATAATACGGTAACCGCCCATGATCTGTTATTGATTTTTGAGCGGATGGCAAGGGGAAGCCTGGTGAACGCACCCGCAAGTGAGGCCATGATCGATATCCTAATGGACCAGCATTACCGCGGCATGATCCCCGCCAAACTGCCGGACGGGGTGAAAGTGGCCAACAAAACGGGTTCAATTTCCGGGATTTGCCACGATTCGGGAATAGTCTTCCTGCCGGACGGTCGCCGCTATGTGCTGGTGCTCCTGTCGGGTAATGTGGAGGGACCCACAGCACGTGGTGTATTGGCTTCCGTTTCAAAACTGTTTTACGATTATGTATCCAATAACTAAGACCAAATGAACATATTTAACTACCGGCTGGCAACAGGCCCCGGCATTTTTTTTCTACTTTTAATGGTATCGTTACTTTCGGGCTGTTCGCGGTCTACCTTCCGGATATTTGAAAAGCCGCTTGATTTCAATGCAGAGCGGCAAGCCCTGTCGCTGGCTTACCTGAAGGAGCGTCACGGTATGGAAAAAGAAACCCCGTCCATCGAGCCCCGGGTAATCGTCCTGCACTGGACCGCAATCCCGAGCGTCGAGAAGACGTTTGATGTTTTTGCCCCTTCAACACTGCCCACAGCCCGGGCGTCCATCTCTGGAGCAAGCGCGCTTAATGTATCTTCCCAATTTGTGGTCGACCGCGACGGCACGATCTTCCGGCTGCTCCCGGATACCGCGTTCGCACGGCACGTGATCGGACTGAATTATTGCGCCATTGGTGTGGAGAATATCGGAAGCAGCAATATGCCGCTTACCCGGGCGCAGGTGAAGGCCAATGAGGCCCTGATCCGGTACCTTAAAACCAAATACCCCATTGCGTATGTGATCGGGCACCACGAATACCAACGATTCCGGGACCACCCGCTGTGGAAAGAAACCGACCCCGATTATTTAACTCAAAAGTCGGATCCGGGCGACAAATTTATGCGAAAAGTGCGGCACCGGATCCGGGACCTGAATCTACAGGGTGTACCGCAATAATA
Source organism: Parapedobacter lycopersici (assembly GCF_040395035.1). Lineage (GTDB taxonomy): Bacteria > Bacteroidota > Bacteroidia > Sphingobacteriales > Sphingobacteriaceae > Parapedobacter > Parapedobacter lycopersici_A. Next base: position 34,890 of record NZ_JBEBRB010000005.1, on the reverse strand, counting down.
CCCGTTTTCGCCGTGTGAAACCGATGGCCGGCCAGTGCCTGTTCTTGCCGTTTTAATACACTGAGGTCCGGATATTCGCATAAAAAAGCATTGTTTAATGAGACAAATCATTATTTTGCAGGACTGATCCGCACCTGCGGACCGAAGTTAATACGATGAAAAGTTATACCGCAATTACCAATGGCCGCATCTACACAGGGGAAGGTGTACTGGAAGGCAAAGCCTTGTTGATACATGGAGATACCGTAGTTGACCTGATCGACGAACAGGCACTGCCCGAAGCCGCACAGCGTATTGATGCCAGCGGTCTGGACATCGCTCCGGGATTAATTGATTTACAGATTTATGGCGGGGGCACCCGGCTTTTCTCCGAAGCCCCTACCCCCGAGTCGCTGGCGCACATTGCTGCCGCGCTGGTGCAGACCGGGACAACCGGCTTTATGTTGACACTTGCTACTAACACCCCGGCGATATTTGACCAGGCAATTGAGGCAGCGAACGCGTATAGTCATCCGGCCTTTATGGGCCTGCATTTCGAAGGCCCATACCTGAACGCGGTCAAACGCGGGGCGCATCCCGCCGAACTGATCCGGCAGCCCGACAGGGCCGAGCTTTCGGACCTGCTTGAACGTGCCGGGGGCCAGGTTAAAATCATGACCATTGCGCCGGAAACATTCAATGCTGACTGCCTGGACGTGCTCCTTCAGCATGATGTGCTGCTTTCTGCCGGACATAGCAATGCGACGTATCAGGAGGCCATGGCCGGATTTGATCGGGGAATTAAAGCAGCAACCCACCTTTTCAATGCCATGTCGCCGCTACACCACCGTGAAGTTGGATTGCCCGGCGCGGCTTTTTTTCATGAAAGGGCATGCGCGAGCATTATCGCCGATGGAATACATGTTGACTATAAAGCGGTTTCGCTGAGCAAAAAGCTGATGGGTGAACGCCTGTTTCTCATTACAGATGCAGTTACGGAAGCTGCAACGGGCATCTATACCCATGTTCGGAACGGCGACCACTTTACGCTGCCCGACGGGACACTCTCGGGATCGGCACTCAGTCTGATGGATGCCGTTGCCAATTGTGTAAGGCATGTGGGGATTCCCCTTGACGAAGCGTTACGCATGGCCTCTTTGTACCCCGCCCGCTTAATCGGTGCGGACCACCTGGGCCGCATTGCCCCAGGCGCCCGTGCCAACCTTATACTGTTCGACGGGGAGTATCGGGTACAGCAGGTGCTGCTGGACGGCGTGACACAGCGATAGCGTTGTGCCGGAGCGTTTTCATATACCGGCAACCTGACCGGCGCAGGAAACGGCGTTGACGCTGAATGAAAGATAAAGCGGTTTTGTTTTGCTTTTTAATAAAGCGCGCAAAAACATGCAGATTTTCAGATAATGTTTTCTATACTTGTAAGATAGCCCGGGAGTTCGTGCACGACCATTTCCGGTCTATACGAGGTTATTGCCATTGATAAACACATTATTCCGATATGAAAAACAGCAATTTATTCTTGGTGGGCCTGACTTTGGTCACCCTGTTTGCCTGTGGTCCGAATACCGCGAAGAACAGCGATACAGACAGCCGCAGGGATACCGTATCGACGGCGATCGTGACCGGTGCCGAACAATTTGATCGTTACCTGCCCCTGCTGGAAGGTAAAACGGTGGGCATGATGGGCAACCAGACATCCGTAGTCGGCGATCGCCATTTGGTGGACGTGCTACTTGGAAAAGGCGTAAACCTGAAATTTGCTTTTGCACCGGAACACGGGTTCCGGGGCGACATTGAGCGGGGTGAAAAGGTTTCCAATGAGGTGGATAAACGGACGGGCCTCCCGCTCCATACGTTATACGGAAAGAATGAAAAGGCGGATTCCATTGTGGCTTCCGTGGATGTAATGATTTTTGATTTGCAGGATGTAGGCGCCCGGTTTTACACGTATATTGCGTCGTTGCACCGGGTGATGCAACTGTGTGCCAATCAGGGAAAAAAACTGATTGTACTGGACCGCCCGAACCCGAACGGCGACCAGGTAGATGGGCCGGTAAGAAAAGACGACCGGTTTAAGTCGAATGTAAGCTACCATAAAATCGCCATGATCCATGGGCTAACCGTAGGTGAGCTGGCGCAGATGATCAATGGCGAAGGTTGGCTTGATGGCGGTGTCAAGTGCGATCTGGAGGTGATTCCGGTGCAGCATTACGATCACAGCACGCCGTATCCACTGCCGATAATCCCATCGCCCAGCTTGCCCAATCACGTATCGGTGCGGCTTTACACGTCGTTATGTTTGTTTGAAGCCACAGACTTCAGTGTCGGCCGTGGCACGGATTGGCCGTTTCAGGTTGTGGGCTATCCCGACCCGGTATTTGGCAGCTTTACGTTTACGCCCGGTACGCGCGAGGGCATGGCCGAACATGTGGAGCAGCAAGGAAACCTTTGTTATGGCCTTGATCTGCGGCAATCAAATCCGGATGAACAGCATTTCACACTAAAATACCTGCTGGACTTCTATAATAAATCCCCGTTCAAAGACCGGTTTTTTTCACGTCCGGAATTCTTTGACAAACTGGCGGGAACGGATGAACTGCGGAAACAGATTATTGCCGGACTGGATGAGGAGGCCATCCGGGCGAGCTGGGCTGCCGATCTGACGGCATACAAGCAGATGCGCAAGAAATACCTATTATACCCGGACTTTGAATAACATTACGATATAAACTGACTGCCCCCTGCGGTTTCCGGCCGTCACGAGTGGTATAACGCCCAGGCTTCGGGATCCTGGATTAAAGAACAGCTAAGTATACGAAGACAGATGACAAAAACGACAGAGCAAGACTCGCATTACCAACACCTGGAAAAGATGTCCGTTGGGGAAGTATTAACGAACATTAATAGGGAAGACCAGACAGTAGCGCTGGCCGTGCAAAAGGCTATCCCGCAGATTGAACAGCTGATCAGCGTCACGGTGTCCTCCATGAAGGCGGGCGGAAGGCTGTTTTACATCGGCGCGGGAACAAGCGGCCGGCTGGGCATCCTGGACGCATCGGAATGTCCGCCCACCTTTGGCGTGTCCGACAACTGGATTATCGGGCTTATCGCGGGAAAGGATATGGCCATCCGCAAGGCAGTGGAATTTGCGGAGGACGATGAGGGGCAGGCCTGGCGCGATCTCCAGGAACATCACATCAATGCGAAAGACGTGGTGCTGGGCATTGCGGCCTCAGGAAGTACGCCTTATGTGCTGGGGGGGCTGAAAGCGGCAAACGAAGCCGGACTGAAGACCGGCTGCATTGTCTGCAATGAAAACACCCCTATTGCCGCGGTGTCGCAGTATCCGATTGAGATTATTGTGGGTCCGGAGTTTGTTACCGGCTCTACACGGATGAAGGCCGGCACAGCCCAGAAACTTGCGCTTAACATGATCAGTACGACGGTCATGATCCAACTGGGGCGTGTGAAGGGGAATAAGATGGTCGATATGCAGATGACGAACAATAAGCTGTTTGGCCGCGGAACGCGGATTTTGATGGACGAACTGGGGCTCGACGCTGTAACGGCATCGAACCTGCTGGAGAGGCATGGCAGCGTACGGAAGGCCATTGATGAGTACACTAAGAACATTAACATAGATTAGTCGACATGACACCGGGTATCCTTCTCCTGTTCCTTATCGCATACTTCAGCCTATTGCTGGGCGTTGCCTATTTTACTTCGCGTAAATCAGCGGACAACGCGTCCTTTTTTGTAGCTAACCGGAGCGCTAAATGGTATATGGTGGCCTTTGGCATGATTGGTACTGCACTTTCGGGGGTAACTTTTATCTCCGTTCCCGGCGCGGTGGGGAAGACGGACTTTGGATACTTTCAGTTCATCCTTGGAAATGCCGTGGGGTTTATCATTATTGCCTTTGTGCTGCTGCCACTGTATTACCGGATGAATCTCACTTCAATTTATACCTACCTGGAAGAGCGGCTGGGGCATCGCAGCTATAAGACCGGTGCAATGATTTTCCTGATATCGCGTACGATAGGTTCGGCATTCCGGCTTTACCTGGTTGCCATCATTTTGCAGCGGTTTATTTTTGATGCCTGGAATATCCCTTTTGCCGTTACCATCATTCTCTGCCTGTTACTGATCTGGCTTTACACCAATAAAGGGGGACTTAAAACAATTATCATCACCGACATGATGCAGACGTTTTTTCTGGTGCTGGCCGTTGTGCTGTCCATTTATTTCATGGCCGACAGTCTGGGTATGGGACTTCTTCAAACCATCGAAACGGTGAAGGAAAGCAGTTATTCAAGGATATTTTTCTGGGAAGACCCTCTTGGCAATAACATGTATTTCTGGAAACATTTTCTGGGTGGTATATTTGTCACGATCGGCATGACGGGCCTGGATCAGGATATGATGCAGAAAAACCTGAGCATGAAGACGATCGGTGAAGCGCAGACCAACATGCTTACGTTTACCGGTATCTTCGTGGTCATCAACCTGTTTTTCCTGGCCGTAGGTGCACTGCTATACATTTATGCTGCACAGGCCGGCATTGACATCAGCGGGCTGCGGACCCCCGATTACCTTTATCCGGAGGTTGCGCTCCGGCACCTCACCCTTGTACCCGGCATTATTTTTATGATGGGCCTCACCGCAGCAACCTTTGCCACAACGGACTCGGCGCTGACAGCGCTCACGACATCCTTTTGTGTGGACTTCCTGAATTTCAATAAAAAGGATAACCCCAATGATCGCTCCCTCGTACGTGCCCGGAACCGGGTACACTTTGCTTTTTCCGTCCTTTTGTTACTGGTTATTCTGGTTTTCCGGCTGATTAACGACGAATCGGTGGTGAATGCCATTTTCACAGCAGCCAGCTATACCTATGGCCCTCTGTTGGGCTTGTTTGCCTTTGGGTTACTTACCCGGCGACAGGTTGCGGACCGGGCCGTCCCTTACATCTGTTTGCTTTCGCCAGCATTGTGTTACCTGCTGAATGTATACGTTTTGACGCCGTATACGGCCTATGCTATGGGGTTTGAACTGATTATTTACAACGGAGCAATTACCTGGGTCATGCTGTGGGCAACCTCCCGTAAGCCGTATGAGCAGCCGGCAGGTGCGGTTTAATTTGTGATGCGGCAACTGATTTTGATGTGATGATCAACCCACCATTGACCGACGCTGAACGGCAGCTTATTTTGGCGGAAGATACCGCACAGGCCATGCGAGTGCTCCAGGATACTGTTGTCGCGGAACGGCAGATCCTCCGTATGCCTTCCGTCGCCATAGATCCGGGAGAGGAACTGCTTCCACTACTGGCCCGGCGGATGTACCTTGCCGTGACTGACCCGGCCCGTCCGGGTGTGGGTATTGCTGCGCCGCAGGTCGGCATTAACCGGAACCTGATCTGGGTGCAGCGCTTTGATAAGCCGGGAGAACCATTCGAATATTACCTCAACCCTGTTATTACATGGCAGTCTGACCTGCTGCGCAAAGGGCAGGAAGGGTGCTTATCCATACCGGATACCGTGGGTGATGTCCTGCGGCATTATACCATTCGATTGTCTTATCAGGCCCCGTCCGGTAAATGGCAGGAAGAGCTGGTTGAGGGGTTTACAGCTGTCATCTTTCAGCATGAAACCGACCACCTTTTGGGCGTATTGTTTACAGACCGGCTGGCCGAACAGGAGGCAAAAACTTTCTCGATGATCAACGATGAAGTGCAGCTTTATCTGGAAAAACGGCTGAAAAAGCAATAACTTAAGATGGTCTCTCTTTGCGTATGCCTGTTGTGGCGCCGCCTTCCAGGGTAAGGTTTACCGGCTGGTTGTGCTGCCACGCCCCGCGCGTAAAATCGGGCACATCCAGCGATTGCGACCGCTGGTTTACCGATTGCTCACTCAGCGGAAATACGCTGCTCCACAGCGCGCCGTCATACACGTCCTGGTCAAGTGGCAACCCGTTTCGGAGGCAGTCAATCAGCCGCCAGTCCATTACGAAGTCCATGCCGCCGTGCCCACCGACCTGCTTGGCTACTTCACCCACGTGTTTAATCAGCGGCGGGGTATATTTTGCGTATAGCGCATCCAGCTCCGCTTTGGGTAGCCACTCGTGGCCGAACGCGATGCGTTCCGGCGCCGGGTATTTCGATGCGATACCTTTTGTGCCGCTGACCAGGTGGATACGGGAATAAGGACGGGGAGAGGTCACGTCGTGCTGTACCATCATGGTTTTGCCCTTTGCCGTGTGAATCAACGTAGTATTCATGTTGCCACGGTATGACTTACCTACAAACGGCCGGTAAAAGGGGTCCTCACCAGCCTTGGCAGCCGCAATATTGCCCATCATGAAATCATTGGTTGACATCGAAACAAGGTAATCCATCTTGTCGCCCCGGTTGATGTTCATGCATTGGGCAATCGGCCCAAGCCCATGGGTGGGGTACAGGCTACCGTTTCGCGAAGCATTCATTTTAAGACGCCACATATCCGCATATCCCTCTTTTGAAAAATTAAGTTCCACCAAATCGTGGATGTATGCACCTTCGGCATGGATAAGCTCGCCGAACAGCCCGTTCCGAGCCATATTGAGCGTAAGCATTTCGAAGAAATCATAACAGCAGTTCTCCAGCATCATACAGTGCTTTTTGGTTTGCTCTGAGGTCTCTACCAGTGCCCAGCACTCGTCGACCGTGACCGCGATCGGCACTTCACAGGCGACATGCTTACCATGCTGCATAGCATAGATGGCCATAGGGGTATGGAGCGCCCAGGGTGTGCAGATGTACACGAGGTCCAGGGACTCGTTGGCCACCATCGCTTTCCAGCCCTCCTCCCCCGAATATTCCCGGGCTTTCGGTAGTCCCTGCTTCGCGAGGATTTCCTGCGCCTTAGCGGCCCTTGATGCATCTTTATCGCAAAGCGCCTTTATTTCTACACCTTCGATGCGTGCCATGCGGGTTACCGCACCCGGTCCGCGCATGCCAAGGCCGATAAAGCCAATGCGGACGGTTTCCAATTTAGGTGCTGCATAACCGCACATATTGACCTGCTGGGGCCGGCCGGTTTCCTGTCGGGCTTGCGGAACATTCCCCTGTTCGGTTCCACTTAATGCGGGCAATACCGCCATTGATCCGGACAGCACCGTGGCGTTTTTCAGAAAATTCCTGCGGTTGTATTTCATGATTATCTGCTTTAGTTTTTAATTGGTACGGCCCGTTGGCAGGGCCTGGAAGCTAAAGGTACGTGATTATATTTTATTCTCCATGGCGAAAACACACAGCCAGGTCGGATTGCAGCCTGTAGGCTCATGCACACGTTTGCGTAACTTGCTTCAAAAGAGGTAATAAATATTGTAGGGTAATAGACATTTATTGCTATTTTTGCTTCTCACCTTATACGTAATTCCATAACATGGCACGATTAAATTTACTGGAAGAAACACGCTTCGAGAAAGTTCCCGTGAGCGTTTATCCCGATCCCAAAGCGGCTTCACTGGCCGTGGCCAGGCGAATTGCAGACCTGATCCGCAATAAACAAGAAAAAGGTGAGCAGGCTATCCTTGGCCTTGCTACTGGTGCAACCCCGGTGGGTGTTTATGCAGAACTGGTCCGCCTGCACCGCGAAGAAGGCCTCAGTTTCAAAAACGTGATTACCTTCAACCTGGATGAGTATTATCCAATGCAGCCCGATTCTGAACAAAGCTATGTGACGTTCATGAACCGGAATCTCTTTGACCACATAGACATCGAACGGGCCAATGTGCATATACCCGACGGGACACTGCCAATGGAGGCTATCCACGAATATTGCCTCGCTTACGAGCAAAAGATAACGGCACTCGGGGGTCTTGATTTACAGGTACTGGGCATCGGACGTACGGGTCACATCGGGTTCAATGAACCCGGCTCGGCGCCTAACTCGGGAACGCGTTTGGTTACCTTGGACGATCTGACACGCCGCGACGCATCACGCGATTTCGGAGGCAAGGAAAATGTGCCAACGAAAGCGATCACGATGGGTATCGGTACAATTTTCAAGGCGCGGGAAATCATCCTGATGGCCTGGAATCAAAAGAAGGCGGAAATTGTAAAAAAGGCCGTGGAAGGGGAGCTTTCTGCCGATGTGCCGGCGACGTTCCTGCAACTTTCGGATAGTGTGGAGTTTGTGCTGGACCAGGATGCAGCTTCTATGCTGACGCGGTTTGATACCCCTTGGTTGGTGAAAGACTGTGAATGGGATCGCAAGACCATCAAAAAAGCGGTGGTTTGGCTTTCGCAAACACTGAAAAAACCCATACTCAAGCTAACGGAAGACGATTACAATAATAACGGTATGGCCCAGCTGGCTACGGAAAAGGGCCCGGTGTATGACATCAACATTGATATTTTTAACCAGCTCCAGCATACGATTACCGGCTGGCCGGGCGGAAAACCCAATGCCGATGACAGCCAACGGCCCGAAAGGCGGGATCCGGCGAAAAAGCGGTCGATTATTTTTTCACCGCACCCGGACGACGATGTAATTTCCATGGGCGGCACTTTTATCCGTCTGGCAGACCAGGGCCACGACGTGCATGTGGCTTACCAAACCTCGGGTAATACGGCGGTTTGGGACGACGAGGCACTTCGTTTTATCGAGTTTGCCACCGACTTTGCCAAGTCACAGGGAATTGATACGCAAAAGCTCGATACACTCTATAAAGATGCCCGGAAGTTTATTGCGGGCAAAAAACCCAATCAGATGGACACCCGGGAGCTGTTAACGGTTAAAGGCCTCATCCGGAAGGGCGAAGCTATTGCTGGGGCCCGTTTTGCAGGACTGCCGGATACGAACATCCACTTTCAGAACCTGCCATTCTATGACCGGGGCAAGCACCGTAAGACACTGAAGTACGAAGATGATGTGCAGCAGACCATGGCGCTTTTACAACAGATCAAACCGCATCAGATTTTTGCCGCTGGAGACTTTGCTGACCCGCATGGGACACACAAAATCTGTTTTGACATTGTTTCTGAGGCGATGCGGCGGTTGCGTAAAACGGACGCCTGGACGAAGGATTGCTGGATCTGGCTTTACCGGGGTGCCTGGCATGAATTTGAAATCCATGAAATCGAGATGGCCGTACCGCTGTCACCCAAGGAAGTACTGCGCAAGCGACATGCCATATTCAAACACCAATCGCAGAAGGATATACCGGTTTTCCCGGGCGATGACGCACGCGAATTCTGGGTCCGGGCCGAGGAACGCACCCGCGAAACCGCACGACTATATGACGGTTTAGGAATGGCGGAATACGAAGCCATCGAAGCTTTCGTGCGGTGGCGGTTTGAAGACGAGGAGGTCAATCCGTAAATAATACCATAACATCCCCTGATAGCGCCATAAAAACAGGCCGTTCCGTCCGACTTTTGTATACGTGATTTTCTCAATGCAGGGAAAAGCATGCATAAGTAGGAAGATGGAAACACAAAAGGAAATAACCGCAGCGCAGGCCGTAGTACGGGGATTGTGCCCGCGGTGCCGGACCGGCCAGGTTTTTTCGGGCCCGGCATATGGAAGAAAGCGCCAGCTAATGCTGGAAACATGCCCCCATTGCGAGCTTCGGTATGAGCGTGAGCCGGGTTATTTTTATGTGGCGATGTTCGTCAGTTATGCACTGATTGTGGCGGAGCTGGTTGCCGCGTGTGTAGCGGCTTATGTTCTGTTCGGAAATACGGAGAACCCTTGGGTTTATACCGGGGTAGCGTTGGTGGTTGGTGTTGGCCTTTCACCTGTAAATTTCCGTTATTCCCGACTGATTCTGCTGCATTGGCTTACTCCGGGACTTTCGTATGAACCGGAACTGGCCGGCAAAAGCAATAACCCGACGGCTAAGTCGTAGGGCTTGTCCGGAAAAATGGGTATATTTACCCAAATGGCAGCGACGAGTTATCCGGTATATGATATTACGGGTTTTGATGTGAGCCACCAGGGTATGCTCGTGATGCCGCTGGAGCAATATATTGCTGCTCATCGGCATAAACTCTACACTCCCCACCGCCATTCGTTTTATCATGCGGTATATTTTACCGGGGGTTCGGGCACACATTTCATCGATTTTCATCGTTTTGAAGTGGAGTCGGGGCAGATTTATTTCATGGCGCCCGGGCAGGTGCATCATTGGGAGTTTCAGGCGGATCAGGCCACGGGATATGCATTTAACTTTTCGGCCTCTTTTTTCCAGTCGTTTCTATTGCGACCCGATTACATTGATGAATTCCCCTTTTTTCAGGGACAGGCAACGGCATGTGTTGTCCATTTCCCAACGGGGCTTCAGTCGCAGACAACGGCCCTTTTTGACGAAATGGTTGCGCTGAGGGAATCGATTAATCCAATTAATTTTGACAAGATAAGGGTCCTTGCGCTACAGGTATTGCTCAATGCAGCAGGGCTAAGCTCGTCAGGACAAAGTCCGGCCCGCGATTATAAGCATACCGTACTGCGTAATTTTCAGCGGCTGGTGGATAAGTATTTTATCCAGCACAGGCATCCAAAAGATTATGCGCAGATGCTGTACATAACGCCGAATCATTTAAATGCACTTTGTTCAGATATCCTTGGGATTTCTGCAGGTGAAGTGATACGTAACCGCATTCTACTGGAAGCGAAGCGGCTGTTAATCAATCCCAGACTTTCTATTTCGGCCATTGCCTATGAGCTGAACTTTAAGGACAATTCCTATTTTACCAAGTTTTTCAAAAAATACAGCGGAAATACCCCCGAAGCATTCAGGAAAAGCCTATCAACTGGTTCGTAAACCGGATTAGATTACTCCCAGGGCTTTGCCTACCTTTATAAACGCTGCCACAGCGCGGTCGAGGTGATCCTGATGATGTGCTGCCGACAACTGGACGCGTATGCGTGCCTGGCCCTTGGGCACAACGGGAAAATAAAAACCAATTACATAAATTCCTTCTTTCAGCATGTCGGCGGCAAACTGCTGTGCAAGGACAGCATCGTACAACATCACGGGAACTATCGGGTGCGTACCCGGTTTAATATCAAACCCCGCGGCAGCCATTTTTTCGCGAAAGTAACGTGTGTTGTGCTCCAGCTTATCCCGGAGTGCAGTTGTTTCGCTTAGGAGGTCCAGCACTGCAATGGATGCGCCCGCGATAGCCGGCGCCAGGGTGTTGGAAAACAGGTAGGGCCGTGAGCGTTGGCGTAAAAGTGCGATGATTTCCTTCCTGCCGGATGTAAAGCCACCGGATGCACCACCCAGCGCTTTGCCCAGTGTACCGGTGATGATGTCCACGCGGCCCATGACACCATGTAGTTCAGGTGTACCGCGCCCATGCTCACCGATGAAACCCGTGCTATGGGAATCGTCGACCATGACCAGTGCGTCGTACTGGTCCGCCAGGTCGCATATTTTGTCCAGCGGGGCAATGCGACCATCCATGGAAAAGGAACCGTCGGTGACGATGATGCGGTGGCGCGCCCCTGTCGCTGACCGTAGCTGCACTTCAAGGTCGGCCATGTCACAGTTCCGGTACCGGAACCGCTGTGCTTTGCAAAGGCGTACACCATCAATGATAGAAGCGTGGTTAAGCTCGTCCGAAATGATGGCATCTTCAGCACCAAACAGCGGTTCAAAGACACCGCCGTTGGCATCGAACGCCGCGGCATAAAGTATCGTGTCCTCGGTGCCGAGGAAAGATGACAGCTTCTTTTCCAGCGTTTTGTGGATATCCTGTGTGCCGCAAATGAAGCGGACAGACGATAATCCGTAACCATGCGTGTCCAATGCGTTTTTCGCCGCCTCAATGACCGTCGGGTGTGACGAAAGTCCAAGATAGTTATTTGCGCAGAAATTGATAGCGCTGTCTCCGCCCTCCAGTTGGATGCTTGCCCCTTGGGGACTTACAATCACCCGTTCTTCCTTATATAATCCGGCGTCCCTGATCTGCTGCAGCTCCTGCTGCAACAGGGGTTTTAAGGTGTTATACATAAGCAATTGGTTTCTACAAAGGTAACCTTTAGTAAATAGATGGTGGTCATAAATTTTTATCTTTGCGCCATGGCGAGAGAAATTTTTGAAACGAAGCGGAAGGCCCTGCGGATCAACCTAAGCGAAGAAATTTACGGAACATTTGCGGAAATAGGTGCCGGACAGGAAGTCGCCCGGAATTTTTTTAATGCCGGGGCGGCATCGGGCACCATTGCGAAGACCATGTCGGCATACGATATGACGTTCAGCGACGCCATCTATGGCGTGGAGGGGTCGGGCAGGTATGTAAGCCGGTCGCGGCTGCGAAAAATGCTGGAACACGAATATAACCTGCTTACCGAACGGCTTACCGCCGAGAAATATCAGGGAAGGCGTCTTTTTGCTTTTGCCGATACGGTAGCGGCGCTCAATTTTAGCAAAACAAACGACCCCCATGGCTGGATCGGCATTCGTTTCCAGCACGAGGCTGGGAGTGCCCCCAATGATATTATTTTCCACGTGCGGTTGTTGGACAGTGATAACTCGGTGCAGCAGAAAGTATTGGGTATTCTGGGTGTAAACCTGGTGTTTGCCGCATACTTCTATATGCAGGATGTGCAGACGATGATCGAATCGCTGGTTGACAACCTGTCGCCCGGATCGGTGGAAATCGACCTGGTGAAGGTAAGCGGTCCGGTATTCGAGAAAGTAAATGAGCGCCTGATCAACCTATACCTGATTGCAAAAGGTTTTTCCAAAGCAGCTATCTTTAATCCCGAGGGCTCGGCTTACCAAAGCAAGGATTTCCTTTATAAAAAGGACATCATGATTCTCCGGACGAAGTATCGGCAGAAATCCAATCCGAATTTTGACCTGTTTAACTTGGCTGTCGAGCAATTTAAGCGAAACCTCCATATTCAGGACAGCAACTTGGTGGTAATGATTGAGGTGCTAATGAGTAACGCACTGGATGAAAACCCGGTGCTGAGCCACGAGGACCTGGTTTATTTTGCCGAACGTGCGGAATACCTGTGCGGCACGGGCAACCATGTGCTGGTATCCAATTTCACACGGAACCATTACCTGGCGGAATACCTGTCACAATTCAAACCCAGCAATGTGGGAATATCCACGAACATATCCAACCTGCGGAATATTTTTAACTCAGACCAATATAATAAAGCAATCTATACCGACGAGTTGCTGGCTTACATTAGCGGGTTGTTCAGTAAAAACGTGAAACTGTATGCCTATCCGTACCTCAACAAGAAGGATAATCAGATTATCACGACACGGAATATGCCGGTATCTGATGAAGCGCGTCCGCTTTTTGATTTTCTCATTAAGAATAATTACATTATCGATATTGAGAACTACGATGAACGGCATGTGAAAACCGTATAAGCAGCATAAATAAAGGAAACGATGCCCCTCGAAAATGTCATATTAGTGGATGAGCAGGATCAGGCTATTGGCTCCATGGAAAAAATGGACGCACATAGGCAGGGACTTCTCCACCGGGCATTCAGCGTATTTATGTTCGACCGGGAAAAGCGATTACTATTGCAGCAACGGGCCCTGCATAAATACCACAGCGCGGGGTTGTGGACGAACACATGTTGCAGCCATCCGCGTCCGGATGAAACTACGATTACGGCAGCTACCCGGCGACTGGACGAGGAAATGGGACTACAGGCTGCATTGGTTCCGGCTTTTACCTTCCGTTACCGGGCATCGGTTGGCGGTGGACTGGTTGAGCATGAGATCGACCACGTGCTTGTGGCGTACAGTGATCAGGATCCTATCCTTAATCCGGATGAAGCCGCTGATTTCCGATGGGCTAGCCTTGGGGAAATCGAGCGTTGGGTTGCTGCGCAGCCCCAACGGTTTACCGCGTGGTTTAAACACAGCTATCGCCGCGTTTTTGCATACGTGGAAGACCATACATTATAGCACTTAACCTCGAAAGACCGCATGAGCCACATTATCCCACCGCCGTTAGTACGTAAATTGGGCACCCAGGCTGGTTTTGACACCGCAGCCTTTGAGCAGGTACATGCGCTAGGCGCAACGCCGGTTTCCATCCGGGTAAACCCGGGGAAGCCCCAAGGGCCCGACACCGGAACACTTGAGCAGGTGCCCTGGTGTGACACCGGATATTATTTGCCGGAGCGGCCTGTATTTACCCTTGACCCACTGTTTCATGCTGGATGTTACTACGTTCAGGAGGCCTCATCCATGTTTGTGGCACACGCGGTACAGGCTCTCGCATTGCATACCCAGCCGGTGATCGCAGTGGACCTGTGTGCCGCGCCGGGAGGGAAAAGCACGCTGCTTCGTACTTACCTGCATCCCGATAGCTTACTCATTGCCAACGAACCGATTAAATCGCGCGCCCATGTGCTGGCGGACAACCTGGTACGTTGGGGGCATACAAATACGGTAGTTACCCAAAACGACCCGTCTGCTTTCGGCAGGCTGCCCGGTTACGCGGACCTGATGCTGGTGGATGCGCCGTGTTCCGGTTCGGGGATGTTCAGAAAGGATCAGGCGGTTGTCGATGAATGGTCGGAGGCCATGGTGCAGCTATGCAGCGAACGGCAACGGCGTATTCTGGCGGATAGTTTGCCAGCATTAAAAACGGGAGGGGTGCTGCTCTATTCGACATGTTCCTACTCTGCCGAAGAGAATGAAGAGGTAGCCGACTGGCTGTGTGAAGAACAGGGCATGGCGCCGGTTGCCATTCCGCTGGCCGCGGAATGGGGCGTTGAGCAGACATACTCTGCTAAATGGAACTGCCCTGGCTATCGTTTTTATCCACACCGGCTTCGTGGCGAGGGCTTTTTCCTTGCCGCATTCCGTAAAGTGGCGGAGACACCGGTAGCAGATAGACGAAGAGTGAAAGCGGCTGAAGCCCCCGGCCTGAATGTGCTGAAAAAGTGGCTGGTATCGCCCGCCCGTTTCACGACGTTTAATCTGGGCGATGACCTATTTGTTTTCCCGGTGGAACGACGCGAAGATCTCGAAATGTTGCAGCGGATGCTATATATCCGGCATGCCGGAACCTGTGTGGGTAAGCTCGTCAAGGGAGCGGTCGTTCCCCATCATGATCTCGCCATGAACACCGAACTGCACCCCGATATACCCCGGATTTCCCTGGACCGCACACAGGCGCTGGATTACCTCCGTAAAGGCAGCCTTAGCACGGCGATCAATCCAAAGGGATATACCGGGTGGGCGATAGCTGATTACAACGGAGCTTCCTTGGGATGGATGAAGCTGATGCCCAACCGCGTGAATAACTATTATCCCAAGACGTGGCGTATTGCGACACTTTAGTGCCGGGGAAATGCAGGCTTACAGTTGATATCGCGTAACCTTGCCTTTTATTAAATATAACGTTTTGATGGCCGTCCGGCGGATTACAATGTCACCTTTATATTCTGGGTTTGAAGCACGGAGAATAATTTTTTCGGGGTCGTGGTGTTCGTGAAGCAGCCGGATGGCAATCATGTTGTTTGCTTGTTCGTGGGTAACGACCAAATAGGCTTCACCCCATAGGATGATGTCGGGATTGACCACCTCCTTAACCGCGATAACCTCCCCGCTGTTGAAAAGCGGAAACATGCTGTTGCCATATACAGGCAGGTAGGCGGTGCAATCGTTGAGCGGTCGATAATTGACATAATACTCGGGAGTACTATCTGCAAAGATGTCGGCGGGTGGCCGCTGCTGCAGCTCGCCCGGACGAAGGTTATAATACGGGACAGGTGCTTCAACGGCTTCGGACGACTGGGTCTGTGGTCCGGAGTCGACGGGGCGTCGCCGTCCCTTTTGTAACATCTCACCTTCGCCGGTTGCAAGAAATTTAGGATTAATCCGGTAATAATCGATAATATCTTTTGCGAGTCTTTTCCCTAGGCGACGCTTATTGTTTTCAATCGAGGAACCATTATTGAAACTTTTCATCACGGGGCGATAGAATTCCTCTACCGTTAATCCTAACGAATTCCGGATCGATTTCAGGCGTTCGCCGACTTTTTCAGATTGTAGATCAAGGTTTTTCAATTGATGAGTAAAATTATAACCAAAAAATTGGAGATAATATCAAAAGATACTATATTTGTTCGTGTACTTCTGATACCGTAAACCAAAACTACTAAAATACCCTAAACTATGGAAACATTAATTCATCAAAAAGCTACGCCGGAGCATGGCCAACGGCCGTTAAATACCGAATTCAGTCGGTTGCGTGATGTCCTTCGGACTGTGAACGTGGAAAAAATCATTTGCTTCGGCAGTGTCAGCCATCAAACGGTAAGAAAAAGCTGTTTTGCAGATGAGGTACATGCCAGCAATGCGACCAGCAGCTATCATCTACTGTTAGTTCCCGCTGAGCCACAGACGGTCAGCAATGCTGTGTTACAGCAACAGGTGGAAGATGCCGTTAAGCCGGAAGCGGAGGTAATCGTGATCGTGCATACCATGGACGAGGTAAATTCCGCATTGCGGGAAGGTAGTACTTTTTTTACCACCGTATGCCGAAAGGGCACACTGCTTTATGACAGGGGTGCTATTCCGTTCCACCCCGGGGGAGAGGGGCGGCCTATCGTCACACGGATCAGCCGCCGGGAACATTTCTGGAATAAATGGCATGGGTTGGCAAACGGGTTTTTGCTTGGCGCAGATTTCTATGCAACCAACGGCTTATTCCACCTCTCGGTGTATATGCTCCATCAGGCGATCCAGCACGCTTATTGCGGCACGCTTCGGGTAATGGTTGGTTACCGCACCAACGCGCAGCACCTGAACCGGTTACAGCGGCTCATGGAAACATTGGTTCCGCATTTATCGCTGGCGCTGCCCCGGAAAGCGGACGAAGACGCACAGCTTTATGAACTCCTGTCAAAGGGTTTTGGGGATGCCCAGTATAAAGAAACCTTTGAAGCCAGTCCACAGCAGGTAACCGCGTTGACCGAGCTTGTGACACGGATCGTCGACGCGGCAGACACCCATTGCCGCGGACGGATCCAGCAGCTCAAAACAGGGGAAGTTTCCTATAAAACCACATAAGCCCTTTACAATGGACATTACATTGACAGAACTCCACGAAGCACAGCAGAAAGCGCTGAAACAGTTTATTGAAACGATCACCGCCCGCGTTGCAACCGCATACCTGTTTTGCTTTGCCTTGCAGCAGCGTCAATCCATATATACCCATTGTTTTGCACCGCCGACACGGGTGTTGTGGTTTCAGGCTGACCTGCTGCTGATTTATCGCGATGAAGAGTCCCGGTGCGTAAATGAAATCCGGAACCAGGCCAACAACCTCAGCAATTCGCAGCACCAATACATCACGGTAGCGATGCCCTGTAGGGAGGCGATGTCGCTGCTGGAGACAGGCGACCCTTTTATAAATCAGGTCTTCAGTCAAGGTACACTGCTGTATTGCCGTGGCGTAAAGCTGCCAAGACGGCTGGGTTACGTTTGCCATAATACCTGGCTGCAAAACATGCGACGGGAATGGCGGAGGTGGTTTAACACCGGCTGCCAGTTTATGGATTGCGCCGCCTATTGCCTGATGGACAGTAACTTCAGTATGGCCGTATTCATGGTACACCAAACCATCGAACAAGCGTGTAAAGCGGTGATCAAGGTGCTCTTGCACATCGGTTCCAATACCCATAACCTGGCGTGGATGTTAAAGTTGTGCAGTAGCCTCATTCCGGAGATAGCCACGCTGTTTCCTCGCAATAGCCCCGATGAAAGGGCGCTGTTTAATCTTCTAAAGGGGAGTTATATCGATTGCCGGTATGCCGCGGTATTTGAGGTGCGGGAAGAACAGGCATGGGCGCTATACCAGCGCGCGGGCATATTGCTGCGGGCCATTGGTGATCGGTGCAACCAGCGGATAAAAACGATGGAGCGTTATACCGGTGCAGACGGCCCGGCGGAACACCAACAAGCCTATTGCGAACAGTCGACGGGTTCATAGACTTCGGAGAACTGACTGCCATCCAGCGTAACCAGCCGGCCGGTTACCGTGTCTACGGAGAATGACTTCCGAAGTAATTTTTCGCCGTCGAACAGGAAGACTACGCGCATGGTATCCTGCATCCCCTCCTGTTTAAATGTCCAAACCAGGTTAAGGGTGTCCATATCCAGGGTGCCCAGTACCGTGCCGCGCCGGGCATCCTTTTCGTAAGGGATGTAGTTGTACGTGCCACTGACCGTTTCTCCGCGGATAGCCAACTGCAGGTAAGTGGAGTCCTGTTGTTGATTGCCGTCGAGCCGGATGAAACAACGCTTCTGCTCCGAGTCCGGCAGGGTCTGCCGCTCCGCTGACTGGCCGGTGTTGTCACCCCGGTTTGTCGTGCCGTTCTGGCAGGCAAGAAAGAGCCAAACACTGATAAAAATGAAGGAACAAGCTTTCATTGCGGGTCTGTTTTATGATGAGGTAACAAGTGCAGAAACAAAATGTTTGTGGAACACGAGGTATGCGCGAGTTTGTATCGGCGAACGGTGCCACAAGGTTAACCACCAGCCGGGACATAAACTGAAACACGGAGATTTGCAGCGGTTTTTTCCATTTTCTGCCGTAGTCGCTGTACGATTTCCGGTTCGGATGCGGCGCGGTTGTGCCGCTCTGCCGGATCTTCCTGCAGGTTGTAGAGTTCGGGCCCTGTATCGCCGAGTCTTAGCTTCCAGGCGCCTTCACGGAAAGCCTGCAGCGTTTCATCGTCCCCCAGAAAGTAAGGGTATTCCTTGCGGGGGCTCGCCGCGGACCGGCCGGTTAAAAAAGGCAATAGGTCACAGCCATCCAGCCGCTCGTTGCCGACATCCACGGCGGCGACCTGTAAGAGCGTCCGATAAATATCCAGGCTGGCCACTAACTGGTCGGTTACTTGGCCGGGCGCAATCGTCCCCGGCCAGCGGATGATGGCCGGTACCCGGCTGCCTCCTTCATAGGTTGTGGCCTTTGAACCGCGCAGCGGACCGGGCGAACCCGCATGCCACACTTCAATGCCGTTTTGCTTCATGCGGTTCGGAAGATTTAGCCACGGACCATTGTCTGAGGCAAAGAACACAAGCGTGTTGCCGGCTATTCCCTGGTCTTCCAGTGTTTTAATAATCTGCCCAACGCTCCAGTCCAGCTCTTCAATGACATCGCCATATAAGCCTGCATTGGACCTGCCGCGGAATTGACTGGCAGTTTGCAGTGGGAGATGCGGCATGTTATAGGCGAGGTAAAGAAAAAAAGGCTGTTTACCACGGGCGTGTGCCGTGATATAGCGAATAGACTCAGCGGTATACCGCTGTGTCAATGTTGTCTGCTCGATGGGATGCTCAACGACCTCGAGGTTTCTATACAATACCAGTGGCTCGTCTGTCTGCACCCAGGGCCGCATGTAGTCATTCGAATACGGAAGCCCAAACCAATAGTCGAACCCCTGATTGGGAGGCAAAAACCGGTCTTCTTTGTAACCGAGATGCCATTTGCCAAGCATAGCCGTTTGGTAATTCGCTTTTTTCAGTCCCTCCGCCAGCGTCAGCACGCTATCTGGAATTCCCCCGGTGCCGTCCGCGCCGGTATGCCCCCCGAAATTGATACGGTTCATATACCTTCCGGTGATGAGCTGTGTCCTTGAGGGTACGCACCAGTTTCCCGTGACGAAAGAGGTAAACCGCATCCCGTCCTCGGCGAGTTTATCGATGTTGGGTGTTCTTATTGTGGGATGGCCGTATGACCCAAGGTCGCCGTATCCCATGTCGTCGGCGAACAACACAATAATATTCGGAGGCGCGGTAGCCGTGTGGGGCTTCACTGATTGTGCGGCACCGTATTTTGGTACACCCGCAACGAAAAATACCATCAAAACGAGGAGTGATTGCACGTTTTTATGGAAAATAAAGCAGTATGGCGGATACATCTTCATGGTTATCATAATTGCAAGGCAGGGGACAAAGTAGTTAATTTTTACGTAAAAAGGCAAAACCGCTGCAAGTCAATGCATCGGGCAGAAAAAAATGTCTCCAATAACGGCAAGATGAAAAAAATCTCACATATTTTTGTTACCTTTGCGCCCTCAAATTTTATAAAATCAACTTCGTTGAATGCAGAAAATCAGAAATATAGCGATTATCGCTCACGTAGACCACGGTAAAACGACACTGGTCGATAAAATCCTACACTTCACCAATCTTTTCCGGGATAATGAACAAACCGGGGAATTGATTTTGGACAACAATGATTTGGAGCGAGAACGCGGGATTACCATTGTATCGAAAAATGTAGCCGTAAAATATAAGGATGTAAAGATTAACATCATCGATACACCGGGCCACGCCGACTTTGGCGGCGAAGTGGAGCGGGTACTCAAAATGGCGGACGGGGTTATCTTATTGGTGGATGCCTTTGAGGGTCCGATGCCCCAGACACGGTTTGTTACCCAGAAGGCACTTGGCCTGGGCCTTAAGCCCATTGTGGTCGTTAATAAAGTAGATAAGGAAAACTGCCGGCCCGACGAAGTTTACGAGGCGGTGTTTGAACTGTTTTTCAATCTTGATGCAACCGAGGAGCAACTGGATTTTCCGGTGCTTTACGGCTCGTCCAAACAGGGATGGATGTCGACCGACTGGAAACAGCCGAGCGCCGATTTTACGCCGCTGCTGGATGCAATCTTGGAACACATCCCCGCAGCACCATATGCGGCAGGTACGTTGCAGATGCAGGTTACGTCATTGGACTACTCTTCCTTTGTGGGCCGGATAGCCATCGGCCGGGTGGCGCGCGGTGAAATCAGGGAAAATCAGCCGGTATCGCTGGTAAAACGTGATGGCAAGACCGTTAAATCGCGGGTCAAGGAACTACATACCTTCGAAGGGCTGGGCCGTGTAAAAGTACAGGAAGTAAAGGCTGGGGATATCTGTGCGGTAGTTGGTATTGAGGGCTTTGATATCGGCGATACCATTGCCGATTTTGAAAATCCGGAGCAGCTGGAGGTGATCAAAATTGACGAACCTACGATGAATATGCTCTTCACCATCAATAATTCACCGTTTTTCGGAAAAGAAGGCAAGTTTGTGACATCCAGGCACCTGCATGACCGGTTATATAAGGAAATGGAGAAAAACCTAGCGTTGCGGGTGGTGCCGACCGACTCTCCGGATTCATTTCTGGTTTATGGGCGTGGTATTCTTCACCTGTCGGTGCTGATCGAAACCATGCGCCGCGAAGGATATGAATTACAGGTCGGACAGCCGCAGGTCATTGTTAAAGAGATAGACGGCGTAAAGTGCGAGCCAATTGAAACATTGGTTGTGGATGTCCCCGCAGAAGTATCGGGCAAGGTCATTGAGCTGGTTACCCAACGGAAGGGCGAGCTGCTGATTATGGAAACCAAAGGGGATATGCAACACCTGGAGTTTGATATCCCTTCGCGGGGTATTATCGGCCTGCGTAACAACGTGCTGACCGCCACGGCTGGTGAGGCAGTGATGGCACACCGTTTTAAAGCATATGAACCTTGGAAAGGCCCGATTCCCGGACGGTTGGCTGGTGTGCTGGTGTCGATGGAAAAGGGACAGACAACGGCCTACTCGATTGACAAACTACAGGACCGGGGTCGGTTTTTCGTTGAGCCCGGTGTTGACGTTTACGAAGGGCAGATCGTGGGTGAGCATATCCGGGATAATGACCTGGTCGTAAACCTTGTAAAAGGCAAGCAGCTTACGAATATGCGAGCTTCCGGCAGCGACGATAATACACGCATCGCACCGGCGATAAAATTTTCACTGGAGGAATCGATGGAATACATTCAGGCCGATGAGTATATTGAGGTAACCCCGAAAAGCATCCGGCTGCGCAAAATTTACCTTACGGAAAACGAGCGCAAGGTGAATGCCAAGAAGTTCCAATAAAAATTCTTTGTCACAGGCAATGCCTGCCCGGTGTGCTGTGGAGCCCCGCTGCGCGACTCAGGTTCGGGCGCTGAGACGGCCCGGAAGCTATTCCCGGGGCAAGCTGGTTGGGCTTTAATCCCTAAAGCCCAACCAGCCTGTGTTTGCTCCACCTAGTGCGCTACCGGCTTTATCCGCAACCATTCCAATACGGTAAAAAGCGTCCGCCGGCAGTCGAACGCAAAAACGCGCTTTGTGCATCGCAAACTTGGCGGAAAGGGGGGCAAATCTCAAATCTAACCGCTATCTTTGCAGCCTATGATGTATATTACACGGCGCGAACGGTTTAATGCAGCGCACAAGCTGTATCGGGAAGAATGGACACTGGAACAGAACGAGGCCATCTTCGGTAAATGTTCCAATCCAAACTGGCACGGGCACAATTACGAACTTTTTGTGACGGTGAAGGGGCATGTGGACCCCAAAACGGGGTTTGTGATCGACCTGAAAGAGCTGAAGCGGATCATCATGACCTATGTAATTGATAAGGTAGACCACCGAAATATCAACTTGGATGTGGATTTTATGCGGGGCAAGATCGCATCGACAGAAGTGCTTGCCGAGGAGATTTTCAATCAGCTGAGGCCACATATTGAAGCATACCAGGTTAAATTACATTCCATCCGATTGCATGAGACGGAAAACAATTACGTGGAATATTTCGGGGAATAGCCTATCCGAAAAATAAATAATACAACTATGGACAATGATTTTCCGCTACGTGAGGAAGAAATTGACGGCTACGTAAAGATCGACCGCTATAATCCGGAAAAAGTAAACCGGATTGCGACGCATTATACTGATATCCTGGAAGCGCTGGGTGAGGACCCAACCCGCAACGGCCTATTGAAAACTCCCGAGCGCGTAGCCAAGGCATTGCAGTTTTTAACCCATGGTTACGATCTGGATGCCGCCAAAATATTAAAAGGTGCCATGTTCGAAGAAGAGTACAGCCAGATGGTGGTTGTAAAGGATATCGAAGTGTTTTCGCTCTGCGAACACCACCTGTTGCCTTTTTTCGGTAAGGCACATATCGCCTACATTCCTAACGGACACATTGTCGGCCTAAGTAAAATTCCACGTGTGGTTGATATTTTCGCCCGCCGGCTCCAAGTCCAGGAACGGCTTACCAATGAAATACGGGATTGCATACAGGACACACTAAAGCCGATCGGCGTAGCGGTCGTTATTGAGTGCAAACACCTTTGTATGGCTATGCGTGGCGTGCAGAAGCAAAACTCGGTAACCACCACTTCGGCATTTACCGGCGAGTTTGCCCGTGAGCGTACGCGAAATGAATTCCTGCGGCTGATTACCGCTTCATTGGATTAAACTTCTTTCAGTTTTCGTCCATCTTCCTTACATTTGTGTCCGATGGATATGTTCGATGACATGTTAACGGGCTATCTGGAAGGTACCTGTGATGCTGAACCCGAATTATTAAAGCGTATTCACAGGGATACCTACCTCAAAGAAACCCGGCCACATATGCTATCGGGGCATTACCAGGGCAGACTGCTGGCGCTGCTGAGTAAGCTGGTTGCTCCAAAGCAGATCCTGGAAGTGGGCACCTTCACCGGATATGCAACGTTATGCCTGGCCGAAGGGCTTGCCGCCGGCGGGGTACTGCATACCATAGACATCAACCCCGAATTGGAAGATCGCGTACGCGGTTATTTTGCAGCGGCTCCCAGCGGAGAATCCATCCATTACCATATCGGCGACGCGGCCACTATTATCCCGGAATTAACGGGGCCTTTTGACCTCGCCTTCATTGATGCCGACAAGAAAAACAACCATTTATATTACGAGCTTGTGCTCGAGAAAAGCCGGAAGGGCAGCCTGATCCTGATCGATAATGTGCTTTGGAAAGGAAAGATCGCGGCCGGCGATTCCGATGTACAGACCCGGCAAATCGCAACACTAAACCAGAAACTTACAGTGGACGAACGTATTGATAAACTGATCCTTCCCATTCGTGATGGTGTTTTTGTGCTGCGGAAAAGGTAAGGATACCAACCCCATTTGGTTATGAAAAAAATAAACAACGTATTGCGCACATGGTGCCTGGTAGGTGGATTGATGGTTATTGGAATCGTACCGGCGGCAGCACAGCAGATTTCGCCTGCAGCCTACATTCAGCAATATAAAGACATGGCTATTAACTCTATGCGGACGCATGGCCTGCCGGCAAGTATTATCCTGGCCATTGCCATGCATGAAAGCGCGTATGGGAATAGCCGGATTGCGCACCATCTCAACAATCATTTTGGCATCAAGGGACCAAATAACAGTAAAGTTATCCGTTCGGCCTATAAAGGATATGATTCCGTAGAAGAATCATATCAGGATTTCATTGATTTTCTCAAAAGACGGGAGAGCACACAGGAACTGTTTGAAGAACATGAATCCCATGAATACCGCGAATGGGTACGGGGTATCGCCCGGTCGGGTTACGCGCAGAGTTCCTCCTGGTCGGCAAAGGTACTGGGCATGATCCAGAAGTATAATCTCGATGCGTTTGACCGGGTGGATGGTGCCGAAGCGGAAAACACGGATACTGATTTACCGTCGGAACCGGAAATATATGTAGTAAAGAAAGGAGATACCCTGTCCGCCATTGCCCGCAGACACGGTACCACCGTTAAAGCCTTACAACTGAACAATGGGCTGTCAACTTCACGGCTACAGATTGGCCAGCAACTTTTTCTGTAAAGTAACATGAAAATCCGGGTTTATCTTTTCCTTCTTCCATTGGCGCTCGCCTCATGCTTGTCTAAACACGAAGTATTGCAGAACCCCCGTGTAATGAAGCCAGGCTCCGGTAGGGGTGGTATCGTAACGCGGGAGATAGACCGGCCCGTTCGGGCATACACGAGCCTGTCGGGATACGATTATATCGAGCAATATAAAGCAATTGCCATTGAAGAGATGAACGAATATGGAATTCCGGCAAGTATCAAGCTTGCGCAGGCACTCCTTGAATCCGGTAATGGCAACAGCATGCTGGCGCGGGAAGCGCATAATCATTTCGGGATTAAATGCACATCGGAATGGTCAGGTAGGAAGGCATATAAAGATGACGACCGGAGAAATGACTGTTTTCGTGTATACGAGCGGGCGGAAGATTCGTTCAGGGACCATTCCCAGTTTTTACTGCGCAGCCGGTATGCTTCGCTTTTTGAGCTCGATAAAGACGACTACAAGGGATGGGCCAGGGGACTGAAAGCCGCAGGTTATGCTACCAATCCCAAATATGCCGATATGCTGATCAGTCTGATTGAGCGTTACGAGCTTTACCGCTATGACCGCCCCGAATCCCAAGTAGCCAAGGTGGCACGCGAAGAAAAAGTCCAGACCGAGATTGTAGAAAAAATACCGGAAGAGCCGCAGGTGGAAGAGGCCAAGCCTCCGGTAGCGATTGAGGTACATGAAGTAAAATCGGGGGATACCCTAGCCGGTATCGCCAGAAAATACGGCATGTCCACCAATGAGCTGATGGACCTGAACGGACTGAAGACCGAATCCCTTTTTATCGGGCAATTGATTCTGGTGTCCCTTTAAGACCCGTGGGGTAACGGGCTAGTCGAACGGAACTGTAAAATGATGTTAATTTTTTCGCCAACTCCAAACTTAACCGTAGTTTTACGACAGTGAAGCATACGTTTAGTTTTTTATGTGTTGGGCTGTGGCTCCTGCTTTTGCCACATTATACGGTGGCCCAGAAAGCTATTCAGGGCATTGTGTTTGACAAACATACCAAGCAGCGCATCGCACAGGTATACATTTATAATACGGCCAATGATGCGGGCGGGTTTAACAATCTACGCGGTGAATTTGATATCCCAGCCAGTCGCGGTGACGTACTCATTGCCGCCGCCAAAGGATATTTCCCAGACACGCTGGCTGTTGGCGACCACGACGTCGTTTTATTTAACATGGAAAGATCCTCAATCTGGATTGATGAAGTGTCTGTTATTGCTCGACGTAGCCCGGAAGAGCAACTGTTGCAAAATAAGCGGGAGTACAGTACGGCTTATTCCAAGGGCAGCGCGGGATCGATTTTTTCCGTTGGTCCTACCGGAAGCGGGCTGAGTATTGACGCCTTGTATAACCTGATCAGCCGCGAAGGAAAGAATGCCCGGCGCCTGCAGGAGATTATTGAGCGCGATTACCGGGAATCGGTTATTAGCTACCGGTTTACGCCGGAGTTAGTGGCCCAGGTAACCGGTTTAGCGGATGAAAAACTAGTTGATTTTATGCAGCAGTACCGCCCGTCATACTATTTTGTGTTGAGTGCAAACGATTACAACCTGGCGTTCTACATCCGTGAATCATTTGTCCGTTACAAGCAGAATCCCGAACTGAATCGCATTCCACGTTTTCCGGCAGGAAATTAAGAGACAGCCGGTTTTATACCCAGCTGATACACACATTTTAGGAACCGCATACCAATAAATCAAAAACAGCACGATATTTGTTAATTTAGTCCCGGATATGAAACACATTTATTTTTCGCTATACTTTTTGCTGGTATGTGGCGTTTCCGTTGCTGGTGCCCAAACGTACAACCTGGATGAATTGCGCCACAAGCCCGATACCAATAGCCTGAAAGTGGAGGTGCCGGTGTTGGCGGTGCGCCCAGTGACGCTCCCGCAGTCGCCATTGGATTTACGGGTAATCTACTGGCGTCACTGGTCTTCTTTTGGAATCAATGTCAACCAGTCTTCTTTCAGTGAGAACTGGAATGCCGGTGGGGTGAACTCTATTTCGGTTGGTGCATTGATCAGTCATAAGTCTGACTATACACGTAACAACACGAATTTTGTTACCGAACTGGCCCTGCAGTATGGTAAGGTGAAGAACCGGGATCAATTTGCACGCAAAAACAACGACCGGATTTTCTGGGATAATAAATTGTCGGTAAAAATTGCCAAGAACTGGTCACTCTATACCGCGTTGACTTTTGAAACCCAGTTTGATGTGGGTTATTCCTACGGGACGTCAAGTGACGGGCGGGATAGCATCACCGGACTCATCTCTAACTTCATGGCACCAGGTTACATCACCGAATCACTCGGTTTGGAGTTTAAACCGGACGAAACCTTTTCGTTGCGGTTTGGTACGGGTACTGCAAGGCAAACGTTTATTATGGACGACAGGCTCCTGCCGATACTGGAACCCCGGTTTGGGGTTGAGCCCGGGAAGCGATTCCGTAATGACCTTGCGTTCCAGCTTACCGCCAACTTGGACCGGGATTTGGGAGAGAACTTCAACCTGAAAAGCCGCTATAACCTGTTTGCCAACTACAACGAACTAAGCGACCCTGCGCACCGTTTGGATGCCACGTTGACCGCACGCGTCACGCGGATTGTAAACGTCACGCTCAACGGCATTATCCTGTACGATAGCCGGATGGATGGCGCGGTGCAAACGAGCCAGACACTGGCGCTCGGTCTGCTGTATAAAATTCCGAAATAGTCTGCCAATGAGTGTGTTTGTTTATAAGCGATATGATTTTGCATTACTCTTGTCTGCATGCCTCGTTTTGGCGGGGTGCAGCACAAACCGTTACGCAAAGACCAATAAACAGTACACGGAACAGGTGAAGGCATTGGCCGCAGAAATCAGCCAGCAGCTACCGCCACCTCTCCCGGCACCGACAGCGACATACGACTCACTCATGGATACCGTGGTGTTCTCACCGCGTATAGCCCGGCGTGAGCAGCCATGGGTAGGAACGATCAATTTTAACCTGCGCAAGCCCAATTATGTGGTCATTCATCACACGGCCCAGGATAGCCTGGAGCAAACCCTGCATACCTTTACTGTGCCGCATACGCAGGTAAGCGCACATTATGTGATCGGACGCGATGGCCAGGTGTATCAATTGCTCAATGACTACCTGCGAGGCTGGCATGCGGGGGCGGGGAAATGGGGAAACGTGACCGATCTCAATTCGGTTTCGCTCGGCATCGAACTGGACAATAACGGGAACGAGCCGTTTCCGGACGCCCAGATCTATAGCCTGCTCCAATTACTGGAAAAGCTTAAAACCACTTATCGTATTCCGGCCGCTAATTTTTTGGCGCACGGCGACATTGCTCCAACCCGTAAAAACGATCCCAGTGTGCTTTTCCCCTGGGAAAAGCTTGCGGAGCGGGGTTTCGGCCTTTGGCCGGATAAGCACTTGGAGGAGCCGCCGGCAAACTTCAATCCCCGTGACGCGCTTCGGATAATCGGCTACGACATCAGCGACCTTAATGCCGCAATAGTAGCCTTTAAACGGCGGTATATCCAACAGGACTTAAGTCCTGAACTGACCCCGCACGATTTGCAGGTTCTGTATAATTTATATCTGAAATATTAAGCCGTACAGCGACGATGTGTTAACGTTGTACCGGTTGCCCTTTGGTGGTAAGTGGAAGCGACTGGAAGAGTAATGCAAACAATACGACACCGGCACAGCCCACCAGGTTTAGCCAAAGAAATGCCATCACGTCTGCCAGCCAGAGGGACACGACGATGAATTCCGTGAGGACAGCTGCACATAAGACCGCTTTGGCCCCTGCCTTTTTGATGTAAAAGGCAACGACAAATATGCCCAGTATGGTGCCGTAAAAAAGGGAGCCGAGAATGTTTACGGCCTCCAACAGGTTACCTAAGCGGCTGGCATAAAGTGCAATGATCACGCAGAACACCCCCCAGACCAATGTAAAAATCCGGGAAGCGGAAAGATAACCCTGCTCACTCCCCTTTTTGCGGACGAAGCGCTT
Organism: Parapedobacter lycopersici; assembly: GCF_040395035.1. Classification (GTDB taxonomy): domain Bacteria; phylum Bacteroidota; class Bacteroidia; order Sphingobacteriales; family Sphingobacteriaceae; genus Parapedobacter; species Parapedobacter lycopersici_A. The sequence continues at coordinate 6,175 of NZ_JBEBRB010000005.1, read as the reverse complement.
ATAAATATCGATAACAGTTGTGGAAGCCAGGGAGTTGATAGCGCTTGCCGTAGCCCCCATCGACGCCATGAAAACAATGGCAATTAAGAGCCCGATCAGTCCCTTGGGAAAGTTTTCGGTGACAAACGAGAGAAAAATATAATTATTATCATTGGTGTCTGCTGCTTGGTCGTTTTTCTGCATAAGGGCGACCAGATCTTCCCTTATGTTTTTCGCCCGCTGGTCTGCGGCATGTAATTGCGTCCGGGCGTCTGCTACGGCCGCATCATCCTCTTGATCAAGCGCTGCGGTAAGTTTGTTGATGTGTGCCTGTTTTTCCTGGAAAACCTGCTGATGTGCAGCTTCCAGTTTGGCTACCTCAGGACCATATTGGCTGTTTTCAATTTTGTTCAGCTCGAACTTATTAAAAAAAATGGGTGGACTGTTATACTGGTAGTAAGCGAATACCAGGATGCCAATAAGCAGAATAGCAAATTGCATAGGCACCTTCAGCAGCCCGTTCATGAGTAGCCCGATCCGGCTATCCCGGATGGACGAGCCCGTGAGGTAGCGGCCAACCTGACTCTGATCTGTCCCAAAATAAGAAAGCTGCAGAAAAAATCCGCCGAGAATCCCGCTCCAGAGGGTGTATTGATTGTTCCAGTCGAAGGAAAGGTCAATCGCATTGGTCTTGCCGGACTTCCCGGCGATATGCAATGCCTTTGCCAGGCCGATATCGCTGGGCAACAAATAGATTACCAGTATCCCTGCGGTAAGCAATCCGCCAAAGATAATGCTCATCTGTAGCAACTGGGTATACGACACTGCTTTTGTCCCACCGTATACGGTATAAAGAATGACCAGCGTGCCGATAAACAGTGTTGTATAGGTTACGTTGATCTGTAGTATGCTCGATAGGATAATCGCCGGTGCGTAGATGGTAATGCCGGTGGATATCCCGCGCTGGACTAAAAATAAGAAAGCGGTGAAGACCCGCGTACGTACGTCAAATCGCTTTTCTAAAAATTCATAGGCCGTAAAAACGCGTAGCCGGTGAAAAATGGGGACAAACGTGATGCTCAGTACAATCATGGCCAACGGCAGGCCAAAATAGAACTGTACGAAACTCATCCCCGAAGTATAGGCCAGCCCCGGGGCCGAAAGGAAGGTAATGGCGCTCGCCTGGGTGGCCATGACCGAAAGGGCGACGTGATACCAGGGAAGTGATTTGTTCCCCAGCAGATAGCCGTCGATATTCCGGATCCCCCTGCTCTTATATACGCCGTATATTACGATCAGGGAGAGGGTACAAAACAGTACTATCCAATCTATATTGCTCATTCAAAATAGACGGTGAATAAGAAAAACAGGAGGATAAGGAAGAGCAGCCAGAACACGATGATCCAGTAGAAGCGCTTCCAGGAGCGGATAAAGGGCGGTAATCCCTTATCGGTCATGTGACCGGCCGTTGAGGAGCACCCTTACGAAAAAGGCGCTGAAAATGAGGCCTATCACGATGCCTATTACTGCACCCAGCACTGTTTCCTGGATGTAACCTCCGGTGATGCCACCGAACAGTATGCCCAATAAATAGAAAGTGCTGTTCACATTTTTCACTTCCACACCGTGATTTTCAAGTTGTTTTTCCATGATTCAATTGCGTTTGGCGAGCAAATTTACAAATAATCTATAAGCGCCCGGCACTCCGACGGGCAATTGCCTGAAAAAAGAGAGCGATGTATAAACAAAGTTACCTTTGCCGTAGGGTGTGACTAACAGGGAGCCGTCGTAGGCCTGTTCTCCGGGGTCGGCCATCCGTAGCGGGCGCTGGTAGCGTTCGTCGCCCTCGCCCACAAAGTAAAGGCCCCGTTCCTGTATCCACCCCTCAAAGTCGGCGGCGGTTATCTCATTCGGAAAATGGAGCACGCGGCTTTCCGGATCCAGGAAGGTTACGGTAGCCGTTTCGTCGGTAACCCGGTTGCGCGTAAGCGAAAACGGATACGGCCCGATGTCGTCCATGGAGAGTCCGCCGGTGGTGTTGTACTGAACAACTAATGTCCCGCCATTTTTAACATATTCCAGTAACCGCGGATGGATATACCGCATCCGGTCATTTACATTATACAACCGGACCCCGGTAACAAGGGCATCGTATTGAGAAAGTTTCTCCGCAGTGATGTTCCGCTCATCCAGCAGATCGACTTCCAATCCAATTTCGCGGAGCGCCTGTGGAACCAGGTCGCCTGCTCCCGGCAGGTAACCAATCCGTTGCGCCGATAAGCCGGTTTCGACTTTACTTAAGCGGGCCGCGGCCGGAGGAAACCAGGTAATCTTGGGAATGTGCGTATAGTCGATTACACGAAATGCCCGCGCTTCCTGCGTGGCGTCGGGGTATTTCAGGTCAACAGAAACCGAATCTGTCAACGTAGCGGTTTTACCGGGGTATATGGTAAACTGGACGGCTTGCTCTTCGTCTGGCTGGGCAAATTGCAGGGAAGTCTGTTCCGGTGTTGCCCGCCAGCCCGTCGGCAGGCGGAGAGACGCGGTGGCCGAAACCGGCCCGCGGGTGTGACCGGTAAATATCACCTGAAGGGTTTTGGATTCATCGCCATTAAACACCAGTGCCCGTTGGCCGATATTGGCCGTTATGCGCGGAGCGATGGCCAAGGGTTCGTAGACCTCACCCCGTACCGGATGGGTATATTTGTAAACGACAGGCCGCTTGAACGCGATTTCTTGGCCGTTAATCCGGAGTACCACCGTCGTGGCGGGCCCATCCGGGTTTTGCGGGTACCCTACGTCTGTCTGACGGTCAATGGCAAAGCGGCCGATTCCGTGGGGGTGGTTAAGCCAATAGGGTTGCGTAAGGGCGTCCGTATGGAAACCCGCAGATACTTCGCGTAGCTCATTATACGGAAGAAGGGTTGTTTTTGATGTTTCGTTTACCTCCCTGTCCCCCGTTGCACGGACATCAACAACTGCTGCCTGAATACCCGGGCGCCGTACAATAAAAGCCGTCCGGACAGGTACCTGTTCGCCACGGGCGAATTTAGGCGCGGCGGCATAACTTTCAAACCATATTCCGCCGCAGGCTAGAATGAGTTGTTTCAACTCTTCGGATTTTACCGCTTTCCAGTGTGCATCGGTAATTTGATTTACCAGCTGGAGCATGGCCAGCAGGTCATCTATTGATTTCTCCGGATGGGTAATGTCAAAATCCGCATTAAGCTTCGCTGCCAATGACTGTATCTTTTTGCCGCCGGCTACCCGGCTCCAGGAAGTCTCCACCCCGTCCAACAGTGTTTGCTGGGGCAAATCACCACCTAGCAATTCAAAGCGCTCTGTGATAACGCCCCGCTGACGGGCAGCGCCGAATCCCTGGCTTTTGTGATTCGTCCGGCTTTCTGCAGCAATTTCACCATACGATTGACCCAGGAGCGGATTGTAATCCCCGATATCCATTTGGAACCCGTCGGATGATGTTGCGCCCTCCCCAAGACTAAAATTGGACGTGTTCCAAAGCAGGCGTTTTGCCTGCCAGACCGATACTTCAGTCAGCTGTTCGGGGAACCGGTTCGGATCTGCTGCGGCGGTAAAGGCTTCGATTGCCAGAATTGCGGATGCCTGGTGCTGCCCATGGCCCGCGCGCTCGTCCGGTGGGAACCGGGTGATAATCACATCAGGCCGAAATTTTCGAATTACCCATACCGCATCTGCAAGAATATTCTCTTTACCCCAGAATTCAAATGTCTCGTCATATGTCTTAGCGAATCCAAAATCATTGGCACGGGAAAAAAACTGCTCACCACCGTCCACCTGACGGGCAGCCAGCAGCTCATTGGTCCGGATCAACCCCAGCTCCTCTCCCTGCTCTGTGCCGATCAGATTCTGACCGCCGTCTCCGCGGGTAAGTGACAGGTAACCCGTGCGATATAGCCGCTCTTTGGCCAACCAAGAGATGAGCCGGGTATTTTCATCGTCCGGATGCGCGGCAAAATATAGCACCGACCCCAGCGTATTCAATTTTTTAAGTGCCAGCTTGATTTCTGCGCCATTCACCGCTGGCTGCGACTGTGCGGTTGCATGATGGAAAATAAAAAAAATGCTGAGGAAGGATAATACCGATCGTATATTCATGGGTTTAAAGATAAGGCATTCCTCCTATATCTCTACACCGCAGGGGATTAATAGGCGTCACTTCACATAAATATTACGTTGGCCGAAAGGCAGATGGGGGCTAAAACAAAAGCCGCCCAGCTATGTCGGGGCGGCTCCTGTAAATTAACAATTAAAAAACATTTAAATCTTAAAACACAGCTTCGGTAATTACCGGCAATTGTCAAACGGAGTAATAAGGCTTAGCCCATTTTTTTAATAAAGCCCCGTTTTAAGAAGTTAACCTTTAACAAGGGTAAATTTACGACAATAAATAATGTACCACGACGTAAAGCAGCTAACAAGTTTTCCACAAAAAAACGATTGTTAACACTTTTTTGTGGAAAGCAGCCGCTGGCCGGATGAGGTTCTGTCAGGATTTATCAATTGATCCGAGCACGCGCTGCATAAAAGAATTGAGCGCTTCTTTCCGGTCCGCACCCGCTTTAATCAGTTTGTCAACCTCAATGGCGCCATACATATTGGAGATCAATTCGCCGATTACATCCAGTTCTTCATCTTTTAATGAAGGCACTTCGGTAAGCGCTTCCAGGGTTTCAATCGTTTCAAGTACATAATCCTGGTCGTTCTGCGCAATGAACTCGACCAAATGCTTAATTACGGGTAGTTTCATTGAATAGATCAATTAATGGATCAAATTTATTTGTTTGTACCTGACCAACCAGTTGGCCGGCTTTAAAAGCAGCAAACGTGGGTAAATTACTGACGTTGGCCAGCTGGCGGGATTGCGGGAATTTCTCCGCGTCAGCAATAACAAAGGCCACGCCCTCATTTTCTGAGGCCAGTTTTTTAAATTTCGGTTTCATAATCCGGCAGTTGCCGCACCATGATGCCGAATATTGTACCATGACAACGTCGTTTTCATTTACAATGTCGGCCAGGTTGTCTTTATCAAGTTCTTGTATCATCATATCTTAATCACTTAGTTTAAATACCGGAGAACGGAAGTTTAGGGTAGCATACAGCACACGCCGTTATGCGTTACAGACGTGTGCTGATGTTAACTAAATAGCGCCGCCCGGATCTCGTTATTAACGATAGGCGTTTGCATGGGGATTAGCTCAGGGAGATCTTGCTGGCGAGGTAGGTGGCTACGCCGTCACGTGTGGCGTGCATGGCCTCTTTGCCCTCTTCCCAATTGGCCGGGCATACCTCTCCGAATTGCTGTACGTGTGCGTAAGCGTCAACCAGACGGATATATTCCTTAACGTTGCGGCCCAGGGGCATATCGTTTACGCTTTCGTGGAATATTTTTCCGTCCTCGTCTATTAAATATGTGGCACGGAAAGTCACATTCGACCCCTCGATCAGCATGGTGTCCAGCTCTTCATCGTATGTTGCTTTCTGGATATCCAGTATGCCCAGGGTGTTAGCCAGATTACGGGTCGTATCGGCCAGTATCGGATAAGTAACGCCCTCGATTCCGCCATTGTCTTTTGCCGTGTTCAGCCAAGCAAAGTGTACCTCATTCGTGTCGCAGGAAGCACCGATAACAATTGTGTTCCGCTTCTCGAATTCCGGCAACGCTTCCTGGAAAGCGTGTAGTTCGGTAGGACAAACGAAGGTGAAGTCTTTGGGGTACCAGAAAAGCAATACCTTTTTGCCTTTATTAACGGCTTCATCCAATATGTTAATCCGTAGGTCATCGCCCATGTGGTCCATGGCGTCAATCGTAATGTTTGGAAACTTTTTACCAACTAAACTCATAAATATCCTTTTTTCTTTTTTGTTGGTGCAAAGATAACCTTTTGTTAAGGGAAAAAGCATCACTTTTCCTTATGGTTCATAGACAAAAACTATTTAATATTTATTTAACATATATTTTGACAATGAGGTTGATTGGCATAATTAATTTCGGGTTATTTTGTTAAAATCGTATTTTTGCCGCAATTGCAGTTTTACCATGGCCCTGTAGTTCAACGGATAGAATAGAAGTTTCCTAAACTTTAGATATGGGTTCGATTCCCGTCGGGGCTACCAGACAGGACAGATGAAATGTATTTTCGTTTGTCCTGTTCTT
>NZ_JBEBRB010000004.1:0-94702 GCF_040395035.1 Parapedobacter lycopersici | reverse complement strand
TTTTCCGGGAGATCGGCGCTGACCGGCATGATTTGCAGGATACATGGGCTATTGAACATTTATCGCACATAAAAACACCTATGCATGTCTATGCTGCCTTCCGCGATACGGTATCCGGCGGCATTTCGGACAGTGTGTACTGCGGGGTGGTTTGATTTCCCTGGATAATAGCTTTTTTGCATAATCGTTTTAGCTTTCTTGGCGATATTGTTGGGCATATTGCAGGGAAAATTTATATTTGACAATCGGTATTCCTATTCCTTCGGGGAACAGGCGTCGGTACACTAAACGTTAACAACTTATATACAGCTCATAATAGTATGATTTCCTATCAGATTAAAGAGGATCCGACCGTTTACGATGCGATTGTAGTGGGGTCTGGTGCCGGAGGCGGAATGGCCGGATATGTATTGGCCAATGCCGGACTCAAAGTGCTGATGCTGGAGGCGGGACCTTTTTTCGATCCTGCCAAAGATGCGCTGCAGCTACGGTGGCCGTGGGAATCGCCGCGACGAGGTGCCAGCACCGTGCGTCCTTTCGGTGATTTTGATGCGGCTTATGGTGGCTGGGAGCTGGATGGCGAACCATATACGCGCGCAGCAGGTACGGAATTCGAATGGTTCAGGGCCCGTATGCTTGGGGGGCGCACCAACCACTGGGGGCGTATCTCGCTCCGCATGGGACCGGATGATTTTAAACCCAAGGACGGCGTGACCGAAAGCTGGCCTATCACTTACGAAGAAGTGAAGCCGTTTTATGACCGGATCGACCGGATGATCGGTATTTATGGCACCGTTGAAGGTATCCATAACGAACCCGATGGCATTTTCCTGAAACCACCCAAGCCGCGGCTGAATGAGCTATACATCAAGCGCGGGGCGCAGAAAGCCGGGGTGCCGGTGATCGCCGGCCGGGGTTCGGTGCTTACCGAGGCACTCCCGGGGGCAGAAGGCCGTGGCACCTGTTTTTATTGTGGGCAATGCGGCCGTTCATGTCGGGTTTACGGTGATTTTTCTTCGTCGTCGTGCCTGGTAATGCCTGCGATGAAAACAGGAAATTTAACGGTAGTTGATCATGCGATGGTACGGGAGGTGTTGACTAATGATGAAGGGCTTGCTACCGGCGTATCATACGTCAACACACAGGACCTTCAGGAATACGCAGTACGAGGTAAATTGGTTATACTGGGTGCGAGTGCCTGTGAGAGTGCGCGGCTACTCCTGAACTCTAAGTCGGCTGCACATCCCGGTGGCTTGGGTAATAGCAGTGGTTTGGTAGGGCGTTATCTTCATGATTCTACGGGAGCAGGTGCGGGTGGATTTCTTCCCCAACTGCTTGACCGGAAACGTTATAATGAGGACGGAGTGGGTAGTGTGCATATTTATTCACCGTGGTGGGGCGATAATAGCAAGTTAAATTTCCCGCGCGGTTATCATATTGAGTACGGCGGTGGCCTGCATATGCCTTCATACGGCTTCCTGAATTGGGTACCTAACGTAAATCACTTGGTATCAAACGCCGACGGACAGCCGCAGGAACAAGGTGGATATGGCGCATCACTTAAAGCGGATTACCGTCGTTTTTACGGGGCTAATGTGGGTATGGCCGGTCGCGGAACAGCACTTGCCCGTTATGATAATTATTGTGAAATTGATCCCTCAGGCGTCGATAAATACGGTATTCCCGTGTTGCGTTTCCACTATAAGTGGGCTAACGAGGAAGTGGAACAGGCTAAGCATATGCAAGAAACGTTCAAGGAAATACTGCATGAGATGGGCGCCATCGTTTCCTCCCCTCCTCCCGGACCCGAAACACTTTACGGGCTGGAAGCACCGGGCAAAATCATTCATGAAGGGGGTACCACACGGATGGGTGACGACCCTAAAAAATCGGTATTGAACCGGTGGAGCCAATCACACGATTGCCGCAACTTATTTGTGGTGGATGCAGGTCCATTTGTCCAGCAGGGTGATAAGAACCTGACATGGACTATCCTCGCACTGTCCATGCGTACGGCGGAATATATCCTGAAAGAACGCAATAAACTGAACATCTGAAAAGGGGAATAATATGAATAGAAGAGATTCGATTAAAGCCCTCGGGCTTGCTGCAACGGGCGGTGCATTGTTGCTTAACGCCTGCGGTCCGGATACGGCAGCAAAAAAGGGATCGGCTACTAAGACAGATAAATTACCCGGGGTAACCGACGTTGAACACGATCGAAACCAACGGCTGGCTGCTGAGCAGTTTTTTTCCGAACATGAACTGAAGACTATTGCGATACTAGCAGACATTATCATCCCGGCCGACGGGGTCTCAGGAAGCGCCACTGACGCTGGCGTACCTGATTTCATTGAGTTTATGGTCAAGGATATCCCCAGCTACAAAACACCGATGCGTGGCGGCCTGAAGTGGCTGGATGTCCAGAGCCAGCGCCGGTATGGAAAAGTTTTCGCTGCATGCACAGATCAACAGCAATTGGAATTGGTTGATGCTATCGCGTATCCTGCCAAGGCAGCGCCGGGAATGGAACAGGGTGTTGCATTTTTCAGTTTGATGCGTAACCTCACTGCTTCCGGTTTTTTTACAAGTGAGATGGGTGTCAAGGATATCGGTTACGTGGGCAATCGACCTGGCATATGGGACGGCGTACCTGCGGATCTGCTTCAAGCGCATGGTTTTGCGGACGGGTGGGGATAAATTCCCGTTTGCTAACACCTACTAATCCAACGGGGCTGGCTGGTCAAGCGCGGGCAGCTCCCCGTGTGTGGTCTTTTCTTTCGTCAGCACCTTTCTCACGATAACCAGGCCGCCCAGCATACATGCCGCGCCGATGAGAAAATGGATACCGGGCAGGTGAAAAGGCGCCTGGTCTGTAGTGAAATACGAAAATGTACCGTTCATAATGAGCGGTCCGATGATTGTCGTGAGGCTCATCAGGCTCGTTAGCGCGCCCTGTAATTCCCCTTGCTGATTTTTTACCACATGCCCCGCGATGACGGATTGCAACGACGGGCCACAGATTCCACCAAGACAATAAGGCACCAGAAAGACAAACATCATCCACCCTTCGGTGGCAAAGGCAAAGAGCACAAGCCCCAATGCATACAGTGAAAGTCCGAGGTAAATGCTCTTTTCATTGCCGATTTTGGGGGTAATCACACGGGTGAGTACGCCCTGCACCAATCCGGTCAATACGCCTACTACCGTAAGGGAAATGCCGATCATACCCTCACTCCAGTCAAATTGGTATATCGTAAAGAAATTCCAGCTACCCTGAACGGCCTGTGCGCCCAGGTAAATCAGAAAGAAACTCAATGCCAGGCCTCCGATTTCGGAATGCCGGGTCAGGAACCGTAATGAACCCATGGGATTGGCGCGTTTCCAGTCGAAATCCCGTCGATTATCCTTGGAAAGCGACTCCGGCAGCATAAAATACCCAAATAGGCAGTTGATCAGGCAGAGCGCCGCAGCAGCATAGAATGGCGCCCGAAGCCCCCACGTTGCCAGCAGTCCACCCAGCGCCGGACCCAAAACAAAACCCAGACCGAAGGCGGCGCCAATCAATCCGAAATTTTTTGCCCGGGTGGTTTCATCGGTACTGATATCGGCGATGTAGGAGGAGGCCGTTGTGAAGCTGGCTCCGGTGATACCGGCGATGATCCGGCCCAGAAAGAGCCATCCGTAAGTAGGTGCCCATGCGAGTACCAGGTAATCGATGCCGAAACCCAGCAGGGAAAATAGCAGAATCGGCCGTCGGCCGAATTTGTCACTCAGGTTCCCGACAACCGGTGAAAACAAAAACTGTGTAATAGCAAATACCGAAAGTAGGAAAGCACCGTAGGTACTGGCGATATTAACCGGAATCCCCTTTAGTTCGGCGATCAAATCCGCCATTACGGGAATGATCAGTCCCCACCCCATCACATCAATCAATAACGTGATAAAGATAAAGCCCATGGCCGCCTGCTTGGAAGTACGCATGTGATGCAGATAAAAAAACCAGGCAATAATAAGGATAATTTCCAATGTTTGATGCAGCTATCCTTTTTCTCACGAAATGATGATATCCCATTTATATCACGTTACCATCCCCCCTGCGTTAGTGGAGCCCAGTTTTGGCGACCCCATGTTTTTCAGTACCTTTAACCTGAATTTAAGATACCTATGGCACAATTGGATCCCAACCAGATACACGTAGCGGATAGCCACGGTTGCTGCTGTGCAACGGATGATCATCGTACAGAGGGTGCTACCCGGCAGCCGGATAATCGAGGAGGCAGTTTATCTGCCGCTGGTGCCGGACCGTCGCAATTACAGTTGTTCATGCCCGCAATTTTCAGCTTTGTGCTGCTTATTTGCGGACTTGCGCTGGATAATAACTGGTTAAACAAGCCTGCCTTTTTTTCGGGCTGGGTACGGCTATTGTGGTATGCCATTGCCTATGTGCCGGTAGCATTACCGGTTATTCGGGATATGTTCCGGGCAATTTCGAAAAACGACTTCTTTTCCGAGTTTACATTAATGACAATTGCGACGATCGGCGCATTTATTATTGGCGTGTACCCGGAAGGCGTTGCGGTGATGCTTTTCTATACGGTGGGAGAAAATGTACAGGCGTTAGCCGTCCGAAAAGCGCGGGGGAATATTCGTGCATTGCTGGATCAGCGGCCAGATGAAGTAACCGTGATACGGGCGGAAATTCCCCATGTGGTAAAGGCACAGGCAGTCGACATTGGAACGACTATACAGCTTAAACCCGGAGAGAAACTGGCACTTGATGGCGAGTTGCTTTCCGACCGGGCAGCCTTTAATACTGCTGCACTCACCGGGGAAAGCAAACCTGATACGAAGACCAAGGGTGACACTGTTCTGGCCGGCATGGTGAACCTGAGTGGCGTGGTACGTGTACAGGTGACTGCCGCGTATACCGACAGTAAGCTTAGTCGGATACTGACACTGGTGCAGCATGCCACGGCACAAAAGGCGCCGACAGAACTGTTTATCCGAAAGTTCGCCAGGTGGTATACGCCGGCAGTTGTCGGATTTGCGGTATTGATTACCGTTGCTCCTTATTTTTTTGTGGCCGATTATGTATTCAGCGAATGGCTGTATCGGGCACTGGTATTCCTGGTCATTTCCTGTCCATGTGCATTGGTCATTTCCATTCCGCTCGGATATTTCGGCGGTATTGGTGCGGCAAGCCGCCATGGTCTGCTGGTAAAAGGAAGTAATTTCCTGGATGTCATGGCAGATGCCGGACAGGTTGTAATGGACAAAACAGGTACGTTGACCAAAGGTGTTTTTGAAGTTCGGGAAATGGTCATCGATAGCCAATTTGATAAAACGGAACTTCTTAAGCTGGTCAACACACTTGAGCATCACAGCACACATCCCGTCGCAACTGCCATCCAGCGTTATCTTGGCAATGTGGAACGGATCTCCGGCCTGGAGAAAATCGAAGAGGAGGCTGGGTTGGGCTTAACGGCAATGATGGATGGTAAGCAGCTGCTTGTCGGCAATTTCAGACTACTTGATCACTATCACGTACCCTATTCCCTGAACACGGCTGCAATCACGGATACGGTAATTGCCATAGCTTATGACGGTAAGCTGGCGGGTTACTTCACCATTGCCGATGAAATCAAACCCGATGCACAGGCCGCAGTACGTGAACTGAAGATCATGGGAATTACCCCTACCCTTTTGAGTGGTGATAAATCAGCGGTGGTGCAGGATGTAGCCCGTAAATTGGGGATATCGAAGGCGTATGGCGACCTGCTGCCGGAAGATAAGGTAAATATGGTTAAGGCAATCCGTGACGCGGGTGATCGCGTGATTTTTGTTGGTGACGGACTCAATGACGCTCCGGTACTGGCACTGAGTGATGCGGGTATTGCCATGGGCGGGCTCGGAAGTGATGCAGCTATCGAAACCGCCGATGTTGTAATCCAGGATGATGCACCTGGCAAAATCCCAGTGGGAATCCGGATCGGAAAAGCTACCCGCAGGATTGTATGGCAGAACATTGCGCTGGCTTTCTCGGTGAAAATTGCCGTATTATTGCTTGGTGCCGGAGGGATGGCCTCGATGTGGGAAGCGGTGTTTGCCGATGTAGGAGTTGCCCTGCTGGCAATCCTGAATGCCATACGCATCCAGCGCATGTCATTCGGTATATTACCCCGCACCGGGCAATAACCAACGAGGTCCAGCAGAGAAGAAAGGACTTGAATACTACCCAAACACCGGCTAGATGACTAGTGGGCTAAATAAAAAAGTGTCTCTGTTTTTATCACAGAGACACTTACCTGATGTGCCCGGAGAGAGACTCGAACTCTCAAGGGACTGCTCCCAACGGCTTCTGAGACCGCAACGTTTACCAATTTCGCCATCCGGGCGGGCAGTTCCAAACCATGTTTGATTTGGGACTGCAAATATATACTATTAATGGAGAATTGAAATAGAAAATTTAAAAACTATTCAATTTATTATTCCTCCTCGTCATCCGTATGCAGCATGTCCATGTGCTCCTCCGGTTTATATTTTGCCTGAAGCGCCGCAAGTTTCTTTTTGCCGTAAGCCAGTTTAGTAATCAGTACAAATAATATAGGTACGATAAAAATGGCAAAGAACGTGGCAATAAGCATCCCGCCGAACACCGTCCAGCCGATCGTCTGCCGTGAAATGGCCCCTGCTCCCGTTGAATACATGAGCGGTACAATGCCCAGGATAAAGGCAAAAGAGGTCATAATGATTGGACGTAACCGCAATTTGACTGCTTCCAACGTTGCCTTGAGCAATCCCATTCCGATATCCACCCGTTCCTTGGCAAACTCCACAATGAGGATGGCATTCTTGGCCGCGAGGCCGATAATGGCGACCAGGCCGATCTGCGCATAGATGTTGTTATCCAGGTGCGGAAGAAAAGTTAATGCCAAAATAGCGCCGAATACCCCTAGCGGAACCGACAATAAAATGGAGAATGGCACCGACCAGCTTTCATATAGCGCAGCGAGCAGCAGGAATACAAAGACGATACACAATGCAAATATCATCGTCGTCATGTTGCCGGCTTCCTTTTCCTGCAAGCTTAATCCTGAAAACTCATAGGTAAAACCGGCACCCAATGTCTGCGCTGCGGTTTCTTCCAGCGCCCTGAGCGCGTCGCCGCTACTGTAGCCGGGAGCAGCACTTCCGTTGACATCGATAGCCCGGAAAATATTAAAGTGGTTAATGATCGACGGGCTTTCTATGATTTCATAGGAAACAAGCGTACTTAATGGAACGACCCCACCCTGCTGATTTTTTACATATAATTTGCCAATGTCGGCGATGTCCATGCGGAAGGCAGTATCAGCCTGGGTTACCACGCGGAAGCTTCGCCCGTAGCGCGTGAAATCATTCACATAGCTGCTGCCCATAAAAGCGGATATGGTACTGTAAACATTGGATACCGGCACACCCATCCGTTTTGCCTGTTCACGGTCGACCTTGACCAGGTAATTGGGTGTACGAGAATTAAACAAGGTATAAGCCAGTCCGATTTCAGGCCGCTGGTTGACAGCTGCAAGAAACTTGCCGACAGTTGCCTCAAAGTCTTTGATATCCCCGCTACGCTGGTCGAGTATCTGCATACTGAAGCCGCCGCTCGTACCGAGACCCGGAATCGCAGGCGGCGATACCGGCAGCAGAGATGCCCGCTGGAACCCGTTATATTTACCCTGTATACCGGCAATGATGTCAGGTGCGGAGCGCTGACGCTGCTCCCAGGGTTTGAGCTGGACAAAGAATGTACCTCCGTTGGGCTTGAAGGAACGGTTTAACAGGTTGATCCCCGCGATACGCATGATGTTTTCAATTTCCGGATTGTCTTTGCGTAGGGAATCCGTCAGTTCATCGAGCAGGTTTGCTGTACGTTCGGATGATGCACCTTCAGGTAAGGTAACCCCCATCATAAAGACTCCCCCGTCTTCGGTCGGGATAAAGCCTGTGGGTTTGGACACAAAAAGCCCATAGGTACCCACGTAAATACAGATGAGCAGGATAACAAACAGCGGTGCCCGCTTAATGGACTTTCGGACGCCGTTGGAATACCGTTTGGTAACCCGTTCAAACCAATTGTTGAATTTGTAAAACAGCCGGTTAATACCGGTTGATTTTTCATTGAACTGCATGGGTTTAAGCAGCAAAGAGCACAAAGCCGGTGTAAGACTGAGTGCAACGAATGCAGATAGCAGTACCGAAACAGCAATGGTAATGGCAAATTGCTGATAAAGCTGTCCTACCATTCCGGGGATAAATCCGACGGGTACGAACACAGCCGCCAATATAAGAGCGATAGCAATAACCGGTGCCGTGATTTCTTTCATGGCCCGGCGCGTAGCCTCAGGAGCCGACAGTTTGTCGTGGTCGATATAATGCTGTACCGCCTCCACGACCACAATCGCGTCATCCACTACAATCCCAATCGCCAGAACGAATGCCAGCATCGTCAGGTTATTGATGGAGAAGCCAAATAGGTTGAAGAAGATAAATGTGCCGATAATGGATACCGGTATGGCGAGTACAGGAATAAGTGTGGCGCGCCAGCTTTGGAGAAAAATGAATACGACGAGGGTCACTAAAATCAGTGCTTCGATCAGTGTATGCAACACATTCTCAATAGATGCCTCAATGACGGATACGGTTTCGTAGTTAACCACATAATCCATATCCGTGGGAAAATTGGCTTTTAACTCTTCGAGTGCTGCATAGATTCCCTTGGCCGTTTCGACAGCATTGCCCCCGGGCATCTGATTGATCATCATACCCGATGAAATAAGCCCATTTACCTTATTGGTAATCGAATAGGCAAATTCACCCAATTCAACACGGGCCACATCTTTTAAATATACCAGTGAACCATCTGCGTTGGTTTTCACAATAATCTGTTCAAACTGTTCTTCCTGATTCAGGTCGCCGTCCAGGATTACCGGATATTCGAACACCTGGGTATTGAACTGCGGCCGGGCGCCTACGCTTCCCCCTGGAATCCGAATATTCTGTTCCTGTATCGCTGTATTAACATCTGCCGGTGTAAGGCCCAGGTTTGAAAGCTTGGTGGCATCCAGCCATACCCGCATACTGAAAGGCTGGCCAAAAGCCATGACGTCGCCCACACCACTTACCCGCATTAATGCATCACGGACATAAAGGTTGGCGTAGTTTGCCAGAAACTTCTGATCACGTGTGCCATTTGGCGAAATGAGCGATACCAGCATCAATACGTCGGTATTGGCTTTCCGCGTGGTTACCCCCAAACGGCGAACAGCCTCCGGCAAAGCGGGTTCGGCGATACCAACCCGGTTCTGTACGTCCAGCGTGGCAATGTCAATATCGGTGCCTACGTCAAAGGTGACCGTGATGGATGCACGCCCATCGGATGTGCTGTTGGAGGTCATGTACGTCATGCCTGGCGTGCCATTAATCTGGCTTTCAATCAACGTAGTTACCGTTTGCTCAACGGTCTGCGCGTCGGCTCCGGTATAGGTCGCCTGCACCGTTACCGTCGGTGGTGCGATGTTCGGATACTGGCTGATGGGTAGCGTAGTAATCGAAATTATCCCAATGATGGTAATCAGAATCGAGATAACGATGGAGGTAACGGGTCTTCTTATGAATACTTCTGAAATCATGTGATGCTGTCCTAAATCCTTGATAGTCGTTCTTCGGTCCTATTTTGTATGTGAGGGCGCGTTGGCCTCCACTTTTACGCCCGGTCGCAGGTTAATGATGCCGTCGGTCACTACGGTCTCCCCTTTTTCAAGTCCGTTTGTAATGACTACGCGGTCGGCTACCTTTAGTCCGAGACGCACGCCGCGCTGTTCGACCGTGCTGCTATCGGTCAATACGTACACCGATGTCTGCCCCAGCTGTTCGGTAACCGCACGGTACGGGATGACCAACTGCGGCTCTTCCGAAGTGGTTCGGATGTTTACAGTGGTATTCATGCCGGGTAGCAGGATGTTATCAGCATTGGAAAAAGTCGCACGTACGGTTATGGTACCCGTAGTGCGGTCGACCGCCCGGTCGATGGCACTTATGTGTCCCGGATGCGGAAAAGGCCGGCTGCCTGGTAGGCTGAGCATAATCATCGAGTCACGTACCACGTCGTCAGCACGGCGGAGTGCGTTGAAGTGGGCCACTTCGCTTTCGCTAACCGGAAAATCAACTGCAATCGGGTCAGTGGAAGAAATGGTATTCAATAAGGTTGATCCAGCACTTACCAGCGCGCCGGTACGCACCTGTGAAATACCGATCGTACCACTAAAAGGGGCCACGATTGTCGACCGGTTGAGATTGGTCTGTGCAGTAGTCAGCGCTGCGCGGGCGGCGGCCACCTGAGCCTCGGCGTTATTGAAGTCCGTTTCCGCGTAGTCCAGGGTTTGCCGGGCAATGGCATCCTGCTCAGCCAGTTTACGATAACGTTCCACATCGCGCTTCACCCTCGAAAGATTGGCTTCCGCTATGGCGAGGCTCGACTTAGCCTGTTCTGTCTCGGCGGCGTAGCGGGTACGATCTATTTCGTAAAGCTTTTGACCTTTGGATACGGAAGCGCCGTCGGCTACGAAGATGCCGGTGATGTATCCACTCACTTCGGCGCGGAGTTCCGTCTCATTCAGTGCTACCACATTACCGGGATAGGTTTTCATGCCAGTTACCAACTCCTCGCCAACTACCGCTGTCGAAACAGGGATTGCTTGTGTTCCGCGGGTCTGCTGTTGCTGCTTGTTGCCACAAGCCAGCACGAGGCTTGAACCGATCATTAAGATTACTGCGATTTTAGGATTATTCATCTTGTTTATAATATGCTGTGATTCTGCTTTTTTCATAAGGTTAGTTATTCGTATCAATGGTGCCAAGCGCCTGCTGTACATCCAGCTTTCCGGATAATACTGCATACATGGCATTCAGGTAATTGATCTGTGAGGTGCGGAGATCTGTTTCGGCTGTCATGAGATCAAGATAAGTCTTGATGCCTTCGTCATACTGCAATTTGATGGTATTGTACACTTCCTCGGAAAGTTCTACGTTGCGCTTTGCCGTGCGCCAGTCATTCAGATTCGCCTGGTAAGTTGCCATTGCCAATTCATATTGGGTATTGAGCTGGTTCCGGAGATTGACGATATCCCAATCCAGTCGATCTTCCATTAAGCGGGATTTACGGATTTCCTGAATACGCTTGCCGCCCTGGAAAATCGGTAAATTGAGACTTAACCCGAAAACCGAACGAGGGAAACTCCGGCTAAATAGATCGGCGAACTGGTTATCCCGATAATCCCAGGCGTAGTTATAAAATGCAGACAACCGGGGCAGAAACGTCCATTTATTATATTGCGTATTTAATTGCTGTAACTGCCGTTGTGTCTGAAGTTGCTGGTATTCCACGCGCCGCTGATAATCCAGGGTCAGGGTAGTATCCAACAGCATT
Source organism: Parapedobacter lycopersici (assembly GCF_040395035.1). Classification (GTDB taxonomy): domain Bacteria; phylum Bacteroidota; class Bacteroidia; order Sphingobacteriales; family Sphingobacteriaceae; genus Parapedobacter; species Parapedobacter lycopersici_A. Next base: position 83,232 of record NZ_JBEBRB010000004.1, on the reverse strand, counting down.
TCACTCTCCATGGAAGCATAATCAAAAGATAACGACAGCGATTGCTCAGGAGTCAGTCCGACCAACTCTTTCAAATAAGCATACTTATAGCCCAGTAACTGGACAACCCGTTTTTGTTCAGCCAGTGTGTTACTGAGGGATATTTCGGCGCGTTTATAATCCGTACGGTCGACAATACCCGTTTCATAACGGGCTCTGGCATCGTTCAGCTGCTTCTGGATACGCTGGATGTTTTCCTGAACAATCTGCAGCTGTTCTTCGCTCGTGAGTATGTCGTAGTAGCCCTTGCTTACTTCTACGATGGTATTTATCTTGCTATCCTCCGTGTTGAGTGCGTTTTGCTGACGGATGTATTTTGCTGCTTTGGACGCCTGCAACAGGCCGGGGTTTAATAATTGCTGATCGGCCTGCAATACCAGCGCACCCACATTTTTTTGTCCCATACTAATGACCTGGTCGCCGATTACCGCAGTAGGAATTTTAATATTCCGGTTATAAGAAGCATCGGCATTGATCTGAGGGAACCACCCGGATAATGCCGAAGCAATTTCGCGCTCACCAATTTCCTCGTCTAACTCGGCTTGGTGTATCACCGCCCGGTTTTCAAGCGCAAAATCAATGAGATCCGGAAGAGTTGCCTTTTCAGGGAGCGACGCGCTGTCCTGTGCATGTGCGCTTACGGAAAAACAGCCTACCGCTGCCATTATGAGAAACATAACCTGCTTGCTACTATTCATGTGTTGTTGATAGATATATACGTAAGTTAATTGTGCTAGTAAATTTTGATACCGTCCCAGATAATCGCAACTGTCTTTTTCATGTCGTCTTCCTTAAAAGTAAAATGACCGTTGATATGTTTTTTGGCTGTAGCTGCTACCGTACCCAGGAATACCGCACTGATGATATTGATATCCAACGACTTAATATAGCCCGAAGTTACGCCTTTAGATAAGAAGTTGGATACCTCGTCCTGAAAAAAAATGCGGTTCTCACAAAAGACAGCCTTAACGTATGGCGAAGAAGAAAACTGTTCCATAAAGCTCAGCATCTCGGGGTGCCTGATATAGTACGTCACAAAATTAATCCAGATGGAAACGAATCGCTCCGGATAAGGCAATGACACCTCTTCCGGTTTAAAAATGGCTTGTGTAATCTGTGTTCTGCAATAGCCGAAGAGCTCAATAATCAGTTCTTCCTTCGAAGTAAAATAATGATAAATGGTTCCGGTAGCCACCCCTGCCTCCTGCGCAATCTGGCTGATGGGGGTGCCATGAAAGCCATACTCCTTGATCAGCTGCAGCGTGCTCTCAAAAATGGCTGTTTTTTTCTCTGCCAATGTATTTAATCGAACGTTCATTCGGTCGCAAAGAAACAAAAAAACCAAGGACATTTTTGGGATTTATAAGAAGATAACGAAAGTTTGACAAAAGTTATATGTACTTTTGTACATTCATTAAACATCATAAATTCGATACGTTGACATTTAGCGATTTTAATTTTGACGCCAATCTTTTTGAGGGCCTCAATAGCATGGGCTTCAAAACACCGACGCCGATCCAAGCTGAAACCATTCCCATTATTAAAGACCGACACGATCTGATTGCCTGCGCACAAACGGGCACAGGTAAAACGGCAGCATACCTGTTGCCGGTCATGGATGCCATTTGCCGGACACCGAACCGCCCCCCCATCAGTGCGTTGATCTTGGCGCCTACGCGCGAACTTGCGATGCAGATAGACCAGCAGGTAGAGGGGCTAGCCTATTTTACCGGCATCACGTCCATAGCGATCTATGGCGGTGGCGACGGAATTGGCTATGAGCAGCAACGGCGGGCACTGCGCGACGGAGTGGATATTGTAATTGCCACTCCGGGTCGGTTGATTGCCCACATAAGCTCCGGCACTGTACGCCTGGGTGAAATCCAATTCCTGGTGCTCGATGAGGCAGACCGAATGCTGGATATGGGTTTCAAAGACGACATTAACCGGATTGTGCGTGAGGTAGCCACGGAACGGCAGACCCTGTTATTTTCTGCTACCATGCCTCCGAAAATCCGGTCGTTCGCCCGTGTGCTTCTTAAACATCCCCAACAGGTCAATATTGCAATATCGCAACCCGCGGAGCGGATTGTACAACAGCAGTACCGCGTGATGGATGAACAGAAAACACCTTTATTGAAACATATACTGCTGAGCGGTCAATATAAAAGCGTTATTGTATTTTCGTCGACCAAGGAAAAAGTAAAAGCACTGGGCCGTGAACTTAAAAAGCTGGAGCTGGCGGTGCAACCCTTCCACTCGGATCTGAGCCAGGAAGAGCGAGAAAAAATCCTGCTGCGGTTCAAGAACAAACAGTTACCCATCTTAATTGGTACCGATGTATTATCCCGGGGTATTGATGTGGACGGTATCGACTTGGTTGTGAATTATGACGTACCACCTGACCCGGAAGATTATATCCATCGAATAGGTAGGACTGCCCGTGCGGAACGAACGGGAACCGCCATCACTTTTGTCAATCATCGTGATCTCCGTCGGTTTACGGCGATTGAGAAATTGATGGAACGGAAAGTAACTGAAACTCCGTTGCCGGAGGTAATTGGAAAATCACCGGAATTGATCCCCGAGGGGCAAACGCAAAAAAAACGAAATAAAAAACGCCGTTTCGGTCCACGGAAAAAACGTGAAGGAGCAGCGTAATTGGCCCTCACAATGTGTCGGACAAACCGCTCTTTTGTAATATACAGCCGCCAACTTCCGATATATGGCTTTGATTATTCCAAAACAAAAAGGAATATACCGGTATTTATTATTTAGTTGGCAAATAACTAATTTCTGTATTAATTTTGCCGCACTCAGAACAGCTAATGACAAAAAAAAATAAGAATAAAAAGAATAACGTGAAGGAAGTCGATGTCGTGCTTATCGGGGCCGGCATTATGAGTGCCACACTGGGCACATTAATTAATGAACTTCACCCCAGCGCCAGCATTGAAATTTTTGAACGGCTTGACGAAGTGGCTGCTGAAAGTTCCGATGCCTGGAATAATGCCGGAACAGGACACTCTGCGCTATGCGAATTGAATTATACTCCGCAGCGGCCCGATGGCACCATTGATATTAGTAAGGCCATAAAGATTGCCGAGGCATTCGAGGTCTCCAAGGAATTCTGGTCGTACCTGGTTGCTCAACGTCTAATCGACAGTCCCGATCGTTTCATTCGTAGTATTCCGCACATGAGTTTTGTGTTTGGCAGGGAAAATGTGGATTTTTTGCGCAAACGGCACGAAACCATGAGCAAGCACCATCTTTTCCAGGGGATGGAGTATTCCGAAGACCACGAGCTGCTCAGGCAATGGATACCCCTGATTATGGAGGGCCGGGATTCGGAGGAAAAGCTGGCAGCTACCAAAATCGATATTGGCACCGATGTAGATTTCGGGGAGTTAACCCGGGCCCTATTCTTCCACCTGGTACAGAAAAAAGGGATCAAGCTCCGTTTGGCAAATGAAGTACGCGATATCGAGCGGGCAAATGACGGTCGGTGGGATGTAACGGTAAAGAACCTTACTACTGATAAAAAAAGGAAGTTCCGCGCGAAATTTGTCTTCATTGGAGCCGGTGGAGGCTCACTCCTGCTGCTGGAAAAATCGGAAATTCCTGAAGCAAAAGGGTTCGGAGGTTTCCCCGTAAGCGGTCAGTGGTTACGCTGTACTAACCCGGATGTTATTGCAGCACATCATGCGAAGGTTTATGGTAAGGCTGCAGTGGGCTCCCCTCCCATGTCAGTTCCCCACTTGGATACGCGTGTGATTGATGGCAAGACGGCACTGCTATTTGGACCCTATGCCGGGTTTTCAACAAAATTCCTTAAAAACGGTTCCTGGCTTGATTTGGCATCATCCATTAAGCTGGGCAATATCCGACCGATGCTCGCTGCAGGCATGGACAACCTCCCGCTTACTAAATATTTGATCGATCAGGTCCGGCAAAGTCCGGAAGACCGGCTAAATGCATTGCGTGCTTATGTTCCCACGGCGAAAAAGGAAGATTGGGAACTGGAAATCGCAGGCCAGCGGGTGCAGGTAATTAAAAAAGATGAAAAACATGGTGGCGTACTGGAATTCGGCACCGAAGTAGTGAGCAGCGCCGACGGCTCCATCGCTGCCTTACTCGGCGCATCGCCCGGTGCATCGACCTCAGTATCTATTATGATCGAGTTGCTGGCGCGGTGTTTCCCCGAACGGGCAAAGACTGCCCAATACCTTGATAAGTTGCACGAGATGATTCCGTCTTATGGGCTTTCTATTGCCGCAGACGAGAAGCTCTGCAAGGAAACGCGAGCGCGATCAGCAGCCATTCTGCAACTGGACAGAACCGGAGAAATGGTCTGGCCATAATCAGAAATAACAGGATATTGAAAAGCCGTACCAATACTGTACGGCTTTTTTGTTTTGCAAAAATTAACCTGTATATTCGTAGCACTTATGGGGTGCTTCATAGCAAGCTGAGATTATACCCAATGGAAAGCAGGTATCGTTCCCAATACACTGCTACCCATACACCTGATCCGGATAATGCCGGCGTAGGGATTTATATTTGCCGCTTCGTTCTGAACGTGAATACTTCCATAAGTATGTAATGGCTGCATTAACATACCATGATGAAATTAAACGAGTGGATTCACCAATTAGGTGCCGAATTAACGGCTACCCCACTGCTGCATTGGATTGGAGTAGGCTGTGGAATTGTCCAGGTACTGCTGGCCAAGGCGAACAACATTTTGCTATATCCTTTTGGCATCGCAAGCATATTAATTACAGTATATGTGCTATATGATGCCGGACTTTATGCTGAATTGCTATTGAATATGTATTACCTGGTCATGAGTATTTATGGCTGGCTGTACTGGGTAAAGCGGCGTGGCGCAGCGCCCGTACCGGCATCCTATTCAAGCAGGAAGGATTGGCTGATTACCTTATTGATCACGGGATTGGGTTTCCCTACATTGTATTATGCCCTTGCGTGTTTTACCGATTCAACCGTCCCGGTGTGGGATGCCTGGGTAAGCGCAACGGCTTGGGCCGGAATGTGGCTACTTGCCAAACGTAAAATTGAGAACTGGATATTGCTGAATATCAGTAATGCTTTTGCCATTCCATTACTGGCCCACAAAGGACTCCACCTTTTTGCACTGCTCACGCTCTTTTTATTCATTGTCGCAATATTCGGTTATTTTGAATGGCGTCGGATTATCGGCGCTCGGACCAAAACACTAAAAGACTCCATTTGATGAACACCGCACATCCTAATTTATCGTTTATGCCCACCGAATCGGTTATAAAAACCCTCCGTGGTTACACTGCACACGCAGAAAAAAATGGCCAGCTTACGGCGGACCAGCTGGATACTATCTATGAAAACAAGTGGTTTAAATTATTTGTTCCCCGCGAATTTGACGGTTTGGAACTGAGCCTACCTGAAGGAGTGCGGCTCGAAGAGGAACTGGCATACACTGACGGTAGTCTGGGCTGGACGGTCACACTCTGTGCCGGAGCTAATCTCTTTTCGGGTTATATTGATCCGACGCTCGCGCATCGGATTTTCACAGACCCGCAGGTGTGCTTGGGCGGTAGCGGCCGCCCGTCGGGTATCGCCACGATTAAAGACGGGGGTTATGAGGTGAATGGCATTTGGCATTACGCGACAGGCGCGCCGCATAACACTCATTTTACTGCCAACTGCGTTATTGAACAAGATGGCAAGCCGGTGCGTGACAGCGAAGGAAATCCCCTGATAAAATCATTCTTTTTCGACCAAAAAGATGTTCGCATTGTGGCCGACTGGAATACCGTTGGGCTGAAAGCCACCGCCAGTCATTCATTCGAGGTAAAAAATGTTTGGGTAGAGCAGCGGCATGCATTTTTGATTCTACCTGAACACGCTCGTCAGGACGGTCCGGTTTACCGGTATCCGTTTATACCTTTTGCACAAACAACATTAGCCGTAAATACATTGGGGATGGCCAGGCACTTCATAGCCTGTTGTGAAGACCTTGCAATAAGTCACGATCAAATTGGAAAAACGAACGAAATACTGGAAGGGTTGCTTCAACAAGGTGTTGAACGGATTACAATAGCAAAGCGTTCTTTCTATGAGGCGTTGGATGCTTCCTGGGATATTTTTCTGCAAAATGGTCAGCTTACGGAAACCATACTGCAGCGTATTACGGAAACAAGCCGCGCATTGGTCAGTGTTTCTCAGGGTGTTGTAGTTTCCCTATACCCCCACTGCGGTATTATTGCCGCGGATGAATCATCGACCATCAACCGTATATGGCGGGATATCTTCACAGCAAGCCAGCACAGCCTATTGCGGTGATTGGCTAAGGCTTAATCAACCGGGCAATGAACAAGGTGTCTGCCTGCTGGTGATAGCCGGTCAATAGCGTCTGTTCTTCCAGTTTAAGTCCGAATTCTTCCGCTAATTGAGCTACGTTCTGCTCGTTTTCCGCAGCAAATACGGAACAGGTAATGTAAATGAGCGGCCTGCCATGCTTGAGGTGAGGTATGGCGTTTTGGGCGATTTGCCGTTGTAATGCCGCGAATGTATCGATACGAGCTTTGTCGAAAAACGAAATCATCTCAGGCGTACGTGCCCATGTTCCGGATCCGCTACAGGGTACATCCAGTATAATTCCATCAAACTGACTGTCTCCAAGCACCTTACCGACATCCTGGGTTAGATCGACGATTTTCTTTCGGTAAGGTGAATATATACCTGCCGTATCGAAGCGTTCATCCAGGTTACGTAAAATACTGCCCCGCACGTCGGAAACCAACAGCTCGATTCCAGGCGTAGTATCCATGAGCAGCAGGGACTTCCCTCCTGCCCCTGCGCAAGCATCCCACCAGCGCTCTCCGGGGGCGGCCCGGAAATACCGCCCGGTCCGCTGTGATGAGAAATCCTGTACCTCATACTTTCCGGCAATGCCAGGTACACGATCCAATGCCGTACCATTGGGTAAAGCCACGATATGCTCATCAATAACATTATACACCAGACCGGCGCGGTCCAATGCCGCCAATACGTCCGGTCCGTACGGGGCGCGCAGACGGATAAACAGATCGGGCTGGGTAAACAGGCCATCAACAAACGCTTCCTGATCAATATCCGCAGACAGCAGGGAAGTAAAGGGAAATACCGCTGCCTGTTGAAACGCTGTATGCCTTTCTAAAAAAAATCTTTTCTCGGGTAAGGTTGCGTTAAGATAGGGTATCCAGTCAGGCTTCAGCAGTTCAATAACTGCACTTTCGTGGCTGCAGAGCAATTCTGCAATAGCGAGCCGTTCAATTGGCGATAGACTGCCCGCCGCGTGGCCGATCCGGAAATAATGATATATGAGGCGGGTAGCCATCCTCCGGTCGGCGGATCCCATTTGCTTATTCCGCTTGTAATATGCGGTTAAGAAGCGGGCTAACGGCTCTACCCCATTATATTCCTGTAATAGACGTTCAAATGTCCGCAGGTGTTGTGACAGCCTTTTTTCGGATAACATCACTGCCGGGGCTTTTAATTAACGGGGCGAAAATCGCCATCACGGAACTGCAATATCCAGATGTGATGATTTACATAGCCCCAGGCCGGGTTGTATTTAAATGTAAAGGTATTGTGCAGTCCTTTATAAGTTTCAGCTTGTATATGAGACTTATATTCAGCTCCGTACTTAGCCAGCAAGCTTCCGAAATAATAAGCGGCATCGTATCCCTTGTAAGCAAATTCCGTAGGTGTAATACCGAATTCAGAACGATAGCGTGAATCGAATTCCTGGACACGTTTGTCACCTTTATTTACATAAAACGATGACGTTACACTTGTACGGAACCCTGCGAGTCCATCCGTTTCATCGAAATCGAGCTTGGTCCAGTTGGGGTGACCGAACAAGCGAATGTCATACGAAAGCTCATCGCGTAACGTCCGCAGATTAGCCAGAATGGGTGAGATCAGGTATTTATTGGTTGTACCCATCACCAATAGATTTTTCCCCGACAGGTGTACGCTGCTTTCCAGGCTGGCCTGGTCATTCACATTGGCGATATCGATCCGGCTATTGAGCTGCCGTACCCGCGCTTTCAGTGGATCCAGAAACTGGCGGCTTGCCGCATCCTCTGTCTGATAAAATAACACGACGTCGCCAGTTTGATACTCGTTTACAATATGTGCGGCCAGCGCCTCTACATGCGCCATAAGGGGAGCCGTAAGGGTCACCAGATTAGGCAGGTCAAATTCCGAAGGCATACTGGCTGCTAACGGCGAAATCTGCAATACACTGCTATCGAGTGACGCATTATAGCCAAATACCTGGATTTCTTTAGGGTAAACCGGGCCAACTACCAAAGCAGCCTGCTGAACCTGCTCCAGTTTTGCAATCCGGGCATTTTCCGCGGCATCATCACGCGTGTCTAACACATCCAACTTAAAATTGACACCCTGTGCGGACAAGGCATCCAGCCCCAGCTTGAACCCTTGATAAAAATCCAGCGCTAATGCTGACCTGCGAATATCAACAGTGCTGGGCGCATGTTGATTTGCTTTGTCCAGCTGAAAAGGCAGTAAGAGTGCAATTTGGTTGGCGTCTATCGCCGCAGTTTCCTTTACAGCATCTTTTTCGCGTTCCTCCGTTGTGGTTGTTTCGCGCGTTGGTTCGGTTTGACTTCCCGCAGGACGAAGCACCCGGATCCGGGGTGTACAGCCAACGGTCAGCAGGAGCAGAACAACGATAAGAAAACTACTCCCATTCAATGGTAGCCGGTGGTTTCGAACTAATATCATAAACAACCCTATTTATCCCTTTTACGTGATTAATGATTTCATTGGATATTTTCGCTAATAACGCATAAGGCAGGTGAATCCAGTCTGCTGTCATTCCATCCAGTGATCCCACGGCACGTAACGCTACCACATGCTCATAAGTTCGCTCATCACCCATTACACCAACTGACTGCACGGGAAGGAAAATGGTCCCGGCCTGCCAAACTTGATCATACCAACCCGATTCGCGCAGGTTACGGATATAAATCTCATCAGCCTCCTGCAAAATCCGTACCTTTTCTGCCGTAATCTCTCCCAGAATCCGGATAGCCAGCCCAGGGCCGGGAAAAGGGTGCCGGCCAAGAATATTCGGTGCAATGCCAAGTGCCTTTCCAACGCGGCGTACCTCATCTTTAAAGAGTGTATTCAACGGCTCCACCACTTTCAGTTTCATGAAATCCGGTAGTCCTCCCACATTGTGGTGCGATTTGATCGTTGCGGAAGGCCCCTTTACCGATATGGATTCGATAACATCAGGATAAATAGTGCCCTGTCCGAGCCATTTTACCTCAATACCCGCTGGGAGTTCGGCTTGGATGGCTTGTGCTGCTGCATCAAATTCATCAATGAATGCAGCACCGATAATCTTTCGTTTCCGTTCAGGTTCACTGGCCCCTGCCAGTTTTTCGTAAAACCGATCCTTGGCGTTTACGCCTCTGATATTAAGCCCCATATGCTGATAGGATTCCAGCACTTGTTCATATTCATCTTTCCGCAATAATCCATGGTCCACAAAAACACAGTGCAGGTTTTTACCGATTGCCTGATGAAGCAGTACTGCAGCAACGGTAGAATCAACTCCTCCGGACAACGCCATAATCACGTGGTCATTGCCTAGTTTCTCCTTAAGCGACGACACAGTTGTTTCCACAAACGCGTCGGCTGTCCAGTCCGGTGCACAACCACAGATATCGATGACAAAATTTTTCAATAACGTTGTACCATCGGTACTATGGGTAACTTCCGGGTGAAACTGGATTCCATACGTATGGGTTCCCTTAACGTGGTAGGCTGCCACTCGAACCTTATTTGTGCTTGCGATGATTTCAAAATGATCGGGAATCGCTGAAATTGTATCGCCATGGGACATCCACACCTGGGAATCCACTGGAATATCCGCTAATAGCGGGTGAGTATGGTCCACGTGCTGTAAATTCGCCCGACCATATTCCCGTATCGTTGAGGCCACCACCTCCCCTCCCGAATACTGTGCCATATACTGCGCTCCATAACAGACACCCAAAACAGGAAAATGGTCCTGCAACGAGCGGAAATCTATCTGCGGTGCATCTTCCTGACGTACGGAATACGGGCTTCCCGAGAGAATGACTCCCCGTACCTCTCCCGTATTCCAATCAGGTAGGTGATTATATGGATGGATTTCACAGTACACATTCAACTCCCTTACCCGTCTTGCGATCAGTTGGGTATACTGGGAGCCGAAATCAATGATAATGATTTTTTCTGGCATGGGCCAAAGGTACGGATTAGACGGGAAATTTACGGCGCTTGTCTGTCTTTATTTTCTATCCAATGATCGGCATTTTTGATGTCTTCCGCGATAAAAACAGGGTCTTTGCCTTGCTTCTTCTGTTCGTGATAATCCTTAAGCAATCGCAACGCCGGTTTGCGAAGCAGTAGGATAGCAATGAGATTGAGCCAGGCCATCAACCCCACACCAATGTCGCCTAAGGTCCACGCGGTCTCTGCGGTTTTAACGCAGCCGTAATAAGTAGCTCCCAGGATCAAAACACGGAGTACCCATACAGCCCATTTGTGACGTCCCGCTCTGTCGAGGTAGCTAAGGTTGGTTTCCGCCATATAATAATATGCCATAATTGTAGTAAAAACGAAGAAGAACAATGCCATCGCGACAAATCCGGCGCCAAGTGCGGGAAAATGGTGGGCAACAGCCAGCTGAGTATATTCAGCCCCTATCTCCGCGCGGGGAATGTGTTCAACCAGATACCCGCCTGCCGGATTTTGGACATTATACTTACCGGTGAAGAGAATCATAAAGGCTGTGGCGGTGCAAACGAAAAGCGTATCTACATAAACCGAAAATGCCTGCACCAACCCTTGTTTGGCCGGATGATTTACCTCGGCGGCAGCAGCTGCATGCGGTGCGGTACCCTGTCCGGCCTCATTGGAATAAATGCCCCGTTTTACACCCCATGATACCGCCATTCCCATAATCCCTCCAAAAGCGGGCTCTAAATCAAAAGCCGATCGGATAATCAGTCCGATAACAGCGGGTATCTGTTGAAAGTTAAAGGCAATAATCACAAGTGCCATTAAAATATAGCCTCCCGCCATAAACGGAACCACGACCTCGGCGACCTTACCGATACGCTTTACGCCGCCAGCGATAACAAGCCCGAGCAGCACCACGAGTGCCAAACCGGTATATGATACAGGAATATCAAACGCATTGCGGACCCCAAGAGCAATACTGTTACTCTGTACACCGGGCAAAAAGATAGCTGTACTCAATATCGTTGCAAACGCAAACAGCGCAGCATACCACCGCATGCCCAGTCCCTTTTCAATATAGAACGCTGGTCCACCGCGGTACTGGCCGTCTTTTACCTCTTTGTATAGCTGACCCAAGGCTGCCTCAACATAGGCGGATGCGGCGCCCAAAAATGCAATGAGCCACATCCAGAACACGGCACCCGGCCCGCCGAAAGCAATGGCAGTGGCAACCCCTGCAATATTTCCGGTCCCGATTCGGCCCGAAAGGGCCATAGCAAATGCCTGAAAAGAGGAAACCCCTTTGGCCGACGATCCTCCTCCAAACAACAACCTGACCATGTCTTTCAGGTATCTGACCTGTAAAAATCGAGTAGCGACGGAGAAGTAAATCCCCGCGCCCAGGCATAATGCTACAAGCGCATCGCTCCAGACTACATTGTAAATTGTTTTAATTAACTGATCCATCGGTTGGTTATTGGTTAGTATACTTGAAGCGTTGAAATAAAAAACCCGCCTATACCTTAGCCGGGGTATGGCGGGCTATAATATGGAGTGTACATCCACCTACAGTTTGCTGTTGATGTTTATCGCATTCAGTTCTTCAAATGCCTGTGTGAGGCGTTTCACAAAACTTTCTTCCCCCTTGCGCAACCAAACACGTGGATCGTAATATTTTTTATTCGGTGAGTCCGGCCCATCCGGATTACCGATCTGACGCTGAAGGTAACCTTCATTTTTTTGGTAATAGTTCCGCACACCGTCCCAGAAGGCCCACTGCATATCGGTGTCGATATTCATCTTGATTGCCCCGTAGGAGATGGCCTCCTCAATCTCAGCTGGCGATGAACCAGATCCGCCATGAAACACGAAGTTAATCGGCTTTTCTTCCTTCAATCCATATTTTTCGCGGACATATTGTTGGGAATTATGCAGAATAATCGGCTGCAGTTTTACATTTCCGGGTTTGTAAACGCCATGGACATTGCCGAAGGCAGCAGCTATCGTAAATTTGTCACTTACCTTACTGAGTGCTTCATAGGCATAAGCTACCTCTTCAGGCTGGGTATATAGCCGGGCACTGTCTACATCCGTATTGTCAACGCCGTCTTCTTCTCCCCCGGTAACCCCCAACTCAATTTCGATGGTCATACCGAGTGGCTTCATTCGTTCAAGGTATTGCTGGGATATGGCTATGTTTTCCTCGATAGGTTCCTCCGATAGGTCGAGCATATGCGACGAAAACAATGGCTTGCTATGCTGCGCAAAAAAACGCTCGCCGTGTTCCAGTAATCCATCAACCCATGGCAACAACTTTTTTGCCGCATGATCGGTGTGTAGAATCACCGCTACACCGTAATGCTCGGCGAGGAGATGTACGTGCTGTGCGGCAGAAACGCCACCAAGGACACAGGCTTGCAACTGGTCATTGTTCAGGGATTTTCCTGCATAGAACTGGGCCCCGCCGTTCGAGAGCTGAATCATCACGGGTGAATTGACTGCCTTGGCAGTCTCCATAACGGCGTTGATGGAATCGGTGCCAATGACATTGACCGCTGGCAAAGCGAAACGATGGGTTTTTGCTGCTTCAAATAATTCCTGAACAGCATCGCCGGTGACTACCCCTTTAAAATCTTTCAAACTCATAATACGCTATCTTGGTATAGCGTCAAAATTAGTATTATTTTTCAAATCCGCCAATCCGGCTCGCGGAATTAAATACATGAAAATGCCCGGTCTCAACGACCGGGCAATCCTTATATTATCCATGAGCGTGATGTTGCCCCACCGGAACACGGTGGATTGCTGCTCCGCATGCGCTTAATATGCAATCGATACCCCACCATAGAAATTACGGCCGGCGGCAGTGTTGAAAAACCGACCACCAAAAGCGTTGATATCATTCCCCAGACTATACCTTTGGTTAAGCAGATTATCCGCGCCGGCAAAAAATTGCAGGTTGAGTCGATTACCCATTGGTTTCGTCCAACTAACCTTAGCCTGTAACAGGTGATAAGCATCGGCAAAAAAGCCGTTCGCATCGTCCAGCGGAATAGCCGACGTATAGTTGTGCATAACATATGCACGGAGATCAAACGGAAACAAAAACAGCACGTTACTTACTACCGACTCTGCCGGCACGCCAGTTAATTTATTGCCACTGAAGTCATTGTCCGCCACTTGGTAATCACCAAACCGGAAGTGACTTAATGTAAGATTGGTGCCTATCTGCAGGCCACGCAACCAGCTGGACTGCCGTGGCTCAATTGCCCATACCGATGCCGACAGTTCGGTGCCCAATTGCTTCACTCCGCCGGCGTTGCTGAAAAATTCCGCTCCACCTTCATCAAGCTGGCGGATAATCGCATCTTCCATAAGGTAATAGAATACGGAACCATCAAGGAACACTCGTCTGTTATGATTCTGCCATCGGAAACCGGTTTCGTAGTTCCAGCCCGTTTCAGCCTCCAGTGCCGTGTTTACTACTTGATCCGAAGAGCGTACTTCTGCAGTGGTTGGCGGAGAATATCCGCGGGAAACAGATGCCCTCCAGGCAAATTGCGGAGTAATTAGGTAGGATAAAGCAACCCTTGGCATCCATTCGGCATCAAAATTCCGATCGGTATAATTCGGATCACCCCCTCCCGGAAAGATGGCCCGGAAAGCGTAACGGTAATAATTCAGACTTAGCGAGGTTTCCAATGAAAGTTTGTCATATAAATCCGCACTCAATCGGGCAAAATAAAAATGCTGGGCGTTTTTCAGCGCATCTGCCGCCTGCTCGTCACCCCGTTCGCCACCGTTGTTGTCGTAATTGTAGATATCGGCCCGTCCGCGCTGCCACTCTACTCCAGCATTGGCGCGCCACGTAAATACACCTGGCTTTCCGTCGGCATAATCCAGGTAAGTCCGGAAACCAAAGTTATATTCATCTCGAACTTCGTAATTGGTAATAAAGGGGTTGCTGAAATCAGTACGCAGCCCAAATACACTGGCTACATGACGGAGTTTGGGAGTCAGCTGTGCATTGTGCACAAGCCCACCGATTAACGTCTTATTGATAATGCCTGCTTGTTGTTCAACAGCACCAGGATTAGGTCCGGCTGGTGGACGTGCCAAACGTGGGTTTTCCTGAAACTGAGCTAGGTTTAACCCGCCGGGGGTGCGGTACTGCAAATCCGAGTAGAGCGCTAACAAACGGAGTTCGTTGCCCGGGCGGTATTTCCATCGTTGAACAGTCTGAAAAGAAGCTCTTTTCATCGCGGAGTTCTGCCGATAGCCATCTGAGCGCTGATATGCCTGATTGAAACTGAACTGGTACTTCGATGATGGCTGCATATCTGCGTTCAGTTGCTGGTGAAACAATCCGTAAGAACCGCCATTGACACGCAGCGATGCCTCGTTGCTCTGCTCGGTCATTCCGTCAGGGCGAATCAGTACTACACCTCCCGAGTTTGCGCCGAACAAGCTGCCATCTGGACCTTTTAATATTTCGATCTTATCCATGCTGCCTACATCCAGCAGGTTTAGATACGTATTTCCTCCTGCATCCGTTAGGGGAATCTCATCCAGGTAGACCTTTACATTGCGTACGCCAAAAGGTGACCGCAGTAAACTTCCACGGATTGATAGCCGGTAACTGCCTGGGGATCGTTCCTCCATACGTACGCCCGGTACCGTGTTTAGGGCAGGAATAAGTGTAACACCACTTTGATTTTCCAGTGTGCTGTTTGCTACGACTCCGGCAGATGTCGTAAGACGCAGTAAAGGTTGCTCCACAAAATAAGCCTTAACCATTACTTCATTAAGCAGCGTAGTATCCTGTTCCTGCGAAAAAGCGGGAGCAGCCAGTAGGTTTCCCATTAAAAATAATAATGCCCCGGCCGGACCGGCGACAGAAAATCGGTTTACGATAGACATAGATATTGATTGGATTGTGGCAGTGACAACTGAAATCTGACGGAAGTCATCCATTAATAAATAATAAAGTAATCTTATTGTTTAAATGTGCAATAATACACAACTGCATCCATTAATCAGAATTTGTAACGAAAATTAAACTATTCATTCAAAACACGGTCTAATTGACGGATTTATTAAAGAATGGAGTCATGAAAATCAACTATTCAATGCTGTTCGTGTTTGGTATGATCACCTTCACAGCAGCCGCCCAAGATAGCATTCAGCATGTTTCAAAGCTGGAAATCGGCAGGAAGAAAAAGGAGGTTTTTTCCGGAAGGGATTCTACAATAACCCTTCATATTGACACCTTGATCATGCATGACCGCGCACAGCTTGTTTTCCTGGGAAAAAAACAGGTTACACTGACCGCTGATCATGTTGTGATGGATAAACGGGCTTACATTTTTGGAACTGACGGTAAAAACAACGGAACGGATTTCGACATCGATATGCGATTTAGTGAATTGGGCGCACTCTATGTGCTTGCGGGTGGACAGGACGCCGCAAACAACGGATCGCGTACCTACCCCAACGGCGATGGTGGGACAGTGAATATGACTTATCGCAAAACAGGTATTATACCCCAGACCGAAGATCGGAAGGCGCCGCATTACCTGCGAATTGATACCCGGGCAGGCGGATACGGCGGAACTCCTCAAAATGAACTACGTAATATTTATGGCCTGATCAACAGTGGTCCGGCGGGACGTCCGTTGGGTCGTCTGTCACAGGGAACCGTATACTCCGGTTCAACCGGCACCGACGGCAAAAGTCAAATAACGGCCAAATAATGCAAAATGACGTCTTCCTAAAGCGAGGCAATAGCTTGGTTAATCTCTGGATAGGTAAAGCGGAAACCGGCATTCTGTATTTTATCGGCCGATACGCGGGTACTGCTCAGCAATAATTCGCTCATTTGTCCCAAGACAGCTTTTAGCACAAATGCTGGGATATGGGGTAGCCAAATGCGCTTATCAAGGTGGTTTCCGATGGCATACAAGAGGGGCTTCAGTTGAATCTGTTGGGGTGCTACCATATTATAGACGCCGTGAATGCCATTGTGTTCCATTGCAAATAAATATAAAGCAACAGCGTCGTCTATGTGAACCCACGGCATCCATTGCCTGCCTGTGCCCGGTACGGCACCCAAACCGGTTTTTATAAACTTTACAAGTTTGGGATACATGCCGCCAGCCGTTGCTAGTACTGCCCCGCTTCGGAGCGAAACTGTGCGCAATCCTAATCTTCTGCCTTCGGCTACCGCCTGTTCCCAAGCCAGGCAAAGCCGTCCAAGGAAATCATTTGCGGGCAACTTATCTTCTGTCATCAATTCATCGCCCCGATGACTATAATATCCGGTAGCACCGGCTGACACCACGGTATTGACGGCATGCTCGCGATTTTCAAGCAACCGATAAAGCAACCTGATGGATTGGACATGGCTGTCGTAGATTGCTTGTTTCCGATGTTTACTCCATGGCTGGGCGCCAATGTTTTCGCCTGCAAGGTGAATAATTGCCTGCACTCCGTTCAAACAACGTTCATCAACCTTGCCGCTGTCAGTATCCCATTGAAAAAAACGAACCGCCGACGAGCGATGTTGCTGTTCGCCCCTGCTCAATCCATGAACAGTGTAACCTTGGTCGATCAGCGCATCAATTAGTGCGGTACCGATCAGCCCGGTGGCACCGGTTACCAATACGCATTTTCGCATCATCAGCTCTTATTTGATCCGATTTCAACCAACCCCAGAGCAACTGGGATGGCTTCACGGAAAGGCGTTAACTTCAGTGGGTACAACTCCCGGAGTCCGTTTTTCTTGCAAATCAAATTCCGGCGTACATTCAGGTTTAGTGCTGCTGATATATCCTGTTCAAACCGGTATACATACCTTGTCATTACGTTTGACACCAGCGTCCCCAATGCGGGCAGGGTCATTACTTTTCTACGCAGCTTCAATACATCCAGGTAGCGTTCAAAGATTTCTTTATATGTCATGACCTCAGGCCCGCCGATATCATAGGTCTCTCCATATGTCCTCGGGTCTAGCAACATATAATTGAAATATGTACAAATATCAGCCAGGTATACGGGTTGGCATCGGCTTTTTGCGAATTCCCGCGACACCAGAACCAGCCGCTGCATCGACATTTTTGCCAAAATGGTCATCAACACTGATCCTTTCCCAATAATGTTACTTGCACGCACAATGGTATAATTCAATCCTGTATCGCGGATATAGGAATTAATTTTGTCGACATTACCGTCTACCAATTTTGTCACATAAATCAAATGCTGACAGGCCGTTCGTTTCAACGTATCAATGTATTTTTGCAAGGCCAGTAATTCCATTTCAATCCGCATATCCAGCGCATTGACCGGTGTTTGATTAAAGTAAAAAGCAACTGCGGTGTCCGCGTCAATGCCGGCTAAATTTTCTCCTCGGAATAAATCGCCTTCCATAATGTTGACCCGGTGTTTTTCGGAAATATGCTCACGGAACAGTTTGCGGTTGCGTATCAGGCAAGTGACTTCATAATCTTCTTCGGCTAGGCATGCAGCAACTTTCCTGGCTAAATAATTATTGAGACCTGTAATGAGAACTTTCATATACGTTACAATTGGGTGGCTTTTAGTGCAACTATCGGCCCGGTACCATTAGTACAAACGAAAATTAAATATGTTTCTACCAAATGTATTTTTGGCAAAAGTAGGATTTCCGGGTCGTTTGTACAACTTGTGGGTGGCAGTTAGGCCCAGTAACACCGGCCGACCGTTTGTGATTTAATTGTAAATAATTTGTGTTTCGACATGTAAAAAGGCGGTTTCACAACAATAACTCCTATATTTGTCAAATTTAATCCATTATTACTTCAGGCATGGACAAGAGGACAATCCTGGTTTGGTTCAGAAACGATTTGCGTATCCACGATAACGAGATACTGCTGCGTGCTATTGAACGCGGCCAGCAAATTGTTCCGGTTTTCTGCTTTGATCCAAGACATTTCGAACTGACGGAGTACGGGACCCGGAAAATGGGTGTCCTACGGGCCGCTTTTTTGCGGGAGAATGTGCTGGCATTGCAGGCTGCGCTCCGCAACCTGGGGGGTAATTTGATCTCCGTTGTTGGTTATCCTGAAGACATGTTGCCTCATATTGCGGAGGAATACCAGGTAGATGAGGTGTACCATCACCGGGAAGTCGCATTTGAAGAAACTCAGGTTTCTGCATTGGTGGAAGCTGCGCTTTGGAAAAAAACACAGATCAACCTGCGCCATTTTATCGGCCACACGTTATATCATAAAGAAGACCTTCCCTTTCCGATCCGGGATATACCCGACGCATTTTCCCTGTTCAAGAAGAAAACGGAACGTGAAAGTACAATCCGGCCTCAATTGGGGCTTCCGGAGCGGGTATCTATTCCTGAAAATATGGAAACGGGCGACATACCATCGCTGCAGCAGCTTGGATTCAGTTCCGACGAAATCAGACAGGCATCAAACCTGATACTTGCGGGTGGCGAGCAAGCAGCGCTGGCCCGGATGGATCGGTTCCTGAGCGGTGACACTCCGCAGGAAACGGACTCGGGTCTATCACCCTATATCGCCATTGGCGCGCTGTCTCCCAACACCTTGTATCATGCAGTAAAAGATAGTAAGTATATCGGGACGGATAAAAAGAGCTTGGAACAGTTTATCCTGAAACTGCTCTGGCGCGATTATTATCGCTTTATGTTTAAAAAACATGGTAACCGTTTCTTCCAAACCGGCGGCATAACAGACCTAGCACCGGAAACCGCGGGGCACGAAGAGGCCCTGAATTTTGATAAATGGAAAACAGGTAATACAGGCCAGCCTATTATCGACCGTGGCATCCGGCAATTGAATGAAACCGGACATATTCCCCATCAGATGCGGGTGCTGCTGGCTGCGTACCTCATTCACGAACTTGGTGTCAACTGGCTAAAGGGTGCTGCGTGGTTCGAAGAAAAATTAATTGACTACAACCCGGCTAATAATTATGGAAACTGGGCACACCTTGCCGGCGTTGGTAGCAGTGCAAAAGATAACAAGCGTATTGATCTAGATAAATTGATTATCCAGCTATCGCCCGCAGAAACATTGGCGATATAATCCACGAATCAGTCTACCTCTCCTGAGCACAAAAAAAACCATTATGACTAAAATTTGGCCATAAAATTGTAAGATATTACTTTAGGAAACCATATAATAATTCATAACTTTGACGCATTCATTGTATAAACAAATAAATGGACAAACTTTCTTATCTAAGTAACGCAGATTCGGCCTATATCGATTCGCTTTATGAAGCATACAAAGCGGATCCCGATTCGATTGATTTTGGTTGGAAGAAATTTTTTGAAGGGTTTGATTTCGGCCAAAATGGAACGGCTGGCGATGCTGCCGTGGCTACTCCCGATCATGTACTCAAGGAAATCAATGTACTGAACATGATTAATGGTTACCGCGACCGCGGTCACCTATTCACAGAAACCAATCCGGTTCGCCAACGCCGGAAATATTATCCGGGCAAAGAACTGGAAACATTCGGTTTATCAGAAGCCGATATGGAAACGGTTTTCAATGCAGGTGTTGAGGTGGGATTAGGACCTGCCAAACTGCGGGACATCCGCCAGCTCATTGAAGACACCTATTGCCGGTCTATTGGTGCAGAGTTCAAATACATCCGTCACCCGGACAAGCTGAAATGGCTTCAGGAGCGTATGGAAAGCGAGCGCAATACACCTAATTTCCCAATAGAAAAGAAGAAACGGATTTTGCAGAAACTCAATGAGGCCGTCGTATTTGAAAGCTTCCTGGGTACGAAATTCCTTGGACAAAAGCGTTTCTCGCTGGAAGGGGCGGAAAGTTTGATTCCGGCACTTGATTCCGTAATTGAAAAGGGTGCTGAAATAGGTATTCAGGAATTCGTACTTGGTATGGCACACCGGGGTCGACTTAATGTACTGACCAATATTCTCGGAAAATCATATGAAAGTGTTTTTTCTGAATTTGAGGGAAAGACTTATGTGGAAGATGCTGAGCAGGATTTTGGGGGCGACGTAAAGTACCACTTAGGTTACTCTACAGACATTACCACAGAGAATGGTTCGAACGTACACCTCAGTCTGGTACCTAACCCGTCCCATCTGGAGACGGTCGATCCGGTAGTGGAAGGCATTGTACGGTCTAAAATTGACATGAAATACGAGGGCGATGTTACCAAGATAGCCCCGATCCTCATTCACGGAGACGCCGCTGTCGCTGGCCAGGGTATTGTCTACGAAGTTATCCAGATGTCAAAGTTGGAAGGTTTCCGGACTGGTGGCACGATTCATATCATCGTGAACAACCAGGTTGGATTTACTACCAATTTTATGGATGCGCGTTCATCCACTTATTGCACGGATATTGCTAAAGTAACGCTTTCTCCGGTGTTCCATGTCAACGGGGATGATGTGGAAGCATTGATATATGCCATCAACCTGGCTGTAGAATACCGTCAGAAATACCACACCGACGTATTCATCGACCTGCTTTGCTACCGTAGGTATGGTCATAATGAAGCGGATGAACCCAAATTTACCCAACCGTTGCTCTATAAAGCGATCGAGAAACACCCAAACCCGCGGGAAATCTATAACAACAAATTAATGGAACAGGGCAGTGTGGATGCTAACCTGGCCAAAGAAATGGAAAAAGATTTCCGTAAAAAATTGCAGGAACGACTGGATGAATCCAAGGAGGAAGAAAACCTGACACAGGATAATCCGATGTATTCGGGGGCTTGGAAGGGACTTCGCAAAGCAAAATATGAAGATATCTTTGTACCTGTTAAAACAGGCGTGGCAGAAAAGACATTTTTGTCGCTCGCACGGGAGATTAGCACACTGCCCAGTGAAAAGAAATTCTTCAGAAAGATTTCCAGATTATTCGAAGAACGCCTTAAAATGGTGGAATCCAAGAAGTTTGATTGGGCTATGGGCGAATTAATGGCTTATGCGACCTTATTAAATGAAGAATTACGTGTGCGGGTGAGCGGACAGGACGTAGAACGTGGAACCTTCTCTCATCGTCATGCCGTGTTAACCTTGGAAGACTCCGGTGAAGAATATATCCCATTGCAACGGATAGCCGGTGGCGAGCGGTTCAATATTTATAATTCACACTTATCGGAATACGGAGTACTTGGATTTGAATATGGTTATGCATTGGCTAATCCACAATCGTTGACAATATGGGAGGCACAGTTTGGTGACTTTTATAATGGCGCTCAAATTATTGTAGACCAGTACATCTCCAGTGCAGAAACCAAATGGCGCCGGTCAAACGGGCTCGTTATGTTACTTCCGCATGGTCTTGAAGGTCAGGGACCCGAACACTCTTCGGCACGGATTGAGCGTTTTCTGGAACTTTGCGCGGAAAATAACATGCAGATCGTAAACTGTACGACGCCTGCTAACTTTTTCCATGTATTGCGCCGGCAGTTAAAGCGTGACTACCGCAAGCCTTTGGTTGTGTTCACACCCAAAAGTCTATTACGTCATCCCAAGGTAGTCAGTGATATTACTGAATTTACAACAAAAACCCAGTTCCAGGAGGTAATCGACGATAGTTACGTAAAATCGGCCGATGTACGGCGTGTACTGTTCTGTTCTGGCAAAATATACTATGACTTGCTGGAAAAGCAACAGGCAGACGAACGTAAGGATGTGGCTGTGGTAAGGGTAGAGCAGCTCTACCCCACCCCAATGGACAAACTTCGTGCGATACGCAATAAATACAAAAATGCAACGGAATTCCTATGGGTACAGGAAGAGCCGGAAAACATGGGTGCCTGGCCTTATATCTGTCGGAAATTCAGGAACCGGAACATTACCCTTGATGTCGTGTCGCGTAAAGAAAGCAGCAGTACGGCAACGGGCTATGCTAAACAGCATATTTCGCAGCAACTCGCCGTTGTAAGCCGCGCGTTTGAAACAAAAGCCGGTACCGAGGTAAAGGAAAATGTTAAAGCCAATGTAAAGGAAGCGGCAAAAGTAGATTAATGCTAACTCGACTAATCAGTATTTAACAAAGCATATATGAGTGTAGAAATAAAAGTACCCACGGTAGGCGAATCCATCACAGAAGTCACCCTCTCGCAATGGTTGAAACAGGATGGCGATTACGTGGAAATGGACGAAAATATCGCCGAACTCGAATCGGATAAAGCAACTTTTGAATTACCTGCCGAAAAAGCAGGTATTCTCCGTATTGTCGCACAGGAAGGTGATACACTCGAAATCGGAGCACTTGTTGCCCGGATTGAAGAAGGTGGAGCCCCAGCCGCTGACAAAAAAGACAACGATAATGCAGCGGCGAAAACGGAGAGTAAACCGGAAACAGCGCCGCAACCTGAAACACAAGCCCCGGCAGCAGAAAATTACGCCACTGGAACCGCTTCTCCCGCAGCAGCCAAGATCTTACGTGAAAAAGGCATAGAAGCAGATGCGTTGGCAGGTACAGGGAAAGACGGCCGAATTACGAAGGCAGACGCAGAAAAAGCAACGGTTGGCACTCCAAAAGCACAAGTGTCCGGCAAAGGAACTGTTACAGAGGCACCGAAATCAATGGCTGGTGACCGTAACGAACGGCGCGAAAAACTTTCCGCGTTGCGAAAAACCATTGCAAAGCGATTGGTTTCCGTTAAAAATGAGACGGCTATGCTAACCACATTTAATGAGGTTAATATGCAACCGATCATGGACCTGCGTGCTAAATATAAAGACGCGTTCAAGGAAAAATATGGCGTAGGCCTTGGTTTCATGTCTTTTTTCACCAAAGCTGTATGTACGGCACTCAAGGAATGGCCGGCAGTGAATGCCCGGATTGAGGAAACCGAAATTGTGTACCATGATTTCGCGGATATTTCAATTGCCGTATCTGCGCCAAAAGGATTGGTAGTGCCGGTTATCCGGAATGCCGAATCCCTGTCGCTTTATGAAATTGAAAAAGAAGTGATTAATCTGGCAACCAAAGCACGGGACAATAAATTAACCATTGACGAGATGACCGGTGGTACCTTCACTATCACCAATGGCGGCGTTTTTGGGTCCATGATGTCTACGCCGATTATCAATGCGCCTCAGTCCGCAATATTGGGTATGCACAATATTATTCAGCGCCCTGTGGCTGAAAATGGTCAGGTTGTTATCCGACCAATGATGTACGTTGCCCTTTCCTATGATCATCGTATCATTGATGGCAGGGAATCGGTCAGCTTCCTGGTACGTGTAAAGCAATTGCTGGAAGATCCTGCAAGGTTGCTGTTGGAAGTATAAACCAAAACATAAGTATGCCAAAGCGCCCAATTGCTATGCCGGTTTTCTAATTGGCATAGCAATTTATTTATTGCGCTATATCATCCACGATACACTATGGAGTTAAGCAGTGATCTGATCAATAAATTCCTCAAATTTGGTCTTGTGGGCTTATCGGGTGTGGTGGTGGATTTCGGGGTAACATGGGGATGCAAAGAAAAGTTACACCTGCACAAGTACGTGGCCAACTCACTTGGGTTCATGGTTGCCACGGTTAGCAACTACCTTCTGAATAAATTCTGGACATTTCATGCAGTCGGGCGGGATGCCATGTTTATTGAATTTTCAAAATTCTTCGGCATCGCACTGGCTGGGTTATTGATCAATAACCTGATCCTTTATGTGGCTCACGAAAAACTGGGATTAAATTTTTACCTTGCCAAGGTATTCGCAATCGGCATGGTTGCGATATGGAATTTTATGGGCAACTATATATATACCTTTTCCAGCTAACCAACTACCATGTCGTCGTCAATAAAGAATAATTACCTTATTTTCTATTTCCTGTTGACCTGGATGGTCGCCAACCTGTTCCAGGCCGCATTTATGGAATTGCATGTTGACGAAACGTACTACTGGGTATACAGCCAGTTTCTGGATTGGGGCTATTACGATCATCCGCCGATGGTAGCTCTTTTTATGAAGGCCGGTGATACTATTTTTCATTCGGCACTGATGGTAAGACTTCTCAGTGTGTTGACAAACGTTGCTGCAATCGCCATTTTATGGCAGCTCGTGAAACCTTATGTGCAGGATGCCGGCCTGTTTATCGTCTTATATAGCAGTATGCTTATCCTTCATGTGTACAGTTTTATCACCACACCGGATACGCCGTTATTTTTCTTTACAATCGTTTATTTTTACCTTCTCAAAAGGTATATCAAAACAGATAAACTAACCGATACGCTGTTGTTGGCTATAGTAATCGCGGGCATGCTTTACAGCAAATACCATGCTGTATTAGTGCTGCTATTTACCATTGTTGCCGATTTAAAATTGCTGAAACGTCCCTCGTTTTGGCTTATCGTTGCGCTGTCAGGCGTACTATTCGTGCCACATATCCTATGGCAGATTAACCACGGCCTCCCCTCCGTGCAATATCATTTGTTTGATCGCAGTACCCGCGCTTACCAGTTTTCATTCACAACCGACTTTGTGTTAAGTCAATTGCTGATTGTCGGTCCTTTTGCCGCGTTGGCACTATATTATTATGTGTTCAGACAGCGGGCGACAGATATTTTCCTCCGTATCATGAAATTCAATTGTTATGGATTTCTGCTCTTTTTCTTAATCAGTACATTCAAAGGTCGTGTTGAAGCCCACTGGACCCTACTGGCATTCGTTCCGTTCTTCATCCTTGCTTACATTCATCTCGGCCGCATGGAACGCATCCCCCGTTGGCTGATGCGTTTGCTCTATGCCAATATCGTACTTATCATTGTAATCCGGGTTGTCCTGATATTCCCCTTTCCTGCACTCACACAGATCCGGGGACTCCAGCAATTCTGGGGAAAAAACGAAATGGCTAAGCGCATTCACGCGAAGGCGGGAGAAAATTACGTGATCATGGACAACGGATTCCAGGACATCTCCAATTACAATTTCGTAAACAATACCACTAAAGGATTTTCCTATAACGCCAGAAACTACCGGAAAACACAATATGATTTTTGGCCTATTGAAGATAGTTTGCGGAGTCACAAAGCGTATTATGCCTCATTTAGAAGCCACGAGACACCATTACAAGATACTATTCAGACAATAAAAGGTCCGTTATACGGGCGGTTCCTGGACGCGGTCAGGACATATCAGAAAGTCAACATCGACGTAGAAGGCCTTCGTAAAGAAGCTGAAGCCGGATCAAAGCAGTATGTAACACTGACGATAAACAATCCGTATCAGGATACCATCTCTTTTTCCAACGTCGGCGAACAGTGGCCTGTATTCCTGGAATACGGCTATACCCAGCCTGTTTTCCAAGAAGATGACTTTGTGGAAATGCACGGCGACTACCGCAATATCATTATCCCACCGGGAGAAACCGCTACATTTCCTGCAAAGATCAATATGCCACCATCACCTGGAAAATACATGCTGTTTTTTTCCATCCGGACCGATCCTTTTATCGGCGCACGTAACAGTGACAAATTTCCAATTCAAGTAAATTAAACGGTTAGCCCATGCAACGATATTTGCTTATTGTGTTGTTTATAGTATTATGCTTGACCACCCGTGCACAGCAGTTTGAATGGAATGTCGGTTTCCATGGCTTCGCCGATAACAGGGAATACGCTAAGTCGGGCCGTTATCCACAAACCATATTCGGAGCACGGATCGCACCTGAGCTCGGTATTGCCGTAGACAGTATACATCGTCTCCGGGCTGGAATAAATTACCTGCATGAATTCGGTTCCAGACCTTCCAGTAAGGTCAATCCTACCCTATATTATAATTACCAGCAGCGCGGCTTTAATTTTTATATCGGAATGTTTCCCCGTTATGGATTATTGAGCGACTATCCAAGAGCCATACTCAATGATACGCTGTTATATTACCGTCCTAATGTTGAAGGCATGCTGTTACGGTACGAAAACGCTACGTTCTTCCAGCAAATCTGGATCGATTGGACGAGCCGCCAAACGGATATGGACAGGGAACAATTTATGGTGGGACTATCCGGCAAAGTTGCGACCAACCTGCTGTACGTTTCGCACCACGCCATGCTTTGGCACAATGCAGGCCCGATGATTAAGATTCCCAACGATCAGGTGCGCGACAACGGCGCTGCGATGATAAAGGTTGGCGTCGATTTATCTAAGCGTACTTTGCTCGATTCACTGGATATCCATGTGGGTGGCGTAGTGGGGTATGATCGGCTTAGGGGTATTTACGAATGGCGTACCGCGGCGGGATTTATCACCGGATTACACGCTGCATATCGTAATTTCTTCCTTGAAAACACATTCTTTACCGGTGAGCCGCTTGATGTTCCCTATGGCGACCAATTTTATACAGCCCGCAGCTATGACCGGCTTGAAATCGGATGGACACCTATACGCTACAAAGGCTTAGAAGGAAAATTTATTGCCAGCTTCCATTTTACTCCCGGTGCGGTAGACAACCAACAGCAGTTTTTACTCCGTTACCATATTGGCGGAAGCTATCCGAAATAGACGCCTATTGCACGACGGTTACTTTTACTCCAGCCCTTTCCAGTTCCTTTACGGTATGAGGAGATATACCCTTATCGGTAATGATCCGGTCTATTTCCTCAATCCCGCAAATGCGCCCAAAACCTCGTTTTCCAAATTTAGTAGAATCGGCCAGTACGATCACTTTTTGTGATACTTCCATCATTTTTCTATTCAGATGCGCCTCCTGGGCATTGGTCGTTGTTAATCCAAAATCCAGGTCAATTCCGTCGACCCCGAGAAACAGTTTACTGCAAAAAAAGTCGGCGAGAATGCGTTCCGCATACATGCCGGCAACGGATGTAGAGCTTTTGCGCAGGGTGCCGCCGAGCTGCAGAATTTCCACATGGGGATGTTTGACCAGTTGAACAGCAACATTCAATGCGGATGTAACAACGGTAAGATTCAGGTTTGGTTGAATCTCTTTGGCCATGGCCTGCACTGTTGTACCTGATGCGATAATTACTGAATCATTATCAATAATCAGGGAAGCCGCTTCACGGGCGATAGCCAGCTTCTCTGCCGTCTGAATTTTCTCTTTTTCAAATACAGTGCGGTCGGTTGTATACGGATTTACCTGGGTGGCACCGCCGTGTGTTCGGAAAAGCAATTGCCTTTCCTCAAGTAATTTCAGGTCTTTGCGGATGGTTACTGACGATACGTCCAGTTGTCTGCATAACTCCAGTACATTAACAACGCCCTTTTGCTGTAACTGACGCATGATATACTGGTGCCGTTCGATGTTAGTCATAACAAATCGGTGATGGATGTGGACCAAAATACAGCTTTTATCGATAAAATTAAAATGTTATGTTGTTTCAATTATTTTCGTTTTATAATTTTATATTTCATTTTGTTATTTATATAATTTCAATTACTTTTGAAAAAATCAATATATAATTTCATATTATTACCATTTTGCCCGCATGGGTCACGTTAAATGGAAAAACCACTAGTAGACCGAAATACGACACTCCGGCGGGTTGCCGAAACGCTTCAGTGGGACCTGGCAGTCATCGGGGGCGGAGCCACGGGACTGGGCATTGCGGTAGATGCCGCTTCCCGGGGATATCGAACCATCTTACTGGAACAACATGATTTTGCCAAAGGAACCTCGAGCAGAAGTACCAAACTGGTACACGGTGGGGTACGTTACCTCGCCATGGGGGATATCCGTTTAGTATACGATGCGTTGCACGAACGTGGCATTCTATTCCGCAATGCACCGCACTTAGCCCATGCACAGTCTTTTATTATTCCCTGTTATTCTTTTTTCAGCAAATGTAAATACCTAATCGGGTTAAAAATATACGATTGGCTTGCCGGTAAATACCGTATTGGAAAGTCCAGTGCACTTTCCCGGGAGGAAACCCTGCGTAGTCTGCCCGGCGTGAAGTCCGCGCGGCTGCAGGGTGGTGTGCGGTATTTTGACGGCCAGTTCGACGACGCACGAATGGCAGTTAACCTGGCGCAAACCGCGGCCGTCCATGGAGCCGCGGTACTTAATTACTGTCAGGTTACCGAATTAAGCAAGGACGCGGCCGGGAAGGTAACTGGACTGACATTTGTCGACCGCGAAACGGGAACTTCATATCCTGTCACTGCGAAGGCCGTTATTAATGCGACCGGTGTTTTCGTGGATGACATTTTGACTATGGATACTCCTAATCATAAAGTAATGGTCAGGCCAAGTCAGGGTACACACCTTGTGGTAGATCGGACTTTTCTCGGTGAACGCGATGCGTTAATGATTCCCAAAACCAGCGACGGACGGGTATTATTCGGTGTCCCTTGGCATAATTACCTATTGTTGGGCACCACGGATACCCCAATCAAAGACACCCATATCGAACCAGTTCCATTGGATGATGAGATTGCGTTTATTCTGAAAACAGCCGCCGATTACCTGAGCCCTGCACCGCGTAAATCGGATATCCGTAGCATGTTTGCCGGATTGCGTCCACTTGCGGCTCCTGATGACGGCGAAGAGGCGACCAAGGAAATTTCGCGCGACCATAAACTTATTGTGAATCCGTCGGGTCTCATTACGATCACGGGTGGTAAATGGACGACATACCGAAAAATGGCAGAGGAGACTATTGACAGGGCCATCGAAACCGGAGCGCTTGAAAAACGGGCATGTCTGACCAAAACCCTGAAAATCCAGGGGCACTGCACCCAACAACAGGCAGGCCATTGGGCGAGCTATGGAAGCGATGCCGGCCGTGTGCGTGCACTTACGGTAAGCCAGCCCGACCTCGCGGAGCGGCTACACCCCGATTTCGACTATATCGGGGCGGAAGTCGTTTGGGCGGTGGTAAATGAAATGGCCCGGACGCTCGAAGATGTACTCGCCAGACGTCTACGGGTATTGTTTCTGGATGCCGCCAAATCCATGGAGATGGCTCCCAAAGTGGTTGCATTGATGGCAAAACAACTGAATAAAAACCGGGAATGGGAAAATCAGCAGCTTCAGGCTTACCGACTAATCGCCCGACAGTATTTACCCGAAGAAAACTTAGACACTTAAATACTTCGACCAATCAGTAAACGAATCCTGCGATGACAAATCAATACCTTTTAGCATTAGATCAGGGAACCACCAGCTCCCGTGCCATTATTTTTAATCCGGAAGGCCAGATGGTAGCCGTCGCCCAAAAGGAATTTAAGCAGCATTATCCGCAGTCTGGCTGGGTAGAGCATGACGCACAGGAAATTTGGTCGAGCCAGCTTTCCGTGGCAACCGAGGCAATAGCCAAGGCCGGACTAAAAGCCGCTGCGATAGCGGCAATCGGCATTACCAATCAGCGTGAAACAACCGTTGTATGGGATCGGAAAACCGGCTATCCTGTTTATCCGGCCATTGTTTGGCAGGACAGGCGTACCGCTGAATACTGCGATGAACTGCGGAATAAGGGATATGGCGATCTCATCCGGAAAAAGACAGGCTTGATTATCGATGCCTATTTTTCTGCGAGTAAGATCAATTGGATTCTTCGCCATGTTCCCGGTGCCCGCGAAAAAGCCGAGAGCGGTGAACTCGCTTTTGGCACCATCGATTCCTGGCTGGTGTGGAACCTTACCGGAGGCAGCAAGCATGTGACTGACGTAACCAATGCCTCACGCACCATGCTATATAACATCAATACGCTGCGCTGGGATGATGAGTTGCTGGAGCTGATGGATATCCCCCGGACAATGCTCCCCGAAGTTAAAAGTTCCGCCGAAATAGTCGGTGAAACCGCTGCCAATATCCTCGCAGCAAAAATACCGATCGCCGGCATTGCCGGGGATCAGCATGCCGCACTCTTTGGGCAGCTATGCACGCGCCCTGGCATGGTTAAAAACACCTACGGCACGGGCTGTTTCATGTTAATGCACATCGGTGATAAACCCATATTATCCAAAAATAACCTGGTAACAACCGTTGCATGGCAAATTGGTGATGTGGTAAATTATGCGTTTGAAGGGAGTGTCTTCATTGGTGGGGCAATTGTTCAATGGCTTCGCGACGGGCTGGGCATTATACGTTCATCGGAAGAGGTCGAAGCACTCGCGGCCCGGGTCCCGGACACAGCCGGTGTATTTCTCGTCCCTGCCTTTTCGGGTTTGGGGGCGCCTCATTGGGATCCTTAT
Source organism: Parapedobacter lycopersici (assembly GCF_040395035.1). Classification (GTDB taxonomy): domain Bacteria; phylum Bacteroidota; class Bacteroidia; order Sphingobacteriales; family Sphingobacteriaceae; genus Parapedobacter; species Parapedobacter lycopersici_A. Next base: position 52,716 of record NZ_JBEBRB010000004.1, on the reverse strand, counting down.
GCGCGCGGGACACTTGTCGGACTTACGCGCGGCAGCAACGCATCACATATTGCACGCGCAGCGTTGGAGAGCATCGCTTTTCAAACAGTCGATATTCTCCGGGCAATGGAAGCAGATTCGGGTACAACCATCCGGGAATTGCGGGTAGATGGTGGCGCGACGGTAAATAACCTATTGCTTCAATTCCAGGCGGACATCTTGGGGGCTCGTGTAATCCGGCCGGAGATTACGGAAACGACTGCACTTGGTGCCGCCTTTCTTGCCGGATTAGCGGTCGGAATCTGGAAAAATATAGATGCGATCCAGAACCAATGGCAAATAAACCGTGTGTTTGAGCCAAATCCACAATATGATGCGGATGGCGCAATTGGTCGCTGGCGGCACGCGGTAGAAGCCGCCAAAAGCTATAGGCCGTAAAATGCCGAAGCAATCAGCACCTGGTGGCTAGGCCGCGGGCTATGATGACCACGTAACCAATTAAAACTAAATAATATGACACCTTTTATTGCAGAAATGCTGGGCACCGGCTTTCTTATCCTATTGGGCGGAGGGGTGGTGGCTAACGTCGTCCTCAATGGCACTAAAGGACACAATGGCGGCTGGATGGTAATTACAACAGCCTGGGCACTGGGTGTTTTCACAGGCGTCGTTATTGCCGGTCCTTACAGTGGTGCGCACCTGAATCCTGCTGTTACATTAGCCATGTGGATCACGGGAAATGTAGCCACGGAAGCAGTACCATCCTACCTTGCCGGGCAATTTACCGGAGCCATGGTTGGCGCATTCGTTGTTTGGCTGGTTTATCAGGATCACTTCAGACTTACGGAGGACGCCGGCGCAAAACAAGCCGTGTTCTGTACAGCTCCTGCTGTTCGCAACCTGCCGGTAAACCTGATCAGCGAAATAGTAGGCACATTTGTATTGCTGTTTGCTGTCTTTTATTTTACCGATGCGTCGCTGGACGACGGCGACACCGTACCCATTGGGCTGGGATCACTGGGCGCTATACCCGTCGCATTTATCGTATGGGTAATCGGTCTCTCATTAGGTGGTACAACCGGATACGCCATTAATCCGGCCCGGGACCTTGGACCACGCATCATACATGCCTTATTGCCGATAAAAAATAAAGCAGGTTTTGACCTGCAGTATGCGTGGGTACCAGTAATTGGCCCGCTGATCGGCGCTGCACTCGCTGCATTTCTATACCACTGGATCGGTTCCGTATAACGAAAAACTAATTTATTTACCCTATTGTAATGCGGGGTTAATAATTAGTAAATATAGGAATTAGATACTTGCAACCAATTAAAGCAATAAACCTCGAATGAAATGAAACATCGACATGATTTTCCGCACGGCGCTTATCCGTGCGTTTCCGGCAAGGAAAAATCCACGCTCAGTACAGGCGCGTACCACTTACGATACGCCTGGATAGTGGTGTCTTTATTTTGCCTCGTTATGCTGTCAAACCAGCAAGCCCGGGCGTTAACCCGGACTGCCGGAGCAATAGCGTATCAGGAACAGGTAACCCTTGAGGGTATTGTACAAAACGAAACCAACGGTGAGCCGCTTAGCGGTGTTACTGTTATCGCCAACGGGCAGGCCATCACCACCACGGATAACAGCGGCAGGTTCCGGGTAACGGTGACAAAAGGTACCGCCCTGACTTTTGCATTGATAGGCCGAGTGTCGCGACATGTTACTGCGGCCGATTCACAAAGCAACCTGGTGATCTCGCTTGCCGAATCTTCTACGGAGATTGACGAAGTGGTGGTTACTGCACTGGGAATCGAACGGGAAGCGAAAGGACTGGGTTATGGCGTGAGTACGGTAAAGGGTGAAGCGATAACCAAGGCGATGCCGAACACGTGGACGGATGCGCTAAAAGGTAAAGTAGCCGGCCTTAACCTGACACAGACAGGGTCAGGCCCGATAAACTCCACACGGATAAACCTCCGTGGAGACCGTTCGCTGGATCCCAACCGGAATGAAGCACTCATTGTCATTGACGGCATCCCGATGATCAACGGCCGGGTGAGCTCAGGCGTGGACCAGGCATACGGGGCTGGATCAAGTGGTGTGGATAAAGATATTCCGATTGATTTCGGCAACGGCCTCTCAGACATTAATCCCGACGACATCGAATCGGTGACCGTGCTGAAAGGTGCCGCGGCTACCGCATTATATGGAAGCCGTGCAGGGAATGGTGCGCTGATCATCACGACTAAGAAAGGACAAAGCCGAGACGGAGTCGGGATATCCATCAATTCCAACACCAGTATAAATGATGTTTTACGCTGGCCCGAATATCAGTACGAGTATGGTCAGGGCAACAATAACCGGAATGCCGATGGGGAATTGTATTATTCCTATCAATTGTCCGAAGACGGACCAAATACAGGGTCAACGTCCAGTGCCTTCGGCCCGAAATTTGACGGGCAGCGTTATTTCCAATATGATCCTTCGATCGAGGGACAGTCGGCCGAAAGGCTACCGTGGGTGCCATATAAGGATAACGTCAAAGGTTTTTGGCGAACCGGCTTTACCACCACGAATAACCTAGCGCTTGACGGTGCTACCGACCGCTTTTCGGCGCGCGCATCCTTCACACATACCAAGAACGAATGGATTATGCCCAACACCGGTTTTGAACGCTTCGTCGGTACACTTAACGCCGGAGCACAGCTGTCGGAGAAACTGACCATCAATGCCAAGATGGGGTTCACCAACAAAACCAGTGATAACCTGCCAGGCACAGGCTACAACAATCAGTCGATCGCTTATTTCATGATCTTCCAAAATCCAAACGTCGACCTGGCCGTGTACGAACCACGGTGGAAACAAGGACAGGATCAGATCAGTCAGATTCATCCGTTCAGCTCTTATATTGAAAATCCCTTTGTCATCGCACACGAAATGACAAACAGTTTAAAAAACATCAATATTGATGGAAACCTGCAGGCAGTCTACGCATTTAACGACCGTTTTAATTTAATGGTACGTTCCGGGTTAAACCTGCGCCAGGATCAGCGTGAACAGCGTCGCCCATGGGATACCGCCAATTTTCCGCAAGGTTACTATAAACAGCAGGATGTGTTTTTTTATGAGTCGAATACCGATGCATTACTGACATATAATGACCAACTGAGTCGGGCCGTGACCATGACGGCATCAGTGGGCGGCAACCTCATGCACGGGCAGAGTAAAGAAAACAACGCCATGGCAAGGGGACTTATGCTCCCTGGGATTTACAAGCTATCCAATGCGCTGGAGCAGGGTGTGGTGGACAATATAATTGCTGAACGGCGTACGCATAGCCTTTATGGACTGGTCAATTTTTCGTGGAAAGAATTGATATTTCTTGATGTTACTGGCCGGAACGACTGGTCCTCTACCCTGCCCGAGCAAAACCGCTCCTATTTTTACCCATCAGTAAGCACCAGCTATATTCTATCTGATATATTCCGGTTACCCACCGCCATCTCTTTCGCCAAAGCCCGGCTTTCCTGGGCGCAGGTGGGCACCGACACAGATCCTTACCGGATTGCAAAATATTATAACCAATCAGATTTCCCAGGTTCGGCAAATGCCCCCTCGGTATTACACAATGCAAACTTAAAGCCCGAAATCTCCACGTCGTGGGAAGGCGGGATCAACTTCTCCCTTTTCCGGAACCGCATAACGGGTGATGTAAATTTATATCATAACAATACGGTCAATCAGGTACTGAGCGTACCATTGGACATCACTACCGGCTACAGCAGCGCATTTATCAACGCCGGTACCATTCGTAACCGCGGCATTGAGGTGATGTTAAGCGGAAGCCCGGTATCCAATCAGAATTTCACCTGGACATCCACCATTACCTGGGCGAAAAATGAAAACAAAATTCTGGAACTCAGTGACGAAATCGATGCCGACCAGCAAATCATTGCCACCAGCGGCACCGCATCCATCATTGCCACCGAGGGCGGCACAACAGGTGATATCTGGGGATATGGGCTGGTCCGGAACGAGCAAGGCCAAGTCGTCTTCGACGCAGAGACTGGTCTGGCCCTCCGGCCCGCGGATATAACCAAAATCGGTAATGCTTATCCGTTATGGCGTGGCGGCTTTCTGAACGAATTCAGCTATAAGAACTGGCGGTTCAGTTTGCTCTTTGATGGCCAATATGGTGGTATGATTTATTCGCAGACACATCATAAAATGACAGAGCAGGGTAAATTGAAACATACGCTGCTTGGACGGGAGGAAGGTCTTGTCGTTGGGGACGGTGTGGTATTAAATGACGATGGATCCTATTCACCTAATACCACGCCGGTGGCAATCAACACCTGGTACGGTGATTATTACCGCCGGGCCAATATTGAAACCAACAGTTTTGACGCCTCTTACATCAAACTCCGTGAAGCGCGCATTGAATTCAACCTGCCGCAAACCTGGACTGCAAGACTCAAACTGTCGGGTGCCAGTATTGCCCTGTACGGCCGGGATCTCCTACTGATCTCGAACTTCCCAATATTTGATCCGGAAACCGCATCTCTCAACGGGGCAACCGTAGTACCGGGTGTCGAAATGGGCCAGTTGCCCACACCACGCACTTGGGGCGCAAATTTAAGCTTGAAGTTTTAAACAAACCGGTGCATGAACTCATTTATGCGATTGAATACATACACCCTCAATTCATCATTCTAATGAAAAAGATAACAGCAGTAATATTGGCAAGCACCATCGGCGCGATGAGCTTTTCTTCGTGCACGAAAAATTTTACTGATTTAAATACAGATCCCAACCGGATAGACCGGGTAACACCCGGTAGCCTGGTAACTCCTACCGTTTATGGTATGAGCACCTACTTCACCGAGCGCAGCCGTGATTTTACGTGGCAGATCATGCAGGTAGGCCTTCCCAACCCCAGCCCTGCCAATGGCATACATCGCTATGAGTTAAATGAAAATGCAGGTAACGGCACCTGGAATACCTGCTATCAGTGGATGCGTAACCTTCGTGAAATGCGAGAATCTGCTGAATTCTACGATCAGCCGGTATACCGGGCAGTTGCCGCTACCTTACAGGCGTATATTGTGGGTATCCTGACAGATAGTTTCGGCGACGTTCCTTTTTCGGAAGCGCTTATGGCCGAAGAGGGGATTTCCCAGCCTCGATTTGATACACAGGAGGAAATTTACAACAAACTGATTGTCGACCTGGAGGAAGCGAATACGATTTATGCCGCTGAAGGGGAAATGGCCGGAAACGACGTCTTATACGGCAACAACAAGGAAAGCTGGAGGCGGTTTAACAATTCGCTGCTGATGCGGCTCATCCTTAGACTCTCCAAGCGGACCGAATTCAACAGTTACGATAAGTTGCAAGCGATAATTAATGATCCTGAACAATATCCCGTTTTCCGCAACAATGATGAGGCCGCGCTCTTGACGGTAACGGGGCTCCCGCCATACGATTACGCTTGGGGAAGAAGGCAGGATTATGTCAATTTCCAAGCGATGGGCCAGTTCTTTGTTGACATGCTTAATGAACTGGAAGATCCGCGGCGGGCCCTGTTTATGACCCAGGCTTCGCGATTAGTAGATGGCGCCATACAACCCATTGGCTATAAAGGTATTCCAAGTGCCCACTCCGGTGATGAGTCTCAGTTCGATTTTTCGCCAAGTACGCCAAATGGCGACCTGATGGTATACACGGCATTAGGCACGGAAATTATTGAGGTAATCATGGGATATGCCGAGGTCGAATTCATCAAGGCTGAAGTAGCTCTCCATTTCGGTGATATGGAAGCCGCAAAAGAGGCATATGAAGCCGCCGTTACCGCCGCAATTGCCCAATGGAAAAACAGTGAAATACCCATGGGGTATTTTGAAAATGAAAAAGCTGCATTTAACGGTACAATGGAGCAGCTGATGAATCAAAAGTACCTCGCATTATTTTTCAATGACTATCAGCAATGGTTTGAATACCGGCGTACCGGCTATCCCGTACTTCCGACAACCGCGTACATGCTGCACGATGGGGTAATGCCTACGCGATTTATGTATCACAATAACGTAAGACGGTTCAATCCCCAAAATTACCAGGAAGCGGCCGACCGTATCGGCGGTGATGATGTCATGACCAAGGTCTGGTGGGAAAAATAGATCAGCTGTAATAAAGAATTTCCTCAGGGCATTAATTGCAGTGGCCTAATGGGGATGACACCTGAAAAATGGGCAGCCAATGGCTGCCCATCACCATGGATGGTCCAGATTTCCCGTGGCTTCATCACAGCGATATACGACAGGATATCCTGCCAGTCCACATGATCTGAAATATACAATTCCAGGTGGTTGTGCTGCTGAAGCCGTTTCCATCCCGAAGCAAATACTCGTAGCACATTGGTAGCCCTGAAATAACTATTGAAGGTGAACGGCGGCACAATGTAGATTTTATTAGCAGGCAGTACCTTCATCTCTTTGCGGTTATAAGGTTCATAACGGCCCATCACAATGCCGAAAGATTCGTATATCCGGTGAAAAGGTAAAATACTGTGATGAATCAATATCCGCCGGTCCGGACAGTACCGATTAATCAGGCTGGTAAGTCGCTGTGCCTTACCCAGCGCATAAGCACCCAGCAACAGGTTAGCCGATGTTCCCGCCAGCTTGATAATTTCCGAAACTGGATCGGGGTGAATAATCTCTGGGTTGGCAAAAGTGCTTTCGGTAATCAGTACATCGGCAGCAATGGTCTCCAGCGGATCACAAGTATGATCCGGCTGAACTTTATAATCGCCCGTGTATACATACCGTATCCCCTGGTATTCCATAACGACCTGAGCTGATCCAAGCATGTGTCCGGCAGGTATGAAATAAAGCTTTACTTCCTGCAGACTAAAAAACTGATGATAAGACTGTTCAAAAAAACTTTGCGACGATTGTTGGCGATAGCGATGTTTCATGAATACAGTCGTCGGGGGCGTGCAGAAAATCCGTCGGTGTCCCGGTGTGGCGTGGTCAGCATGCGCGTGGGAGATCACGGCATTATCTACAGGCAGCAACGGATCAATAAAAAAATTGCCATACCGGCAGTAATACCCTTCAGGTCGCTGAACCAGAAAATCCGCCAGAATATCCGCCATTATCGTAACTGAAGAAAAAAATCGTGTAACTTTAGCACCTGCGGAATAAGTGCTTGAATACCGTCGTTAGTAATTGTAAAATCAGCGAGGGTCGCTTTTTTCTCTTCCGGCCATTGACTGGCCATGCGGGCTCTCACCTGGCGTGCTGTCGTTCCGTCACGCTCCATCACCCGTTGTATGCGCAGGCCTTCGGGGGCCGTCACCAGGATATTATAATCGTTTTTTTTATATGAGTCGCTTTCAAACAGCAGGGCGGCCTCCTTAATGGTATAAGGAGCATGTTGCGCAGCTGCCCACTCCTCTCCTGCCCGGATAACCACGGGATGCACCAACGCATTCAGCTTTTTCCGGGCGGCTTCATCATTAAAAACCGTTTCGGCCAGGTATGCCCGATTAAGTGAGCCGTCTGCGGAATAAGCTTCCTCGCCAAATGCATCGGTGATGGCCGCTACCAGCCCGGGGTCTCCGGTCATCAGTAGCTTTGCCTCCCTGTCCGCATCAAAAACCGGAATTCCCAAAACGCCGAAAATACGACAAACTAACGTTTTGCCGCTGCCGATTCCGCCTGTTACACCAACCTTTTGCATACTCAGCATTATTTTCTGACGAAGAATTCAACATTTTGGGGCTCCACTTTAACCAACGTGCAGAATTCCGGTATCTGGGTAATGATCACCGGCAGGCTACTGATTTGGTCATCAACCCAATGCTCCATGTTCACGACCACTTCAAAGGAGTTGCCTGTTATCTTAGCGTAATCACGCAACGACACCATAACAGTAAGTTTCACCTTGCCAGGCAGCAGCTTTACGGAGCTGAATTGCCTGCCGTTTTCCACTTTCAGCGGCACTTCAAGAATTTTTTCGGTTACCTCGCCAACGGGAATATTTACTTCAACTGTTGTCGGATAGATATTAATATTAGCGCGCTGGTTTTTCTGTAACGGAACATTCGCGCGTACAGCAGACTGCACCTGGGTGCCTCGTATCGTATCTGTTTCCCAGGATTCGATTTCCACCACATCTTCGAGTGGACCGGTAATTGTCACGTATTCGGGTGATACCGTTAAGTGATCAATGATATTATACTGTTTTGCAAATTGGATGTGATATACCGGCTTAACCGGGATCTTTCGTTCGGTTTGTTTGGAGAAATCAAAGTACAGCGTATCCGGTGAAACGGACACGACCTGTTGGTTCGCCGCAAACTGGCGATTTACAAACCCCAACTGGTTGGTAAAGACAATCCAGTTTCTGTTCTGAAGTCCACTGAGATCCACCTGAATGGTATGTGCAGTGGAACGCAGGGTGGAGAACAGCAATTGCCAGCCTGTCGTTTCCAGCCGTATATTTACGGTGTCCGATTGCAGTGGGTGGAACGCCTTATTTGCCGGCGCGTTAACATATTCCACGCCAGCTTTAACGGTATAAACGTAATTGTTGGAAACCGCAAAAATAGTCCATGCCAGGAATGAAAAAAAAATGCATTTCGCAAAAATGCTAAGCTTGCGTCGCTGCGTTTTGTTTAATTTCATTCCCGGCATCACGAACAAACTTAGCGAAAGTTGAGCGGATATGCAATTGGGACAGGGCCACTGAAATGACCTGTCCCCTACGGCCGCTACGCTTTGGGTGCCGCAGCAGCATTCTGTGCCTTGGAAGCATCCAGGGCAATAGCAGACTTATCGAAACGGATCTTGATTCCTGATCCAACATCTACCAGAAACGTGGTTTCGGAAATTTCGACAATGCGGCCATGTATGCCGGCGGTAGTCACCACTTTATCGTTTACCTTAAGTTCCTCAATATATTTTTTATGGTCTTTTGCCTTTTTCATTTGCGGCCTGATCATGAAGAAGTAGAATACTACGATGATCAAAACCATGGGTAAAAAACCCATGATGCCTGCCGATCCTCCTGCCTGTAATAAAATTGTCGTTGTTGTCATTGTTTAAAAATTATCGTGTTTATGCTGTCTGGTTATTTTGACACCTCTCCACGGAGGTGAAGTAATGTATTTGTGCTCAACGCATTGGAAGTAACCGTCACGATCTTATGTTGTTTTCCCAACTGTCCTACACTGTTGAACACCACTTTAACAAGTCCCTCTTCGCCCGGAGCGATCGGGTTTTTTGAATATTCTGGCGTAGTACAGCCACAAGATGCCTGTACATTCGAAATAATCAATGGTGACCCACCTGTATTCTTGAAGAGAAACTCATGCTCAACCCGCGTTCCTTCATCCACTTTTCCAAAATCATAGGTGTCGGAAACCAGTTCCAATACTGGCGCCTCTGCATTATCCCCGGGGATTACATGCTGGGTAACAGGCTGTTCACCGGCATGCTCCGACGGAACCTCTGCTGCCTGTTGTTGATTATTTCCGGAATTACATGAGAGGGTAAGCGCCAGACCGGCACAGAACAACGGGATTATTTTCATGGTATTCATCATCCTTGGTATTAAGTTTAATTTTCTTTCGAGCTAATTGTTTGGTAAATGCGCCTATTTTATTGTATCAATCCGCGGCCATGTTTTCGTATCCGGCCCGACGCCTGCAATTCGCCAAGTATTTTATCCAATACACCATTAATAAATGTATTACTTTTCGCCGTGCTGTATACTTTCGAAAGTTCGATATACTCATTGATCGTAACTTTTACCGGAATCGTTGGAAAATTAAGCAATTCACAGATGGCCATGCGCATAAGCAGCGTATCAAGCAGTGCTATTCGGTCGGCCTCCCAATTTTTGGTTTTTGCACCGATCAGCTGCTGATATTCATCGGCGTAGCGAATGGTCTGTGTAAACAGCTCCATGATAAACGGCCGGTCTTCATCCCAGTTAGGGGTCAATTCCGCCAGCTTATTCTGCGCCGGGTTTTCGCTGGCAAAATTCTTGAATGTCTTGGCCACCATGGCCTGCAGCACCTCTTTATCAACCGACCAGTTAATAAACCGTTCTTCAAAAACCTGCTCAATGGCGGGTGACGTCAAAATTATCTTCTTGAAGATAAACTTGATGACGTCTTTTTCGGCGGCGATAGACCTGTCCTCCTGCTTCAAATACGTTTCATAGGCTTCTGAACTTTTCAGTTCTTGGAAAACTTTGCGGACAATTTCCGGATCAAAGCTCCAGGAAACCTTGTATCGCTTTACATCGGCCTTGTATTTTTCATTATTCCGAAGCGATACGATAAACGTGTTGTCGTGCAAGCGCGTATCCAACGAAAGGTCCTTTTCTGTCGGCAGAAACTTGTTTGCGCGTTCCTCCGCATCAACCAGGACATAATCAGCCACTTCATCCAATAAATTCAGCGCCCAGATATACATTTCGTATACCTGATCGACACTTTGCAGCAGTGCCTTTTCAAATTTGGTTACCTGTTTATCTTCCGATAACTGGTACGCATACAGCGTTTGTAATACTTTGACCCGGAGGTGCCTTCTGTTTAGCATGTTACAAAGAACGAAATGGCGTTACCGCCTATACTTATTGATTACTTCTTAATTTTACCCATGGCCGCTATCCGTGATTCGGCAATGCGGTTAGCTGCCTGATAGGGCGCGATACGCTCATCAATAGCCTTGCGCAATACCGACCGGGTGACGTCGTAAATGTTCTCCGTCAGTTCCGCGGTGCGGGATATACCGTACCCCGCAATTTCAGAGTAACAGCTGATCAATCCGCCGGCATTGATCAAATAATCGGGTGCATAAAGGATCCCCTTTTCCATCAGCAACTGTCCATCCTCTTCCTCATTACGCAGCTGGTTATTCGCCGATCCCGCGATAATCCGGCAGCGCATCTTTGAAATGGTGTCCTTATTTACGGTACCGCCCAAAGCACATGGCGCATATACATCTACATCAAGTGTATACATGTCGTTGTTTGATACGGCAACCGCCTTATACTTATTGGCCACTTCGATCATCCGGTCCTCTACGATATCGCTCACGTATACTTTTGCATTTTCCTCCCGGAGCATCGCAATTAGATGTTCACCAACATTCCCCGCTCCCTGTACCGAAATGGTCCGTCCGGCGAGGCTGTCGTTACCGTAAAGCTCCTTCAATGCGGCTTTAATACCATAATATACACCTTTTGCTGTAAATGGGGAAGAATCACCGCTGCCGCCGAGGGATTTGGGCAACCCTGCAACATGATTGGTTTCCATGTGGATATATTCCATATCGCGGGGCGAAGTTCCAATGTCCAACGAGGCAATAAAAGCGCCGTTCAGCCGGTCCACAAATTGTCCGAACCGCCGCAGCAATACTTCACTTTTCTGTGTGCGGTGATCACCTATAATGGCTGCATTCCCGCCACCCAGGTTGATTCCGGTTACTGCGGTTTTGTATGTCATACCCCTTGATAGGCGGAGCACATCATCTATTGCCTCATCTACATTGGTATACGGAAGCATCCGCACACCGCCAATGGCGGGTCCCAAGGTAGTGTCATGCACGGCAATTATTGCCTGTAACCCCGTCGCGCTGTCGTTGCAGAAAACAAGTTGCTGATGTCCGAATTGCCCCATCAGCTTAAACGACGAATGATCATTAGCGGAAACTGCCATACATGCTATCGGTTTGTGCATTGAAAATGTTGCGCAAAACTACTCAAATTACAATGATAATACAATTTTATCATCGCATTTTTCGATTCCGTCGTTACCTGCGAAACACGTGTATTGCTAATATTAAGTAAATTTACAGCCGTTGTTGGCGGCACCGTGCTATTTTGACTAAAACATGTGTATTTTTGCCTACCAAGATGAAACATCTCGCACACCTCAATAAATATTTTTACAAGTACCGCTGGCGCATGATTCCCGGCGTTCTTTTCGTCATTGCCTCCAATTATTTCGGTGTATTGCCGGCACAGGTAATCCGAATCGCGTTCGACCTGGTAAAGGAAAACATCAGCATGTACCGGCTTTTTGACGGCTTTGAGCGGCAGCAACTGATTTACCAGGTGTTCGGTTCCAGTCTACTCCTCTTTGGTGCACTGGTATTAATACTTTCGCTTATACGTGGTATTTTCCTTTTCCTGATGCGTCAGACAATTATCCTGACGTCAAGGCATATCGAGTACGACCTGAAAAACGAAATCTATGGACATTACCAGCAGCTGGACATGGCGTTTTTCAGACGCAACAATACAGGTGACCTGATGAATCGCGTAACAGAAGACGTAAACCATGTACGTTCGTACCTAGGGCCGGCCATCATGTACTCGATTAACACCATTGTACTCTCCATCATGGTGATCGCCGCCATGATCCAGGTAAATGCGACACTGGCCTTCTATGCGCTACTTCCCATCCCGATTCTGTGCGTCATCCTACTGTATGTAAATAAAATTATCAACCGGCGCAGCGAAGCGATTCAGCGGCAATTGTCCTCCTTATCGTCGTTCGTACAGGAAACGTTTTCCGGAATCCGCGTGGTTAAGGCGTACAATCGCGAGGCGGATAAAATGGGGGTGTTTTCGAATGAAAGCGATCATTATCGGGATGCCTCCTTGGCACTCGTTAAAACGCAGGCGATTTTCTTTCCGTTAATTTTACTTTTGATCGGGTTAAGCACCATCATTACGGTGTATGTAGGTGGACTAGAAGTGGCAAAAGGCACCATTACCTCGGGAAACATTGCCGAATTTATCGTGTATGTTAACCAGCTTACGTTTCCGGCAATGGCCCTGGCCTGGGTTACCTCGCTCATCCAACGGGCTGCCGCGTCACAGAAGCGCATTAATGAGTTTCTGCAAACTGAACCCTCCATCCGACCAATGGCTGAGCACGTGGCAGCCGATTTAGCTATTCAGGGACATATCCAGGTCAACAATGTCAGCTTTACTTATCCCGAAACCGGTATCCGGGCGCTCCGCCAGGTATCTTTTGAAGTACGGCCGGGACAGGTACTGGCCATTGTGGGTAAGACGGGCTCGGGAAAATCCACCCTGGCCAACCTGCTGATGCGCATGTATGATGTACAGACCGGTGATATCCGGGTAGACGGCACGGACATTAGGAAACTCCCGCTTCAGGCCTATCGCCAGCAGATCGGCTTCGTTCCACAGAACGTATTTCTTTTTTCCGATACCATCGCCAATAACATCGCATTTGGACTCGATAGCACCTATCCGGACCAGGTTGAGGAAGCCGCACGGAATGCGGCGGTTTATGAAAATATCATGGCGTTTGAGGAAGGATTCGAAACATCCATCGGCGAACGGGGTATTACCCTGTCGGGCGGACAGAAACAACGGGTGTCGATTGCACGTGCGCTGATTAAGAACCCTCAGATTCTCATTTTTGACGATTGCCTGTCGGCAGTGGATACCCGGACCGAAGAAGAGATCCTCCGTAACCTGAGTCGGGAGATGCAGCATAAAACGACGATTTTCATTGCGCACCGGATATCAACCATTAAAAATGCCGACCATATTATCGTGCTTGATGAAGGAACGGTCATCGAACAGGGTACACATGAACAATTGCTTGCGCTTCGGGGAAGTTATTTCGAGCTGCACGAAAAGCAGCTGCTTGAAGAAGTGGTCTAATCGGCAAAAAACAAACGGGCACAAAAAAACCACTCACTTTTACAGGCGAGTGGTTTTTCGTTATAGTTAACGGCTTGCGCGGATTAATCTTCCTTACCGCCGTCAAGCGCTTCCTGCCATTTCTTAAGCTCGTCAAACTTACCTTCCGCAGCCAATTTGGCTTGTTCAGGCCAGGTATCCGTTACCGCAGTATTAAACTGGTCACCCGCTTCGGTTAACAGTGCTTTCAATTCTGCAGCAGACTTAGCAGCTACCGCTGCATAATCAGAGATACCGGCATTTACGAATACTTCCGCTATTTTCGGGCCAACACCCTCAATGATCGTCAGGTCATCGCCTTTAGCCTTTTTCGCTTTCGGGGCAGCTTTTGCTTTTTTTTCAGCTACCGGAGCTTCTTCGGCAGCAGCTTTCTGTTCCGCTTTCGGAGCAGCCTTGGCTTTTGCTTTGGGTTGTTCGGCTACCGCTGTTTCTGCTACCGGGATAACCGATACAAAAGACTTGTTATTTGCCTTCTTGCGGAACACCACCTTGCCGTCAATCAGTGCAAACAGTGTGTGGTCTTTACCGATACCTACGTTCACATCCGGATGATGCTTAGTTCCACGTTGCCGTACAATCACATTACCGGCAACGGCAAGCTGACCACCAAATATCTTTACTCCCAAGCGTTTACTGTGTGACTCACGGCCGTTCTTTGAACTACCCGCACCTTTTTTATGCGCCATGTTTACTTTATCTTATGATGGGCATGAAGCCCGATTAACAATCAGTTCGTATTATAATGTGATTCCGGTGATTTCAATTTTGGTAAATTGCTGGCGATGGCCATTCTTTTTCCGGTAGCCTTTACGGCGTTTTTTCTTGAAAACGATCACCTTGTCTCCTTTTAAATGTGACAAGATCTTAGCTGAAACCTTAGCGCCTTCCAGGATAGGTGCTCCTACCGTGAATTTACCACCGTCTTCCGCTAACAATACGTTGTCAAATTCAATACTAGCGCCTTCATCTCCCTGTAAACGGTGTACAAAGAGCTGCTGGTCTTTTGCAACCTTAAATTGCTGTCCGGCTATATTTACTATTGCGTACATTGTTAATGAATTAATAATTACTATTTTTTATAAATCGAAGCGCAAAGGTAAGGCTTTATTTTAATAATACAAACCAAGCATCGCAAAAATTAGTAAGATACCCTTTTGATATCAAAAACTTTATGCATAAATTTGCAGCCCGTTTTAACATATAAAACGCGATTAAATTAATTTATTTACAAAAAGTATGCAACAGTACGAAACCGTTATCATTCTTACCCCGTTGCTTTCTGAGGAGATTTCGAAAGAGGTGATTGCCAAATTCAAAAACATCCTGACCGAAGGCGGAGCCGAAATTATCCACGAGGATAATTGGGGTTTGAAAAAATTAGCGTATCCGATTGAGAAGAAAACAACCGGATTCTATCACCTAACAGAATTCAAGGCTCCAGGTGAATTAATCAATAAACTGGAAGTCGAATACAAGCGTGATGAGCGGGTAATGCGTTTCCTCACAATCCGATTAGACAAACATGCCATTGCCTACAACGAGAAAAAGCGCAGTGGAGCGTTCAACAAAAAGGCCGAAGCGCCTAAAGCAGAGGAGGTAGCAGAATAATGGCAAACGAACAAATCCAGTACGTAACCGCTCCCAAGGTGGAGGACAACCGTAAAAAATACTGCCGCTTCAAGAAAAATGGCATCCGGTACATCGATTATAAAGACGCTAACTTCCTGTTGAAGTTCGTCAACGACCAAGGCAAGGTATTACCACGCCGGCTGACGGGCACTTCCCTGAAATTCCAACGGAAAGTGGCTCAGGCGGTGAAACGCGCCCGCCATATCGGTTTATTGCCTTATGTTACGGATTCATTAAAATAAGGAGGGAAACGACATGGAAGTAATTTTAAAACAGGACATCAAAAAACTGGGCGAAAAAGACGACATCGTATCGGTAAAACCCGGTTACGGCCGCAATTACCTGATCCCTCAGGGATTTGCCGTACTGGCAACAGAATCGTCCAAAAAGGTGCTGGCTGAAAACATCCGTCAGGCTCAGTTCAAACAAGATAAGATTAAGAAGGACGCTACGGAGCTGGCTGCCAAACTGGAAAGCGTAAAGCTGACCATCGGTGCAAAGGCCGGCGAGACCGGAAAGATCTTCGGCTCCGTGAACAGCATTCAGGTGGCAGAAGCGTTAAAGCAACAAGGCTTTGATGTAGATCGCCGTCGCATCACGTTTGAAGAAGACCCCAAGGTATTGGGTGAATACGTAGCTAACCTCAACCTGCATAAAGAAGTAAAAGTGCAGGTACCTTTCGAGGTGGTTGCGGAGTAATCCAGATTCCACAGACATTAACTAAGGGGATACCGAATCGGTATCCCCTTTTTTGTGTCTATAATCTTATAAATAAGATTCACCGCGTAATTAAATAAATCAGCATAGCCGTTTTTCAAATGAGGAGCTAAATAATTAACTAAAAGAGGTGTTAACCACATTCCTGCGTATGCGTAAGTTTTGATATCAATTGTATCTTTTTCAGTTAAAATTGTAGGATTATAAGTCCCAGTCAGCAATAATGATAATAATAGTATATTCAAAACACAAGGGGCGATCTCAACCGAATTGAGATCGCCCCTTGTGTTTAATATACTGAATTAATTAATTTCTGACGGCCGTCTCATCAAACGTATAGCCACCGCCAAGAATGGTAAACTTCACGTGGAAGCCGTTGTCATCGTAGCTGCTTTCTACAACCGTCGCACCATATGAGGAACCTTTGGTTGCATCTGCGTATGCTCCAACAGTTATGGTACCATCTTCGTTGAAGGTATATTCGGTATAACCCGAAAAATAACCGCCGATGCCATCTTTGCTCACCGTTGTCGCATCAATCGTTGGCATATAAACATCTTCAGTAGTTGTTGTATTTGCTCCGCCGGTAATCACAGAAGTAAAGGAGTAATCAGCCTCAAATGCACTTTGTGCAACAAACTGGATTAACATATCTTTAAAATTACCGCTGATCAAATACCCAGTCTGATCTACGCTGGCGATCTGGAACCCAAGTGCATATTGAGCTTCCAGTAACGCACTTGGGTTAAAAGCAATTTTAACCGGTGTAGTCACCGAACGGCTACCCCTCGGAATGGTAACGGATAAGCCTCCTTCAATTGAAAATTGATCCGAAGGAAAGCCAACAAGCTCACCGCCATTGGCTTCATTCCAGTTATCGATGATCGCTGCACTGTTATCCAAGGTCAGGTTTACGGTGATGTCTTCACTTGCAGGTTCCTTCGAAGCTAAACCTACCGTTAGGGTACTAAAAACGGTATCCTTATCTTCCGGAACAAACGAAGCAGCAATGACATGTGTACCGCTTGCGGACGGAAGCTCGATAATTCGGTTACTTTCAATGGCATCTTCATTAATACCATACTCGAGGTTCTCGATATTCTCATCTTTCAAACACGATGAGAGACCCAAGGCCATGATAGCCATAGGGAGTATTTTATATCCTATTTTCATATTCATAATTTTAATGGGTTGTCACTATTTGTCCCAGAAAACAGCGGATGTCTGCGCATCAATGGTTCCCTGAGCCGCTACATTTTCCGCGTTATAACTATACTCATTCTGAGGATAGAGCAACCGCAATGGAATATGCCGCCCGTTCCGGCTCGGTGAAAGTGACAAAGGTACGTTAGGAATGCCTAACCGCCGATAGTCAACCCAGGCCTCAAAATTGTTAATACCGGGTAACGCCAGGTATTTCTGGGTGATGATGAGGTTGATCTTATCACCTGCATTATCCCAGCTTACAATGTTATCTGATTGTGCGAGGTAACCGGCAGCTTCGTCTTCCGCATTTTCTACGCCCAGCCAAATGAAGGATTCGGTCACCGCATCATTATAAGCCTGGTGCGCATCACCACTGATCCACCCGCGTTGAGTAGCTTCGGCCTGGAGAAAGAGACTTTCAACAGAAGTAAACAGCCATTGGGGTTGTGTGGGACTTTTAGCCAGTCCGGGACCAGCCACCTCGGATGAGTTAACGCCCTTAGGGTTATCCGGATTGGGGTCAACAAAACCAAAGTCATAACCAAAATAATCGTTACCATCCAGGGGTTCGCGGGCTGCATTGAATACATACTGATACCGGATATCGTCGTTATCCATATACAGATCAAGCAGGTAATTGTTAGCCCGGTTAAAGTTATCGATAAGTGTTCCGGTATGATCCCGCAGATAGGTATTATAAAATGGATTTTGCTTGTATTCGTCTTCGGCATAACCTGGGTTCACTTCGGCGGTCTCGCCACTCATCAGGAAACCGCTTCCATCGGCCTGAATGGCATTTAGTTGGTCGGCGGGCGGCGTAGTTCCAAATACCTCAGACTGGCGGATCAACAATTTTAAGCGTTGGGTGTTCACCAATTTGCGCCACATCTGTGCGTCACCATGAAACATAATATCAGCCGTTTCAATACCCGGATTGGCCAAAGGATCCATAGACGCAAACAGGGAAGCCGCCTCGTCAAGCTGAAGGAGCAGATCATTATAAATATCCTGCCCGCTATCGTATGCCGGCGAAATATATTCTTCCATGTTAAGGGCCTGTGTATAGGGTACATTATTGTACTGGTCAACCAAATACATAAAACCGATCGAGCGGATAACTTTCGCGACGGCTACGTAAAAAGTCTGCCCCTCTTCAGTAGCCTTCCGTTCCATGACCTTCGCATCCATCAGGATGTCATACCAGGAAACTGTAGGATAGGTGACCGTGGTATTGCCATTTACCCATTCGTCCTGCTCGTATGTAGTTGTAAGATCATAATTCTCCAAGGGATTGCTCGGTCCATAGGACCCGGATCTTGCCCAATAACCCATCCAATGTGCGGCATAATCATATGACGTTGCCATTTTGGAAGCCGTTGCGTTCAACACCGATGGCAACAACAGATTAGGCTGCATCGACTCATCCGTAGGGTTGTTCGGGTTATCGTTAATATCAAAGAAGCTATCCTTACATCCTGCCGCTAGAAAAACCAGCAGAATCAAAAAGCTATATTTTAAATTTTTCATCGTTTTATTTTTAAAGTCTTAGAATCTAACGTTTACATTAAACCCAAAGTTCCTGACCGGCGGATTAGACCGTGAATCGACAATACCAAAGATATTATCGTAATCTGCATCCACGCTATTGAAGTCAGGATCGTTGAACTTGTTTTCTTTGGGCACCCATATAAACAGGTTCCTGCCCGTTACAGCAACAGACAAGCCCTTTACGACGCCAAGTTTAGCAAGAATATGCTCTGGGAAGCTATAAGATAACGACAATTCCCGCATACGCCAAGCTGCTGCACTTACAATAAAGTTAGATGCCGCATCACGGTATACACCAGTGAAGAAGTCGTTTACGTTTGCTACGGTAATATCCGTGTTTGGCAGGTAAGTGCCGGGATTTGCCGGATCCTCATACGAAGAATTCGGAAGCACGAAACGCTCCCTATTGTTTACGGCCGTTGCCTCGCCTACACCAGTCCATGCCATGTCAGTGCCCTGACCAAAAAAGGATGCGTTATGGCCGCCCTTGTATTCAAGCAGCGCGGATAAACTGAAGCCTTTCCAATTGACGGAAGGATTTAAGCCGATAATCCACAGGGGCATGGTGCGGCCAAATATTTTATTATTCGGGTCCACAGAGGGATAACCGGAAATGCGATCAACAATGATACGTCCCTGATCATCTCTCAAATAATCCGTCGCTTTGTGAACGAAAGCGGGAAGGCCCACAATTGCAGAGTTTCCGGATGCAATGTACCCGCCGATATTCACTTCGCCTCCCAACGCAGGGTGAACACTGGTCACTTTGCTATCATTGTACAACGCGTTGGCCCGGAAATTGACGCTACCGTCCGTAAATTTAACCAGCGGTGTAAAACCAAGGTCCAACTCTATACCTTTATTGACAAACGAGGCCGCATTTAAATTGGCAAAGTTATAACCGGTGGCATCCGATGTCCTAACACTAATAATCTGATCCGTGTTCTTCTGATAAAAATAGGTTGCCTCCAATGTAATCCGGCCATTCAGGAATGCGGATTCAATACCGGCTTCTGTGCTATTAATAAACTCCGGATTGAGGTTCGCATCATATGTCGTATTTCCGGCTGAAAATCCAGGCAGTGATCCGAAGGGGAATCCCGTATAAGGGGGCTGCCTATAAATAGCTGCCAATGAATACGGGGCAATATCGGCATTACCCGTTTTGTTCCACGCACCCCTCAGCTTTAAATAAGTCAACCCATTACCTTTCAGTGCGGGAACCGCATCTGTCAGCAGGATGGATCCACTGACACCTGGGTAAAAATAAGAGTTATTCGCTAATGAGAGTAATGAGGTTTGGTCATTCCGTCCGGTGACCTCAATGTTCGCCCAGCCTCTAAAACTTAATCCTGCGCTACCGTAAACGGAAAATAATCTGGACCGACTAAAGGTTGACTGTCCTGAAAGGCTTCCGGTACGGTTACCGATATTATACAGTTCGGGAACCACCAAGTTACCTGCACCTACCTCGGTATCGCGGTATTCCGTCTGCCGCAGGTAGGTTCCTAAAATAGCCGTAATTCTAAAATCATCATTCAGCTCCTTGTCAAGGGAACCGAACAGTTCTGACGACAGCCGCGTATAAGAATACGGCTGTTCCTCTACCGTGCCGGGGATTAACGTAAAGGACCTGCTAAGGCCATATTCATTAGGTACTTCCCCTTTAGAGTAGTTTCTGTCGATCCTGGTTTGGCTGGTTATACCGGCACGGTAGGTAAAATTAAGCCATTCCGTTGCCTGGAATCCAAGTTTCAGGTTGGCCAACACATCCTGCCGTTTCCCCTCACGCCGCCAGTTATCAATTGCAAAGTATGGATTTAATCCATAGTCATTAAAATAGCCATTATAATCGGAAAATGGGTCTGTATCAAAATTCTTATACCTGGACAACGGAATATGGGCTGGCGTATTAAATATCTGCGCCATCAGACCATCATTACCGCCAACATTCTGTGCCGTAAAATAATCACCCATACCTTCGTCATGGAACAACTTATAGTTCATCTGACTATAGTTGATATTCAGTCCGGCATCAAATTTTCCGTACTCACGGCTTGCATTCAGGCGAACGCTTGTCCGGCGATTTTTATCACCCGGAACGATGCCCTTTACGTTGGCATCTTGCAGGGATAAGAAAAAGTCGCTTGTAGACAACGAGACACCATTTTGTATCGTAACGCCGGTATCGAAGAAATCCTGTCGCTCATCAGTTGCACTGTAGGGTACCGTTTGCACGCTTCCGTCAGGCAATGTATGTCCGATTTCTTTGGTGGAACCGTCATAAGCAGGTCCCCACGACCAGTTTTCATACGGGATGTAGGATCCATATCCACCTGAACCAAATTTTTTCTGGAGTTTAGGAAAAAAGGAAATCTGTTGGAACTGGGTTGCGTGGCTGACGTTGATTACCGGTGCGTCTGATCCATGCTTTGTGGTCACCACAATCACCCCGTTACGGGCATCCGGGCCATAGATGGCTGCTGAAGAGGAACCTTTAAGCACCGAGATATTCTCGATATCATTCGGATTAATCGAAGCAAAGTAACTGATCGGGGTCGGAACACCGTCCAGTACCAATAACGGATCGTTATTCCCCGTCAGTGAGCGGATCCCGCGCAGGTTGATGTTCACATCCTCAAACACGCCACTGCTGATGGTCGTCACGTTTAATCCGGATACTTTACCCTGCAATCCATTGACGGCATTGACGGCATTGACCTGGGTCAGTTCTTCGTTGCCTACGGACGTAGCGGCATAGCTCAATTCATTCTTGGGCCGAGCAATACCGAGTGCAGTAATCACCACTTCGGATAACTCCGCTGATTCCAGCGCTAAGGCCACGTCAATGGAGTTGGCCGAACCCACGGATATGGTTTGCGATGCGTATCCCAGGATACTGAATGTCAAGGATTGGCTTCCAGAAGGAACCACAATGGAATAAACACCACTGCCGTCTGTTGCTGTACCGGAAGTAGTCCCTGTGACAACAACAGACACACCTGATAGGGGTTCACCATCTACTTCGGCCGTCACCCTACCACTGATCCTTCTGTCTTGGGCATATGCCGAACCAATCAGCAATACACCCAACATTAGGAAACATAGTAATTTTTGTTTCATGCGTTTGTGAATTTGGTTAAAAATATAGTTGAATAATAAAGCGTTGATGTTGTATTTGGACAATCCCTTACGGGATCAGGTAGCTTGCTATCCCTGGTATCGGTTAAACATAGCAAAACGTATCCACGACCGGATACTATTCGCCTGGTTTAATGACAAGGCAATACGTTCCAAGTTGGAAAAACGGCATCATTACCGTCTTAATAAATTTGCTTTCTGATGTGGTCAACTGGGACATTGCCTTCCTTCAAATTGCAATGCAACTGTTTAGCTCTTGGGTGCTATCATAGGTACAATATCGATTTAGCATGACCTTATACCAATGATTTGAGTACAATACCCCTTCCGTGTGCGTAAACTGTGCTTGGTTTTTGTGTGTTCTTATTTGTTCGCCAAAAATACGATATGGTACTGTATAAGCAAAATTTTATGAAAGAAAAAGTTAAAAATAGTTAAAATTTTATGCAAAGCTTCGCTACATATTAGCTATAAGCGGTTTAAATCCACATTTGCATGCTGCGGAATTTTAACCTAATTTTAGTCCCAAATCATAACATTATGCGTGCAAAGACCCTTTTTGTGATCATTGTAACTGTTTTGGTGACAATTATCCTCATGAAAAACATGGATGAGGTCAATTTTTGGATATTTGGCGTGCGGACGGTCCCGAAGCTGGCTGTATTGGGCACCATGTTTTTTATCGGAGCCGTTGTAGGCTTTCTGATCGGGCGACCAAAAAGACGCCCGCCCCTACCGGAACGCCAGGAGGATCCGGTTACCGGTGGATCACCCCAACCATTGGATGATCCCGACCGCGACTACATCAGTTAACGGCAGCGGGCCGGGGCTCCCGATGAAACGTAAAACCATGCAATCCGTTTTCGTAATGGTACGTCACCTGAATATGATAGAACTGAACAATGGACCGTACAATGGCTAAACCAAGGCCAGTGGATGCCGGATTATCCGGTGTACGGTGAAAACGCATGAAAATCTCGGTGGTTTCCAACGACTTTGCTTGTCCGGTATTCGTAATGCTGAATCCGTTTTCTTCTATACGGATCTGAATATGACCGCCTGGATGGTTATGTATGATGGCATTTTTCACCACGTTTGTAATTAAAATATCAGCCAGGTCTGCATTGAAAGACCACACCAGAGAAGCCTGCTCCGTAATGTCCACACGGATATCTTTATACTCCAGAAGCTCCCCGAAATCATCGGTCTGCTGGCGCAGCAACGCATTGAAATCGATAGCCTCTTCACGGGCAAACTGCCTGTTTTCTATTTTGGAAAGCAGCAGCAATGCCTTATTCAGCCGGGTAAGCCGCTCAAGGTACTGGATGGCGTTTGCCAGTAACTGTGTCTGCTCCTCGGTGCCGTAATGCTGCTCCAGCAATAATTCCAGTTTATTCATTGCAATGGCCAGGGGCGTCTGCAATTCATGTGACGCGTTTTCAATAAACTGTTTCTGTTGCTGAAATGCGGCAATATTGGCTTTAAGCAATTCGGCGACGGTTTCATTCATGTCCCTGAATTCGGATACCCGCGTTTGCGGTGGATTGAATGACTTGTCCTCGCCCAGCTTAAAAAGGCGGAGTTCGTCCTGTAATTCATAAAAAGGACGCCAGATTTTACGCAGCACCCAGTTGTTGATAATAAACGCACTGGCAATCACGGCCACATAGAGCCACAGCAGCGCATGCATCAAATCGGCGACGAGGTCATCCTCCTCTACCATGGAAGCAATGATTTTCAGCTGGTAGTACCGGTCATCCGGTGTCGAAAAATAGGTGGTCAGCATACGGACGGTTTCCAGGCTTTCCTCATACTCCATATACATGGCTGTATCCTTGAATGCTTCCGTGGCCATTATGGCCTTTTCCTTTGCAATCGGCCGGATGGCGTAGTTACTCTCTCCAAAATAATTTTTCCCGAGCAATGTCGTGTCCGTGCCTGCCTTTTGGATGATCAGGATCTTGTAGTTTTCCAATCCGTCCTCAATGCTGTCGTACACTTCGTCCATCATGCCGATATAAAAGACAACCGCCCAGATGCTGAGAATAAAAATCAGGGAAGCGGATAAATACAGCAATGTATGATTGAGCAGTTTCATCCAGCGGGATTATACGGTCAGCTTATATCCTACGCCGTATATGGCCTGTATCTCCAGGTCGGCGCCGCAGTCTTTCAGCTTCTTGCGAAGGTTTTTAATCTGGGAGTAAATAAAATCAAAGTTATCGGCATTATCAATATGGTCGCCCCACACATGTTCGGCTAACGCCGACTTATGGATCAGGCGGTTTTTATTGACCACAAAAAAAGCCATGATATCAAATTCCTTTCGGTTGAGCCGGATGTCGTTGCCATTAATCTGCAGCGTGCGGTCATCGAAATTAAGCTCCATGTTGTTTATCCGCACCATATTGCGGCCATCCAGTGCTTTTCTTCTGAGCACCGCCTTGATCCGGGCATTGAGCTCGGCCAGGTGGAACGGCTTGGTCAGGTAATCGTCGGCGCCCAGGTCCAGGCCCTCCAGTTTATCATCCAGCGAGTCCTTGGCAGAAATAACGATCACGTTTTCCTGTTTTTCCAGCAATTTCAACATCCGGAGTATGTCCAGTCCATTGCCGTCCGGGAGGCCCACATCCAGCAGAATACAGTCGTAGTCATACAGGGAGATCTTTTCCTTTGCTGAATGGAAATCCGAGGCAGATTCGACCAGGTACTGCTCCTTGCGGAGAAACTGGATGATATTTTCCCGCAGGTCCGCTTCATCTTCGATAATCAGTATCTTCATTTCAATTGCTCATGAAATGGTAAAGATAAAGCCAAATTCGGTAAAAAGACTGGAAAATATCAGCGTGGGTAAATGGTCCCTTTGGCCGCCTCCAGGGTGTTCTTTAACAGCCCGATAATGGTCATCAGGCCGACCCCGCCCGGTACCGGCGTAATCCAGGAGGCCTTTGGTGCCACCCCGTCGAAATCTACGTCACCGTAAAGCTTATATCCCGATTTGGTCTGTGTGCTGGTTTCGCGATTGATGCCGACATCGATCACAATGGCGCCGGGTTTTACCATGTCGGGGGTGATAAAATGTTTCTTGCCGATCGCGGCCACCACAATGTCCGCACGGCGGACCTCCTCCGTGATGTTTTTGGTACGGCTATGGGTCAGCGTTACCGTGCAGTTGCCCGGGACGCTGTTACGGGCGAGCAGGATACTCATGGGGCTGCCCACGATATTGCTTCGTCCCACGACGACGGCATGCAGTCCGGCGGTATCAATCCGGTAATGGTCCAGCATCAGCATCACACCATAGGGCGTGGCCGGAATAAAGCACGGCAGGTTACGCTGCATACGGCCAAGGTTTACCGGATGGAATCCATCCACATCTTTCCGGTAGTCGATGGCTTCGGTAATCCGTTCGGGATTGATGTGCGCCGGCAGCGGGAGCTGCACAATAAGGCCGTCTACCCGATCGTCGGCATTGAGCGATTCGATTTTGGCAATCAGCTCAGCTTCCGTCACATCCGCTTCATAATGGATGTTCGTGGATTCAAAGCCTACCAACTCGCAATTGCGCATTTTACTGGCTACGTACGTTTCGCTCGCACCGTCATGCCCCACTAATATAGCCACCAGGTGCGGTTTCCTTCCTGTGGATGCCATAAAAGCCGCAGCTTCCTGCTTAATATCTTCCTTGATCTTTGCCGATACGAGTTTGCCGTCGAGTAGTTCCATATGCTATGCTTGCTTTTGGCCTTTGGTTTTACACTTCAAGCCATCTTCATTATTAATTTAATTACAACTCCCTAATTGCCTGTTTATATATTTATTATCGCCTATTTATCAGTCGACAGTTACTTACCGGGAAACTAAAATTAATCCAGCTTCAGGACCGCCATAAATGCCGACTGCGGGATCTCCACGTTACCCACCTGGCGCATGCGTTTCTTTCCTTTTTTCTGCTTTTCCAGTAATTTACGTTTCCGCGAGATGTCCCCGCCGTAACATTTCGCCGTCACGTCCTTACGCAGTGCCCGGATGTTTTCCCGTGAAATAATTTTGGCTCCGATAGACGCCTGGATGGCAATCTCGAATTGCTGCCGTGGCAGCAGTTCTTTCAGCTTTTCACAGATCTTTTTACCGAAATCGTAAGCATTGCTGCGGTGGATCAACGAAGAAAGCGCGTCGACAGGTTCGCCATTCAGCCGGATATCCAGTTTTACCAGGTCGGATTGCCGGTAACCGATCTGATGGTAATCAAATGAGGCATAGCCTTTGGATATGGTTTTCAGCTTATCGTAAAAATCAAACACGATTTCGCCCATTGGCATCTCAAACACCATCTCCACCCGGTCGGCCGTCAGGTAAGACTGGTTGATAATGACACCCCGTTTCTGGATACACAGCGACATTACTGAACCCACAAATTCGGCCTTTGTAATGATATTCGCTTTAATGTAAGGTTCTTCCACGTAATCCAGCTTACTCGGATCCGGCAGGTCAGACGGATTATGCACAATGATTTCCTCCTGATCTTTCGTCAGGTAGGCTTTGTACGATACGTTCGGGACGGTCGTGATCACCGTCATATCAAATTCGCGTTCGAGGCGCTCCTGGATGATTTCCATATGCAGCATACCCAAAAAGCCGCATCGGAAACCGAACCCCAGCGCTGCGGATGATTCCGGTTCAAAAACAAGCGACGCGTCGTTCAGCTGCAGGCGGTGCATGCTTTCGCGCAGCTCCTCGAAATCCTCCGTATCTACCGGATAGATACCGGCAAACACCATGGGCTTTACTTCTTCAAATCCTTTGATGGCAACTTGGCTCGGCCGGGCCACGTGGGTAATGGTATCCCCCACTTTCACCTCCCGGGCTTCCTTAATGCCGGAAATGATATACCCCACGTCCCCTGTCTGGATCAGCTCTTTGGGAACCTGATTGAGCTTTAGCGTACCAATTTCATCCGCCACATATTCCTTGCCTGTGGCAATGAATTTCACTTTATCGCCCTTCCGAATCACACCGTTTTCAACCTTAAAATAGGCCATGATACCCCGGAACGAATTAAAAACGGAATCAAAGATCAACGCCTGCAACGGTGCCTCCGGATCACCAACCGGTGGCGGGACGCGCTCCACGATGGCATTCAGGATATCCTGCACACCCAGGCCGGTCTTGCCGGAAGCGGGGATAATATCTTCTCTTTTGCCACCGATCAGTTCAATGATCTGGTCCTTCACCTCTTCGGGCATCGCCCCCGGAAGGTCCATTTTATTGAGTATCGGTATAATTTCCAGGTCGTGTTCCAATGCCAGGTACAGGTTGGAAATAGTCTGTGCCTGTATCCCCTGGGAGGCGTCCACAATGAGTAATGCACCTTCACAGGCAGCAATTGAGCGGGATACTTCGTAGGAAAAATCCACGTGACCGGGCGTATCGATCAGGTTCAGGGTATAGGGCTGCCCGTCTTTAATATAATTCATCTGGATGGCGTGGCTCTTGATCGTAATGCCACGCTCCCGTTCCAGGTCCATGTTGTCCAAAAGTTGCGCCTGCGCCTCCCGCTGGCTGATGGTCGCTGTCACCTCCAGCAACCGATCAGCGAGTGTGCTTTTACCGTGGTCAATATGTGCGATAATGCAAAAGTTGCGGATGTGCTTCATATAAATCGACTTCAAACGGCAAAGATATGGTTTTGACGTAATATTTCCATCCGATTATAGCATAACAAAATGACCAATTGCTTTCGCAAAACCCACGGAACCGCGGATTGTCTTTCGTGCGCCCCCGCACCTCTGCTAAAACACCGTTTAGCCGGCTGCGCTTACCGGATTGCTTCCCTTATCCGCAGCAATTTCTCCAGCAGGCCCTCCAGCAGATCCAGGTGCAGCATGTTGGCCCCGTCGGATTTGGCGTTTGCTGGGTCCGGGTGGGTTTCAATAAAAAGTCCGTCGGCACCAACGGCAATGGCGGCCTTGGAAATGGTCTCGATCAGGGCAGGTTTACCGCCGGTAACGCCCGAAGATTGGTTGGGCTGCTGCAGGGAATGCGTACAGTCCATCACAACCGGTACACCGAAACCCCGCATCTCCGGGATACCCCGGAAATCCACCACCAGATCCTGGTAACCGAACGTATTTCCCCGATCGGTCAGCAGTACCTTGCTGTTGCCGGAATCGATTACCTTGTCGACCGCGAACCGCATGGCATCCGCGGAAAGGAATTGCCCTTTTTTTATGTTGACGGTCTTCCCTGTTTTTGCCGCCGCACTGAGCAATTCGGTTTGCCGGCAGAGGAATGCCGGAATCTGAAGCACATCTACATACTCGGCAGCCATGGCCGCCTCGTGGCTTTCATGGATATCCGTTACCGTGGGCACCCCGAATTCCCGGCCCACCCGGGCCAGTATACGAAGCGCTTTTTCATCGCCGATGCCGGTAAACGAATCCACACGGGAGCGATTGGCCTTTCGATAGGACCCCTTGAAAATGTAGGGAATGGCGAACCGGTCCGTAATGGCTACAATGCGTTCCGCAATGCGCAGTGCAATTTCTTCGCCTTCAATTGCGCATGGACCGGCCATAAGGAAAAAATTCGGGGAATCGGCATGGTTGATGCCGGGAATATGCTGCTGAATCATCTTTTTTCGCTTAGTATTAACCATATAATCAGCCGGTCGGGGTTAATTGACCCGGACAGCTAAAAGCCTGCGGCTAATGGCTTAATTACCCAATTCTGACATAAACTTAATCCGCATGAGCTGGATTTCCTCATACGTATAATCATCTGTGCCTAACTCACGCAGGGCTTCTTCAACGGAGTCCACTTCGGCACTTCGGAAATAGTCAAATACTTCGTCCTGCCGGTCCTCGTCGATAAGCTCGTCGACAAAATAAGCCAGGTTAAGTTTTGTGCCGGAGTTGACAATCGACTCCACCTCGCGGAGCAGGTCTTCATAGCTGATGCCTTTTGCCGAAGCGATGTCCTCCAAACCGATTTTACGGTCGATATTCTGGATAATAGAAACTTTTAACGCCGATTTATTGGCCGTTCCCTTAATCACCAGATCCTGGGGCCGGTCAATTTCATTTTCCGTCACATATGTCTTGATCAGCTCAACAAACTGCCCGCCGAATTTCATTGCTTTACCTGCGCCCACGCCGTGGATCTGCTTCAGCTCGTCCAGCGTAACGGGGTAGTGTGTACACATCTCGTCCAGCGACGGATCCTGGAAAATGACAAATGGCGGCAGCCCTTTTTGCTTGGCTATTTTCTTTCTGAGGTCCCTTAACAACTGCAACAGCTGGGTATCCACGGCGCTGCTTCCCTGTTGCAGCACTTCCTCCGCCCCATCCTCTGATGCGGTCTCCATTGGCTTGTTCAGGATGAATTTGATGTGATACGGATTTTCGATGAACCGCTTACCTGTTTCGGTCAGTACAAGCAGTCCGTAGTTATCGATATCTTTCGCCAGAAAATTATTCAGCACGGCCTGCCTTACCAATGACTTCCAGTAAAAAGAGCCATGCTCCTTTCCGCTCCCGAATGAGGGGTGCACATCGTGCTTATACGAGGATATGGGTTGGTTATTCTGCCCCATAAACACGTTGATAATGTGATGATCATCAAATTTATCACCCTGCTGCTGTATAAACTTCAGCATATCCAGCAGTGATTCATCCGCATCAAAATATACCCGTTCCGAACTGCAGTTATCACACATGCTGTTGCAGCCGGTTTCATCAAAGTTCTCTCCGAAGTAATGCAGGATCTGCTTGCGGCGGCACACGGAAGACTCGGAATAGTCAATCACCTCCTTCAGGATCTGCGTACCGATTTCGCGCTCCGATACCGGCTTATCTTTCATGAATTTGGTCAGTTTCTCAATATCCTTCTCCGAATAAAAAGCCAGGCAGTGACCCTCGCCCCCATCGCGTCCCGCACGACCGGTTTCCTGATAATAACCCTCCATGCTTTTCGGGATATCATGGTGGATCACATAACGCACATCGGGTTTATCGATGCCCATTCCAAAGGCAATGGTGGCTACGATAACATCTACGTCTTCCATCAGGAATTTATCCTGTGTATCGGCCCGGGTTTTTGCATCCAGGCCCGCATGGTACGGCAACGCGCGGATGCCGTTGATGTTTAGGACCTCTGCAATCTCCTCTACCTTTTTCCGGCTCAGGCAATAAATGATGCCCGATTTGCCGGTATTATTCTTGATGAACCGGACGATCTCCTTGACCACATTCCGCTTCGGGCGGACTTCATAATAGAGGTTCGGCCGGTTAAAGGACGATTTAAATAAAGTGGCGTCGTTCATCTGCAGGTTCTTGCGGATGTCCGATTGCACCTTGGGTGTCGCTGTGGCGGTAAGGGCAATAACCGGAATGTTTTCGTCAATGGAGTTGATCACCTGCCTGATCTTACGGTATTCCGGCCGGAAATCATGCCCCCATTCCGAAATACAATGGGCTTCATCCACCGCAACAAACGAAATGGTAATCAGCTTCAGGAATCCGATGTTTTCAGCTTTTGCCAACGATTCCGGGGCCACATAAAGCAATTTGGTTTTGCCCGATACCACATCCTGCCGTACACGGGTTACTTCACTCTTGTTCAGCGACGAGTTGAGGAAATGCGCAATGCTATCATCCCCGCCAAACGACCGCAGCTGGTCAACCTGGTTTTTCATTAATGCGATAAGCGGCGAAATCACAATGGCAGTGCCCTCACTCATCAATGCCGGTAATTGGTAGCAAATGGATTTCCCCCCGCCGGTAGGCATGATCACAAAGGTGTCCTTCTTCTGTAAAATGTTGGTGATTATGGCCTCTTGGTCGCCCTTGAATGTGTCAAAACCAAAAAATTCCTGTAAATTATCAAAAAGTATTTTCTCGATTTCCATTTCGCCCTTCGCAAAATAAGCCAGACTGATAACTAAATAATGCCCAAAATAACATATTTTTGCGCATATCAGTATCTAAAATTATAAAATATATTTGTGAAAAGCAATTCCGAAATCAAAAATATTGCAACCGCTGTGCTGACCGAAGAAGCCGCCGCATTGAGCCAATTGACGGCCCGGATTGACGACGGTTTCGCAGCCGTGGTTCAGGCTATAATCGGCCTTAAAGGCCGGGTAGTGCTCACGGGGATCGGGAAAAGCGCCATTATCGCCCAGAAAATCGTGGCCACATTGAATTCTACCGGTACGCCGGCTATTTTTATGCATGCGGCCGACGCCATACACGGTGATCTCGGCATGATCCAGGCGGATGACCTCGTGATGGCCATCTCGAAAAGCGGCAATACCCCCGAAATCAAGGTATTGGTTCCCCTGTTGAAACAGACTGGCAATCAGTTGGTGGCCATGGTAGGCAACACCGACTCTTACCTGGCGCAACAGGCAGCATTCATATTGGATACGACCGTAGAGAAAGAGGCCTGCCCGCATAACCTTGCCCCCACCACCAGCACCACGGCCCAGCTGGCCATGGGTGATGCGCTGGCCATTGCACTGCTGGAATGCCGGTCGTTCAGCGACCGCGATTTTGCCCGTTTCCATCCGGGCGGCGTACTGGGCAAACGGTTATACCTTAAGGTGGCCGATCTGGCGGAACAGAACAGCAAGCCCAGTGTAGGACCAGATACACCCGTGAAGGAAGTGATCGTTGCAATTACCCAGCATCGGCTGGGCGCGGTTGCCGTTGTGGCAGACAACCGCCTGGCCGGCATCGTTACGGATGGGGACATCCGCCGCATGCTCGAAAAGTACAGTCACATCGATCAGCTGACAGCCGGACAGATCATGAGCCAGTCGCCCAAAACCGTCCGCCGCGACGAACTGGCGGTCAACGCGTTTGAGTTGATGCGCCGGTACAACATCACGCAACTGCTGGTGGTAAATGACGATCAGGTTTACGACGGGATCGTACACCTGCACGACCTGCTGCGGGAAGGGATCATTTAAACGATAATAGGTAGCAACCGGCCAACACCGATTGCTGAAAACAGAGCGTATATCAATAACTAATTTATTCCCATGAAAAACCACTATGCTGTGATCATGGCGGGAGGGGTCGGAAGCCGGTTCTGGCCGATAAGCCGTACCAACCTGCCAAAGCAGTTTATCGATATGATGGGCACCGGGAAAACGCTGGTGCAGGCCACTTACGACCGTTTCCGCAAGATTGTTCCCGAACGCAACATCTTCATAGCCACGAATGAGTCATATGCCGACCTGGTGCTTCAGCAACTTCCGAAACTGACTCCCAACCAGCTGATATTGGAGCCCATTATGCGCAATACCGCGCCTTCCATTGCCTATGCCAGCCACAAGATCCAGCAGCTGAACCCCGACGCCACCATCGTGGTGGCCCCCGCGGACCACCTGATTCTGGAAACCGACGAATTTGTGCGCAACATCGTGAAGGGATTGAATTGCGCGGCCAGCAACGACTGGCTGATCACCCTGGGCATCAAGCCTTCCAGGCCCGACACCGGATATGGTTATATCCAGTATGGCAAAAGCGCGTCCGTGCCGGGTTTCAAAAAAGTAAAAACCTTTACCGAAAAGCCCAACCTGGAACTGGCTAAAACATTTCTCCAAAGCGGTGATTTCCTCTGGAATGCCGGTATTTTTATCTGGTCGGCTAAATCCATCATCGCCGCCTTTGACAAATACCAGACGGAAATGAATGACGTATTTAAGGAGGGTGATGACGTATATAACACGGACCGGGAAGCCAAGTTCATCTCCGGTGCTTTTGTACGCTGTGTCAATATTTCCATTGATTTTGCCGTAATGGAAAAAGCCGACAACGTTTATGTGCTTCCGGCGGACTTCGGCTGGTCGGACCTGGGTACCTGGACTTCGGTATATGAGCTGGCGGAAAAGGACTACCTCGGTAATGTTGCCTCCTCGTCCGAAAATGTCATCGTATACGATACCTCCAATTGCATGATTCACACCCCAAAAGACAAACTGGTTATTATCAAGGGGCTGCATAATTTCATTGTCGTTCAGTCGGACGACACATTAATGATCTG
This sequence comes from Parapedobacter lycopersici, assembly GCF_040395035.1. Lineage (GTDB taxonomy): Bacteria > Bacteroidota > Bacteroidia > Sphingobacteriales > Sphingobacteriaceae > Parapedobacter > Parapedobacter lycopersici_A. The sequence continues at coordinate 19,680 of NZ_JBEBRB010000004.1, read as the reverse complement.
CCCGCAGGACCAGGAACAGGGGGTCAAACAGGTTGTCGCGGATGTAAAAGATAAATTCGGGAATAAATACATTTAATCATACTGCATCCAAAAACATAGTCCTTTATGGAACCGGGGTTTGTCAAAACGGAAATTAATGCAAGCGGCCTGGCGGTGATCACCTTCAGCCACCCCGCACACAATGCATTGCCCTCCGCCCTGCTCAGCGGCCTGGCTGACCAGATCAATGACGCCGGCACCCGGAAACAGACCCGGCTTATCCTATTGCAGAGCGCCGGTGAAAAGACATTCTGTGCCGGGGCGAGTTTTGACGAATTACAGGCCATCCCTGATGAGACGGCGGGGAAGGTTTTTTTTTCCGGGTTCGGCAGGGTCATCAATGCCATACGCAGCTCGCCAAAGCTCGTTATTGGTCGGGTGCAGGGCAAGGCTGTTGGCGGCGGCGTGGGACTTATTGCGGCGTGTGATTACTGCCTCGCAACGGAAAATGCCGCCATCAGACTCAGCGAGATTGATCTCGGCATTGGCCCGTTTGTCATCGCCCCCGCCATTGAACGGAAAGCCGGCATTTCAGCGCTGACCGTGCTATCGCTTAATCCCACCCGGTTTTTCGACGCCCACTGGGCAGCACAACATGGACTGCTGCATGGCATACAGCCTGATATTACGGCACTGGATGCTGCCATAGGGGAATTAGCTACTCAGCTGATGGACAAAAGCCAGTCGGCACTTACCGCGCTTAAACAGACCCTGTGGCGCGGTACCGACGACTGGGACGAGCTGCTTGACAGGCAGGCGGCCATCAGCGGACGTTTAATCGTTGGCCCGGAGGCCCGGAGCCGGTTGACTAATACCTGATATGATGTTTCCGCTAAGATCCAGCTGCTTACTGATCATGTTCCTGTGGTTATGCGGAATGCTGGCATCCATGCCGGGATATGCACAGCTGCATTCGGATAACAGGCAGGCACAGCGGGCATTTGAAAAAGCGGCTACCCAGCTCCGGAACGGCCAGTATGATGAGGCGGCCGCTTCGCTCCGGTCGGCGGTGGACGCTGACACTGGTTTTGCCGCAGCACACCAGCAGCTTGGCGATCTCTATAGGCGGCAAAAGGCCTACGAACAGGCGATACCGCATTACGAAAAAGTGACGCAACTGGCACCTGAGTTAACTCCGTTAACCTGGTTCGGCCTTGGCGAAAGCCTCCTGCTCACCGGCCAGTATGCCGAAGCGCGCACGGCACTGCAGCGGTATGCTGCAACACCGGGCGCAGCGACTGAAACGGTGCAGGCTGCCCGGAAATATATCGCCGACTGCACGTTCAGCCTGCAGGCCCTCGGACAACCGCTGCCGGTCCGGCTACAAAACCCTGGAGCTGCCATCAACAGTGAATATGATGAGTACTTTCCGAGGCTTACGGCCGACCTGCAAACGATCATTTTTACCCGAAAGACAGCAAACAGGGAGAATTTCTACGAAAGCATACGCGACAGCAGCGGCAACTGGCAGCCGGCGGCCCTGCTGACGGGCGCGATCAATTCGACTTCCTACAATGAGGGTGCACACTGCATCTCGCCGGACGGCAAGTACTTGTTTTTTACGGGATGTAACCGTCCCGGAGGACTGGGCAGCTGTGACATCTACCTATCCCGGCGTGAGGGCAGTGGGTGGGGCACACCGCATAACCTCGGAGCGCCGGTCAACACACGGGGGTGGGAAGCGCAGCCGACACTCAGTGCCGATGGCCGTACGCTGTATTTCGTCAGCAACCGCGCCGGCGGGCAGGGTGGCTACGACATCTGGCGGACTTCCCTTCAGGAAAACGGGCAATGGGGCACGCCCCTGAACCTGGGACCGGAGGTAAACACGCCCGGTAACGAGAGCTCGCCTTATATCCATGCCGACAACCGGACGCTTTATTTCGCGTCGGACGGCTGGCCGGGGTTCGGTGAAAAGGACATCTTTAAAACCGCACTGGACACTTCCGGAAACTGGGGACCTCCCGTCAATCTTGGCTCCCCAATCAATGACCATCGGGAGCAAAGCGCATTTTCCGTCAGCATGAATGGCAAGCAGGCCGCTTTTGCCTCCCGCAGACCGGATGCCCTCGGCGGACTGGACATCTATTTTGTTTCGCTTCCGGAAATCCTGCGACCACACCCGGTAGCCTATCTGAAGGGAACGGTAGTGGATACGGAGACGGATACCCCCTTGCAGGCATTGGTAACGATAACCGATATCCAGACAAACCAGGTGCTGTATCGGGAGCAGGCGGATTACGAAGACGGCACTTTCCTTGCGCCCCTCCCCTTCGGAGAAACATACGCACTTCATGTCAGGCAGCCGGGATACCTCTTTTTTTCCGAACATTACCCACTCAACGACCCGGCGAAACTGAACGATGCATATGAAGTCCGCATTGCGCTGTCGCGGATCAAAACGGGTAAAACGGAAACATTGAATAACATCTTTTTCGATTACGACGACTATCGCCTGCTGCCCCAGTCAGAAAGTGACATCAAAAACCTGGTCGACTTCCTGGTACTGAACCCGTCCGTCCGGATCGAGATCGGCGGGCATACAGACAATACGGGTGATGCGGCTTACAACCAGCGGTTGTCTGAAAACCGGGCTAAAGCGGTACATCATTACCTGATTAATGCGGGTATCGCACCGGCAAGGTTAAGTTACAGGGGTTACGGTCTCTCACAGCCCGTGGCCACCAATGAAACGGCCGAGGGCCGGCAGCTCAACCGCAGGACCGCGTTCAAGATCGTCGAATAGGTATTTGGCAGGAGCCGGATAATTTTTTAGCTTTGGATGAATAGACAAACCGGAATTATGGCACTACGACATTACTTTTTGCTGCTTGCGGCACTGGCCGTTACCCAATCGGGCCTAGCCCAGGTTACCTCCGATACACTTCGGCTGGTTGGCGACCAGTTCAGCTTTACCGAAGGCCCGGCAGCAGACAGGGCCGGCAACGTGTTTTTTACCGACCAGCCGAATAACCGTATCTGGAAATACGGGATTGATAGCAACCTTTCGGTATTTATGGAAAACGCAGGGCGCTCCAATGGGTTGTATGTCGACCGGGAAGGTTTTCTGATTGCCTGTGCCGATGAGCACAACGAGCTGTGGCGCATCGGTATGGACGAGAGCCTGGAGAAATTAGCTACGGGGTACCGTGATTCGGTATTCAACGGCCCCAACGATGTATGGGTCTCCCCTGCCGGACTGATTTATTTCACCGACCCTTATTATCAGCGCGACTACTGGGAACGCACCGCGCCCGATATGCAGGCGCAGGCATTGTATGTTTACCACAAAGGACAGGTGAAACGTCTCGACGACGCATTTAAGCAGCCGAATGGCATAATCGGGACACCCGATGGCAAATTCCTGTATGTCGCCGATATCGGTGACAGTAAAATTTACCGCTACCGCATCCGCCGCGACGGCTCCCTTTCCGACAAACGGCTTTTTGCACCCCAGGGCTCCGACGGAATGACCATTGATGAACAGGGAAACATCTACCTGACCGGAAAAGGTGTAACCGTGTACGACTCCGATGGCAACCAAATTGACCACATCCCGGTACCGTCGGGCTGGACCGCCAACGTGTGTTTCGGCGGCCCGGAACGTGATTTTCTCTTTATTACGGCACGTGACAAAGTATTTACGCTCAAAATGAACGTAAAGGGGGTTAAATAGACGGCGCGCATGATACGCTCCCGCGAACGCCTGCTCTCTTTACGATTGTATTAGCTCCCGTCGGTTACTTGCGGTATCCGGTTTTCTTCTTAAGTTTGGGTTATGGATCATATCTTTTACGAAGGACAGGTAATCTGGGCACAGATTGATGCGAACAGGCATTTACGGCATTCCGCTTATGCCGACCTGTGTGCACAGGCCCGGAGCAACATGCTCCAGCTGCTCGGAATACCACTTGACAAAATTGCCGAGGCCGGGATCGGTCCCGTTTTATTCCGGGAGGAACTGGTTTACCTGAAGGAAATCAAACTGAATGAATACGTTAAGGTTGTGGTACTGCTGGTTAAATACAATCCTGCCAATTCCAGGTTCACGTTCCGGCACGAAGTTTACCGCGCCGATGGGGTCAAAAGTGCGGTGGTTACCGTTGACGGGGCATGGATGGACATTGTCCGGCGCAAACTTACCCCGCTGCCGGATGCGTGGCGGGACCTGGCCAACCGGCTGCCAAAAAGCGAAGATTACGAAGAAGCATAGACGGTACAATGAAAAATCCCGCTGGATTGTTTTTCCAGCGGGACTTGCCAACGAACAAGGTTATTCCCTTATTTTACGTCAATCAGTCGCGAAGCCACCTTTGCTTCTTCCCGTTTCCCGACCAGTACTTTCAATACACCGTCCTGGTAGGCGGCATCGATCTTACTGTGGTCAATGCTGTCGGGCAGCGTAAAAGACCGGGTAAAGGAACTGTAGCTATACTCCCGTTTACTGTACTTCCGGTCGTCAGCCGCTTGCTCACTCTTCTTTTCCGCTGAAATAGTCAGCACGTCCTTATCCACATTGATCTTAAAGTCGCCCTTCTCCAGACCCGGCGCAGCCAGCTCGATTGCATAGGCGTCGGCCGTTTCGGCAATGTTCACTGCCGGTACGCGGGAAACAAGCCGGTCTGAAATAAAGGAATCGTTAAATAACGAATCAAAAAGATTGTTTGTCCAGGAATCTACTGCCCTGTTTGAATTACCGTTTGAAAATTTTACTAATGCCATTTTTATATCTCCTTTTAAATAAATAACGCTAACATCCCGTCTTCAAATGGTATTCCACTCGATAATAATGCGGAAAACAAAGACATTATGTCATTATTTTGGGTTTAAAGGTGACATAAAGTCATTTATTGATGTATTTTTCCCGGATTCATGATGCCGTGAGGATCAAAAACCTGTTTGATACCACGCATCAGCGACAACTGGAGTTCGTTATATTTAATGGGCATATATTCGCGCTGCACCCAGCCGATGCCGTGTTCGCCGGAGAGGGTGCCGCCCAGCGAAACAGCCAATGTGAAAATTTCCCGGATACCGTCCTTCAGCCGGTGGTGCCAGTCGTGATCATTCATTGCACCTTTAATAATGTTCACATGCAGATTGCCGTCGCCGGCATGGCCATAGCAGACCGACTCAAATCCATAAGTCGCACCAATGGCCTTGATTCCGGCAATCAGTTCGGGAAGCCTGGCACGGGGCACCACGGTATCCTCTTCTTTATACACGCTGTTTGATTTAACCGACGGACCGATACGGCGCCGCATATTCCAGAGTGTTTCCTGGTGTGATGCCGTATCAGCCAGCAGCGTATCCAGGCATCCGTGCGCATCCAGCACCGCATTGATCTGCTCGCACTGCAAAAACAGTTCATCCATCCGGTCCCCGTCCACTTCAATCAACAGTATTGCCTGCGCATCGGGCGGCATGTCTACAGTTATCCCTTCGTATTGGCTGACCCACTCCACTGCCCGGCGTTCCATGAATTCGAGTGCCGAAGGCGTCTGGCCAGCCTGGAAAATCGCCGATACCGTCCTGCACGCAGCTTCATTGGTCGGAAACGATGCCAGCATCAGCATCGTTTGCTTTGGTCGGGGCACTAATTTCAGTACCGCCCCGGTAACAATGCCCAGGGTACCCTCCGAACCGATAAACAATTGGGTAAGATTATAACCGGAAGCATATTTAATCGTATTGGCCCCTGTCCATATCACGTCGCCGGATGGCAGCACCACCTGGAGGTTGAGCACATATTCGCGGATGGTCCCGTATTTTACCACCCGAGGTCCCCCGCTGCCATGCGCAATGTTTCCGCCGATCTGGCACGAGCCTTTGCTGGCGGGATCGATCGGATATAATAATCCTTTTTCGGCAACCGCCTGCTGCAGCACTCCGGTAATCACACCCGGCTCCACATAGGCCTGCAGGTTATCCGTGTCGATCGAGATAATCCGGTTCATCCTTTCCATGGAAATCATCAGGCCTCCATGAACAGCCAGGCTTCCCCCGCTCAGGCCTGTACCCGCGCCCCGTGGCGTAACGGGAATGCACTGGGCATGGCATAGCTTCAGCAGGGCAGCTACCTGTTCAACCGTTTCGGGAAGCACCACCAGTTCCGGCGCAAACCGCAGGTCTTCGGTCTGATCGTGGCAATACGGTTCGAGGTCGGCGGAAGGCGTAACGATGAGCCGTTCGGGCAGGATCGCGCGGATTTCGTTTAAGACGGTCGCTGAAATTTCCTGGTATGCCATCGGAATACCTGTGTTTAACGTTTCCAGATCAGTTCCACTGCGGCCCCGGCCCGGTCGCCGCCAAAAGGCGGATGGTTTTTAATGAGCTTTACCCGCGCCTCGTGAACAAAGGCATAATGTGCCCGGACCTGGTCCAGGATCGCCTCGGCCACGGTTTCGAGCAATTTCCGGGGAAGGGTCATTTCTTCCTGCACCATGCGGTATACCACTTCGTAATCCACCGTGGCGTCCAGTGTTTCCGCGGTACCGGCGGAACGGTTAAACACCGCTTCCACCTCGACGATAAATTCATTACCCAGCACCTGTTCCTCGGGATAATAACCATGAAAAGCATAAAACCGCAAATCGCGGAGTGTCACTCGTTGCTGAAGCTGTTCCATACAGCAAACCTACTGATTTTTTACACCATGTTAAATGCCTGGGCGAATTTGATGATGTCATAATGTGTTTTCGCACCGATTTTACGCTTGATATTCCGCCGGTGCGTGTGCATGGTTTTTTCTGAAATGTGGATGCGGCCGCTGATCTCGGCTGTCTTCTGCCCAAGGGCAATGTATTGCAGCAGCTCTTTCTCGCGTTTGGTTAATGAAGCAAAACGCTGATAGTTATTTTTAAGCAGCAGGTTTTCCTCCATCAGGCGCTCCGCCTTCTCGGCGAGATGGTGGTTCGGGTCAAGCTGCAGCGCAAAAGTGAGTGAAAGAATCGGTTTCCCTTCTTCATCGAACACAAATGGCCGGGAAGCGCTCAAATACCATTCAAACCCGTTCCCTTTTCCCGTGGTAACCTGTTGAAAAAAAGAAAACCACTTTGGCGGGTCGGGATTCTGCAGCAGTTCCATGAACTTGGGCAGGTAAAATGCCACATCATCAGGATTGAAGAACCTGGTGTAATACGCCGAGCCCAGCCGCCGGACATCTTCCAGGGAAATCCCCAACAGCTGCAAACCGCGTGGACACATATACATCACCGAGAAATGGCGCACATCGTGAATGATATAGACCGGCAGCTCGTCGGCCACCGCTTCAAGCGCCTTAAGTTTACGTATGATTTCCTGCCGCACCGCCATGCTGCAATCGAAATCAGCTGGTAAAAATTCGTCCATGATCAGTAGATTTAGTTGATATTAGGTATTCTCGAGGCAAGATAATGAAAAATACCCAAAAGTGGGTATTCTCAGCTTTACATCATCCGGGGTTTGCCCGTTACTGGTTTGCACCTGCTTCGAAGTGAGTGCACCATCTGTCCACGGTGAGTGCACGGTGAGTCCACGTCTTTATCGACAAAACGTGCTTTCGTCCTGCAGGTACCGCGGCCGGATTCCGGACGGGCAACGAAGCAGGCCCGGTGCAATAATAAACCAGTGCCGAACCTGATACGGAAAATTATCTGTATACTTGTCAGACAGATGGTAAACCTGATGAATCATGAGCCAATACCAACCACCTGATTATTATCTGCTGGACGAACTCATTGGCGAGGAATACCGGCTTATCCGCGACAGCGTAAGGCAGTGGGTAAACAGGGCACTCCTACCTATCATCGAAGATTACGCCCAGCGTGCCGAATTTCCCAGCCAGCTGCTTCCGGGAATGGCGGAACTCGGGCTGTTCGGCCCGACCATTCCGCAGGAACACGGCGGCGGGGGGCTTGATTACCTTGCCTATGGCCTGATGATGCAGGAACTCGAACGTGGCGATTCCGGCATCCGTTCCACCGCTTCCGTACAGGGGTCGTTGGTGATGTATCCCATTTACACCTACGGCAGCGAGGAGCAGAAGGCCATCTACCTGCCCAGACTGGCGAGCGGCGCGCTTATGGGCTGCTTCGGACTTACCGAGCCCAATCACGGATCCGATCCGGCCGGGATGCTGACTCATTTTGATGACGCAGGCGACCACGTGATCCTAAACGGATCCAAAATGTGGATATCGAATGCACCATTTGCCGATATTGCCATCGTATGGGCTAAAAACCCGGATGGTCAGGTTCAGGGGCTCATCGTTGAACGCGGTATGGAAGGATTCAGCACACCCGAAACACATAACAAATGGAGCCTCCGGGCATCAGCTACCGGCGAACTCGTGTTCGATCAGGTGCGCATCCCCAAGACCAACATCTTACCGGGTATTACCGGGATGCGCGGCCCGCTAAGCTGCCTGAACCAGGCACGGTATGGCATCGCCTGGGGTGCCCTCGGCGCGGCGATGGACTGTTATGACACGGCTGTCCGTTATGCCAAAGAACGGCAGCAATTCGGCAGGCCCATCGGAAGCTTCCAGCTGCAGCAGAAGAAATTAGCGGAAATGCTGACCGAGATCACGAAGGGCCAACTGCTCGTATGGCGGCTGGCCTTACTCAAAAACCAAGACCGGGCCACACCGGCACAGATTTCGATGGCCAAACGCAATAGTGTGGCAACGGCACTTCAGGTGGCACGGGAAGCGCGCCAGGTACTCGGCGCAATGGGTATCACGGGTGATTATCCGATCATGCGGCACATGATGAACCTGGAATCGGTCGTCACATACGAGGGTACGCACGACATCCATTTATTAATCACCGGCATGGATATTACCGGATTTAATGCTTTCGGGTAACGGAAAGGACAGGAAGGCATCAGCCGGCCGAAACCACAGAAAAGACAACAAATTACACATTATACTATGCATATCAAATCAGTCATAACAACCGGGATTGCAGCTTCGCTGACACTTTCCGCTTTTGCACAGCAAACGAAAATGAAACCTGAAGAAACGGAGATCTGGGAACCTGAACCACGCATGGTGACCACATATGCCGACCGGGCACCATCGGACGCCATTGTCCTGTTCGACGGCACCTCATTAGACCAATGGGTCAGCAGCAATGACAGTTCGTCGCCGGCCGGATGGACGGTGTCAGCCGGTGCATTTACGGTAGTAAAAGGCAAAGGCGGCATCCAGACCAAGCAGGAATTTACCGACTATCAGCTGCATCTGGAATGGAGGTCGCCTACGGAAATTGTCGGGGAAAGCCAGGGGCGCGGCAACAGCGGCGTATTTATGCAGGGGCGGTATGAGGTACAGGTGCTCGACAGTTACGATAACCGCACCTACTCCAACGGACAGGCGGCCAGCATCTATAAACAGCGGATTCCGTTGGTAAATGCCACAAAGCCGCCGGGTGAATGGCAGACATATGACATTATCTGGACAGCGCCGCGATTCAATGCAGACGGTATCTTGGTGAGTAAAGCCCGGGTTACCGTGATCCATAACGGGGTATTGGTGCAAAATAACGTCGAACTCGACGGAACAACGGAATATATCGGGATACCCAAATACAAAGCGCATGGCCCGGGCCCGATTGCCCTGCAGGACCATGGCAACCCCGTCAGCTTCCGGAACATCTGGATCAGGCCGCTTTAGCGGCGGCGATCCGTACGTTGGCCGGCGACGGATAACGGACAGCCGGTTAGTCACCGCAAAAGACATTTCACAAAAAAGGCCGGGTGTATGATGCACCCGGCCTTTTCTATGTTTCTGATTCGTCAGTAAACGGCTTACAGCGCTACTGCTTTGGATTTCTCGTAACTTTCGTTATGCACCGCAGCTACGGCCCGTCCGGACGGATCGTTGAGGTTCTGGAATGAAGCATCCCAGGCCAGCGCCTCGGGGGTGCTGCATGCGACCGATTTAACGGAAGGTACCGTCAGTGCCGCTGCATCCGAGGGAAAGTGCTCCGCAAAAATCGAGCGGTACAGGTATTCCTCCTTGTTCTGTGGCGGGTTGATCGGGAAACGCTCGGCGGCTTTGGCCAGCTCTCCGTCACTTACCTTCTGCGCTGCCTGTTCCTTGAGTGTATCGATCCAGTTGTAACCTACACCGTCTGAAAACTGTTCTTTCTGCCTCCAGGCAATACTTTCGGGAAGATAGTTCTCAAAGGCCTTCCGTACAATCCATTTTTCCATCCTGCCGTCCCTGATCATTTTATCTTCAGGGTTCAGCCGCATGGCAATATCGATAAATTCCTTATCCAGGAACGGGACACGTCCTTCCACACCCCAGGCGGCCAATGATTTATTGGCGCGGAGGCAGTCGTACAAGTACAGTTTACCCAGTTTGCGTACGGTTTCTTCGTGGAATTCCTTCGCATTGGGTGCCTTATGGAAATACAGGTACCCGCCAAACAGCTCATCCGAGCCTTCTCCCGAAAGCACCATTTTAATCCCCATGGATTTAATCACACGCGCAAGCAGGTACATCGGAGTTGAAGCGCGGATCGTGGTTACGTCATAGGTTTCCAAATGGTAAATTACGTCCCGCACCGCATCCAGCCCTTCCTGGATGGTGAAATTGATTTCGTGGTGTATGGTACCGATATGATCGGCAGCGCGCTTGGCGGCGATCAAATCCGGTGAACCTTTCAATCCCACGGCAAATGAATGCAGTTGCGGATACCAGGCGGTTTCCTGGTCGTCAGATTCAATCCGTTTGGCTGCAAATTTCTTCGTCACCGCCGCAATGACCGACGAGTCCAGTCCGCCGGAAAGCAGTACGCCATAAGGTACGTCAGACATCATCTGCCGGTGTACCGCGTCTTCCAGTCCTTTGCGAAGTACGTCAATGTCCGAAACGTTGTTTTCGACATTCGCATAGCTTTCCCAGTCGCGGCTGTACCACCGTTGCGGTGTCAGTCCTTCTTTACTGTAAATATAATGTCCCGGAGGAAACGTTTCAATGCGTTTGCAATAGCCTTCGAGTGACTTAAGTTCAGACGCAACGTAAAACGTGCCGGCATCGTCCCATCCCATATACAGCGGAATAATGCCAATATGGTCGCGTGCTATTAAAAACGTATCCTGTTCAATATCATAGAGGGCAAACCCAAATATGCCGTTAAGCTCTTCAATAAATTGGGGGCCTTTCTTTTCGTACAGTGCCAATATTACCTCGCTGTCACACTGTGTGGAAAATGCATAGTCTGTCAGCTGATTCCGCAACTGTTGGTGATTATATATTTCCCCATTAACCGCCAATACCGTATTACCGTTGGCACTAAACAACGGCTGACGGCCGGATTTCGGATCAACAATCGCTAAACGTTCATGCGCTAGAATAGCTTTTTCCGAGCTATATATCCCCGACCAGTCCGGCCCGCGATGACGAATCTTTTTCGACATCTTAAGCACTTGGGGGCGCAATTCTTCTGACTTACCTTTCAGGTCAAAAGCACCAATAATTCCACACATAGATAAAAACGTTAAATGTTAATATAGCTATAATGATGCAAAAGTAACAAATAAAATATTGACATTTGCAACAAAATATTATTTTTTTAACGATTTTTTCAAAAAAACACGAGATATAAAGAAATAATATCAACAAAACACGCCATGTAATGTCATGATTTTAATACAAAAACAGGGTGACACGCGTCGGGAATTATTGTTATATTACAGCAGGTTCAGGCGTTAATCGGTGCTAAGATAATGATATTGCCTGCAAATATGCTATTTTTGCCCAGCATTTAATGCATCAAAAAAAATAATGTAAATTTGGGTGGCAACCCCGTACCAACTACTAATTTATATCACGTGAAGAAACGAATCGCTATTTTTGCTTCCGGCTCCGGATCGAACGCCCAAAAACTGATGGAATATTTCAGGTATCACGACCAGGCCGAAATAGCCCTGGTTCTGAGCAACAACCCGGAAGCGTATGTGTTGCAACGGGCTGATAATTTTGAAGTACCTACCCACATTTTTGATCGGCATGAGTTCTTCCACACAGATGAAATTGTCCAGTTGCTGGGTAAGCTGAATATCGATCTCATCGTGTTAGCAGGCTTTCTGTGGCTTGTGCCCCAGAACCTCCTGCAAAAATACCCGAATAAAATCATCAACATCCACCCTGCCCTGCTTCCGGCCTACGGAGGAAAGGGAATGTACGGCGACCGCGTGCACCAGGCGGTGCTGGATGCCGGCGAAGCGGAATCGGGCATCAGCATCCATTTTGTCAACGAAAACTTCGATGAAGGCGAAGTGATTTACCAGGCCCGGTTCAGGATCGAACCGGAGGACAGCCTGGAGGTCATCAAATTTAAAGGGCAGCAGCTGGAACACCAGCATTATCCCAAAGTTGTGGAAAACCTGCTGAAGAAAATGTAAGCGACGGACGGGTGCCGTCTCCCAAGACATGTTATTTGCCCGGGTTATTATGGATTGTAATTCCCTTGTTTTTTCATTTTGGCCCTTTTTTACAAATGTAAGTGAGCGCGGTACGGCCAACGTGGTCTCTTCCAGTTGGATTGACTACGAAATCAATTCAACAGCCTTATTCCTATTCAAATGTCGAGTACACCTGGTCGGGCGGCTCTTTTGCGGTTTCCACCCTCAATGCCATCAATATCGGATAAGGAGCACCGACGGTTCGGCACTCACCGAGTATGATTATTCAGGTGTCCGGGGGAATGAGTTCCGCTATGTACTGATACCTGCGGGCGTTACGCTAACCGGCATGCGCCCGGCTTCGGATATCGACTGGAACCGGGTGAGTTACGCCGAAGCAAAGCAACTGCTCGGCTTAAGCGGTTGATTAACGGCCGGGAGCATTGATTTGTCATCAGATCCCCGTGCCGGGAGAATGCACGGGGATTTTTCTTATCTTTGCTGCTCATAAACAAAAGCGCTAAATAGCAAATGAGCCACCCCGTAAAAATCAAAAACGCATTGATATCCGTTTACTATAAAGACGGACTCGCCCCATTAATCGAACTGTTAAATAAACAAGGTGTTACGTTCTATTCCACCGGAGGCACGGAAACCTTCATCCGCGAACTCGGCCATGAGGTTGTCCCGGTGGAAGATCTCACGGGTTACCCGTCCATATTGGGCGGCCGGGTAAAAACCCTGCACCCCAAGGTCTTTGGCGGGATCCTGTCACGCCGGCCCCTGGAAGCCGACGGACGGCAGCTGCAGGAATACGAAATCCCAGAAATCGACCTGGTGATCGTCGACCTCTACCCTTTCGAAGAAACTGTGGCTTCTGGAGCCGCTGAACAGGAGATCATCGAAAAAATAGACATCGGCGGCATCTCGCTTATCCGCGCAGCGGCCAAGAATTACAACGATGTGGTGATCGTTTCCTCGCGGAATGATTATCAGCTGCTTCAGGATATTTTAACGGAAAACGGAGGGCATACACTGCTGGAGCATCGGAAAACCTTTGCTAAACGGGCGTTCAACGTGTCGTCGCATTACGATACGGCCATTTTCAATTACTTCAACGCGACGGAGCCACTGCCGGTATTCAAGCAAAGCGAACAGCAGGCACAGGTACTCCGATACGGTGAAAACCCGCATCAGCGGGGTGTTTTTTATGGTGCACTGGACACCATGTTTGAGAAGCTGAACGGAAAAGAGTTATCCTATAATAACCTGGTTGATATTGATGCGGCGGTGGCGCTGATCGACGAGTTTGACGAACCCACAGTTGCCGTACTGAAACATACGAACGCATGCGGGGTGGCCTCACGCGGGGATCTGCTTACGGCGTGGAACGACGCGCTGGCCTGTGATCCGGTATCGGCTTTCGGCGGGGTAATCATCTGCAACCGGCAGGTGGACGATGCTACCGCGGAAGAAATCAACAAGCTGTTTTTTGAGGTGCTTATTGCTCCGGACTACAGCGACGGGGCGCTTAATACGCTTACCAGCAAGAAAAACCGGATCCTGCTAAAACGGAAAGCGGTAACACTGCCAACCAAGTTGTTTAAGACGCTGCTGAATGGCGTCATTGAGCAGGATAAGGACCTCGTGATTGAGGGGCCAACCCAGATGAACACCGTAACGGATAAGCAGCCGACGGATCATGAACTCAGCGATCTTTATTTTGCCAACAAAATTGTAAAACATACCAAGTCCAATACCATCGTACTGGCTAAAGACGGACAGCTTTCGGCAAGCGGTGTCGGCCAGACTTCACGTGTGGACGCCCTGCGGCAGGCTATCCTGAAGGCCCAGTCGTTTGGTTTTGACCTGAACGGCGCCGTGATGGCCTCCGATGCGTTCTTTCCGTTTTCCGACTGTGTGGAAATTGCGGCCGAGGCGGGCATTACGGCAGTCCTGCAACCAGGCGGGTCCATCCGCGACAAGGAGTCCGTGGACATGGCCAACCGTAAAGGAGTAGCCATGGTTGTTACAGGTGTACGGCATTTTAAGCACTAAGTCTTAACGGTTAACTGTTAGCAATCAGGCAACTGACGCGTGTTGCTAACAGTTAATCGCTTTTGTAATAAAACAGCGTTATGAAATTTGGAAGCGTAGCTGACCCCGAAGCGGTTGATTTCTCCCTGCCCCCGACTCACCCCGATAGTTGGAAAGTCCTCAAAAAAGAGGGGACCGATTTCGAAGTGTACGTCGGCTGTGCCAAGTGGAATAAACAGGATCTCAAAGGCTTTTATCCACGGGGAACGAAAGACGAACTGGTTTATTATGCCACCCAGTTCAACTGCATCGAGTTAAACGCTACGTTTTATAATTCGCCCGACAAACACCAAGTGGAAGTGTGGAAAAACAAGACGCCCGGGGATTTTAAGTTTTTTCCAAAAATACCGCAATCCATCAGCCATTATAGCCGTCTCCTCAATGTAGGGGAAAAAGTAACGGCTTTCTGTGATGCCATCAGTCTATTTGAAGAGAAACTGGGCATGAGTTTTCTTCAGCTGCATGATAATTACAAACCCAAGGACTTTGACCGCTTGGCAACGTTTATAAAACAATACCCGAAGGCCATTCCACTGGCTGTGGAGGTACGGAATGCGGAGTGGTTTAACGATGCCGGGGTAAGTCAGGCACTATATGACCTGCTTCGTGAAGAGCACCGTACGGCCGTTATCGTAGATACCGCCGGGCGGCGCGATATGCTGCACATGCAGCTCACCGCCCCCGCCGCTTTTGTCCGGTATGTCGGCGCCAATCACCCCAGCGATTACCGGCGACTGGACGACTGGCTTGTCCGCATCAAGGAGTGGCATGACGGAGGATTGAAATCCCTTTATTTCTTTGTCCATCAAAACCTGGAGGTGGAGTCTCCCCTGCTGGCCCGCTATTTTATCGATAAACTGAATCAGTTGCTCGGACTTCAGGTACGCGGTCCGCACGGCAAGCTTTTCTAAAAAGCGGTGCACCGGTTGGTTCGGCGCACCGACAGTTAATCGTCGTATTTTTCGAGCTGCTTGAGCAGGGCAGCAAAATCTTTCGGGTACGGCGCTTCAAAGTGATACTGCTTTTCCCCAAGCGCAAACCGTAGCTCGCGTGCATGAAGCGCAAACCGCTTCATAATCGGTTCTTCTTCACGCCCCTTACCCATGGTAAATCCACGCTTTTTAATCTGCGAAAGAAAGACAGGCTTGCCCTTGTACAGCTCATCGCCGGCAATGGAGGCCCGCTGGGTAGCCAGGTGGATCCGTATCTGGTGCATGCGACCGGTAATGGGCCGGCACTCTACCAATGTATAATGCTTAAAGTAGCGAAGCGATTTAAAATAAGTTTCTGCCCGTTTACCGTTTGCACGGTCGATTGTCACGTTTTTATTCCCCATATTCAGGATGGGCAGGTCGACCAGCAGGTCTTCAAATATATGCGTGCCCTCGATGACGGCATGATAGGTTTTGGCGACCCGCCGGCGCTCAAATTCGATGGATACCGCACGGTAGGTTTCCGGATTTTTTGCGATAAGCAGTAAACCTGACGTTTCCTTATCGAGCCGGTGACAAACCTGGGCTTCAGCGTAGTACTGCTTAGCCTGGCGATGCACGCTCAGTCCCTCCCCCTCGCGTTCATCCAGCGAGGCCAGGAACGGCGGTTTATTGATCACAATCAGATTGTCATCTTCATGAAGAATTAATTCTTCGAATTTATTGTATTTACTTTTTCCCATTTGTATTACTGCTTATGGCCTGGCTCGTTCATATTGTACCGGCCACGGTATATTGGCTCCCAGTTGTTTTGCCGCGTGCAGCGGAAAATATGGATCCCGTAGCAACTGACGTCCCATGAAAACCAGGTCTGCCTGCTCCCCACGGAGGATATCCTCTGCTTCGTCTGCGCGTGTGATCAATCCCACAGCCCCGGTTAAGATACCGGCCGCCTGCCTGATACTGGCGGCATACGGCACTTGGTACAGCGGGGCCGTTACAATCTGCTGATTGGGCGAATTCCCACCCGAGGAGCAATCGATCAGGTCAACGCCCTGTTCTTTTAGCCGGACGGCAAGCTTTATGGAGTCCGATTCATCCCACCCACCTGCTGTCCATTCTGTTGCGGATATCCGCACAAAAAGGGGTAATATCTCCGGGATAACCCGCCGGACCTCCCCCACCGCCTGCAGCAGCAGGCGGATGCGGTTTTCAAAAGAACCCCCATATTCATCGTCGCGGAAATTGCTCAGCGGCGAAAGAAATTCATTCAATAAATAACCATGTGCGGCATGGATTTCGAATACCTGGAAACCGGCTTCCACGGCCCGCCGGGCGGCATTTCCGAAATCGGCAATCAACTGCCGGATCTGGGAGATATCCATCGCCCCGGGCAGAGGCATCCCCTCCCTGTAGGCGACTGCGCTTGGCGCCAGTGTCTGCCATCCGTCTTCGGCAGTGGTCAGGAGCCGGTTACCGTTCCACGGACTGCTATGGCTTGCTTTGCGGCCAGCATGGGCCAGCTGTATCCCCGCCACAGCGCCATTGCTTTTGATCGCTTCGGCCACCTGTGCCAGCCCGGCAATATGCGTGTCTTTCCATATCCCCAGGTCATCGGGTGAAATCCGTCCTTCGGGCGAAACGGCCGTGGCCTCGGTGAAGACAATTCCTGCGCCGCCCACCGCCCGGCTGCCCAGATGGATCAGGTGCCAGTGATTGGCAAAACCATCGACACTGGAATACTGGCACATTGGCGAAACGGCCAGCCGGTTTCTGGCGGTAATCGACCGGATCGTTATCGGTTGAAAAAGTAAAGACATCGTAGCTGATTAAATGGTATTCAACAAATGAATCAATAGCTCAATAATTATAAAACCCACTGCCTGTCTTTTTTCCCAGTTTTCCCGCAGCAACCAGATCAACCAACAGCGGACAGGGTGCATATTTCGGCGTACCAAACCCCTCATGCAGCACATTCAGAATGGACAGGCATACATCCAGTCCGATAAAATCGGCCAGCTGCAGCGGCCCCATGGGATGGGCCATACCCAGTTTCATCACGGTATCAATCGACTCCGCTGTTGCAACACCTTCGTGTAACGCAAAGATTGCCTCATTAATCATGGGCATCAGCACGCGGTTGGCCACAAAACCGGGGGTATCGTTTACTTCTACCGGAACTTTATCCAGCTGCCTGGCCAGTGCCACTACTGTTTGCATGGTAGATCCGGCTGTGGCTTTTCCGCGGATCACCTCAACCAGCTTCATTACAGGCACGGGGTTCATAAAATGCATGCCCACTACTTTATCCGGCCGTTGCGTGGCGGCCGCAATATGGGTGATGGAAATGGATGACGTATTGGTGGCCAGAATGGCGTGTTGCGGGGCCAGCTGATCAAGCTGCCGGAATGCCCGGAGTTTAACTTCCTCGTTTTCCGTGATGGCCTCCACAACCAGGTCGGCTTCCCGTACACCCGGCCCCAAGCTGGCATGGAGTGAGATACGATCGAGGATAGCCTGCTTAGCTGCTCCGGTAATGACTCCAGCGCCGGATTGCCTATCCAGGTTGCCGGCAATGGTGACTAACGCCCGCTCCAACGCACCTGCATCCGTATCGACCAGGGAAACCTGGAATCCATACTGTGCGAAGACGTGAGCAATACCGTTACCCATGGTCCCCGAGCCGATAACGCTGATCTGTTGCATGGCGTCGAGTTTGATGCACCGCAAACATAACTAAAAACGCCCGGCCGCCAAAGGCAGACCGGACGTTCATCATCAAACTTAAACCAAAAACTATAAACAATTAAACAATTTGTCTTTCCGGCCGGGATATTTCTGCCGCTATGGCATTTCCCGGGATGCATGTAAACGGACAGTGCCTGTCTGGCCATTCGTTACATTCGCTTACCTGTAAGAGCTTGTTTATCCGGAAAAGTTTAACCGCGCGGCTGTTAAAAAATGTTAAAGAATTAAAGGCTTATTCGTAACAAAAACGACATCTTTGTATCCAATGACAGGCAAGCCCACGGAACACACATGCTGGAAATCAGAAACATCGTAAAACAATATGCCAATCACCTGGCGCTGGATAACATCTCTACGGATATTGCAAAGGGCAGTATTTTCGGACTGCTGGGTCCGAACGGTGCGGGTAAGACTTCGTTGATCCGTATTATTAACCAGATTACAGCTCCCGATAGCGGCGAAGTTTACATGGATGGCGAACGGCTGGGACCGAAACACATCGGCCGGATTGGCTACCTGCCCGAGGAACGCGGACTGTATAAGAAAATGGAAATCGGCGAACAGATGTGTTATCTTGCCCAGCTAAAAGGCCTTCGGCGGCAGGAAGCCGTCGAGCGGATCAAACATTGGTTTGAGAAGATGGAGATGCAAAGCTGGTGGAATAAGAAGATAGAAGATCTCAGCAAGGGGATGCAGCAAAAAGTGCAGTTTGTTGCTACCGTGGTGCACCAGCCGGACTTAATTATTCTTGACGAGCCGTTTTCCGGATTCGACCCCGTCAATGCAAACATCATCAAGGAGGAAATCCTCGCATTGAACCGTAATGGAGCAACCATTATCTTTTCCACTCACCGGATGGAATCCGTTGAAGAGCTATGCGACAGCATCATCCTGATCAACAAATCAAAGAAAATACTGGACGGAAAGGTAAAGGCCATTAAAGATACCTATCGGACGAATACTTACCGCGTGGAATACTTTTCCCGCGACAAACCGGTTACGGGAGTGGACGACCTGTTTTCCGTCAGCAGCCGGGAAACGGTGGAGGACCGCACGGTGCTGACCATTAATATCGCCGGTGGACGGACTATTAACGATGTGCTCACTTACCTTATCCCACTGGTACAACTTCACGAACTGAAGGAAATTGTACCGAGTATACATGACATTTTTGTTGACAAGGTAACCCAAAAGAAGCCGTCCACTGCAATTGAAACCAACCAATGAACAAGATACTACTCATCATCCGGCGTGAATACCTGAGTCGCGTAAAAAAGAAATCATTTCTGCTGATCACCTTCCTGGTTCCGATTTTTCTGATTGCGGTTTATGCAATTGCGATTTTGCTTGCGGTTAAGAGCTTCGAAAGCAACCAAGCTACAGTACAGGTTATCGATCAAAGCGGCCTGTTTGAGGGGAAGCTGCATGATACGGAAACCATTACGTTTGTGGAAACATCCGGCAATGT
>NZ_JBEBRB010000003.1:0-96905 GCF_040395035.1 Parapedobacter lycopersici | reverse complement strand
GTGTGTATACGTGTTGAGCGTATCGAGGGTTCGAATCCCTCCCTCTCCGCTGAGAAATGAAGCCCCGCAATAGCGGGGTTTTTTGTTTTCAAAGCGTCGCAAACCTCAGGCTTTAACGAAAGTGCAGAAAACAAAAAATAAATGAGCTCTTGACAAGCCTGCGGTGATTAGTATGGGTAAAACGTACTTAACCTCGTTCTGATAGATGGGATTTTATCGTATGAAAATTTATTTAGGCTCCTTATAGTTAGAAATTAAAAAAACTATCAGTTTCATTCACGACGAAAGCATCGGAATTATTTCTAATCAAACTTTAGTCAGTGCGGTACCCTTATGTGCAGCGATATGGTCTGTTTTATCGCTTTTTATTTCATATTGCGGGTCGGTCGCTGTGGCGTGGTGTGTATACCCTTTATAATCGAAATCTTTCGTATGCACTTTAATTATCGTACCCGAGACTTTTCCTGCTTCAGAATTCCAGCTTACTTTGTCGCCTATTTTAAATTTCGCGCCCATCATTGTCTTATTGGTTAAACAAATCTTCATCCGCATAGGAAACCCGGTCGCCAATTACGGTCGCAGGCGAGGTATAGGAATGTTCTTCCGCTTTACCCACGTCCATAATATGCAACACCGTCCACCCTTTTGCTTTCAGGTAATCGGATATCAACGCGCGATGACAACGCCACCACACCGCTTCTGCACACATATACACAGTTGGCCATTCCAATGCAGTGGCTGCTAGCGCTTCAACACCCTGCACGAATTCCGCTGTTTCCATATAATCTGCATAACCACGAAAAGAAGCATTTCGCCAGCGGGTATTTTTAGAATCTTGGTGCACTTTCCTTCGACCGCCCAGATTTTCCATGGGTATGTACCTGACGTTGTTTTCCCGTAAGGAAGCCTCAAGATTGTCCTGATCAAACTGCGGAAACTTCCGTGAACCCGGAAACCTTCTAATATCAACCAGCGCCCTAATATCGAAAGATTGAAGCATAGCCAAAAAATCACCCATACTATGTGTAGAATGACCTATGGTGTAGATGATATTTTTACCGTGTGTGCTCAATTTGCTATTTGAACTTTCTCACCCCGTAAGTATTTCATTTCTTCACCTTTTTCAATGCGTCAAGGTATTTTTTCTTAACGCCGTTATCTTCTTCCCACTCACAAAGTGCTTCCACCTTTGGCAATAGGTTGCCGTTGTTTGCTGTCTTCAATTTCAGTATTTCAGCCAGCGCGTAAGCCGTTGCCCAACGGACAACAGCTCCCTGACGCGCAGTGTTTGACAAGAGGCTCTTAATTGACTCACCCAGCCCATCCCGGAATAACCCGGCGATATTGCCGATTACTTTTGCGCTTTCCCATTTTACCCTTGGCTCATCATCTTTCAATGCTTCCGTCACATAGGCGAGCAGGTTTTCATCTGCGATAGCCGGCGCCTTTTTTGTAGCATACTCCACGGCTTCTATGCAAGTCGCCTTATCCGTAGCCTTTTGCCGTCCTGCATATGCCAATAACTCGTCTAAAGGCAATTCTTGTCGTACCAGCCACTCGCCGATAGTTGCTACCTTTGCTTTTACCTTTACTGATTTGTCCTGGAAAATCTGTTCGATGGTCATAAGCTGTATTATCCCTGTTGATCACTGTTGACGTCATCCCAGGGATTCCTCCTGAACATCAGCAGCAATCAAATATACATTATTGGCCGGTTCATCAGAAATTGAACCCAATATGCAGACCATCTACTAGCCGGTAGTTTACTTTCCGTTCCGTGGCCAACTCATTCAGATGGGGAAACGTACCGCCACGGAATTCCCTGTATAGCCTTGCAATATCTTCCATTGAATCGGCAACGAACGGGCCGTGATGGATGACGGGAACGTTGTGCGGCCGACCAGCATACAGCACAAACCGAGTGTCGTCTTCCAAAGCCCGGAATAGCATTTCGCCGGCTTCGCCGGATGGGGACAGCCAGCCAGCCTCTTCGGCCTTGATCGTTTTGTCGCCAACCAAGATACTCCCCTTCAGCATATATACCAGCCCATTATAATGCGCAGGTATTTCCTGGCGTATTTCGGCACGCCTGTTCAGCCTGAAATCCACCAAGGTAAAGGGCGTGTGATTTTTGAGCGGCGACGTCAGTCCGTTGCTGCTTCCGCTATAAACCCGGATTTCATAATCGGCGGTCTTTATTTTCGGAACATCCTCGAGCAGTATCCGCTGCAGCTGTGGCCGTGTCCAACGTTCTTCCGGCGGAAGCACCAGCCACACCTGCAGGATGCGCAGTTGCTGCTTTGATGTAATCTCCTCCGTGTGTATAATGCCGTTTCCAGCAGTCATCAACTCAAAACTGCCGGTTTCCCAGTCCTTCCCGTTACCTTCCAGCACCAGGGTCAGGGTCTCAAATCCCGCATGGGGATGGGGCCCGCCCACGGGTTTACCTCCCGGAAGATCCAGGCTGTCGTCCATAAATAAGATGAAAGGGTCGGATTCCTTAAAGCTGGTTCCGTCCAGTACGGCCATGGCTTTGTGGCCGGCACCCAGGAAGCCGTTGTGCCAATGGTTCCGGGTAATCTTTGCTATGCTCCGTTGTTTCATTGTTTGATCGTCTTACCGTTTACTAAAAGTCTTTGTTTCAATTCGGGGAAACGGATCACGGCCGTAATCCATAGGACGGCCTGAAAAATGACCGCCATGATGACCGGTTCATGGTGTTGCAGGTGCGTTACAATGGCCCCACCCAGGTAAGCGGCCAGTAAAAGGGTTCCCAGAACACCTGTCCTCGGGATAAGGAACAGAATCAACGAGGTGATTTCGAGAATCCCGATAAACCGATAAACCGCTGCATCAATTCCAAATGACGAAGCCTGGGCCACGGCGGTGTCGTTCTGCATAATTTTCATCAGGGCGCTCATCATCAGGAACAGCCCCAATAGGATGGTCAGTGCCCATCCGGTGATTTTGATTGCTTTCGGTGACATAAGATCTAATTTTTATTTATGGAGCAAATTTCCGTATAAATACTATACATTTGTTATCTGTTACATAAAGGATAGTAATAACAAAAAGAATAGCACATGCAAACCCACACCGTAGAAAGTTGTGCCAAAGCTAAACTCGCCATCCGGGACACGCTGGATGTGGTAGGCGGAAAATGGAAGCTGGTACTGATCTCCGTTCTGCGAAGCGGAAAAAAGGGGTTCAACGAATTATCCAGGGAAGCAGGTATTTCACCCCGTATCCTTTCGAAAGAACTACAGGAACTGGAACTGAACGGCCTGGTCAGCCGGGAAGTATGCAATACCAAACCGGTAACCGTCCAATATGGCCTAACTGAATACAGCGACACCCTGGGCGAAGTGCTGTCTGCAATGGAAAAATGGGGCTATGAACACCGGCGACGGATTGTCTCGGGTACCTGATCCCCTAACCCTGCTATCCGCTTCCTATCGTAACGGGTATGGAAGCACGTTGGCTTATGTTTGCTGGCGGTAAAAACCGGCAATGCAAAAGCAGCCTTGGTTACTTATGCGCCGGGTTGTCCCGTATCCCCCCTCACATTGTCGTTTTTGCACTACGCGGGTCCCTCACCTTATAGTTAACTTTGTGATAAACACATTTAAATCACAACATATATACGCGATGAGAAAGCTAATTTTACAGGAGTTCATGTCTATCGACGGGTTCTGTGCTGACCGCGATAAGACAACCGGATTCTTTGATGGGACCTATAACAACTTGGAAAAGGACGTGGATGCTAACCAAGGCCCCCTGATGGACAGCATAGACCTGATCCTGATGGGCACGAATACCTATCGGTTATTTGCCGGATTCTGGCCTACTGCCACCGGTGAAGATCCGAAAATAACTACCGCCATGAACAGCATCCCCAAGATCGTATTTTCCAGTTCGTTAAAAGAGGTAGTGTGGGGCAGTCATGGAAATATTTCCCTGGTGGCGGATGATGCCATTGCTTATATCCGATCCCTGAAGAAAGGTGTCGGGAAAAACATGGTCATGTGGGGAAGCCTATCGCTTGCGCAATCGTTGCTGCAAGCCAGTCTGTTTGATGAAATACAATTGATCGTTGCCCCGGTGGCTATCGGCAACGGATATCGCCTGTTTCCCGAACAAGATAAGCTGTTTCCCTTAAGGCTTACCGGGAGCAAAACGTTCTCCGAAGGCACCATGCTGCATACCTACGAGCCCATCAATTAAGGAAACCGTCCACCTTTGTCGTAATCGGTCATTAAAATTGTCATATTTAGGCCGCAATATCCAACCTTTATTGATCAAGTTTGTATTCAAATGGGAACAGCATGTCCTAAAGAAACAACATATGGAAAAACCGATTACCAGAGAAGAAGTGATTGAAGCGGAAAACAAACTTTTTTCGGCTCAGCGGATCAGCGATGTAGACAGGCTTGACCAGTTGTTGTACGACGATTTAATTGCGGTTGCACCGACAGGACAGGTAGTAACCAAGGAAATGGACCTAGACTCACATCGCACAAAAACGATGGTCATTGAAGAAGCTTCAACAACAATTGACAACATTAAAATAACAGGCGGAACCGCACTTTCCATTGTCACGATGACGGCGAAGGGGAAAGTAGCGGGAACACCCTTGGAAGGGCAATTCCGTTATTTCCGGGTATGGAAGCGTATCGAAGGCACATTGAAGGTAATCGGCGCAAGTTTTATGCAATTACCATAGCCTGTTGTCGCGAACCCGTGTTATTTATTCTCCATGAAGACCAGATTGATTGACAGAAAGACGATAAAATTCAATTAAAATAAAGCAAAAATGGCAGCAACAAAAACCCCAATAGTAGAGGCGCAAATGCTGATCAGAAAACCTGTGGCAATAGTTTTCCAGGCATTTATTGATCCGGAAATCACAACCAATTTTTGGTTTACGAAGTCGAGCGGACAATTGGAAATAGGCAAAACAATAACCTGGGAATGGGAAATGTACGGCGTTTCAACGAACGTATTCGTAAAGGAGATCGTTCCGAATAAAAAGCTGTCCATTGAATGGGACAATACGCCGGATGTAACCGTCGATTTTGAGTTTACACAGCTGACGGACGAAACGACTTACGTTGTTATCAAAAATTACGGCTTCAAGGAAACGGGTGACGATTTAATACAAGCCATAAAAGACAACACTGGCGGATTTACGACAGTTTTGGACGGGATGAAAGCTTATCTGGAACATAACCTGAAACTGAATTTAATTGGCGACAAGTTTCCAAAGGAATTAAGTA
This sequence comes from Parapedobacter lycopersici, assembly GCF_040395035.1. Classification (GTDB taxonomy): domain Bacteria; phylum Bacteroidota; class Bacteroidia; order Sphingobacteriales; family Sphingobacteriaceae; genus Parapedobacter; species Parapedobacter lycopersici_A. The sequence continues at coordinate 91,629 of NZ_JBEBRB010000003.1, read as the reverse complement.
ATCACGGACAATAGCTACCGATCCCGATCCTGTTTGATCAGTCAGGCAATTATTTGGCTGCAATTAAAAACGGAAATGCTATTGACCTACGATACGGTTTCCGGCCCCGAAAAGGAGCTGGAGATGGGCTTTAAGGAAGGGGTGACGTCAACTTTCCAGCAACTGACAAATTGTTAGTGTTAGCTATGTATCTTCCCAAAAATCGTTATTTTTGATGATAAACCTTAAATAAACGATTATGACCAGATTACTCCAGTTGACGACCATTTTTATCTTATGTACTTCCCTGGCCTTTGCCCAGCAAAAACTGAAGGTAATGGTCATCTTCGCCCACCCGGATGAAGGTGAAATATATACCGGCGGCATCACTGCACTTTACACAAAAATGGGGCACGAAGTCAAGTTCATGTCCTTAACTAACGGCGATGCCGGGCATTATTCCATGGAACCTGCTGAACTGGCTAAAATGCGTTACGGAGAAGCCATGGAATCCAAGCAAATCCTCTCCCTTGGCGACTACGAGGTGCTCGATTACCACGACCAATACCTGAAAAACACCAAAGAAGTACAGGATAAAGTAATCAAAAGCATTCAGGATTGGAATGCAGATGTGGTATTCACCTATTATCCGGCGGTAGGCGGCCACACCGATAACATGACCGCCGGCTACATCGTCCGGGATGCTGCGCCCCGCCTCCAGATGGAAAAAACGCCAGTTTTTGTATATATCCGTGATTTTCATACCATCAATTTTTCCTACATACCTGATTTCGCCGTTGGAATTGACTCGGTATGGCCAACCAAGCTGGCGGCCTGTGCCGCCCAGCGGTCACAGGTCAATGATGCCATCCCCCACGGTATGGGGATATTGGACGAGGTAAGGGCAGATCCGGAAAAACAGAAAAAGCTGATTTACGAAAACACCTACCCGTTCAGCAGCGTGACTGCCGTCAACACACCCGCGCTGACAAAATGGTACGGAACAGACATTTCCGGCATCAAATACGCCGAGGCTTTTGAAATAGCTGAATTTGGCCGCCAGCTTACCGAAAGCGAAATGTACGTACTGTTTCCCATGCTGCCCCGGAAATAACCAGCGGATGGCATTAGTCAGCTAAGCCCGTCGTGGAATAGGATACCAAGGCTGTGCCGGTTGCCGCCGTGGAGTGGACTGACGCCATGCCTCATCTGTACACGATAGTGGCCGCGGGTTCCGTTCTCTGGTCGAAAATTAGTGGTAAAAATGACCATATCACCCCGGTCAGGGGTCAATACATTTGCCTTGGACTGTGCACGGGGTATTTGCTCGGTTATCACAAATTCACCGCCGGTATAATCTTTCCCAACCTGGTTAAGCATAAAGACCGCCTGTAACGGAAAATAAACCTCACCGTAAAGGTCCCGGTGCAGTGTATTGAAGTCCCCTTCGCCATATTTTAAAATAAGAACCGTTGGTTCTCGTTGCCCATATTCCCAGCAACGTTTTTTCATCTCCTGATGTGTAGCCGGGAACCTGTTGTCGATACGCAGCTCCTGCATCCATTGGTTGGCAACGGGTGCAATTTCAGCATATACCTTTTCCCGTAATGCCGTAATCAATCCGGGCAATGGATACCGGAAATATTTGTATTCCCCCCGGCCAAACCGGTAGCGTTGCATACTGATTGTTTTGCGGTACGTATCGCTGGCACCGTATGCCGCAATCAGCGCATCGCATTCCTGCCGGTGCATTACATCCCGGACGATAACAAAACCCTTATCATGCAGTTCCGTTGTGATAGCCTGCCAGTCCTTCGCGGCTAATCGCATTTCTATGTTCTCCATAACCCGGTGTTTACCGGGGGTAAAATTAATATCCTTACCGGAGGCGGAAAATCCGAAATTTGCGGTTTTCTATTACGTGGTTTGGATGCCGCTGATCCCGGACCCGGATGGGTACAATTGGATATTCACGATTTTATTAAAATCATAATATACTTATTTAAAATATATTATGCTCATTTTTATAAAGTATCAGGTAATAAACAATGCTACCGGAAGGAATCCATTTGTATATTGCCATAGAATCCGGTATATTTACTACACGTTTATTTTGAAAAAGTGTTAAGGGGTATCACATTATGATGTCAAATATTGGATTGATCATTGAGGAAAAAGCGGCGGATATCGGAAATTTTTTAGTCGGCAGGCTGCTTCCCTTTCGTCAGAAAAGAGCTGTCGGACCTTTTGTTTTTATCGATCACATGGGGCCTGCAGCATTGAAAGATTACCAGAACCTGGACGTTCCGCCTCATCCCCATATCGGACTTTCTACATTAACGTACCTGCTTGAAGGTGCTATTTTCCACCGCGACAGTATTGGAAATGCCGTGGAAATCACCCCAGGAGCCGTCAACTGGATGACCGCCGGAAAGGGCATCGTACACTCGGAAAGAACACCGGAATATTTAAGGGAAACGGAGAAGAACCTCCATGGTTTCCAGATTTGGGTAGGCCTTCCAAAACAGGTCGAACAACAGGCTCCCACTTTCTTTCATATTGAGGCAGATGCCATCCCGGTCTGGCAGGAAGAGGATACGCAGTACAAACTGATCGCCGGCGAAGCGTTTGGAAGAAAGTCTCCCGTTCCCGTTCACAGCAGGTTGTTTTTTATTGAAATCAAGACCAAAACAGCCCGTAAACTAACGATCGGAAAGGATTTATATGGCGAGGCTGCATTGTATGTATTGGAGGGCACGGTAAACATCGAAGGCAATCCCTATGGCTCAAAACAGCTGTTAATCGCCAAGGACGCCAACCTTTGCACGTTCGAAATGAATGAGAACACGACGGTCTATCTTTTTGGCGGAATGCCCTTCGACGAGGAACGTTTTATATACTGGAATTTCGTAAACTCGGATAAAGCGTTGATTGAAGAAGCCAAAGTGAACTGGGAAAACCAGCATCACGATGCGTTCCCTTTGGTTCCCGGCGACGAACAGGAGTACGTTCCCCTGCCGGGAACAAGCCGGACATAAAATAAATCACCATTTCGTATGTTTGCATATCCCGGTTATATCCATGGATCACCCGGCCGCCGTGGCAAGCTGACTCCCTGATACCGGACAATAAGTGATAAAATGACATCATCAACAGAAAAGTTCGAACGCGCATTCCAGGTATTTGACCAATATAACAAACAGGATCCCAACCCATTTATATGGGAAGGGAATACCTATCCCCAGGAATATTTTCTTTCCCTCAAACTCCACGGCTGGATATTGAAATTAAGTCCCGATGCCGGTGAAGCGTTGCTGCTTGCGTCCCGGTGCCAGCACATCGGCCGGTGGGAAATACCCCGCGGTGATTACCCACAGGACCGGGAAGGATACCTGACCTGGCGAAAAGCATTGAGCCTGTACCATGCGGAAAAAGCGGAGGAGCTGCTGGCGCCGATTGGCTATTCCGCTGACACCATTGAACGGGTAAAGCAAATCGTCCGTAAAATAAAACTGAAAGCGGACCACGAGGTACAGCTCATGGAAAACGCACTGTGTCTGGTCTTTCTGCAGTTCCAATATGAGGATTTCTGGCCCCGGCACACAGACAAAATCGTGGATATCCTCCGCAAATCACTCAAAAAGATGGACGCCGAGGGGCATCGCCACGCCCTCGCGCTCGACTATTCAGCCCAGGGAAAACAGCATGTCGAAGCGGCGTTGGCGCAGCTATAGTATTTCATCACCGGACAAAACGACGCAACTTCAGCAAAATTATTAAATTCGCGAGGAGTATAATTACGTTGCATGCAGCTTACCAAACTCGAAATAAAAGGCTTTAAAAGTTTCGGCGATAAAATCACCATCCACTTCAATGCAGGGGTTACCGCTATTGTGGGGCCCAATGGATGCGGTAAGTCCAACGTAGTAGATGCCATCCGGTGGGTACTGGGTGAGCAAAGCACGCGGATGCTGCGTTCCGAAAAGATGGAGAACATTATTTTCAATGGCACCAAGAACCGCAAGGCCGCCAACCTGGCCGAAGTTTCCCTGTCGTTCGATAATACCCGCAACGTGCTTCCCACTGAATTCTCCCAGGTGACGATTACCCGCAAGTTATACCGGACCGGTGAAAGTGAGTACCGGCTTAATGATGTCAAATGCCGGCTGAAAGACATCACGGACCTGTTTCTGGACACCGGCATCGGCGCTGATACCTACTCGATCATCGAATTGAAGATGATTGATGAAATCATCAATAACAAAGAAAACTCAAGACGCAACCTTTTCGAGGAAGCTTCGGGCATCTCCAAATACAAGGTTAGGAAGAAACAGACGCTGAATAAGCTGCGCGATACGGAGAACGACCTTGAACGGGTAGAAGATCTCCTTTTTGAGATTGAGAAGAACCTCAAAACGCTCGAAAATCAGGCAAAAAAAACAGAGCGGTATTACCGCATCAAGGAGCAATACAAAGCATTAAGCGTCGCACTGGCCACCCACCGGATTGCCCGGTTCAGCGAATCACTCGCGGTGCTCGAGGCGCAGGAATTGACCCAGCGGACGGATCAGACGCGGATTACTACAGAAATCGGCCGGCAGGAGGCATTGCTCCAGCAACAGAAGCAGGAAAGCCTGGTCAAAGAAAAGAACCTGGCCATCCAGCAGAAAATCACGAACGAATACGTCGCAAAAATACGGGCGTATGAGAGTGATAAAAAGGTAAAAAACGAGCAGCTCCGAAACTTACAGGATAAGGAAACACGGCTGAACAATGAACTGACACAGGATCGCCAGCAGCTTAACCATGCCTTGTACAACATTAAACGGCTCAACGAAGAGCATGCTGTGGAGCAGCTCAAACTGGATGGTATTGTGGCTGGACTTGAAAAGCAGCGTACCGAAGTGGAGGAACTGCGCGGCCAGCAGCAAACGGCCAAAAACAAATTCGACGCACAGACCCGCAGGAATACGGAAGTGCAGAATGAGATCTACAAACTGGAAAAGGAAATTGCCGTGCTCCATATCCAGCGCGACGCGCTGACCCAGGAGAGCCTGCGCAACGTGGCCGATACCGAGTCAAAAGCGACAGAGCTCGACCAGTTTAATACATTGGTAGCTGACCTTGAGGGACGGATCGAAAGCCAGCAGCAAGCCTATGATCTCGCCATACGGTTTGAAGAGGAACTCCAGCAACAACTGGATGGCACAGCGGCGCAGATCCAGTCGATCAAAGAAACGCTCAGCAGCAACAATCGCCAGCTGGATGCCAAACAAAACGAATATAACCTAACCAAATCGCTGGTTGATAATCTCGAGGGATTCCCGGAGTCAATCCGTTTCCTTCGGAAAAACGCAGGCTGGAAAAAGAACTATCCGCTCTTTTCGGACGTGCTCTCCTGCAAACCCGAGTACCGTATCGCCATTGAAAATTACCTGGAGCCGTTCATGAACCATTACGTGGTGCAGCGGCAGGACGAGGCTGTACAGGCCGTCCGCTTGCTCAGCGACGCCACGCGCGGACGTGCCAATTTTTTTGTCCTTGACGCGATCGACCAGCTTGCGGCACCGGCCGTCACCCCGGTTCCGCAGACCGGATTGGTACCCGCACTCGACATCATCAGTGTAGCGCCGCAATACCTGCCGTTATGCCGGATATTGCTGCATAATGTATATCTGCTGGAGTCCGGCGACGAGCGGGCACTGGAAACCGCCCTGCCGGATACCCATTGGGTGCTGTTGCACAAAAGCGGCAAATTCAGCAAAAACCAGCTGGGGCTGTCCGGCGGCTCCGTGGGCCTCTTCGAAGGAAAACGCATCGGCCGGGCAAAGAACCTCGAAACGCTGGCGAAGGAAATCAAATCCCTTGGCAGTGACATCGATGCGCTCCAGGCAGCCCTTGGAGAAGCATCGCAAAAAATGGAAGACCTGAAAGGTTCCTCTAAAAAGGCGCTTGCCGAAGAGTTGGGCCAGCAGCTCAACAGGCTCGACCATGAATTGGTTTCGGTAAAAACAAAACAGGAACAGTACCAGGCATTTATTGCCAACAGCCGGAACCGGAAGCAGGACATCGAACAGAAACTGGCAACGATAGCCGAAGAACTCCGCGGGGCCGAACCCCGCCTGGAGAAGCAGAAATCCGAGCAGGAAGGCCAACGCGCAGAACTGCAGGCCCTGCAGGAGGCGTTCCAGGAAGTGTCGGAATGGTTAACCGAAAAATCAACTACCTATAACCAGGAAAATATCCGCTTCCACCAGCAACAAAATAAGGTGAACAGCACATTAAAAGACCTTGAATACCGCCAGTCCCTGCACGATACATACGAAGACCGGATTACAAAAAACAGTGCTGAATATGAACAGGTGCAGCTGCAGATCAAAGACACCCTGCAACACGTCGATGATTCAGATGATGACCTGCTGGCCATGTATACCCAGAAAGATGCCTACGAGAAGGGGCTCCAGCAGCTGGAAGAGGATTATTACGCTTCACGGGGCGGCATCAACGAGCTGGAGGACCTGATCGGCCAGCTGCGGCGGCAGAAAGACAACACCGACCTGCTGTTCAATGAACTGCGGGACCAGAAAACGAACCTGAAACTCGAACTGAACGCCTTGAAGGAACGGTTATCCATCGAGTTCTCCATTGATATCGAGGACCTGCTGGAAGCACCGGCCACCGATACGGAGGAAGATGAAGACACACTGAAACAAAAAACCGAGAAACTCCGCCGGCAACTGGATGAATTTGGCAGCATCAACCCCATGGCAATGGAAGCTTATCAGGAGATGAACGAGCGATATACATTTATCACCAAGGAAAAACAGGATCTGCTGGATGCCAAGAATTCATTATTGGAAACCATCCGTGAAATAGACGACATCGCCCGGGAGAAATTTATGGATGCCTTTACCCGGGTCCGCGAAAATTTCATTACGGTATTCCGCTCATTATTCAATGAGGAGGATAGCTGCGATCTGGTCCTCAGTGATCCGGATAATCCGCTGGAATCGGACATTGAGATCATGGCGCGCCCAAAGGGCAAACGCCCGCTCTCCATCAACCAGCTTTCGGGCGGCGAAAAGACCCTGACATCCACCGCCCTGCTGTTTTCCCTGTACTTACTTAAGCCGGCGCCGTTCTGTATCTTTGATGAGGTAGATGCACCGCTGGATGATACGAACATTGATAAATTCAACAACATCATCCGCGAATTTTCGGGACAGTCGCAGTTTATTATTGTATCACATAACAAACGGACGATTGCCAGTACCGATGTCATCTACGGAGTTACCATGGTAGAACAGGGCATTTCTCGGGTTGTCGCCGTGGATATGCGCGAAGTTGCCTAAACAGCCGCCGGGTTGCCGACTAAAAAATACATTAACAAATTGCTGATTTAATCTTTGAAACACATTTGCTATATTAGCCCTATGCGTTATCCGGCTGTCATGGCATCGCACGGCCGTCAGACCGTACCGGATTCGGAACTGATATTCACCCTTAAAACAAATAACGATGAAAAAGTATGAACAATTAATCAAGCGGGCATTCGCAATGGTCCTGCTCGTTTGCCTTGCCAGCACGGTCGCTACCGCGCAACAAACGTGGAAGGCAGACCCTAACCACTCGAAAATCACGTTTATGATTACGCATTCCGGCATCTCTGACATTCTGGGGCTCTTCCAGCAGTTTGATGCCACCATCAGCGCGGCACAGCCCAATTTCAGCGATGCCGCTTTTACACTTACGATAAACGCGGCTTCCATCAATACGGAAGTAAAAAAACGGGACGACCACCTGCGGAGTGCCGACTTTTTTGATGTGGAGAAATTCCCGGAACTCACTTTCAGCAGCACGGGCATCGAATCCGCCGGCGAAAACCGCTATAAGCTCAGTGGAAACCTGACCATCCATGGCGTTACCAAACCCGTAACGATGGACCTGTGGTACCGGGGTACAAATGAAAATCCAAACAATAACAGCCAGACGGCCGGCTTTCAACTTACCGGCGTCATTAAACGTTCCGATTTCGGCGTAGGTCCGAAGTTTCCTGCGCCAATGCTGAGCGATGAGGTCCGCATCCAGGCCGATGGCGAGTTCATCAGGCAATAACCGCCCCCGAAAAAACACATACCGTTACTTATGCCACCGTGCCTTTTTGCCGGTGGCATTTTCTTTGGCATCCGGCCGATCGCTGCCGGATGTATCCGGTGACACCCGCTGAAATGCTTTTTTATAAAACAATTTTGTTAAATTAGCCTTTTACCTGTTGAACATTTATTTTTTAACCCTTATACATGCACAACTCATGGGAAAAGGAGATAAAAAAACAAAACGCGGAAAAATTGTTGCGGGGTCCTATGGCAAGAAAAGGCCGCGGAAAAAGCAGAAGAAACAGCAACGGGTACCGTCCGGTACCGCAGCAAAAGCATAACGTTTAGATTGCCATCCGTTGCCGAAGGGCCTCATACAGTGCCACACCAGCCGATACCGAAACGTTAAGTGACGCGATTGATCCGGCCATGGGTATCTTCGCCAGGTGATCCGCTATGCGGATAAGTTCATCCGAGATGCCATGCTCCTCCGACCCCAGCACCAGCGCCGTTGGCGCGGTATAATCCAGCTGATACAGGTTGTCGGTTGTCTTCTCCGTACAGGCCACCAATTGAATACCGGAATCCTGCAGGAACCGCGCGGTTTTGGCTAGGCTATCTTCCCGGCATACGTTGATTTTGTACAGTGCACCCGCCGAGGTCTTGATCGCGTCGGGATTGATCTCGGCAGAACCTCTTTTCGGCACGATGAGTGCGTGCACACCCGCGCATTCGGCAGTGCGGGCAATAGCGCCCAGATTGCGTACATCCGTAACACCGTCCAGTATAAGCAACAGGGGCACTTCTCCCCTTTCGTAGATGGCCGGTACCAGGTCTTCCGTCCGCTGGTAAGTGATCGGTGAGATGACCGCGATGACCCCCTGGTGGTTTTTGCGTGTCATACGGTTCAGTTTTTCTGCCGGGACCTGCTGATATGTGATGCCGTATTGCTTAAGCACCTGCTTCAGTTCTGCCAGCAGCTGGCCGCTAAGGCCGCGCTGAACGAAAATAGACTCGATTTCCTTTCCGCTGTCAATGGCTTCAATGACTGCACGAATGCCATAAACCTGTTGGTTTGTTTCCCGCTTCTCCTGACCACCCCGCCAATGCTGTTGTTGCATATATTCGTATTTGCCGGCGAAGTTACGGATATTATACCACAAAAGCACCCAATATGGCCGCAGGATGCAGTGCCTTATCGTTCAGTAAATGAAAACCCTGCGGCATATGACGCAAAAATTCAAGCGACATACCTGCTATAATTACCGTCCCGGCCGGATCGGACACGTCGAAATGCCAGGATTGCCGCGGCACTGCTTTTTCCCGCGTACGCAACGGGATGAGGTGTTCGCTGTTGCCGACTTTATGCCAGGTCCCGGTGCTGAAATCAAAAGCAAATGCCTGGAGCCGAATGCGGCAGTGCGTCACATTGCCCGACCAAAGCAGATCTCGCTCCGAATCAAAGGCCGGGATAATGATGTCCAGGCCGTCCGGTGCTGTGCAGGTGATCTCAATATCCGCAAACAGGTAATCCTGTACGTGGCATTTAGCATTGAACTGGAAATCCGCCAGGCGGCGTAACTTTCCGGCGGCGAGCTGCATGGTTCCCGCCTGCTGGCTGTGGTTCGCCCGCATTGCCCGCAATACCTGTGCGTTCAGCCGGTTGATCATACCACCGTCCTGATAATCCAGGATCAGGGTCCAGAACGCCTGCCTGATCATCCTTGCACAGCGGCTGGCCGTACCAAAATCCATTCCCGCGGCTTTTGTGCCCTCGGTCGGCTTCTTCCGTAACCGGGGGCGCCCCTGTAACACATTCAGGTCGCCTACCCGGCGACTGATTACGGAGCCCACCAACCCGCGGACATAACCATTTTCTACCTTTCCCATAGTTTCCTTTTTTTAGTGTAACATTAGGCTAAGTTAAGGAAACAAAATACTGTATGTCAATTATTTATTAATTTTTACGGAATTTAAAACCGGACTTCGGGATGCCTTATGAATTTGAAAATGGCCTATCGGGGCGTCGTTATGAAAATGGAAATTAACACACCCGCTGCGATCGCCCCGGCACGGCGCCGGCCATGCGCCGGCACTGCGTCGCTATGTGTGCACCCTGATTGCACGGTAAGTCCACGTTGCGTCCACGTTTCACGTGGCGGCACGTGCTGTCACTGTGGTGGAAGTCCGGTCTCACCCTACCCGCACCGCGGAGGTGTTACGGTGCGGAGCCGGACTAATTTCCAAGAACAACCGAATGGATTCTCCTGCCGCATCATCGGACTGCGGTTAAAAAGACCGGAATAGGTATACGTATGCCGAATAAAATGACTACGCTATGGCTGTCAGGCTTATTTTAATAAGCTCGATACATTCGTCCAGCTGCTCCCGCGTAATCACCAGGGGCGGCGCAAAACGGATTTTGTCGCCGTGCGTCGGTTTGGCAAGCAGCCCATTGGCTTTCAGCGCCAGGCAAAGCTCCCAGGCGGCATCGGGATTCGTGTGGTCAATCACCACGGCATTAAGCAGGCCCTTACCCCTCACCTGCCTGATGTTGGGGTGGTGGAGCGTCCGCAGCCTTTCCCGGAAATAAGCACCCAGTTCATCCGCGTGCGCGGCCAGGTTTTCTTCTTTGAGTACTTCCAGGGCAGCAATGGCAACCTTACAGGCCAGTGGGTTCCCTCCGAAAGTAGAACCATGCTCACCCGGCTTAATGCAAAGCATCACCGCATCATCCGCCAGTACCGCCGATATCGGCATCGTTCCGCCGCTGAGTGCTTTACCGAGGATCAGGATATCCGGCCGGACCCCTTCGTGGTCGCACGCCAGCATCCGGCCTGTCCGGGCCAGTCCGGTCTGGATTTCGTCTCCGATAAATAACACATTGGCTTTCTGGCATAATGCATAGGCCGCCGCCAGGTAACCGTCATCGGGTACATAAACCCCTGCTTCGCCCTGGATAGGCTCCACCAGAAAACCGGCGACATCCGGGTCGTTTAATGCAGCAGCCAATGCTTCAAGGTCGTTGTATGGAATAATTTTGTAACCGGGCATGAACGGTCCGAAGCCATCGCGTGACGATGGGTCTGTGCTGAACGAAACAACGTTAAGTGTCCGGCCATGGAAGTTACCTTCCACTGTAATGATTTTGGCCCGATTGGCCGGTATGCCTTTTTTATCGTACCCCCAGCGGCGGGCTATTTTCAATGCCGTTTCCACTGCTTCCACCCCGCTGTTCATGGGCAGTACCTTGTCATATCCGAAATATCCCGTGATGTACTGCGCATACGATGCCAGCAGGTCGCTGTGAAATGCCCGGGACGTTAACGTGAGCTTCTGGGCCTGATCTACCAGCGCTGCGATAATCTTCGGATGGCAATGACCCTGATTAACGGCAGAATAACCGGAAAGGAAATCGTAATACCGCTTTCCTTCCACATCCCACAGGTATACCCCCTCACCCCGTTCCAGCACCACCGGCAGGGGGTGGTAGTTATGGGCACTGTAGGTTAATTCCTTCGCAATGAATTCCTGGGTTTTGGTATGCTGACCGGTTTTGCGTGACATGTGCCAAATTTAACATTCTTTTTCCGGAAAACCGGACGGTGAAAGCGGCCCAGGCCGGAAAATGGGGGCTATCCCCCCATTTCATCGGCACTCGGCCCGTAACTTCCGGGAATGGCGATATCCAGCAACCGCAGGAACACGCCCAACTGCGCCCGGTGGTGTATCGTTTGGGCAAAGGCATGGCGGACCATGCCGTACTTTGTGGTGTCCAGGTAAACGACATCACCACCGCGCATGATCCAGGGGGTATCCAGATTGGATTCCGATAACCGGCTCAATGCGTCATGCCCGGCCTGGTATGATTGATCGAACAGCGCCAGCAAATCTGCATTGCTGCTAACGGGTGCCGGCTGATAGCTGCCTGCATTGAAATCCAGTTCATCATGGTCAACGGCGATTACCACCCACGAAGGAATCTCCGCAATGTGTGTGGCCAGTTGTTTCAGTGACATGCTTTTCGGGTGCGGCGACCAGTCAAGCCGGTCGTCCGGTACGAGTGCCAGCATTTTGCGGGTGGTTACCGCTTCATTTTCCATTTCAGTTAAAAGTGCTTTAATGATATCCATTGTGCTGTTATTATTTGTTATTAAGCGAAAGTAGGGGCCGCGGGTGACAACGTTATGGCAGGGCGGAAAAAAATTAGGTATTTTTGCCCCGTTTCAAAAACTACCTGATGAAAAAGCAGCAAATGATTGTATTTATCCCCGGTTCTCCCCTGTCATTGCCGTACCGGCACCGGGTACCTGACCGTTGTTTTGCTCTCCGGGATCGGCACGGCTATCGCGGGAAAGCAAAGGAGGTTTTCGCTTGATGTTTTACGATAGGCAACCCGCTCCCCCCGACAGTGGCCTGGATAAACGGACGCTATGGCTGATGACCGTCGGTGCCGGGCTTGTTGTAGCCAATAATTATTACAACCAGCCCCTACTGGGCGAAATTGCCCGCGACTTTAACGTTTCAGAAAGTGAGGTGGGTATTGTAGCCATGCTCACGCAGATCGGGTATGCGGCCGGACTGTTCTTTGTGGTACCATTGGCCGATATGTTTTACCGCAGGCGGCTGGTGCTGGCTATTTTTCCGTTTATTCCACTTTCGCTGCTGCTGGCGACTTTCAGTGGCTCACTGACAGGGCTGGCAACGGCAAGCTTCCTGATCGGATTGAGCTGCGTGATACCGCAACTGTTCGTGCCGATGGCCGCCACGCTGGCTACCCCCGACCGTAAAAACCACGCCATCGGCTTGGTCATGAGCGGTCTGCTGATCGGCGTGCTTGCCTCACGCATCATCAGTGGCATAGTGGGTGAATACCTGGGCTGGCGTTATATGTATTTCGGCGGGGCGATAGCCATGTTCATCTACTGGATTATCCTGATCCGCCAGTTGCCTGAAGTGGCACCCGGTTTCACCGGCGGCTATACCGCGCTGATGCGTTCGCTCGCGCATTACTTCCGGTCGGACCCGGAACTGCGGCTGGCCTCCTGGCGTGGAGCATGCAGCTTTGCTACATTTACCGCATTCTGGACTACGTTGGTCTTTCACCTGGAAGGACCGCCGTTTCATGCCGGGAGCGGGATAGCCGGCGCATTCGGAATTCTGGGGGTGGCGGGCGCAATTGCACCGGCTATCCTGGGCAAACGGATCGACCGGCTGGACAAAAACCGGGTTATCATTATCATGACTGTCGTTACGCTGCTCTCCTGGTTCCTGCTGGGCGGTCCGGGTGCTACAAGCTACCTGGCGCTGATTATCGGCGTGCTGCTCATCGACATGGCACTGCAGGCCATCCACCTGACCAACCAAGCCATCATTTTTGCTCGGCATCCCGAAGCGACAAACCGGGTAAATACCATTTACATGACCAGCTATTTCATCGGTGGATCACTGGGCACCTTTATTGCGGCACTGGCCTGGGAATATATGGGGTGGACGGGTGTGACGTTTGTGGGAATCGGCTGTTCGGTATTGATGCTGCTGGGCCACCTGATCTTCCGGCGCACCAACACGTCAATCAGCAGCTGACGCCAACTTTTCGTCATCCGATTGTCGTTTTCGAGCCATCGATTTCCGGCATCGGGTTTCTATTGTTACTTTTGCTGACAGTGTTAACTTTTATACACGGTGTCACGTATGGGAATTGCTGAACGTAAACAAAGACAACAGGACGAGGTCCGCGCCGCGATACTTGCGCAATCCTGGCAAATCGTTGAAGAGTCGGGTTGGGAGGCATTGTCTATCCGCAGAATCGCCGACGGTATTGAATACAGTACCCCGGTTATATATAAGCATTTTGAAAGCAAAGATGCCATTCTTGAAGCTTTTTCACAGGAAGGCTACGCATTGCTGGCTGATCAGCTATCCGGATCACAACATACCGGTGATACCCCGGAAAGCCGGCTGATGTCCATCGCCCAAGCATACTGGGAATTTGCCACCCGGCACCCCAGGCATTACCAGATCATGTACGGCCTGGGGATCCCCACTTGTGAAATGGTCCGTGAGATCAGGGAAATCAAACAGGTAAGCGATGTGTTGCATACCGCAATCGAAGAAGCCATACGTGCAGGAAAAAATCCGGAGACAGACACCCACCTGAAAGCGACCACCTTCTGGTCTATCCTGCATGGTCTGGTAGCCATGAGCCTGATCGCAGTCCCCGGATGCCCGGAAAAAGCACGGCTCACACTGGAGGATGCCATCAATGGATTCGTGAAGGCCCTTATGAACTAAAGCACTTGATTATATTAAACATTATCCATTTTAACTGAAGTACACATGCAACTCATTGAAGCATTAAACTGGCGTTACGCCACAAAAAAAATGAACGGTCAGGCCGTACCCCAGGAGCAGGTCGACAAGATTTTAACGGCCGCCCGCCTCGCGCCCACTTCGTCCGGCTTACAGCCGTTTAAAGTAATCGTAATTACCAACCCGGATCTGAAAGCAAAGATCCAACCGATTGCTTACGGACAGACTCAGATTTCGGATAGTTCACATTTACTTGTATTTGCGGCATGGGATAATTACTCCGACGAACGGATAAATGAAATCTTCAACCACACGGTTGCCGAGCGGGGACTTCCCGAAAACACTTTTGATGATTACAAGAACCGATTGAAGAGCACGTATTTAAATCGGCCGGCCAGCGTAAATTTTGAACACGCCGCACGCCAGGCATATATCGCGTTTGGCGTAGCCATTGCCGCTGCAGCCGAATTGAAAGTGGATGCGACCCCAATGGAGGGATTTGATAATGCGGCGTTGGACGAATTGCTGCAGCTGCCCCAGCAGGGATTAAAAAGTGTAACCTTGCTTCCATTGGGCTACCGTGACAGCGAAAACGACTGGCTGGTAAACCAAAAAAAGGTACGCATCCCCAGCGAAGAACTGTTTTTAAAAATCGCTTAATAACTGCGATCACTACACAGGTTAGGCGGCCTCGGGAAACGTCAAAGTCCCGGGGCCTCCTTTAATGGAAAACGAAACCCCGACCAAATTGTAATACCAGTAAACGCAACTAAAATGACTGATAAAAGAACACTTGGACGATCCGACCTAACAGTTTCCCCCATCGCCTTCGGCGGAAATGTATTCGGCTGGACTTTGGATGAAAAGCAGTCTTTCCGGATCCTCGATGCATTCGTGGACGCCGGCTTTAATTTTATCGACACGGCTGACACCTATTCGACCTGGGTTCCGGGCAACCGTGGCGGCGAATCCGAAACGATCATCGGCAACTGGTTACAGAAAACCGGAAAACGCGATCAGCTGGTTATTGCCACGAAACTTGGCGGCGACATGGGCGACGGAAAGAAGGGATTGCGGGCAGGCTACATCCAACAGGCGGTGGATGCATCCCTGAAAAGGCTGAAAACCGACTACATCGATCTCTATCAGTCGCATTACGACGACCCGGACACACCCCAGGAAGAAACCATGGACGCCTTCAACGCCCTGATCCGGGCGGGCAAGGTGCGCTACATCGGCGCGTCTAACCTGTCCGCCGATCGCATCTCGACCGCTAACCAGTATGCCAAGGCAAACGGGCTGGCCCCCTACATCAGCGTGCAGCCGCTGTATAACCTGTACGACCGCGAGCAGTTTGAAAAGGAATACCTGCCCCTGGTGAATGAGGAAGGCCTGGCCGTCATCAGCTA
This sequence comes from Parapedobacter lycopersici, assembly GCF_040395035.1. Classification (GTDB taxonomy): domain Bacteria; phylum Bacteroidota; class Bacteroidia; order Sphingobacteriales; family Sphingobacteriaceae; genus Parapedobacter; species Parapedobacter lycopersici_A. The sequence goes on along the minus strand of NZ_JBEBRB010000003.1, from coordinate 75,833 downwards.
TTATGCGCTGGCCAGCGGATTTCTCAGTGGCAAGTACCGGAATGCCGGCGACGCCGGTAAAAGTCCACGTGGTGCGGGCATTGTTGACCGGTACCTGAATGCACGCGGAACGGCGATATTACATGCGCTGGATCAAGTAGCGGCTGATCTTCATGTTCCTTTAGCTCAGGTAGCTATTTCATGGCAGCTACACAAACCCTTTATTACCGCACCGATCGTAAGCGCGACCAGTGAAGCACAGTTGGCTGATATCACAGGCGCCGTTTCATTGCGGCTTACCCCCGGCCAAATGGCACAGCTGGATGAGGCATCTGCGATTTCCGGAAATAAACAATCAAAATAGCATGACCTTAAAACAATTGATATGAAAGTAGAAGTTTGGTCGGACATTATGTGTCCATTCTGTTATATCGGCAAACACCACTATGAACGCGCGTTGCAACAGTTTGCCGATGCCGCCGCCGTGGAATTGGAGTGGAAGAGCTTTCAGCTTGATCCCACGCTGGCTAAAAACACACCCTATGGAGACACTTACCAGTACCTGTCGGACCGGAAAGGCATCAGTTTGGCGCAGGCCGAGGAAATGACGGCAAATGTCGCCCGTGCGGGCGCGGAAGCAGGATTACAATTCCATTTCGACCGGGCCATTGTCACTAATACATTTGACGCCCACCGGCTGCTCCATTTTGCTAAGGCACGGCAGCTTGGCAACGCCTTGAAGGAGAAATTATTCCATGCGCATTTCACGGATGGAAAAGATGTTGCCGATACGGCCACGTTAGTGGCCCTCGCCGGGGAAACCGGCCTGGACACCGGGGATGCACAGCAGGTGCTGCAAAGTAACCAATATGCCGATGAGGTGGCGGCCGATATCCGGGAAGCGCGGCAAATCGGCATCCAGGGTGTACCTTTCTTCATCTTTAACCGTAAATACGCGATATCCGGTGCGCAGCCAACCGCTGTTTTTCTGCAAACACTGGAAAAATCATTTGCGGAATGGCGTGCAGACAACCCCCGGGTAACACTGGAGGTGAGCGAAGGCCCTTCCTGCAGTCCCGACGGCACATGTGCGTAGCACGCGGAGACAGCAGCCGGCTTTGTCACATTCCTTAAATAAATGGCTGAAATCTGCCCCGTTTAAAAACAAATTCCTACATTTGGTTGTATATATCAGGTAAATACAAATCGTTAACCACTATGGCATCCACAAACAGAAGGAATTTTCTACGTACAACCCTTGGTTTTTCCGCCGCTACTGCAGCATCCACCGTATTGGGGGTAAACCCTGTAAATCTGCTGGCCGGATGCGGCGCACCGACGTCATCCAACCAATCGGGAACAGGCGATGCGCTGACCTTTTCCCAGGATCCGCTGGGTTTTGAATATGGGGCGCTGGAGCCGCATATCGATGCACGTACGATGGAAATCCATTACACCAAACACCACACGGGGTATATCGACAAAGTAAACGCCGCCATCAAGGACGAAGGACTGACCTATGCTACGCCCGAGGAATTATTTGCCAACATATCGAAACTATCGGATACCGTGCGCAATAATGGAGGCGGTGCCTGGAACCATTCTTTTTTCTGGAAGTCGCTGCGTGCGCCTGTTGAAGGCAATGCACCGACCGGCGCATTACTCGACGCCATTAACGGCGCCTTTGGATCGTTAGACGAATTTAAGCAGCAGTTTGCCGCCGCCGGAGCAGGACAATTCGGATCGGGATGGGCCTGGCTGGTAAGTGATAACGGCACACTTAAAATAGGGTCTACACCCAATCAGGACAATCCACTGATGGACGATGTGGAATTATCCGGTAAACCGCTATTGGGCCTTGACGTGTGGGAGCACGCATATTACCTGCATTACCAGAACCGACGGCCCGATTACATCAGCAACTGGTGGAATGTAGTGAACTGGGATTTTGTCGCGCAGCAGGTCTAACCTGCAGGCATAGCTTAAGACATGGCGCTATCAACTCATAAATAAAGCCGCAGCTATATAAAGTTGCGGCTTTTCGTTTATGCCGATTGGTCGGGCGACCAATTCGAAGGATTTTCCCGCCACCGTTTCAGCACTTCAATATCTTCTGAAAGAATGTAGTTGCGTTCTGCGGCCACATCAATCAGGGCATTGTAGTTGCACAGGCTGATGTTCCGGCACTTTGCAGCCGAAAAATTGGCTTCGGCTTCGGGGAAACCATATGTAAATATCGATACCAGACCCACCACGTTGCAACCGGCATCGCGTAGCGCCTGTACGGCCTTCAGGCTGCTCTTACCGGTAGAAACCAGGTCTTCGATAACCACGACCCGCTGACCTTCAATTACTTCACCCTCAATGAGGTTTTCGCGGCCATGATCTTTCGCGCTGCTGCGCACGTACGTAAATGGCAGTCCCAGATCCTGAGCTACCAGCACGCCCTGCGGGATGCCGGCAGTGGCTACGCCGGAGACCATTTCCACAGAACCAAACTCCTCCTGGATAAGCTCCGACAGTTTCTGACGGATATACGTACGGATGGGGGGATGGGACAGCGCCACCCGGTTGTCACAGTAAATAGGCGACTTCCAACCCGAAGCCCAGGTAAAAGGGCTTTTAGGTTGTAATTTAATTGCTTTTATTTGCAATAATGATTCAGCAACTTTTTGTTCAACCTCATTCATGTTATTCATGGCGCAAATCTATAAAATTTATATGAACCAATCTGCTCTTATTATTGCAGATTTTATGCCTGAAAATCTACCCGATATTCAATCAATTGACCATCAAGATATTGATCTGAAAAAACTCGTCAGGCAATCTAAGGACGCTGCCTTACCAATAACATATTTCGTGCCGGTAAACGATCCAAAGGCCATTTTCAGCAGTATGTTAAAAAAAATAAAGGAAATCAGGGCCGCCGGCGGCGTGGTAAAAAATGGTGATGGCGACTATCTCTTTATCCATCGCCTGGGAAAATGGGACCTGCCGAAGGGAAAGGCAGATGAGGGCGAACAGATGAAGGAAGCCGCCGTCCGGGAGGTACAGGAAGAATGCGGGATCAAAGTGGATTACCTGGGTCCGAAAATCGCCACCACCTATCACGTATATCCGATAAAAGGAGTACCGGTACTCAAGAAGACAAACTGGTACGAAATGGGCGTCAACAAAGTGCCCAGGCTAAAACCGCAGCTTGAGGAGGACATTACCGAAGCCATCTGGCTTTCCAGGGATAAATTCAACAAAATACGGAAAAACACCTATCCGTTGATTGCTGATATATTGGATAGGCTATAAGCATCTAGCACACGATCTGTACTGTAGGGCAATCCAAATGGCACCGCGGCTGGTTACCGGCGTTTATAGGCCTGCTGCACGGCCAGCGGAACCAGTTGGCTGATATCCCCGTTATTGGCCATGATTTCACGGATAATGGTCGACGAAATATGGGACAATCCGCTGCGGCTGATTAGAAAAACGGTTTCGATATCGGGTGCCAGCATACCGTTATTTCCGGCAATGGCCTGCTCATATTCAAAATCAAGTGTATTCCGCATGCCACGCAGGATGTATCCGGCACTTACCTGGCGGCATAAATCAACGGTGAGTCCGGTAAACTGCATGGCCTCCACGCGACTGTTGCCGTGAAACACTTCTTCGATGACGGCCAGCCGTTCGGCGGTCGAAAAGTGTCCTTTTTTTGTCTGGTTGACGCCGACTGCCACATATATTTTATCGAAGAGCCGCTGCCCCCGTTCGACAATATCCACATGTGCATTGGTGATCGGGTCAAACGATCCGGGGAATACCGCAATTTTCATGACGCATCTTTTTAATGAAACGGATTAATAAGGTCCAACGTTATTTATGCAACGCAGTTTACACGAATCCAGCACCTTCGCTGCAACGATTTGTTAATGGCGCTGATACCCGCTTTCATTCGATTACCTTGTAAATCATTAATGCAAATATAGAAAATAAGGATAAAGCACAACTGTACTTGCCTTTTTTACCCGGCCTCCGCAAAAATCTTAGAAAGAAAATTGCCACATCGGGAATTGGCCACTTTTCGGCTTTCTCTTTTTTTGAGACCCTCGTCGTTGTCGGGCTGCCCGTTCCCCGGATTAAATTATTTCCTTTCGGATGGCTTCTTCCACCTTGTACCGATGCAGGTGATGACGCAAAAATGCATCAATCTTTTCTGCGATCTGCCGATGAAATTCCACTAACGGGAAATGTCCGGTCGGATAAAAAGCATATTCAATATTGGTTAAGTCCATGCCATATTTCAAGGCGCCCGCTTTAGAAAAGAACTTGTCGTTTTCTCCCCAGATAACCAACGTTGCAGGCTGCATTTTACTGAATAATTGCTGCCATTCCGGATACAACAGCACATTATTTTGGTAGTCGTACAGGAGGGTCAATTGGATTTCTTTATTGCCTTTCCGCTCCAAAAAAAAACTGAATTTTGCTAATTTCATCGATAAAGCCGTGCTTCCCAAAAACATGAAAATAAGGGTAAACGGGGGTCTCAGTGTTTATAGAACGAAAACGAAGAATAGCCGTATTTACGGGTATCATATAATGCCGGATGCGCCGGAATCTGGCGGGTGGATGGGTGTTCCAGTATTAAAAGCCCTTGTTCGCGCAAGAGATTCCGTTCAAAGACGAACTGCGGAAGCTGCGGAAGCTGTGGCAGATCATAGGGCGGGTCAATAAAAATAAAGTCGAATGTATCTTCGCATTTCACAAGAAACCGCAGCACATCGGCTTTTATAGCCTTTATTCCCGGAAGCTGAATCTTCTTTGCCGTTGCGGCAATGTACTGGATACATTTGAAATGAATATCCACAGCCGTCACATCCACGGCACCGCGGGAAGCCAGCTCAAAAGTAATGTTGCCTGTACCGGCAAATAAATCCAATGCTTGCAGGTTCGTAAAATCCAGTTGATGTTGCAAAATATTGAACAGCGCCTCCTTGGCCAGGTCTGTTGTTGGCCGCACAGGGAGGCTGGTGGGTGGATGCAGCCGGAGTCCACCATGGGTACCGCCGATTATACGCATCGCAGCAATCCGAAGAGCGAAAGAAACCGATGTTGATCCTGCTGCAGATCCGGTAACCCTGCGATACCGATCAGCTCCTCCAGATCCGCCCAAGTAATAGTATCGCTATAGGTAGTGAGGCATGAATAATAAGGATCGCCGGCCGCGATATCACCCGACAGCAACACCGGCAGTTTCCCGTCCGACAACCCCAGGTGCTCCAGCACGGCAAGCATATAGTAATGCAGGTCGGCCGGCTCATGGATTTCAAAGTCATTGCAGTAATGGAGTTTTCCATCTGCAAAGAAGCCGATGCACGCATTGGCATCGCCGGTTATGTCTACAGTAAGCAACCGTTCTTCTCCCTGGATGCGGCCGCTGATACTGCACAAGTAAGCATGTGTTTTTGAATATATGGCAGCTTCCGGGAATGCCGCGGTATACCGCTCCAGTCCGAGCCTGTTCAGCTGGTAAACAAGCCTGACGTCGTAAGGCGCAACAGGGGATACTTCCGGAACGGTCAATCCGTCATTTACCAGGAACCGCCCGTAAACGGGAAGTAACGCAGCATCGTACGCCGCCTCGGGAACAAATGAATAACTATGGTCGGCAGCCGCAATCCTTACCTGTCCGAATGAAAGTCCGTCCAGCGCTTCTACCTGTTGCTGCGGGCCAGCAACCGCAAAGAATTTGAGCTGCGACTGATTGTCAACTACTGCCAGCGTATCTGCCGACTGCCCCACGCGCACCAATAACGTATAATCTGCCGCCCGACGGCTGTCAAAATCCGTTGAAGTATAAATATGATTCATGTATTATCGACAAACATACTTAGATAAATCCTGAAAAACAATTTTTGCGGCGACCGCTGAATTGGCCAACTTTTAAATACCTTTGGACGTGCATATCGCCCAATTGCTATCCAATCGTTTTCCGCTGCCGCCAACCGACCAGCAACGCGATACCTTCCGGGTGCTGGCTGATTTTTTAAGCTACAGCGGACCGGACGGCTGTTTTGTATTGAAAGGGTATGCCGGAACCGGAAAGACCACCCTCATCAGTACCCTGGTAAAAACACTTCCCGCGTTGTCCATGCGTTCCGTATTGCTTGCTCCTACCGGACGGGCAGCGAAGGTAATGAGTCTATATGCGCATCGAAAAGCCTTCACTATACATAAAAAAATATACCGGAAAAAAACGGCGCTGTCGCCCGACCTTGCTTTTCAGCTGGCCGAAAACCCACATACCGATACGCTGTTCATCGTGGATGAGGCGTCCATGATTTCCAATGAACGGGTTACATTCCATCAAAAAAGCCTGCTGGAAGATCTCATCGCCTACATCCGGAAAGGCAGGAACTGCCGACTGATGCTCGTGGGCGACCGGGCGCAGCTCCCCCCGGTGGGCATGTTAAAAAGTCCGGCCCTGGATATCCAGTCGCTGGAAAGCGCCTTTGGTTTCCGGGTTTTTACATATGAACTTACCGAGGTAGTACGGCAGCAGCAGGATTCGGGCATTCTTTATAATGCCACCCGGATCCGTGAGCAGGTGCAGGTGGAAACAGATGCAGCGGCACCGGCTTTCCCACAGTTCCGCGTCAGGGGTTTTCCTGATATTTTTCGGATGACAGGCGAGCGGCTATTGGAAGGCCTGCATTATGCTTATGGTAAATACGGGATGGAGAACACCATGGTGATCTGCCGCTCCAATAAAAATGCAAACCTGTACAACCAGCATATCCGAAACCGCATCCTGTTTCGCGAGGAGGAACTCACCGGCGGCGATTACATCATGGTTGTCCGGAACAATTACCATTGGCTTGCCGACGCGAACGAAAGTTCCGGCTTTATTGCCAACGGCGATATGGCGCACGTCCGTCGGGTGCGCAACGTCCACGAGCAGCACGGGTTCCGGTTTGCGGATGTCAGCCTGGAGTTGATCGACGCCGACACCGAAGGCCCCTTCGATTGCCGGATACTGCTTAATACCCTCCATATGGATACGCCAAACCTTACACAGGCAGATCAGCAACGCCTATATGATGCCATTATGGCCGACTACAGCGATATAGGCGATAAGAAAGCCCGGCTGGAGGCGCTGCGTTCAGACCCCTATTACAACGCGTTACAGTTGAAGTTTGCGATGGCTGTTACCTGCCATAAAGCCCAGGGTGGCCAATGGCCGTGTGTGTTTGTGGATCAGGGCTATTTAACCGATGAAATGCTGGATACGGAATTTCTGCGATGGTTATACACGGCATGCACACGGGCAACCCATGAACTCTTCCTGGTCAATTTCAGTGATCAATTCTTTCTGAATGAGGCAATGGGCAACCGGTCGGTTTGACTGCAGCCGTCCAACGCCACAAAATTATTACACAACAAAAGCTAACATCCTGTAAACAAAGTACCTGCACAATTGTTTCTCCATCATTGCCTTTATATATGCAGTGATTGCCTTAAATTATGAAACAAGACAGCAAGCCTATCCATTCCCCGTTAACCGGGTACGGAAACGACATTAGCCCCCCTACCTCCCTTCGTTCAATTCCCGCTTCGGACAAATCCGATCCGAAACCTACACTTAGAATGGTCGATGCCATTGCGATTATCGTAGGTATTGTGGTAGGTGCAGGTATTTTCCGAACGCCTTCGCTGGTTGCGGCCAATACCGGAAGCACGGCGCTGTTTCTATTGGCCTGGCTGCTTGGGGGTATCGTTTCATTAATCGGCGCATTATGCTACGCAGAATTGAGCACCGCATTTCCCAATACCGGGGGCGACTACCATTTTCTAAGGCGTGCGTTCGGTAGGCGGTTTTCGTTTCTTTTTGCCTGGGCACGGATCAGCATCATACAAACAGGCTCCATTGCCCTGCTGGCTTACATTATCGGAGATTACCTTTCCCAGCTGTACTCCGTGGGCGCTTATTCCTCGGCCATCTTTGCCGCGCTGGTTGTGGTGACGCTTACGGTCATCAACATGATTGGTGTCCGTTTCGGTACAGGTACACAAAAACTGTTGTTTATACTGGAATTCAGTGGTACCTTATGTGTGATCATCGTTGGCTTGTTTATCCAGCCTTCCACCGGAGCGCTGGCCGCATTGCCGGCTGCCCCCGCTTCTGGGATGACAACAGCTATGGGGCTTGCCATGGTCTTCGTGCTGCTCACCTTTGGTGGGTGGAACGAGGCCGGTTACATATCAGCTGAATTACGTGCCGGCAGTCGAAAAATGGTACCCGTACTGGTTATCAGCATCGTGATGATCACCGTGCTTTACTTATTGGTTAACTGGGCATTTCTCCGGGCGCTCGGCGTCGAACGGATGGCGGCATCGGCTGCCGTGGGAATTGATTTAATGCGGGTAACCCTTGGGGAAGCCGGTGTATTCTTAATCGGAATTATTGTGATCATGGCTACGCTGACCTCGATCAATGCCACCATTTTTACAGGTGCCCGAACCAACTATGCCCTGGGGCGCGATTTCAGGTTGTTTGCTCCGCTGGGTAAATGGAATGCCCGGACTTCCGCTCCGGTCAATGCCCTGATGGTTCAGGGTATCGTTGCACTGGCCTTGATTGGCCTTGGTGCTTTCACACGCGACGGCTTCCAGTCGATGGTCGACTTCACGGCGCCGGTATTCTGGTTTTTTTTCCTTGCCATCGGCGTCGCGTTGTTTGTGCTCCGGGCCAGGGAACCCGGGGCGGCACGACCATTCAGGGTGCCGCTGTATCCGCTTACTCCCCTTATCTTCTGCGGGTCATGCGCCTACCTCCTTTATTCCAGCTTGGCATATACCGGATTCGGCGCAATGGCCGGAGTGGCGATCCTGCTTTTGGGCATGCTGTTTTTTTTCGCGATACGTTGATGCACGGTCCGCACGCGGATGCAGCGCCCCAAACAATCGGACTGCAAGCCGTGTTTACCAATTGACTGATTTGGATATTCACTAAATAGATAACCTTAAAAATGAACACAATGAGCACATTAAAAAACTGGTTGGTTGTTTTCTTCCTCACGGCGTGTGCCGGTGCGTACGCGCAGCAACCGAATCTGGACGTTCCGTATGTCCCCACGAAGCAGGAAGTTGTCGAAGAGATGCTGAAACAGGCAAATGTAAAACCGGGTGATGTCGTCTATGACCTTGGATGCGGAGACGGGCGAATCGTGATTACGGCCGCCCAGAAATTCGGCGCTACGGGTGTTGGTGTAGACCTAAACCCCGAGCGCATTAAAGAGGCCAACGCCAATGCCGCTGCCGCGGGTGTTACTGATAAGGTAAAATTCGTCGAGGGTGATTTGTTTGAGTTCGATTTCAGCGACGCAGATGTAGTAACCATGTATCTGCTGCCTTCCGTGAACCTGAAGCTGCGGCCCAAGTTGCTCAGCGAGCTGAAGCCGGGCAGTCGCATCGTTTCACATGACTTTGATATGGGCGACTGGGAAGCTGAAAAGACCGTGGAAGTGGGTAATGACACTGTTTATCTGTGGACGGTACCTGCAAAGTAAGGTAATAGCCTGTGTAACCGCCGGTAACAGGGCAGGTAAATATGAGAATAAGGGGGGCAGCCTGATAAGCGCCCCCCTTACTTGTGTTATTGCGTAGCTGGCGTTTTTTTATTCCACAGGTAATAGACTGGAATCCCTAAAAGCACAATAATGAGTCCCGGCCACGTAAACGTTGGCTGATAGATCAGGAGTCCGATACAGATAGTCAGCGCGGCTGCCACATAAAAAGCGGGTAATACAGGGTATCCAAAAGCCCGGTATGGACGGGGCATGTCGGGGTGTTTCCGCCGTAATATGAATACACCGATAATGGTCAGCGAATAAAAAATCAGTACCACGAAGATAACGTAGTTGAGCAGGTCGCCATAGCGGCCTGTCAGGCACAGTACGGATGTCCAGACGCATTGTGCCCAAAGCCCCCAGCCCGGCACCTCGAATCGGTTCAGAACTCCTGCCTTTTTGAAAAACAACCCGTCCTGCGCCATGGTATAATATACCCGGGCACCCGCCAGGATCAATCCGTTATTGCAGCCGAAGGTCGCCACCATAATCATCACGGCAATGACCATGGTGCCCACGGATCCGAAGATCGCCTGCGCAGCCGCTACCGCGACACGGTCGGCCGGCGCGAAAGCAATTTCAGGCAAGCGTAATGTCGCCAGGTACATGAGGTTGGTCAACACGTAAATAACCGTTACGATAAGTGTACCTAAAAAAAGGCTAAGGCCTATATTCCGCTTGGGATTGCGTATCTCTCCGGCGATGAATGTAACGTTGTTCCAGGCATCACTTGCGAATAACGAGCCGACCATGGCGGATACAATCCCGGCAAAGACCGCTGCACCACTTACGGAAACGGCGTGCCCGCCGACAGCATCCCAGCGAATGGTTTCCCAGGGCGCGGCCCAATTGGCATCCCATACCGCCGTGTTGAACGCGCCGAAGAGCCCTGCCACGATCAGTCCACCCAGTGACAGAATTTTAACCAGCGTGAATACCGTCTGGATGATCTTGCCGTTTTTTACTCCACGGGTATTCAACCACGTGAGGAAAATTATGGTGCCGATCGCCACCAGCTGGGCAGCATTCAGCCGAAATATCCCAAAATCCCATAATACGTTCCCGTCGCCGAGCGGCTCATAGAGGTAAGCGGCAAACTTGGCAAATGCCACGCCCACAGCGGCAATGGTACCGGCCTGGATCACCATGAACAGCGACCAGCCGTATAAAAAAGCAACCAGTTTATTATAGGCTTCACGCAGGTACACGTATTGTCCGCCAGCTTTGGGAAACATACCGGAGAGCTCGCCGTAAGTCAGGGCAGCGATGACCGTAATGACCCCCGCGAGTAACCATACTGCGATTAGCCAACCTGCGCTGCCTACATGACGGGCAATATCCGAACTGACAATAAATATACCTGAGCCGATCATGGAACCGGCTACCAGCATCGTAGCATCGAGCAATTTGAGCTCGCGCTTCATGTCATGTGCCTCTTCATTGTTGGTTGTGTTTATCATATTTTAGGTTTATCGGTATTGGATGACCACCCCTGCCCTGTCTGTTTCTTTTGGCGATTCCGGCAACGACCACCCGCTGTTTCTCGTTACAGAAATGGTTGCAAATCGGGATGATAACAATTGATGTACAGCCTGTCGGGCGAACCCGCCACACCCTGCAAAAAAAGCGCAAATAAATTTGTTTATTTCAATAAGCATCTTATTTTTGGCATCGCATGATTTTAGGCCTATCTTAAATTTTATTAGTTAATTGGATCAAATATAATGGAATTTCTACAGCAAAATCTTATTTATTTAATTCCCGCACTCGGCGTAGTGGGCATCATTGTTATGATTGTCAAGTCGGCATGGGTAAACAGGCAGGACGCCGGTGACGAGAATATGCGTTCATTGGCAGGACACATCGCCGAAGGGGCAATGGCCTTCTTAAGGGCCGAATGGAAAGTACTTTCCTACTTTGTCATTATTGCCGCTATTTTACTGGCCTGGTCGGGCACATTGGTAGAAACATCCAGTTGGGTAATTGCGGTCTCTTTTGTTATTGGGGCCGTTACCTCGGCGTTTGCCGGATACATCGGCATGAATATCGCCACGAAGGCCAATGTACGCACCACACAAGCCGCCCGCAGCAGCCTGACCAAAGCACTTAAGGTTTCGTTTACCGGTGGTACGGTGATGGGACTTGGTGTAGCAGGGCTTGCCGTGTTGGGTATGGGTACGCTATTCATCATATTTTACCAAGCATATGTAGTTAGCACCGGCGGCAACGTAAATGGACTTGAAATGGAGAAAGCCCTGGAAGTATTGGCGGGTTTCTCCCTCGGTGCGGAATCTATTGCGCTTTTTGCCCGTGTAGGCGGTGGTATCTATACGAAAGCTGCAGACGTGGGTGCGGACCTGGTTGGCAAGGTCGAGGCGGGGATTCCCGAAGACGACGTGCGTAATCCTGCCACGATTGCAGACAACGTGGGTGATAATGTGGGAGACGTTGCAGGCATGGGTGCGGACTTATTCGGCTCGTACGTGGCCACAATATTGGCAACCATGGTACTGGGGCGTGAAATTATCTCAGCCGATCAGTTTGGGGGTATTGCCCCTATCCTACTGCCTATTTTAATTGCTGGACTGGGACTTATTTTCTCTATCCTGGGGGCTGCCCTGGTACGGGTAAACAATGATCAGGGCGATGTGCAGCAGGCATTGAACCTGGGCAACTGGTCGTCCATTATTTTTACGGCAATTGCATCTTATTTCGTGGTCGGCTGGCTGCTGCCCGACCAGCTTGAATTGCGGGGCGTTTCGTTTACCTCGTTGGATGTATTTTTTGCAATCATCGTGGGCCTGGTAGTTGGCGCATTGATGAGTATCGTTACGGAACATTATACGGCAATGGGAAAACGGCCAGTGAGTTCGATTGTCAAGCAGTCTTCAACGGGGCATGCCACGAATATTATCGGCGGGTTATCCATCGGCATGGAATCGACCATGATACCAACCATTATCCTGGCTGCCGGCATCATTTCTTCTTACGCTTTTGCGGGATTATACGGTGTGGCGATTGCTGCAGCGGGCATGATGGCTACGACAGCGATGCAACTCGCGATCGATGCTTTTGGGCCGATCGCCGATAATGCTGGCGGTATTGCGGAGATGAGCGGCCTGCCGAAGGAAGTACGCGAGCGCACCGATAAACTGGATGCAGTGGGTAACACCACGGCGGCTACGGGAAAAGGGTTCGCCATTGCTTCAGCCGCATTGACGGCACTGGCACTTTTTGCCGCATTTGTAGGCATATCCGGTATTGACGCAATTAATATTTATAAGGCACCGGTATTGGGCGCGCTGTTTGTTGGCGCCATGATCCCGTTCATCTTTTCATCGCTGGCGATAGCCGCGGTAGGCCGCGCAGCGATGGCTATGGTTGAGGAAGTGCGCAGGCAATTCCGTGAAATCCCGGGTATTATGGAGTACAAAGCAAAGCCGGAATATGACAAATGTGTCGCTATTTCCACTAAGGCGTCAATCCGTGAAATGATCTTACCGGGCGCAATCGCCCTGGTTGTGCCAATCCTGGTAGGATTCGGGTTCCAGAACGTATTTGAAGACACCTCTTCTCCTGAAATTTTAGGGGGATTGCTAGCCGGTGTAACGGTGTCGGGCGTGTTGCTCGGCATGTTCCAGAATAATGCCGGAGGTGCCTGGGACAATGCAAAGAAATCTTTTGAAGCCGGCGTTGAAATCAACGGCAAGATGGAATTTAAAGGTTCCGATGCGCATAAGGCATCGGTGACAGGTGACACTGTAGGTGATCCGTTTAAGGATACTTCAGGTCCTTCCATGAATATCCTGATTAAATTAATGTCCATTGTATCGCTCATCATTGCGCCGCACATCAGCGTCAACGGCGGCCACTTGGCGGATACCCGTGTAAGCACGTCGTCCGAAAAGGTTATTTCGCACGTGGAATCAGAAAACGCCACCACTGATAATACCGTGGTACTGCCGGCGTCCCGGTTCTGACCCTTACATAAAACGATAAAAACAAAGGAGGCAAGCACAACTTACCTCCTTTGTTTTTATCGTTTTATGGCGAATTACAGCGAATAATGTCATTTTTTTTCTGCACTAATAAAATAAATATTTGTAGGTTTGAAACGTAACTAATGCAGATAATCCTAAATTATCATTAAAGAAAATCAACATGTTATTTAAAAAATCGATTGCCACATTGGTGAACGAGGCGCAGGAGAGCGGAGAAGGAACCCTTAAACGGACACTGTCAAGCGGTGGGTTGGTGGCATTGGGTGTAGGCGCGATTGTGGGCGCCGGTCTTTTTTCCCTGACCGGGATAGCCGCGGCGGAAAACGCCGGTCCCGCAGTAACGCTTTCTTTCGTCATCGCAGCCATTGGATGCGCACTCGCGGGGTTGTGCTACGCCGAATTTGCAGCTATGATTCCGGTAGCCGGTAGTGCGTATACGTATTCATACGCAACCATGGGTGAAGCTGTCGCCTGGATTATCGGATGGGACCTTGTGCTGGAATACGCGTTGGGTGCCGCTACTGTGGCTTCCAGCTGGTCGCAGTACTTTAATGAATTTCTACAGGAATTTAACATAAATATTCCTCCGGAATTCCTGCATGGTCCGTGGGAAGGGGGAATTGTTAACTTACCGGCAATTTTCATTGTATGCCTGTTATCGCTGCTGCTTATCCGCGGCACGCAGGAATCGTCGCTGGTCAATAACATCCTCGTAGTGGTTAAAGTGGCGGTAGTGCTGATATTTGTTGCACTTGGATGGAGTTTTATCAATCCGGCCAACCATGAACCCTTTATTCCTGCCAATGAAGGGGAAGAACTGGTCAAAGCCGGCAAATTGGGCTTTTTTGACTTCTTTACCAGCGACTATTTTGGTGCATATGGCATCAGTGGTATTATGCGCGGGGCGGGTGTGGTCTTTTTCGCCTTCATCGGTTTTGACGCCGTGAGTACTGCCGCACAGGAGGCAAAAAACCCGCAGAAAGGAATGCCAATCGGCATCATCGGATCATTGGTCATCTGTACCGTATTGTATATGCTCTTTTCGTTTGTACTTACCGGCCTGGCCAATTACACGACATTCGCCGGCGATGCAAAACCTGTCGCCACCGCATTTTCCCGCACCGGATACACTTTTCTGAACACCGCATTGATTGTAGCCATTCTCACCGGTTATACTTCCGTGATGCTGGTCATGCTGCTGGGACAAAGCCGCGTCTTTTATACCATGAGTAAAGACGGACTGCTCCCCAAATTTTTCTCCGATCTGTCCAAACGGCAAACGCCCTGGAAAACTAACCTGATTTTCATGGTATTTGTAAGTTTGTTTGCCGGACTGGTACCGGTTGCAGACCTGGGTCACATGGTAAGTATTGGAACGCTATTCGCATTCTGCCTGGTATGTATTGGCGTTATTGTATTACGTAAGACCAATCCGCTCGCCGTCCGTCCGTTCCGGACACCGTTCGTACCGGTTGTACCGATACTCGGTGTAATTGTCTGTATTGCATTAATGGCGTCCTTGCCCATCGAAAGCTGGGAACGGCTGGCCATATGGATGGTCATCGGTATGGTCATCTACTTTTTATACGGAAAACGCCACAGTAAAATACGCATCGACGTAAAATCACATAACGAAAACACGACGGAACCCTAAGGTTGGTTCTGAAAGTAAACTATCAGAAAGCGCCCCGACAATCAACGGGGCGCTTTTTTTGTAATATGTTATATAATAATCAATTAACATACGGTTAATCCAAAATGCGTTACCTTTGTTCTGTTCATCATTCATACCATGAATGGATTGTTTCTCAAAACGATTAAACGACAGCGCACCTTCCCTCCTTGGGAATTGCTTCATCTCCGCACAGAAACTCACTCAACTTATCACTATGAAACGAAAGACTACTAAATTTTCGATTTTAGTTGCTTTTTTAATGTTACTTAGCAACTATTCCTGGGCACAGCGGGTGCTTACGGGAAAAGTGACCGACGGAACGGAACCGGTAGCCGGCGCCACGATATCCGTCCGGGGCACTTCAGGTGCAACCTCCACGGGTGCCAACGGCAACTTCAGCCTATCCACCGATAGGGAAACAGGTGAACTGACGATCCGTGTCCTCGGGTTCACGACACAAACCTTGTCATTTTCGGCGTCTTCCGACATTGGGACCATTGTCTTGATACCCTCCGGCTCGGAAACATTGGATGAGGTGGTGGTTGTTGGGCGTGGGATCATTGACATTGCCGAGGACCGGAAAACGCCCATTGCGGTATCAACTGTATCACGTGCTGAGATACAGAACAAGGGAGTTGGAAACGTTGAGTTTCCCGAAATCATGAAAAACACGCCGTCCGTGTTTGTCGCCAACCAAGCCAGCGGATTTGGAGATGGACAGAATTTCCTGCGCGGATTTGACCAATCCAACACGGCCTACCTCCTGAATGGTCAGCCAATTAATGGTATGGAAGACGGAAATATGTATTGGTCAAACTGGAGTTCCATCGCCGATGTGGCCAACGCCATTCAGGTACAACGCGGTTTAGGCTCATCAAAACTGGCCATCTCGTCGGTAGGCGGCACCGTGAACATCATCACAAAAGCTACCGATTTAACCCGGAGCGGATCCGTACGATTGATGACCGGCAACGACGGTTTCCTGAAAGGGACCATCAGCTACAATACCGGACTCCGGCGCAAATGGGGGTTTTCCATGCTGCTGGACTATTGGAGGGCGGACAGAAAATATGCCGTGGGAACACAGGGTGAAGGACAAAGCTATTTCTTCTCCGTCGGCTATAAGCCGAATGAGCGCCACAATTTCAACTTCATGATTTTCGGGGCACCCCAGAAACATGGTCAGAATTATTCCAAGGGATTGCTAACAACTTATTGGCCGGATAATGCCAGTGGTGGTATCGCCGGTACGGTGAATCAACCGGGGTACGATATGACCGGTATCCGTGGCAATCACAACTATGGGCATTATAACGGTGAGGGACTTTCGCTCGTTACCAATTTCTACCACAAGCCAGTAGCCAACTTCAACTGGGATTTTGACATTACCGATCAATCTTCCCTTTCAACCGTGCTTTATGCATCCATGGGCCGCGGCGGTAGTACCGGATCGCTGGGCAATGGTCAAAACCGGCTGAACAGTCAATATGGACCCGCTTACGGACCACAGGGCGAGCTGTTGTGGGATAACATTGCCAAGTATAATGCAGACATCCCCAATGGCGTGAGTTCCGGCTTTAACGGCACCATGTTACGCGCATCGATGAACAATCATTTCTGGTACGGTTTAGTATCTAATTTCAATCATGAAACGGATTACGGACTAAGCTTTAATGTGGGTGCCGACCTGCGCTTCTATCACGGCGACCATTTCCGGCAACTCATCAACAAACTTGGGTTGAATAGCCGGATTGAGAACAGTGCGGCACACGGTGGCGATTTTGAAATTACGAAAACATACAAAGCCGACCCCTGGGCTTCCCTGTTTAACTACGCCCCGGTAGACCAACGGGTTGGCTACGACGATTCCGAAGACATTAACTACCAGGGTGCCTTTGGACAGGTGGAATACAGCAACGATGATTTTTCAGTATTCGTTCAGGGTTCGGTGTCCAATCAGTCGTATATCAAGTATAATCGTTGGAATTACGATGAGCGCGAAGCCAAGTCCGATACCGAAAGCAAAATCGGATACAACATCAAGGGAGGCGCCTCCTATAACATCGGTGATCAGCATACGCTATTTGCCAACATCGGTCAATACTCGCGACAGCCTTTCCTGGATAACGTCTTCCAGCAGGGTACCATTGATTTTACTGACCCGGAGGTAGACAATGAGGAGATTTTTGGTCTGGAAGCGGGATACCGGTTTACCGCCGCTAATTTTACGGTTAACCTGAACGGCTACTATACGGCATGGCGCAACCGCTTCCTGGGCTATGACGCGGATAACCGGGAGGTGAATGATGTTGTGTACCCGGACGTTACCTATTTGCTCACGGGGGTTACGCAATTGCATAAAGGGCTGGAGTTGGATTTCCAGGCCCAGATTACCTCCCAGTGGATGTTCCGCGGATACGGGTCGCTCGGCGACTGGCAATACGACGGCGATTCGCCTTACCGGCTGCGAAATAACGATGACTCACAGATCATTGAAAGCGGGAACCTCGGGCTATCTGGCGTAAAAGTGGGTAATGCCGCGCAGACTTCATTCGGTTTTGGTACGGAATACGATATTTTGGAAAACCTGTCTATTGATGCCAGTTACAACTTTTACGACAACCTGTATGCACAGGTAGAAGCGGCGGATGTAGTAGGTGCGGCGTTGGATGGCGAAGTGTATGCGCCGGAAAAGCTGGATGCATTCGGCACCTTTGATGCCGGTTTGACTTACTTATTCCGTTTGGGTAGCCAGCAACTGAAATTCCGGGGCAATGTATTGAATCTGTTTAACACAACATATTTTGGCAGGAAAGACGGATTCGGTTACTACTACGGACTGGGTACTACCTGGAATGCGGGATTGACCTACAGCTTTTAAGGGACAGGGGCCGATTATTTATAATACCGGGAAGGTTGTCCGAAATGGACAGCCTTCCCTTTTATGCATTATAATAAAATTCATCAATATAAGTCAATGTCATCATTTCATTGTTAAATTGCTGCAGGCTCTTGCGGTCGGCCGACAACTCAAAGACAACAGATAGTTTCCGGGAACGCTTACTCACGGTTTTTCGACTATAATTAATACCGTGGTTATCCATTACCTGTTTCAATTCTTCCAGGTGGCCGATGTCGGTGCTTTGAAAAACCACAAATATGGTACGCGTAAGGAACAGCCGTTCCATGGCACTCTCTACTTTGTTAAGAACAGACAAGACGATCACCGTAATGACTGCAATTGCCAGTGACAGGCCGTAGTACCCCGTTCCCGCAGCCATCCCAATTCCGGCAACAATCCAGATAACCGCGGCGGTCGTGAGCCCCATCACCGAAAATTTATCCTTAAAGATTACACCGGCACCGATGAAGCCGATACCGGTGATGATATTGGCGGCAATTCGGTCATCGCTGCCTACCCCGAAGCGCGACACGATGGTAAACACGGTAGCCCCAAGGCAGATGAGAACAATGGTACGGAAACCAGCGGATTTATTTCTGTATTCGCGTTCAATGCCTACAAGGCTTCCTGACAATATGGATATACCTATGGATATCAGATCGTTGTCTTCTGGGAAAAATTCCATTTTTATTTGTATTGGATGGTAATTTGTGGTGTATGGTAAGTGGTGAATATACCGGTCCACCCATTTTACGGATCACTAATCAAGATAAGCATATGTAATTCCGGTGCCGCCCCGGTCCGGGTGTTCGTCTTCCAGTCGCTTGACTTCTCCATATTTTTGAAGGTAATCCCGGATAAATTTACGCAAAATACCGTTGCCTTTTCCATGGATGATTTTGAGGGTAGGAAAACCCATCATCACAGCCCGGTCCAGCTGCTTTTCAATCTCGTACAGTGCAGATTCCGTACGCATACCCCGTACATCCACCTCGTGGAGAAACTCCGCTACATCATCCGTCATCGCAGCATAGTGCGATGAACGCGAAGCGGTTGATTTTGCTTTTTTGGCAATAGGCACTACTTTATTACGTTTTTGTACCGTCCGCAATTCACCCATCGCCAGCACCAGGTTGTTTTTGGCCACACTGATTACCTGTGCCTCACTCCCGGTATCCAATATTTTCACCCAGTCGCCAACACGGACCTCGGCGTCCGTAGCAGACTGGGCGGCAGCCGCCGGCTTTACCGTTGCTGCCGCATGTGCCTCCCGTGTGGCATCAAGCTGCTTGCGGAGCGCGCTGGTCGCAGTTTTGTCTGCCTGGTTTTTCTTTATTTCCGCAATGGTATTTTCAACAAGTCTGTTGGCATCTTTCAGTATATTCCCGGCCTCTTCCCGCGCCTGCCTGAGAATCGACTTTTTATTTTCCTCCAAATAGGTCTGCAATTGTTCGTTTTCCTCCTGCATCCGGGTTAATTGCCGTTGTTTCTCCGCGAGTGAAATTTTCACTTCCTGCACTTCTTTCTTATCGCGTTCGAGATCCACCAGCAGTGAGTCCACCCGTTTTTGGTGTGCACCGATCCGCTGTTTGGCCGCATGTAGGATTTCTTTACTTAGCCCGATTTTCTGTGCAATTTCAAATGCATAGGAGCTGCCGGGTTTTCCGGTTTGCAGGATGTAAAGTGGCTGCATAGCCAAATTGTCAAACAGCATAGACGCATTCTCCAAGCCGGCTGTGTTACTCGCATACACTTTAAGGTTCGAGTAGTGGGTAGTGATGATTCCACGTGCCTGCTTCCGGTTCAGCACCTCCAATACGGCCTCAGCAATCGGCCCACCAAACAGTGGGTCGGTACCCGTCCCGAATTCGTCAATCAATATCAATGTCTTTGAATCGGCACGCTCGGAAAAATATTTCATTTTCGACAGGTGTGCACTGTAAGTACTCAGATCACTTTCAATGGACTGGTCGTCACCAATATCCGCAAATACCTGACGGAAGATACCCATTTTCGAATCGGGGTCGGCAGGGATCAGCAATCCGGCCTGTGTCATCAACTGCAGCAGGCCAATTGTCTTCATGCATACCGACTTACCACCGGCATTAGGGCCGGACACCACAATAATCCGCTGCTCATTATCCAGATGGACATTCAGCGGCACCACTTGTTGTCCGGTGTGCTTGAAATTCAATAACAGCAAGGGATGCCGGGCATTAATCAGGGAAAGCCGCGCTTCGTTTACCAGCTGGGGAAGCTGTCCTCCAATATCAATAGCGAACAATGCCTTAGCACGCACAAAATCAACCCTGCTCAGCAGGTCGTGATAATCCAATAACAGCGGAATATGGGGACGTATTTCGTCGGTCAGTGCAATCAGTATACGCATGATTTCGCGCCGTCGGTCAAATTCCAGGTCGCGGACCCGGTTATTCAGGTGAAATACCTCTTCCGGTTCGATATAGGCGGTCTGTCCAGTAGCCGACTCATCGTGTATCCACCCCTTGATCCTGCGTTTATTTTCCGCAAGCACCGGGATACATAACCGCCCGTCGCGCACGGTGAGGTTTCCGTCTGCAGTCCACCCCTGCTGCTGCGCCGATTTAAAAACCTGATCCAGGCGTTTTCGTGCTTCCTGTTCTGCTTTGGTAATGCTTGTCACAATTTCTGCCAAAAGCGGTGATGCGTTGTCCCTGATCTTTCCTTTCGGGTCAATTACGCGTTCAATCGACGTAACGAGGGCCTCTTCAACGGGCAGGTGTTGAAAAAGGGCCTCCAGGTTAGGGTATTGGCCACCGCGTTCGTTAAAGTACCGGATGACTGCAAATACGGTCTTAAGCGAAAGCAGCAGGTTTGCAAATTCGGCTTCCAGGAGAAAAGTACCTACCACCCTGGCCTTCTCGGCCAGTGGCCGGATGGGATATAGGTGGTCTACCGGCAAAGGCGTGTCGTTCGTCAGCAACTCTTTGAATTCATGCGCCTGCCTTAAAAATCTGTTGATCTGATCGAAGCGTGTCTGCGGCTGTATCCGCTCCACCAACGCGCCGCCCGCTTCGCTCAGGCATTTCGCTTTAATCAGCGATTTAATAGCGGTAAAACCAAGTTTTTCTGCAGCGTTATCGGGGTAAATCATTATGTTGCTTTATTTCGTTATGGAGAGCGGACGAATGGTCCGTGGCGTATCGGGTTTGACAGACTCCAGCTGCTCGCCGGCAACGACTGTCACGTCATCGGCTTCTTTTGTTACCCTGATATGATGAAAGCCCAACTGCTCCCAAAGCCTGTCCTTTAATCCGATGTACGTCACTGGCACGGGCTGATTATAAACAGTATCTGTACCGTGGAGGAAAAGCAGGTCTTTTTTTCGTATATAATCCAATGAGTCGCGAACGGCACGGTTTTGCTGATTCAGTCGCTGTACGCGTTGGACAGAATCGGTCATCCGACGCGATTGGTATGATGCATCCTGAACCTGTTGTGCCGCCGCATTCAGGGCATCGAGCCGTTTCTCTACTACGCTGTAAAATTCATTCATGACCCGGGGTCTGTGGGAATAGTAGGAAATGCTGTTTGCAAATATTGTAGAATCAATTCCGTATCGATTAAAAATAGCGGCATAATAACTATCCAGATATAGCCGTGCGGAATCAATTGGTATGGCGGCCAGCTGTCCATCGGCCAGATGTACATCAAACAATACATCCGGCATCTGCTTTTCGGAGATAATACCCGCAGGAATTTTCTCGCCACATGAGACCAGCAAAATAAACATCAGTCCAACCAGTGGAAATCGCATGCTATTCAATTTTGACCCGCCGCTTATCTGTTGATAGATCAAGACAGGTTTTGTAGTTTTGTGCAAAATTAGATAAATTGCCGTTCTTACGCAATTTATCAATAGCTCTTCTGTAGTTAGCAGATCAAGTTTAACAGGACAAAAAACACAAAAATGAGGCCGAATTTAATGGCCCGAAGCATTACTTTTGTATCGCATTATCGAAATGAACATTGCAAAAAATATTGAAGTTGCACAGGAAGAACTCAACCGCCTGGGGGTTAAATTGATTGCCGTTTCCAAAACTAAACCGCTGGACGCTATTCTGGAAGCGTACGGGGCAGGTCAACGTGCTTTCGGCGAAAATATCGTTCAGGAATTGGTTCAAAAACAGGAGGCTTTACCCAAAGATATCGAGTGGCATCTGATCGGTCACCTACAAAGTAATAAGGTCAAATACATTGCTTCTTTTATTTCCCTTATTCATGCAGTGGATAGCCTCAAGCTCTTGAAGGAAATAGACAAACAAGCCGGAAAGCACAAGCGTGTCATTGACTGTCTGTTGCAAGTATATATTGCGGAAGAAGACACCAAATTCGGGCTCGACCATGCCGAACTGATTGAGTTACTGCGTTCAGAGGAATTGGCCGGATTGAAAAATATCCGCATTACCGGATTGATGGGAATAGCAACAAACACACCCAACGAAAAGGTGGTCAAAGCGGAATTTTATGAGTTGAAGACATTATTTGACGGCATCAAGCAGAGTTTTTTCAGGGATGCCTCCTATTTTGACACCCTATCCATGGGCATGTCCGCCGATTATAAAATAGCCATCGAGCAGGGCAGCACCATGGTACGGCTTGGAAGCACGCTATTTGGCGGGCGTTGAAACAGCGATCGGTATTCTGCAGCCAGTGAACCCCGGAAGGGCACAACGACTGACTGCAGTGCAGGTTAGGGAATCCGGTCACGGAACATAAACAAAATGAAAACAATTATCCGCAAAGCAACGGCTACCGACTGCCCGCAGATGCTGGGTCTGATCCGGGAGCTGGCTGTTTATGAAAAAGCACCGGATGAAGTAACGGTAAGCATGGCTGAATTTGTGGATGCCGGGTTCGGCGATCAGCCGGTTTGGGAGGCTTTTGTAGCGGAAGAAGATAACCAATTGGTGGGTATGTCGCTCTTTTACATCCGGTATTCGACATGGAAAGGCCGTCGGCTGTATCTCGAAGATATCATCGTTACGGAAAATAGACGCGGAAGTGGTATTGGCAGGCAGCTTTTTGAACGCACCCTGGAACTATGCAAGGAACGTCAATATACCGGTATGGTTTGGCAGGTGCTCGAATGGAATGAACCCGCGATTAAATTCTATCAAAAATATGGTGCAGCTTTTGATTCAGAATGGTTAAATGCATCAATCAATGCATAAAAACAGGTAATCATGAAAAAAAACATAAACAATACCGGGACCTGGCTTCTTTTATTTTGTTTAACAATACTCTCCGGTTGCCAGCCAAACAGCGGCGACGGTCGGGCATCGGACAATAAACGGGTGGCTACAGACACCCTTACCTACCAGTACACCGATTATACCCGCTTTAGCGATCACCTGGTAAAAACCAGCGAAACAACCGACACTACGTTTTTTTCTGTTTCTTATCCGGTCTTTGCCGATTCGACCGTCAATTTGTTTGTACGGGAAGCGTTGCTGGGCAGTGACACGGCTTCCGTGGAAAAAGCAGCCGACCAGTTTATCTCCGATTTTGACCGCTTTATGGAAACCGATCCATTTCCCCGGGTCTGGGTATCTGAATCGCATGCGAAAGTATATCGTATCACCCCCTCCTACCTGGGACTTACAATCGACGCGTATTCCTATACAGGCGGTGCCCATGGCAACTACGCTACGGTGTTCGGGCATTATGACCTTACTGATGGACAGCCATTTACACTTAGTGATGTCGTAGATACAGCTTATCAGAATGAGTTGACAGCTGTTGCCGAGCGTTATTTCCGCCAACAGGAAAGTCTCACAGTAGACCAATCGTTGGAGGACCATTATTTTTTTGACGATGGTCGGTTCAGCATCCCTGCGAATTTTGCATTTGAACAGGATAGCCTGCTGTTTTTGTACAACATTTATGAAATTAAACCTTATGTAGACGGGCAAACGGAATTACGTGTTCCTTATACGGATATTGACCGGCTTTTGACCGACCGTGCCAGACGGATCGTCAATGAAATCGCTACAGTAAAAACCCCTTAATTACCATATGCATGTATTTAAATTCGGTGGCGCCTCTGTAAAAGACGCCAGCGGTGTCATCAATCTGGGCAATATCCTAACCAGCTATGCGGATAAAAACCTGCTGATTGTCGTATCGGCGATGGGCAAAACCACCGATCTGCTGGAAGAGTTGACGCAATGTTATTTTCAGCAAAAAGAAGACTGTGCGGTGTTGCTGCAACAATTGAAAACTTATCACAATGCTATTTTAACAGCACTGTTTCCCGATGAGAATCATCCAGTGTATAACCAGGTTGCTAATTTATTTGTGGAAATCGAATGGGTTCTGGAAGAGCCACCAATGGATGGTTACGACTATTTATATGATCAGATCGTCGCCGTCGGAGAATTACTTTCTTCAACAATTGTAAGCCATCATTTAAACGCACGTGGATTGAAAAACCGATGGCTTGATGCAAGGAGCTATATTATTACCGACAACACTCACCGAGAAGCGCGGGTAAACTGGGAAATTACCGAGGGCCGTGTACAGCAGGATATTCCGGCTATATTGACACAGGAAATGGTCGTTACCCAGGGCTTTATCGGCTCTACGTCTGAAAATTTTACCACTACATTGGGTCGCGATGGATCCGATTATTCGGCTGCAATTTTCGCAGCCTGTTTGCCTGCGGACGATATTACCATCTGGAAAGATGTACCGGGTGTCCTCAATGCCGATCCAAAATGGTTTGACGAAACGCAGCTAATACCCGAGTTATCGTACCTGGATGCAATTGAACTGGCTTATTATGGCGCGAATATCATTCATCCGAAGACTATCAAACCGCTTCAGAACAAGGATATTGCGCTATATGTCAAATCTTTTATCGATACTGAAAATGGTGGAACGCAAATCCGTACCACCAAGGAGGCTCTCCCCATCCCCTCCTTTATTTTCAAGATAAATCAGGTATTGATTTCCATTCTCCCGAAGGATTTTTCCTTTATTGTTGAAGATAACCTTAGCGATATTTTTAACCGTTTTCACCGTTACCGGATCAAAGTCAATATGATGCACAACAGCGCGGTCAGCTTTTCTGTCAGTGTGGACGATACCGGTGATAATATCAATAAACTGCTCTGTGATCTGCAGGAACGTTATGCGGTACAGGAACAACGCGGGCTGGAGCTGATTACTATACGTCATTATAATAACCAGACCATCGCACGGGTATTGGTGGAAAAGGAGATCATTATGGAACTCAAGGACAGTTATACCTGCCAGCTGCTGGTAAAAAAACAGGGAGCGGGATAACGATCTTCTGTCATATCCTCATTACACGTTCTTACTATGGCGTTTTTTATATAGCTTTGGCATAAAAATTCTTTATTCTTCAAACATGAGCATTAGACATAAATACACAATCGGCACATTGGGATTAGTAGCGCTTTGTTTTACTTTATCCTGCAATAACAGCACGGAACAACAAGCCAATAGTACAGCTGAAACTACGGCAACAGAAACAGCAGCTCCACAGGAAACACAACAGGCTGCTCCCTCAGCACCCGTATCAGCCGAACCAGCAAAGGCAATTCCCGATTTCACCTTTTACATTCTCAAAAATGGCATCCGCTTCAATAAAGAGGACCTGGCTAAAAACGGCAACATCACGTTTATCCTGTTTGATCCCAGCTGCAGCCATTGCCAACATGAAGCAAGGGATCTCGGTCAGCACTACGACCAGCTGAAAAACAGCAACCTCTACTTCGTCTCCATGAATGATCCTGCATTAATGAGTAGTTTTCTGGAAACGTTCGCCAAACCACTGGTAGACAAACCAAATATTACGGTGTTGTACGACCGCGATGCCGATTTCATCAATAAATTTCACATTCCTTCACAGTATCCGGCAACTTACGTTTACGGAGCAGACGGACAGTTAAAAGAGCATTGGAGCGGCGATCGGGCGATTGATGAAATCATTACGGCCATCAAACAATAGTCAAATCCATCCCAGTCAACATATCAGATGCTAGACGTTGCAATAAACGGTTTCGGACGCATTGGCCGTCATACGTTACGTAGCCTGCTGCTTCGGAAGATCTCCGGTGTGCGGGTCGTGGCCATTAACGACCTCGCAGATACCGTCACCCTTGCCCATCTTTTCAAATATGATTCGGTACATGGCCCATATCCCGGAACGGTAATGGCCGGGGATGGCAAGCTCATTATCGACGGACATGTCATTCCGACCTATATGGAGCGGCTGCCGGAAAATTTACCCTGGGACTCTCTCGGTGTTGATGTCGTAGTCGAATCGACCGGCAAATTCCTTAAGCAGGAACTGGCCATACGCCATTTGACTGCAGGTGCCAAACAGGTCCTTCTTTCAGCACCTTCGCCTGACAAGGGGATTCCGACTGTGGTACTGGGTGTCAATGAATATACCATTGATATGCACACTCCTATCCTTTCGAATGCCTCATGCACCACGAATAACGTAGCGCCATTGGTTAAGGTATTGGATGAAAACTGGGGTATTGTCAATGGCTATATTACCACCGTACACAGCATGACCGGTGACCAGAATCTCCACGATGCACCGCACCGTGATCTCCGACGGGCCAGGGCGGCGTCAGCTTCGATTATTCCCACGACGACGGGAGCAGCTAAGGCCATTACCAATGTATTTCCGCATCTTGAAGGCCGACTTGGGGGCGCAGGAATCCGAGTACCTGTATTGAATGGCTCGCTGACTGATTTTACCTGTACGTTGGAACGCCTACCGACAGTTAACGAAATTAATGCAGCATTTCACCAGGCGGCAAATGGAACACTGAAAAATGTACTGCAGTATACTGAAGACCCTATTGTTTCCGTTGATATCCTCAATAACCCTTATTCATGTGTATTCGATGCCCAATTGACGTCGATTGTCGGCACCCTGGTGAAGGTAGTGGGCTGGTACGATAATGAATACGGCTATTCCAACCGGCTGGTCGACCTTTTGGCTAATATCGCCTCGAAATGATCGAACTGATCAAACCTGAAGACACGCTGGCCTTGCGCAGCCAGGTACTTCGAAACGGACTGGCACCCGATGCTTGTCTTTTTGAAACGGACAATTTGCCCACCACATTTCACATGGGATATTTTCTGACGAACGGTGTCATTGCCGCTGTCCTCTCCTGCCAACTGGAAAGCCTGGAAGATTACGCTGGCATCGGCTATCGGCTACGGGGTATGGCAACGGATCCGGCATGGCAGGGTAAAGGCTTTGGTAGGGAATTGCTTCAGCAAACCATTACATACCTGACCAACGACTTAACGGTTGATTACC
Source organism: Parapedobacter lycopersici (assembly GCF_040395035.1). Taxonomy (GTDB): domain Bacteria; phylum Bacteroidota; class Bacteroidia; order Sphingobacteriales; family Sphingobacteriaceae; genus Parapedobacter; species Parapedobacter lycopersici_A. The sequence goes on along the minus strand of NZ_JBEBRB010000003.1, from coordinate 48,301 downwards.
TTTGGTGCAATGCCCGTAAAATCGCCTACGGATTTTATCAGCATGCCGGATTCCAGTTTCTCTCTGCAGAATTTGAGATTCACGGCATCGGGCCACATAGTGTCATGTATTTCCAGCTCAGCTAACGTATTATTATGATTCATAAATAAAAAAGGAAGCCAATGGCTTCCTTTTTTGCTGACAAGTCGATATGGGTTTTCAAAACTTATTTCACTGCATCAATCACGGCTTTGAACGCCTCCGGATTGTTCATGGCCAAATCAGCCAGTACCTTGCGGTTTAATCCGATATTTTTGGCATTCAGCTTACCAATCAGCTGGGAGTAAGATATCCCATGCTCACGGGCACCGGCATTGATACGCTGTATCCATAAAGCCCTGAATTCCCTCTTTTTGGTTTTGCGGTCGCGATAAGCGTACAGCAATCCTTTTTCTACGGTATTTTTAGCAACGGTGTACACCTTGCTACGTGCCCCATAATAGCCTTTCGCTAATTTGAGGATTTTTTTGCGCCTTCTGCGAGACGCTACTGCGTTAACCGAACGTGGCATAATTTCTAATTTTTTGGTAACAGGTGCCGTGTCTTACAACGGTCTTACAACCCGGTACCCGGTTAATGATTTTTGTTAATTACAACTATTTACCGATGGCAAGCATACGTTTTACGTTGCCTGTATCTGCTTCAGACACTAAACCGGTCTGCGTTAGATTGCGTTTACGTTTGGTGCTTTTCTTGGTCAGGATGTGACTTTTGAACGCATGTTTACGTGCAATCTTACCTGTTCCAGTAAGCTTAAAACGCTTTTTGGCACTGGAATTGGTTCTCACTTTTGGCATGATTACTTAATTTTTATATCGATCTGTCAGTTTCTTTTATTTCTTTCCGGGTGTCTTCGGTGCAACCGTGAGGAACATTCGCTTACCTTCCAGTTTGGGAAGTAACTCCACCTTTCCGTAGTCTTCAAGCGCCTGTGCGAAGCGAAGCAGTAGAATTTCACCCTGCTCCTTATAAACAATAGCCCGTCCTTTGAAGTGAACATAGGCACGCACTTTCTCGCCAGCTTCCAGGAACTTAACGGCATGTTTCAGCTTGAACTCAAAGTCGTGGTCACTGGTATTGGGGCCGAAGCGGATTTCCTTAATAACCGTTTGCTTGGCGTTGGCTTTGATCTCCTTCTGCTTCTTCTTCTGCTCGTAGATGAATTTGCTATAATCGATGATTTTACACACCGGGGGATGAGCATTGGGGGAAATTTCCACCAGGTCCAATTCCAATTCATCAGCCAGTTCCAATGCTTTGCGTGTAGGATAAACTCCTTGCTCCACATTATCTCCGACCAGGCGTACCTCTGGTACCCTAATATATTCGTTTATCCGGTGATCCGGCTCTTTTTTCTTAAATGGGGGCCGTCCGCGGCCTTTAAATCCTGGTTTATTTAACGCCAAATGTTAAAAAATTAAACGGTTATCTCTTTTATTAAATGTTCAGCAAACGCATCCGCCGTCATTACACCCAAATCACCGGAGCCGTGTTTCCGCACAGAAACTGTGCCATTCTCCACTTCTTTTTCACCGATGATCAGCATATACGGAATCTTCTTTATTTCCGCGTCCCGGATCTTACGCCCGATTTTCTCGTCACGTAGGTCAACCAAGCCGCGAATATCGGAATTATTAAGCGATTCTAAAAGTTTTTTCGCATATTCTTCATATTTTTCAGAGATGGGTAACACGATAAATTGTTCGGGTGCGAGCCACAGCGGAAACTCCCCTGCGCAATGCTCAATCAGTACCGCCACAAAACGCTCCAAAGATCCAAACGGTGCTCGATGGATCATCACGGGCCGATGCTTGGTGTTGTCACTGCCTGTATATTCCAGCTCAAAACGTTCGGGCAGGTTATAATCTACCTGGATCGTACCCAGCTGCCATTTGCGGCCCAATGCATCTTTCACCATAAAGTCCAGTTTCGGCCCATAGAATGCCGCTTCACCCAGTTCCACGATGGTTTTCAGTCCTTTTTCCGCAGCGGCCTCAATAATTGCGCGTTCCGCCAGGTCCCAGTTTTCATCTGATCCGATATATTTGCCCCGGTTATCCGGGTCACGTAATGAAACCTGTGCGGTATAGTCCTCGAAACCCAACGCACCAAATACGTAAAGCACCAGATCGATCACTTTTTTAAACTCGTCCTTTACTTGATCCGGACGGCAGAATAGGTGTGCGTCGTCCTGGGTAAACCCGCGTACCCGTGTAAGACCATGTAATTCACCACTCTGTTCATACCGATAGACTGTGCCGAATTCAGCAAACCGGATCGGAAGATCTTTATATGATCGGGGTTTTGTCTTATAGATTTCGCAGTGATGGGGACAGTTCATCGGTTTCAGGAAAAACTCCTCACCTTCCTGCGGCGTGTGGATCGGCTGAAATGAGTCTGCTCCGTATTTGTCGTAATGCCCCGAAGTGACGTAAAGATTTTTATGACCGATATGGGGGGTTACCACAGGCTCATAGCCCGCCTTGATCTGCGCACGCTGCAGAAAATCAATCAGCTTTTGGCGTAGACGGGCTCCCTTAGGAAGCCACAGCGGCAATCCCATGCCCACTTTCTCAGAAAACGTAAACAGTTCAAGCTCACGGCCCAGCTTGCGGTGGTCGCGCTTCTTGGCCTCCTCAATCGTGTGCAGGTAATCGGCCAACTCGCCGGCCTTGGGAAATGTCACACCGTAAATACGGGTAAGCTGCTTACGGCTTTCGTCTCCGCGCCAGTACGCACCTGCCACATTGGTCAGCTTTACAGCCTTGATAAAACCCGTATTCGGAATATGGGGACCGCGGCAGAGGTCTGTAAAGTTGCCCTGCGTATAAAACGTAATGCTGCCGTCGGGCAGGTCTTTAATCAAATCAAGCTTATATTCATCGCCTTTTTCCGTAAAATATGCTTCCGCATCCGCTTTACTCACCGGTGTGCGGCTATACGCTGACTTCGTACGGGCAAGTTCGATAATCTTATCCTCAATTTTTTTGAAATCATCCGAGGAGAACTCGCGATCGCCAAAATCGACATCATAGTAGAATCCGGTCTCGATTGCCGGACCAATGCCAAATTTTATACCGGGATATAGCGCTTCCAGCGCTTCCGCCATCAAGTGGGCTGAGGAATGCCAGAATGTAGATTTTCCTTCACGGTCGTTCCAGGTCAGCAGACGGACGTCGGCATCCTGTTCTATCGGTCGGGAAGCATCCCATACTTCGCCATTAACAACAGCGGCTAGTACATTGCGGGCCAAGCCTTCGGAAATGGATTGTGCGATCTCCATCGCATTCGTCCCCTGCGCATACTGACGCACGGAACCGTCGGGTAAGGTAATGTTAATCATGTACAACTATGATTTTAATGTTAATAAAACGAATGACATAAACCACAATACAAGGTGTGATTATTTTTCGGGCACAAAGGTAAAGAAAGGGAAGCTGAAAACAAAACCAGTCTTTGCCAACAGATTGTCAGGTACCCAGCAAAGGCTAACCGACGCTTACCGTAATATTTTCCGTATCTTTGCATCCTAAAAAATAAACATGGCGCATCAGGTCCCCGAAGACGGCTCACTACTTCCGCTAATGGAGGAATTCTACACGATACAGGGTGAAGGCTATCATACCGGCAAAGCGGCTTATTTCATCCGCTTGGGCGGTTGCGATGTGGGATGCCATTGGTGTGATGTAAAAGAAAGCTGGGATGCCGATTTACATCCGCTTACAGCCGCCGACACCATTATTGAACACGCAGGGCGGCATCCATCGAAAGCCGTCGTGGTTACCGGCGGTGAACCTTTATTGTACAACCTTGATTACCTCACGGGGGGGCTGCAGGCTGCCGGCATCAAAACATTTATTGAAACATCAGGCGCTTATCCGCTGACTGGCAGCTGGGATTGGGTCTGCCTTTCGCCAAAAAAATTCAAGGCCCCACTACCGGATGTTATTGCCGCCGCCGGCGAACTGAAAGTCATTATTTTTAATAAAAGTGATTTTGCCTGGGCTGAAAAACATGCCGCGCTCGTCCCCGCTGGCTGCCGCCTGTACCTACAGCCGGAATGGTCCAAAGCAGCGGAGATGACGCCGCTTATTGTCGATTACGTTATGCAGCACCCGCAGTGGGAAATTTCACTCCAGACCCACAAGTACCTGAACATTCCATGATCAGCCCATCTATTTTATAATACATTTGTTGGAATCTGCTGTTTTTGGAACTTTTTTTGTGTTTCTTACCTGAAACACATAAATTTGTCTAACATCAATCGTGAAATACCAAATAAAAAAGACATCATGAAAAAAATTGTTACCATATGTACTATGCTGATTGCCTTTATGGGCGTCGCTATGGCGCAGCAGAATAGCAAGGCCGAGTTCAAATTCGAAACAGAGACACATGATTTCGGGAAAATACCACAAGGTAAACCGGTTACCTATGAATTTACCTTTACCAATGTGGGTACCGAACCGATTATTATCAGTGAGGTAAGACCGTCGTGCGGATGTTCCGTTGCGGAATTTACCAAGACACCGGTAAAACCTGGTGAAAAAGGAACAATTTCCGTAACCTATAATGCGGCGGCGAAAGCGCCCTTTACCAAGAACTTTACGGTCCGTTCCAACACCAAGACTCCCGTAAAGACCCTTTATATCAAAGGAGAAGTGACCGGGTAGTTGTCTTAAATAATAAGCATAACAAACCAGCCGCTTCACAAAAAAGCGGCTTTTTTTATATCGTAAAATGTGTAATATTGCACCATGAAGGATAACTTCAATAATAAAACATTATGCCTGTAATATCTCAAAAAGGTCGGGAAATGCCGGCCTCGCCCATACGTAAACTTACACCCTATGCCGACCGGGCCAAGGAGGAGGGAAAAACAGTCTACCACCTCAATATTGGACAACCGGATATCGAAACACCCGAAATCATGCTGGATGCTATTCGGAATATCGATTTTAAAATATGGGCTTACACCCCTTCTGAAGGTACACTTACCTATCGGACAAAACTGAGTGAATACTACAACAAATTGGGATATGGCATTAAACCGCAGGATATCCTGGTTACCAATGGCGGTTCAGAAGCGATTACCATCGCCATGCAGGCCTGTCTGAATACAGATGAAGAAATCATCATACCGGAACCGTTCTATGCCAATTACAGTGGATTTGCGCATACTGCCGGCATTGTCATTAAACCCATTCTGTCACACATTGAAAACGGATTTGCCTTACCGGAAATTTCTGCCTTTGAATCACTGATAACGAAAAAAACCAAAGCGATTGCCATCTGTAACCCCAATAACCCCACCGGGTACCTCTACTCGCGTGAAGAGTTGGAGGCACTTCGCGACCTCTGTATTAAGCACGACCTCTTTCTTTTGGTCGATGAAGCTTACCGGGAATTCTGTTACGGCGACCGCTCCTTCATTTCCCCGTTGCACCTCGATGGATTTGATCAACATATCGTTATACTCGACACGGTATCCAAACGATACAGTGCCTGCGGTGCCCGTTTAGGGTGCATCATCACAAAAAACCGGGCTGTGTGGGAAACCGCTTTAAAATTTGCACAGGCACGTCTGAGTCCACCTGCCGTTGCGCAACTGGCGGCAACGGCCGCAGTAGATACGCCGCAAAGTTATTTCGATGCCGTAAAACGCGAATATACGGCCCGGCGGGATGTACTGGTCGATGGACTGAACCGGATAACGGGAGTGCACTGTCCCCTTCCCGGCGGCGCGTTCTATGTGCTGGCCCAGTTTCCAATTGATGATTCGGACCGGTTCTGCCAGTGGATGCTTGAGGATTTCGCTTATGAAAATCAAACCGTAATGATGGCACCTGCCACCGGGTTTTACAGTCACGAACAGGAAGGAAAAAAAGAGATAAGACTGGCTTATGTGTTAAACATCAACGATTTAAAAAATGCGTTGATTTGTATTGAAAAAGGGTTGGCCGCCTATCCGGGTCGGGTTTAAGGTAGCCTATCAAGCACGAACTGAAGTTGTTGTTCTTCATTCAGTTCCGTATTATCCAATATGACGGCATCATGTGTCCGCACGAGCGGACTTTCCTCGCGGGTAGTATCAATATAGTCTCGGTGCGCCAGGTTTTCAAATACCTCCTCAAGGGTGATCTGCTCCCCCTTATTTTTCAGTTCCAGGTACCGACGCTGGGCACGAACATTGGGATCGGCAGTCATGAAAATCTTGACGTTCGCATCCGGAAAGACGGTAGTGCCGATGTCCCGGCCATCCATGACAATATTCCTACTCCGGCCCAGTTCCTGCTGCAATGCCACCATGGATTGTCGGACTGCTTTTATAGCGCTTACTTCACTGACATTATCGGAGATATGCATTTGCCTGATTTCGTCGCTGATATCCTCTCCGTTGAGGAAGATACTGGTTTTTTCAGGTGTAGCATGAAAATCGATCCGGATATTAGCCAGCGCCTGACGTACTGCCTGTTCATCGTCCAAAGACACCGCGTTCCGGAGGAAATACACGGTAACGGCGCGGTACATAGCGCCGCTATCGATATACAGGTAATGCAGTCGTTTGGCAAGTGCCTTGGCCAGTGTACTTTTACCGCATGAGGAATAACCGTCAATGGCAATGATGTTGTTTTTTCTTCCCATTAGCGTCAGTTGTTACCCCCGATCAGCACGCCCGGCTTGTTAAGCACAGGTATCTTGGTAAGGTTCTCATCTATAATGCTTTCGGGCAGAAAAATATACTTTTTATCGTAAATTGTCCCATTAACGTAGTAGCTCAGCCAATACTCATTGGTTAATCCGAAAACCTGTTCATCAATGGCTTCGATCCGGGCGTAATCTCCCGAATCTATATCACCGATAAAATGCCGCAGTATAGATGTTTTCACATCTTTGCCATCTTTCACGCCATAACCTTTGGAACTCACCATGACATTCTTGATCGGTGTCATTTTTTCATTAATGAGATACACGTGCCATACTTTCTCACCGGGTGATTCACGCTCCAATACAATAGCAATGGAAACGTCCTCAACAATATTTTCCGGCAGGTCCTTTTTCATTTCTTTCTGTCATTGGCAGCTGATCAGCAGTTAACGGCTGGCATAAACGAGTGATTACTTTCTTCCCTTCGCCTTCTTTTTCGGCTTCTGTTCTCCTGTTTCGGCCCATTTCAGCACGTCGGTATAAGTAATTGCCGTTACGTCCGTCCCTTTGGGTATTTTGATATTTTGCTTACCAAACCGAATAAACGGGCCCCAGCGTCCGTTTTCAATGCGTGCTTCTGGGTTTTCGTCAAAAATACGAATTACCTTCTCCTTATCTTTCTGGCGTTTTTCACGGATAATCTGAATGGCGAGCTCCTCTGTCACATCATGTGGATCAACCGTTTTAGGCAGGGAATAAAACGCACTGTTATGGCGGATATACGGCCCGAAGCGGCCAATGGCAACCGCCATGTCTTTATCCTCAAACTGACCCACTATTTTAGGCAGCTTAAATAATTCCATTGCCTCCTCAAAGGTAATGGTCTCGACCATTTGTCCGGGGCGTAGACTGGCAAACCGTGGCTTTTCCTCATCATCGGCCGTTCCGATCTGTACCATGGGGCCAAACCGGCCGATACGCACTCTGACTTTCTTGCCCGTTTCGGGATCTGTACCCAGTTCACGCTCACTGTTCGCCCGATCAGCCGTTTTAATTGTTGTTTCTACTTCATTATGAAAAGGGCCGTAAAAATCGTGGAGCATATCTGTCCACGCTTTGAGGCCCTGGGCAATCTCATCGAATTCCTTTTCCACCTTGGCAGTGAAATGAAAATCTACAATACCTTTAAAATGTTCCACCAGAAAGTCATTGACAACCGCACCAATATCTGTGGGGAATAATTTGGCTTTCTCCGCACCGGTCGTTTCCGTTCTTTTCAACATGGTAATTTCGCCAGACTGAAGTTCGAGAACGCGATAATCCCGGGGTTTGCCTTCCCGGTCCTCTTTTACAACATAACCTCGGTTTTGAATGGTTGATATGGTCGGCGCATAAGTAGAGGGACGTCCAATACCCAGTTCCTCGAGTTTTTTCACCAGACTGGCTTCGGTATACCGGGCTGGCGGACGGGAGAACCGTTCCGTGGCGGTGAGGGTTTTCAAGGTCAATTCCTGTCCCTTTTGCAACGGAGGTAATAATGCATTACCCGTATCATCATCCAGATTAGGTTCGTGTTCCTCGTCAGTTGATTCAAAATATACCTTTAAGAAACCATCGAATTTCATTACTTCGCCATTAGCCACAAGCAACTCATCCCGCGTTGAAATACTGATCTTCGCCGTTGTCCTTTCAAACATAGCTTCGCTCATCTGAGAGGCAATCGCCCGTTTCCAGATTAGCTCATACAACCGCCTGTCGGCGGGGTCACCATCAATCGTATGCTGATTGAAATATGTTGGCCGGATGGCCTCGTGGGCCTCCTGGGCTCCGGAAGATTTTGTTTTATACTGCCGGCGCTTATGGTATTGGTTACCATAAGCCGCGCGTATTTCCTGCTCAGCTCCTTCCAGTGCTGTATCACTCAAGTTCACTGAATCTGTACGCATATAAGTAATGCGGCCCGATTCATAAAGACGCTGCGCGACGGCCATCGTACGGGCCACGGAAAACCCAAGTTTACGGCTCGCTTCCTGTTGCAGCGTCGAGGTAGTAAACGGAGCGGCAGGGTTACGTTTTGAAGGTTTAGTTTCGAGATCCACTACGGAAAATCCGGCCCTGGAGCAATCCCTTAAAAACAGCTCAGCTGCTGCAGCAGCTGAAAATCGCTGGGGAAGTTCCGCTTTAAAAAGTTCTTTGGCATTCCCGGTATGGAATATCGCTACGATCCGGAATGCCGCTTCTGCCTGAAACCGGTTGATTTCCCGTTCACGGTCCACAATCAGACGAACCGCCACGGATTGCACGCGGCCGGCGGATAACGCTGGCTTCACCTTTTTCCACAGCACGGGCGAGAGCTCAAAACCAACCAGGCGGTCGAGCACTCTCCTTGCCTGCTGCGCATTCACAAGGTTAAAATCGATGCTCCGCGGGGTTTCGATGGCACGGAGGATAGCGGGTTTGGTAATTTCATGGAATACAATGCGTCGCGTATTGCTATCCTGCAATCCAAGCGTTTCGTAAAGGTGCCAGGAAATGGCTTCTCCCTCCCGGTCCTCGTCGGATGCGAGCCAGACTGTTTCTGCGTTTTTGGCTAATTTTTTCAACTCACTAACTATGGCTTTTTTATCGGCGGGCACCTCATATTTTTGTGTAAAGTTATTTTCGGTGTCTATGGCATCGTCTGTCTTTACCAGGTCACGGATATGTCCATAGCTGGATTTCACCAAAAAATCCTTTCCCAGATATCCTTCTATTGTTTTTGCTTTTGCCGGAGACTCAACGATCAGTAAGTTTTTCGCCATTAATTTTCAGATTTCTGCAAATAAAGGGATTTATTCAGGGAATGACAAAACGTTTTGTGATTTTTAGCGATTGCCTGCCAGCTATTGTTTTCGGGCAATGACTTCCAAGGAAGTTATAATCGTAGAATTAGCAAAAGCTGGTTATTGATTATTGTTGCTAAAGACCAATTACCACAAAAAAATTACATCACACAAAAAGAAAACAGCAAAAACTACAGAAGCCACACCATTTGTTGTCATAAATGCCCGGTTTACCCGGCTTAAGTCCGTTGGGCTTACAATCCGATGCTGGTAGATAAGTAACAGGACATAAAAAATAACGCCTGCTATATAAAACCAGCGTAAAGGCACATAAAATAAAGGTAGCACAACGAATATCGCCGACAACATGTGGAAAAATTCAGAGAGCCGCAAGGCCTTCCGTTTGCCAAGCCAGGCGGGTATCGAATTTAGGTGCTGTTCGCGATCAAATTCTTCATCCTGCAATGCATAAATGATATCAAAACCACCAACCCAAAACAGCACGGCCAGTGAATAAAATACAGGAACAAGATGGAATGTACCCGTAACGACAAGGTAAGCCCCCAAAGGGGCTAGTCCCAGGCCCAACCCCAGCACCAAATGACAAAGCGGTGTAAACCGCTTTGTATAGCTGTAACCGAGTACCACAGCCAGGGCAACGGGCGACAGGTAAAGGCAAACGGTATTAATCAATCCCGTTGCGCCGATAAAAAGCACGCAGTTGACAATCGTAAATGTGAGCGCCTGACGCGGACTCACGCGCCCGGCCGGAATATCCCGCATGGCGGTGCGTGGATTAACTGCATCGATATCGCGGTCGAGATACCGATTGAACGCCATTGCAGCATTACGGGCAAATACCATGCATGCCAGCATAAGCAACAATTTCATCCATGCAAATGGATAATCGGTGGTATTGACGGCAAGAAAAAAGCCGATGATAGCAAACGGAAGTGCAAATATGCTATGAGCAAATAATACGAGGGAAAAATATTTATTCATAAATCGTTGTCCTGCGCGTTAATCTGTTGTTCGTTAAATTTATGGTTGATCTCATCGATTGCCATTAATAACGGTTCGCCTCCGACGCGGGTTTCGGCCGACGTGAGAAAATGGGGAGGAACCGTTTCAAACCATTGGAGTAGTGCTTGTCGGAATTTCTTGATATTCGCTGCAGACCCGGCCTGAGACAGCTTATCCGCCTTTGTAAAAACCAGCATAAATGGAATACGCTGCTCACCTAACCAGTAGCAAAAATCGAGGTCAATTTGCTGTGGCCCGTGCCGACTGTCGACCAGCACAAAAACACACTGCAGGTTTTCGCGCATCAATAAGTACCGTCGGATAAACTTTTCCCATGCAGCACGATTGGATTTAGAAGTTTTTGCAAAACCATAGCCAGGCAAATCCACCAGATACCAATCATCATTTATCAAAAAATGATTAATGACCTGTGTTTTACCTGGTGTCTGCGATGTCTTTGCCAGGCTTCGTTTGCCCGTAAGGGCATTAATCAACGATGATTTACCCACATTGGATCTCCCGATAAATGCATATTCGGGAAGACTCGGTTTCGGCAACTGATCGACCCGGGTATTGCTACAAATAAATACTGCTGTTTTGATAAGCATATGCAAAGGTAAGACTAAATGGCGTTGCTGCGCAAATTCGCGTCATTTCTTTACCTTCCGGGTAAATTCACTAAATTAGTCGCCCAAATGTACGTCATGTATCGATTCGGGACTCTCTCCTTCTGTCTTTTACTTTCCATTTTACTAAGCGGCTGTCTTACCCGTAAAAATGCACTTCCGCCAAACCGGACAGGCTCTTCGGTGCCCCACCGTAAGCCTGAAAGGAATGCAACGATCCCTACCGACGCATCATCGGCAGGAAGGAATATGCCAGCGCGCGGCAAAAGCGGGCTACTCGAAGGGTATGCGGCGGTGCTTGGCGTACGGCCCGCTGAATTGGAAAACCGGGAGCTGTACCGGTACATTGACCAATGGATCGGCACCCCGCACCGGCTAGGGGGCACTGACCGACGGGGTATCGACTGTTCGGCCTTCGTAGCTATGGTAATGCACGACGTTTATGGCAAGTCGATACCCCGAACCTCACAGGACATGGCGCAGCAGATTAAGCGAAAATATGAAAGGCAACTTAAGGAAGGAGACCTGGTTTTCTTTTCATTTGGACGAAGCGGCATCGATCATGTAGGCATCTACTTGCAGAATAACAAATTTGTCCATGTGTCGACTAGCCGCGGAGTCATCATCAGCGATCTGCACGACACCTGGTATTATAAATATTTCAGGCGTGCCGGCTCCGTCAGGCAATAGCACATGTATTCCAGTTTTCCCCTAAGATTTTTGGTAGGATAAATGCTGCTTGTCAGTGAACCCAAGAAAGTCAGATGTCGTGAATATCCTACCCTATACCATGCGGTTAAATTGCATATAAAAGTAAATTTAATTAAGTTTGTCACCGACGAAACAGCGCACCATATCCACCCCGTGAAACGCATTGTATTTATATTGTTGATTCCTATTGTACTGCTACAAAGCTTCGCTACGTTATGGATCTCAGTTGGGTTTTATGCTAACCGGGATTTCATTGCCAAAACCCGCTGCGAAAATCGCTTTACACTCAACAATTCCTGCCTTGGACAGTGCGTCTTAATGAAAAAGTTAAAAGAACAGGAGGAAAAGGAAAGGCAGCAACCCGATATTAAATTCAAGGAAGCGCTGCTGTTCAATCAGCAATTAGGAGTCGTTAACTTACTCCGGCCGTCAACTGACCAGCGTACCGGGCCGCAGCCGCTTTACCGTGAATCACTGCATGTCCATACATTTTTCGCGTCTATTTTCCGTCCACCAGCCGCTTAGTCTCACAACCTCTATCATCGCATGCCCGGCTGCATGCAGCACTCATTAATTTTTGTTTTAAGTGGAACGCTTTGTTCGTTCAGTTCATTTTACGCGGATTGAAAACCCCCGTCGCATTTTTACTGCTATTGTCGTTGGTGTACCAATGCTTGGGTAGCCTTGGTGTATTTGCCTGGTATGAGGTGAACCGCACATCTATTGTAGCTAACCTGTGCATCAACCGGGATAAACCTGAACTACATTGCAACGGCAAATGCATTTTGGCACAGAAACTACGGAACCTGGATGATTCAGACCGAAAAGAAACTAACCAGGGAACTTCGGGAGCTTTGAAACTCGAAATCCCCGCTTTTATTGTACAGTATTACCGCATCACGCCAATTGACTTCGGTGAAAAGGCCATACGTCGTTTCCCTCATGCACTAACTCCTTATTCTTTCCTCCCCGACGCTGATGTTTTCCGCCCCCCAATTGCAGGGTAATTAATACAATTACAAATCCCATCGTATGGAGCAATTGCTGTTCTATACCGGGCATCCTGTGAATAAACAAATTATCGGAATAACAAATAACAGCAAAATGAAAGCTTATCAATATCTCATTGTATTAACCTTAGGTGTTTTATCATTCAGTTCCTGCAGCAAGAAAGAAGGGCCTGCACCCGACCAACAACTGACAGGCAATCTGCAGCTGAAGTTTGATCATATCGTGGGCGACAAAAAGCTGCAACTCGGTAGTGGCGAATATACCAATGCAGCCAGCGAATTGTTTACAGTTGATCTATTGAAGTATTACGTCAGTAATGTCAAAATCAGCACAGCCGACGGACGTACTTACACCGTGCCCCAAGAAAAGAGCTATTTCCTCATCGACGCGTCGGTTGCCGAAAGCCAGTTTGTGAATCTTGAGGTACCGGAAGGTGACTATACCCAATTGACGTTCCTATTGGGGGTAGATAGCCTACGCAGTACCATGCCCGTAGAAGACCGAACGGGAGTGCTTGACCCTGCCGGCGATCATAACGGCGGTGGCATGTACTGGTCGTGGAACAGCGGTTATATATTCTTTAAAATGGAAGGCAGTTCCCCGGCGGTTGACCTTGAAGGCGACCCCACCGGACAACACCGATACCGCTATCATATCGGTGGATTTGGCGGTTATGATGCGCCGACTTTGAATAATATCAAGACGGTATCGCTCGATCTGAAACACGCAGGCACCGCCAATGTCCGGCAGAGACTCAGTAGCAATATCCACCTTTTCGTTGATCTCGCGAAGGTTTTCAACGGAAGTACAACCGTTAGCCTAGCCGAAAATCCAACTGTGATGTTTGGTGATTACAGCGCCCTCATTGCCAATAACTATCAGGCTATGTTTTCGCATGACCATACACACAATTTTGAACCGTTGAATGGCACACATGAATAGTCGATTAACAGGTAGGCCATTCGCTATGCTTTGCCTGGTGCTCGCCTGTGCTGTAGCTTGTAACAAGGCTGCTGACGTTGCTCCTGATTGGTTTAGCGGGTTTAAAAAACCTGCCAACTTTCCCGAACCGGTATACGACTTGAATGCTAACCCAATCAATCAGGCAGGTTTCGAACTGGGAAGGAAGTTATTCCACGATCCGTTGTTATCGCGTAATAACACCATCTCGTGTGCGAGTTGTCACATTCAGTCGTCCGCGTTTACCCATCACGGTCATGACGTAAGTCACGGAATAGATGACAAACTGGGTACCCGGAATGCACCGCCGATCATGAATCTGGCCTGGAACAAAAATTTCTTTTGGGATGGCGGGGTGTTCCACTTGGATATGCTGGCTATCGCCCCCATTGAAAATCCGGTGGAAATGGATGAGTCGGTCGTCAATGTATTGGCTAAACTCCGCAAGCATACACTGTACCCCCGGTTGTTCGAAAAGGCATTCGGCAGTCCGGAAATCAGCACCGCAAATTTCCTGAAAGCGTTATCGCAGTTTATGCTGATGGCGGTGAGCAGCAATGCAAAATACGATAAAGTCATGCGTGGTGAAGATCACACAACCTTCACTGCCGATGAGCAGGCAGGTTATGCCGTCTATCAGCAACATTGCGCAAGTTGTCATGCGGAACCATTGTTTACCGACCAGTCGTTCCGGGACAACGGACTGGGGCCGAATCCCATTAATGATCAGGGACGGTATATGATTACGCTTAACGGCGCGGATAGCTATACATTTAAGGTACCCAGTCTGCGGAACCTGAAATATACCGCACCGTATATGCACGATGGCAGACTGCTTACATTAGAGGCCGTAATTGCGCACTATCGCCGCGAAGTGCGGGAGACCCCCAACCTTGATCCGCTGTTGCGAAATCCCGACGGGACACGGGGTATTGTACTTTCCGAAGCAGAAAAGACGGACCTCCTCGCTTTTTTGCAAACCCTTAATGACGAAAAATTCGTAACCGATCCCCTTTTGGGGATCGGAAATTAAAAATTATTATCATGAAACATATCATTATCACGTTCTTACTTTGCCTGGCAGCGTTGCGCCCTGCTCTTGCGTGCGATATCTGCGGATGTGGCGTAGGCACATACTATCTTGGCATTCTGCCCGACTTCAACAAGCGGTTCGTGGGGCTACGTTATCAACACCGGCCGCTCACAACGCATCTGGGTCCATCAGGAAACCGGACGCCCCTTACGGCTGACGAAAGCTATCAAAGTTACGAACTCTGGGGAGCCTGGAATTTTGGCACCCGCTGGCGGGCAATGGCTATTATCCCTTATAATTTCAATCGCCGGGAAATACCTGGAGGCGGGGAGGCAGGCGAGAAAAGTGGCTTGGGCGATGTGGCATTAATGGGCTATTACAAAGTATTTGAACAGCTAACAGGCACTTCAGACAATAAAATCTTAATCCACTCCCTTTGGGCGGGCATTGGAATAAAAACACCTACGGGACGGTACGATAACAGTGAACGGACCAATACTTCACAGGATTCGCCTAACAATTTTCAGCTGGGTACCGCCAGCACCGATTTCATGGCTAACCTGGCCTATGATATCCGGTTAATGGACCTGGGGTTGAATGTAAATGCGAGCTACAAAATCAACACAGAAAACAACTATGCATATCGTTACGGCAACAAACTCACCGCAAACGCCCTCTTCTATTACAAGTTTAATATTCAGAATCGTCTACGCATTGCGCCCAATGCGGGAATTATGTATGAAACACAGGAAAAAGACGAGACACAGAAACGCTATCCGGTTGCACAATCCGGTGGATATGCAACTACCGGCATTATCGGCCTGGAACTGAATGCCGGCAGACTATCTCTCGGTGCGAACCATCAATTGCTGCTTGACCAGCATTTGGCCGATGGCCGGGCTATCGCCGGAAACCGGTGGATGGCACATGCATCGTTTGCATTCTGATTCCGCCTCGCCGGCGTAATCACAAGGAAGTGCGCCAAATCCGGTGACGGATTACAATCGCTTACACTGTACACCCCGCTTTATCCCAATGGGTGTACAGTGTTTTTTGACTGGCTTATAGCCAGTCTTGTCAATCTATTTCCGCATAGATTTATCTTATTTCCATATTCACTATCGAAGCGTCCAAAAAATGACATCCCATAAACGCACATTTTTGCAATAGTTAATGAATATGCCGATCTTTGTCATTAATCATAGGGATTTAAATTAGAAATCATGGTTACCGTAACAGAAAAGGCTAAAGCACGCATTTTGGATATCATGCGCAATGAAAACTACGACGATTCCTACTTCGTACGCGTAGCAGTGGAGAGCGGTGGCTGTTCGGGCTTAAGCTATAAGCTTCATTTTGACAATGAGGAAAAAAAGGGCGATCAGTTATTCGAAGACAAAGGCATTAGTATTTGCTTGGATATCAAATCCTATCTGTATCTCGCCGGCACCGAGCTCGATTATTCAGACGGACTGACGGGTAAGGGATTTGAATTCCATAATCCCAATGCGTCGCGTACGTGTGCCTGTGGCGAGAGCTTTGCCGTATAATGTGTAACTCCACTCCCCTACCTTATTTTCCTATCGGGAAGTCTATGTTGATTTATTTCAGTGCAAACAGATCATCGACGCCCAGTAGCCTGCGACAGGTATATCCTTCGGCATAACGGGCACCGATATATTTACCGTATTCCCTGGCACGGGCTTCGATATACTCCATAAAATCCGGCCGGGAAATGTAGGTTTCCGGCTCATCTACATGATATCCGGCATGATGAAACTGTGACTTATACGCCTGTATTGCCTGGATTTTCTGCTGCCAGTATTCACTTACGTCAACAGCAATATCCGGTTTGATATAGCGGTCCTGAATCAGCTGAAGTAGCAAGCCCGGACGATGGGGTGCTTGTGGCTGCCCGTTGTCTTCCTCCGTTTCCACTTTCCGCAGACCAGCCAAGAACGTGGCATCGTTAACGAGGTCGCCAGCCCGCCCATGATCCGGATGCCGATCATGCAGCGCATTGGTAATTATAATCTCCGGGCGGTATCGGCGTATTGCGCGGACTACCTCCAGCTGGTGCTGTTCGTCATTGCTAAAAAAACCATCACGCATGCCTAGGTTCTCGCGGGCATGCAAGCCAAGTATCCTGCCCGCAGCAGAGGCTTCCTCCGCCCGCATTTCTGGTGTGCCGCGGGTACCGAGTTCGCCGCGGGTCAGATCGACAATGCCGACCTTATGGCCCATAGCCACGTGTTTCAGGATGGTACCGCCACAGCCCAATTCGGCATCATCTGGATGTACGGTGATAACCAATATAGCTAGTTTGGGATGAATCTCACTCATGTATGTGTGCTTAAGTATTACGTTACCGTGCGCAAAGATACGATAACCGGATTAAAAATACCGGGATGATGGGTGTTCCAGGCTGCGGATGATGTTTTCTATTTCATACTCCTCGTCCACATTGTATTTACTTTTAAGGTTATGTCCAAATACCCTCGCGATTGACTGGTAAAAGAAGGCGGTAAATCCGCCCCGTAATTCACGCACTACCTCGTAGCTGGAGTTGCCCGTCTGCCGGTCAATCAATTTGATCAGAATTTCGCCCTGTGAAATAGTCATTTTTTTCACTTCCCGATTGAACATATCTTTAATTTCCTTTTCGCACGCTTTCACCAGCAGCTTCTGCTCACGCCTGCTGCTGGTCATCGCCAGATCACGATAAAGTTGTTCATACCGCCGCTGCGCATAACGGGCATAGGGTAATACTTTGATGACATTATAACGCAAACGCATGTAACGTGCCTTATCTTCAGGACTTCTAAAAATACGTTTCCGCACCACCTGTACCTCCGGGATCCGCATCCAGGGCATCGGCTCGCCATCGGTCACCGTAGTGCGTACCAACTGGCTACCCGACTGCACGGCTGAATCTGCAGCAGCGGTGTCCTGGGCCACCGCATCGATACTGCACAGCAGTCCGCCACAAAAAATCAACAAAGCAGACAGATTCATGGGAACCCTTGTTTTAAAATCACCGACAAATTCCGTATATTTATCTGAATTAAACGGACTCAGCAAAATGCAGTCCAATAAATACGGCTATACAAATATAGGAATTGTACGTTATAAAAAGATAAGGCGATCTGTATGAAAGAATTGGTGATTGATTTAGAAGCAGAGAGTAAAGAAATCCGCAAGCGGTACCGGGCATTGTTGCGCGCCTGCAAACCTACGCTGCAACGGGGTGACAAACAGATGATCCGTCGGGCCTTTGACATGGCGCTGGAAAGCCATAAAGATATGCGCCGTAAATCGGGCGAACCATATATTTATCACCCGATCGCCGTCGCACAGATTGCCGCTGAGGAGATTGGGCTAGGCACCACATCCATCGTATGCGCGCTGCTGCATGATGTGGTGGAGGACACCGACATTACACTCGAAGACATTGAACGGGAATTTGGCAAAAAGGTGACGCGGATCATTGACGGACTGACAAAGATATCAGGAATATTTGACCCTAACAGTTCCATGCAGGCCGAAAACTTCCGGAAGATGCTACTTACGCTTGCAGACGACGTCCGGGTAATCCTGATCAAACTGGCAGACCGCCTCCACAACATGCGTACGATGGATTTCATGCCCCGGGATAAGCAGTTGAAGATTGCATCAGAAACTTCCTATCTGTATGCTCCCCTGGCCCACCGGCTGGGTCTGTATGCGATCAAATCCGAGTTGGAAGACCTGTCCATGAAATATACGGATCCGGATACCTATAAGTTCATTGCAAGAAAACTGAATGAAAAAAAGGCCGAGCGGGAGCGATTTGTCCATAATTTCATTGAGCCGATTAAGGAAATTCTGCACGAACAGGGAATCAAAGCACAGGTATTCGGACGTCCTAAATCCATCTTTTCCATATGGAATAAAATGCGTAAAAAATCAATTCCCTTTGAGGAAGTGTATGATTTGTTCGCAATCCGGGTAATCATTGATTCCGAGCAGGAGAACGAAAAGGCTGACTGCTGGAAAGCGTACTCCATTGTTACCGATTTATACCGACCTAATCCCGATCGCCTACGCGATTGGATTTCTTCACCCAAAGCCAACGGTTACGAGTCACTGCACACGACCGTGATGGGACCCAAAGGTCAGTGGGTAGAGGTGCAGATTCGCACCGTCCGGATGAATGAAATCGCGGAAAAAGGGTTTGCTGCACACTGGAAATATAAAGAATCCAACTCGGATAGCGGATTGGATCAATGGATACAGAAGGTCCGGGAAATTTTAAGCAATCCGGAGCCTAATGCGATGGATTTTCTCGACGATTTCAAGATGAACCTGTTTTCGGACGAGATTTTTATCTTTACGCCGAAAGGCGCGCTTATTCAGCTACCGCACGATGCTACGGCACTTGATTTTGCCTTTGAAATTCACTCGGACCTCGGCGCCAGCTGTATTGGTGCCAAAGTCAACCACAAGCTGGTCCCCCTGAGCCACCGGCTGCAGAACGGCGATCAAGTGGAGATTATTACTTCGAGCAAGCAAACGCCCAAAGAAGACTGGCTGAATTTTGTCGTAACAGCGAAGGCAAAATCCAAGATCAAATCGGCACTCAAAGAAGAAAAACGACGAATAGCTGAAGATGGAAAGGAGATCCTCGAGCGCAAACTCAAGTCGCTGAAGATCACCTACAACACCGAAAACATCAATAAATTGACGATGTATTTCAAGTTTCATTCTTCACAGGATCTGTTTTATAATGTGGCGAAGGGTGAGATCGACATCCGGAACCTCAAGGAGTTTGCACTAAATGAAAAAAGTGTAGAGCAACAGAATGGCCAACAATTCAACTCACATATTGGCGGGTTAGTAGATAAAATCAATAAAAAAGACTATGAAACACTGCTGATCGGCGACGATCTACAGAAAATCGACTACACGTTATCGCCTTGTTGCAATCCGATACCCGGTGATGATGTTTTTGGTTTTATCACGGTTAATGAAGGAATTAAAATACATCGGACCAACTGTCCCAATGCCGCGAAATTGATGGCCAATTACGGATACCGCATCGTAAAGGCCAAATGGACATCGCAGAAGGAATTAGCCTTCCTTACCGGGCTGCACATTGTTGGGATTGACGACGTAGGTCTTGTTAACAAGATCACCAAGGTGATCTCGGATGACTTCAGGGTAAATATCCGATCCATCACCATCTCAAGCAACGATGGTATTTTCGAGGGTTCGATTATGATTTTCGTCAATGATACCGCCCATCTCGAAAACCTAATCAAACACCTCAAGCAGATCAAAGGTATTACCGGTATTACACGGTTTGACTCAGTCAATTAAGTAATCGGTACTCTGTGGCCCGTGATTAAATAGCAGGTCTACTATACTGAGATTAGCTATGAAGCCGAATTTGCCCTCGAACACTTGGTAGTAAGGCTCCGTCACATTGTGCAACGGTGTTTTCTTGGGATGGATTGTTTGCCGTAGATCAATGGCCGGTGGATAATCTTCCCGATAGCTTTGTGTATAACCGATTTCCCGATCTATTTTCAATAAGGCAAGCAACAGGTTCAACTGGGCTTCATGATAGTCAAAAAGATAGTCAAAACGCTTGTTATAGAAAACCGAAAAGTCATCTTCGTAATATTCAAAATAAGCGGAACTACGGTATGCTGTCTGTAGGCTCATCCAATGTAACCGCTGCCAATCCGCCTCATAACTAATTTTAACATCCTTCATCTGTGTATGGCCGTTACTCCCCTTTTGTACCGGCAAAATTAGGTCAAGCTTCCCATTGGCGGAGTAAATCGACGTGCGTGTTCGGTAGGTTTGCTTGGGATAGTGCTCGTATCTTTCCAGTAGAATGGGTTTTGCAGTCTTAACGATAGCGCTGAAGTAAGCGATTGGAGGTAAATAAAATACAGGTAAAATGAGCTGATTGTCCATGCGCGGCAATAAATCTATGCAAAAGCAACTTTATCTAAGTTTGTGCTGCAAAAATAACTTAAATTGAGGATATTTGCAGCCATACGCACGATCATTAGCCGTAATGCGAAAGTCTTCCTTACTATCTTTCTTCATTAACCTGCTGGCAATGTTGCCTTTTTGGGCGCTCTATTTTTTATCTGACGTACTTTTTGTCGTGCTGTATTATATTATCCGGTACCGGAAAAACGTGGTATTTGAAAACCTACGGAATGCGTTTCCCGAAAAATCCGCGGAGGAACGACGTATCATCGCGCGCCAATTTTTCCGCTTTCTGCCCGACCTCATTGTAGAGGCAATAAAAATGAGCCGGATATCGGAGAAGGAGGTAAAAAAAAGAATGGTTATTCACCAAATAGAAGAACTGGAACGCCACTTTGCAGCGGGCCGGCCTATTGTTGGAGTAACCGCTCATTATGCCAATTGGGAGCTTGGGATTCATCGACTTAGTCTACTGACAGAAAATCCGGTATTGATCATATACAAACCGTTGAAAAACCAGGCATTTGACACGCTGTATAATGCGATTCGAAGCCGGTTCGGCGCTTTAATGGTGCCGATGAAACAGACACTTCGGCAGATTGTGGCTTACCGCGATAAACCCCATATTAGTATCTTTGTAGCTGACCAGACTCCGCAATACCGCGACTCCGATTATTTCATCCCCTTCCTTAACCAGAACACACTGGTTTACACGGGCGCTGAACGGATCGCAAAGATGACGGATGCCGCTGTTGTATTTTGTCATATTGACCGGATCCGTCGGGGATATTACCAATGCACGTTTACTACTCTCGTGGAGAATCCAGCCAGTGTAGATGCACATGGGATCACGGATATACACACTCGATTTACAGAAGATATCATTCGTCGGAAACCAGCTCTATGGCTTTGGTCACATCGACGGTGGAAAAGGAAACCGCGCACATGAAACAGCAACCTAAAGTAGCCGTCGTGATCCTCAATTGGAATGGCCGGTTTTTCCTTGAGAAATTCCTACCATATGTTTATAACAGCACCTATCCCAATATCGAGTTTGTTGTAGGCGATAATGCCTCAAGTGATGACTCCGTTGCTTTCGTCCGTGCCGATTATCCGACAATCCGCGTTATCACCAACCAGCAGAACCTGGGGTTTGCTGGTGGGTACAATGAGGTACTCAAACAGGTAGATGCGGACTATTTTGTATTACTGAATTCTGATGTGGAAGTTACTCCTGACTGGATACAGCCAGTCATTGAACTACTGGAAAGCCAACCGGATATGGCTGCAGCCCAACCCAAAATCCGCTCGCTCCATCAACGCGACCATTTTGAACATGCGGGAGCTGCCGGCGGATATCTGGATAGCTACGGTTTCCCTTTTTGCCGCGGCCGGATCTTACACGCTATTGAACAAGACAATGGCCAGTACGACGATACCCGGGAGGTATTCTGGGTGTCTGGTGCTGCGCTTTTCATCAAACGTACGTGTTGGGAGGCTGTAGGGGGGTTTGATGATGATTTTTTTGCTCATATGGAGGAAGTAGACTTAGCCTGGCGGCTTAAACTTATGGGATACCGCATGGGGTATTGTCCGAAATCGGTTGTTTTCCATGTGGGAGGGGGTACACTAAGTGCCAGTAACCCGCAGAAGACGTTTCTTAATTTCCGTAATAGCCTGTTGCTGTTGCAAAAAAACCTGCCGTTTTTCAAGGCTGCATGGACCATCTTTGCGCGGATGTGGATTGACCTGGTAGCGCTTTTTCACTTCATGTCATTGGGAAAATTCAGCGATGCCTGGGCCATTAGTCGAGCACATCAGCAATTCTTTGCCAACTTTGCAAAAACAGCAAAGAAAAGAAAAAAATACGCCACAGTATTTCAGGATACCGGACATTACCGCGGCAGCGTTGTGTGGGCCTTTTATGTCCACGGCAAAACCATGTTCAGTAAATTGAACCCCAAACGGTTTCTGTAACATAGAAACTACATAGCAACTTTTTAATTATTAAGTTGTTATTTAGCGTATAAACCAATTGATAGCTTTATGAAACATAGGATCACACTTTTTTTTGTAATGCTGGTTACAGGGATGTCTACCGGCCGGTCGCAGCCATCCGAGAATATCCTCGCAGGAGCCTGGCATCACCAGGAAGGAGACAAACAGCAAATAGCGGTGTTTGTAGATGGCTTTTTGTCTCATAGCATTTTTGATGTTAAAAATAAGCAATTTATATCCACAAGGGGCGGCACCTACACCGCCGATGGCAACCAGCTTACGGTTACGTGGCAATATGACACCGAAAAAGCGACCAGCGGTGTGGACGCAGAAGCCTGGATAGGCCAATCGACCGCATTTAACTACACAGCGGACAACATGCTCACCACTAATCTGTCGGGCACGCAGGCGACCTGGAAGCGTATCGATAGCAATGAAGGAGCGATGGCCGGTGTGTGGCGTATTACCGGCCGGAAACAGGGTGGCGACATGGGACAGATGCCCCTGCGTGACAGGCGGACGTTAAAGATCATGAGCGGTACCCGATTCCAGTGGGTAGCCATTAATGTAAAGACAGGTGAATTCTCGGGTACGGGCGGCGGCACATACACCTTTCAGGGCGGCAGATATACCGAACACATCGACTTTTTCTCGCGTGATAACAACCGCGTTGGTGCCTCGCTATCCTTTGATGGAAAAATTGAAAATGGGCAATGGCATCATTCCGGACTCAGCTCCACGGGCAATCCAATTTATGAAATATGGAGCAAGCTGGAAGAGTAATCGATGACAGACAAAGCTGATTAGCGGATAGACGGAAACCGCGATCAGCAAGTAGATAGTGCGCCAATCACTAATAATAATTTCGTATTTTCGTCCCCATGTCACCAGCAGAAGCAGCGGAGCGTGTTATCGCATTGACCGCGGAACTGAACGAATATAATTATCAATACTACGTATTGGCGAACCCCTCCATTTCAGATTATGATTTCGATCAGAAACTTAAGGAACTGGAGAATTTGGAGCGGTTATTCCCGCAATTCCTTGACCCTGACTCCCCCACGCAGAAAGTAGGCGGTGACATTACACAGCGGTTCACTACGGTCCGTCACCGATGGCCTATGCTTTCGCTCAGCAACACCTACAGTGAGCAGGAGCTTCGTGATTTCGATGTACGGGTACGCAAAGCTATCGGTGATGACTTTGAATATGTGTGCGAATTGAAATTTGACGGCTTATCCATCAGTCTCACCTATGAGAACGGCCTGCTTAAACGGGCGGTTACCCGGGGCGATGGCGTGCAGGGCGACGACGTTACTACCAACGTTCGTACCATCAAAAAAATACCGAATCGCTTGCGAACAAATGGATATCCCGAACTATTTGAAATACGAGGTGAAATTTTTATGCACCGTCCGGCATTCCGCCGATTGAATAATGAGCGCATTGAAAATGGAGAAATGGCTTACGCCAATCCCCGCAATTTTGCCGCGGGCACGATCAAGCTACAGGATTCCTCCGAAGTTGCCCGGCGCCCGCTGGATTGCTTTCTCTATTTTTTGTATAGCGATAACCGCAGCAGACTCTTCAATAATCATTGGGAAAGCCTCATGGCGGTAAAATCCTGGGGATTCCATGTATGCGAGCATACTGCCTTATGTTCGTCAATCGACGAGGTACTGGCATTTATAACCAAGTGGGACAAGGAGCGTCACGAGCTGAGCTACGATATCGACGGCATCGTCATTAAAGTAAATGACTATGGCCAGCAGGAAGAGTTGGGCTTTACGGCCAAATCGCCGCGTTGGGCTATCTCCTATAAATACAAAGCGGAACAAGTGGAAACGATTTTCCAGTCCATCAGTTACCAAGTGGGCCGAACGGGTGCTGTGACTCCTGTGGCTAACCTAGAACCGGTATTATTGGCTGGCACCACCGTAAAACGTGCCAGTCTGCATAATGCTAATGAGATTGCACGACTGGATCTGCGCCAAGGTGATACTGTTTTTGTAGAAAAAGGAGGCGAAATTATCCCCAAAGTAATGGGTGTCAATATGCTGAAACGTAACCCAGACACCCACCCCATCGTATACCCATCCAATTGCCCGGAATGTGACACTCCACTTATCCGTAAAGAAGGAGAAGCGGTACATTATTGTCCTAATGAGGAGGGCTGTCCACCACAGATTGTCGGCCGCATGCAGCATTTTATTGGTCGTAAGGCGATGGACATCGAAGGCATGGGCGACGAAACTATCGAAACATTTTACCGGCACGGGCTGCTCCGTAATATCACCGATATTTATAGGCTGAAGAATCAACAGGAAGTGCTGATCGGACTGGAACGTTTTGGCCAGAAGTCCATTGACAATATGTTGGCGGGCATTGAAAAATCCAAGGAAAAACCTTTTGAAAAAGTGCTTTTCGCACTTGGTATACGCTACGTTGGCGAAACGGTTGCCCGGAAACTTGCTACCCACTTCAAAGATATAGACACCCTTGCTGCCGCATCCAAGACAGCAATCGAATCCGTCCATGAAATCGGCGAACGGATCTCCGAGAGTGTACTGGAGTATTTTGCCAGCACAACACACCGGGAGCAGCTGGAGCAACTCAAGCAATATGGACTACAGCTGGCCGTTGTGGAGCAAAAGGTGGAGCGGTTAGGCGACCAGTTGCAGGGAAAAACCTTTGTCATTTCCGGTGTGTTCGAACAATTCAGCCGGGAGGAACTTGCTACGCTGATCGAAGGCCATGGCGGTAAAATGCTGAGCAGCATATCGGCCAAATTAGATTACCTCGTCGCCGGAGACAAAATGGGACCTTCTAAACGGACCAAGGCGGAAAAATTAAACATTCCCATTATCTCAGATCAGGATTTGCTTGATTTGATTGCTTAAATCATACAATAAAATCATTTATTTGCACTAATTTTACCCGCCAGCATCTTTTCCAGCAGCAGGTTGCTTGCATGAAGGTGATAATTAGGGTCAACGACTTCATATAAAATACATTACAGGAAAATAAGGTATCATGGACGAGCTTAACGGCGCGGGAGTGGCTTTGATCACTCCATTTAATGCAGATGGAACAATTGACTTCGGCGGTTTGGAGAAATTGATTGATCATCAGATCAAGGGCGGGATGGATTACCTTGTTTCCCTGGGAACTACCGGTGAAACGGCTACGCTTTCGGAAACAGAGCGTAAATCTGTCTGGGATTTTACTGCACGGCATGCAGCCGGGCGTATTCCCCTTGTTGCGGGAATCGGAGGCAATAACACCGCCGAGATCGCACATCAGTTAACTACATTCGATACGACTGGTTATACAGCAATACTATCTGTAAGCCCTTATTATAATAAACCGACGCAAGAGGGCATTTATCAACATTATAAAGCGCTGTCCGCCGTAACTCCGCTCCCACTGATTATTTATAATATTCCGGGACGGACTGGCAGTAATATCAGTCCCGAAACCACCGTTAAGCTAGCCCGGGATTTTGATAATATTATAGCCACAAAAGATGCCTCAGGAAGTTTTGACCAGTTCAGCCGGATCATGCGGGACAAACCAAAAGAATTTCTACTGATCTCGGGGGATGACCCGATGACACTTCCCATGATGGCATTGGGGGCCGCTGGAATTATTTCCGTTGTGGCAAATGCGTTTCCCCGTGAAATTGCTGAATTGGCCCGGCTATGCAGCGCTGGCGATTACGCATCGGCACGAGTAATGCACAATAAACTCATCCGCATTACGGAACTGTGCTTTGTAGAGGGTAATCCTGCCGGCATAAAAAACATACTAACCCAGCTGGGCATCTGTGGCGGTACCGTCAGGTTACCACTGGTGGAAGTCAGTGACGCTACAAAAAAGGCGATCATCAGCGAGCTGGAACTGTTGCGTTAGGCCCTTACTTTTCTTTATTATCTTATTTTGCGGGCAGTTCCCGGATATGAATGTCACGATAAGATACTTGCGTACCATGTGCCTGAAGTTCAATTTGCTCGCTTGGAAAAATCGGCTGACTTCGGTCCCAGTAATTTTCCAGCACCACGTTGTCAGTCACCAGTATGCCGTTAAGGTATACCGTTACCCTGTCATCTATCATTTTAATATAGAACGTATTCCATTCTCCCAATGGATTATCGGCAACGGTAAGCGGCTTGCTTTCATGGGTCTGATTGTTGTACAGCCCGCCGGAACCAACCTGTGCACCGACATTAATCCGGGAAGTATCCCAAATCTGCACCTGAGGAGTGCCTCTTAGGTAAACTCCAGCATCACCATCCTTACCTTTTTTATCTAATTTCCAGTCGATTAACATTTCCAAATTACTGTATTGCTGTTCAGTTACTATATTATTTCCTGAACCACGGAAATGCAAAATCCCACCTTTCACGTACCAACCCGCATGCATCTGTTCATCTGCCCTTTGCTGTGCCGCGACCAATGCGGATTCACTCATGGTCCGCCGTTTAATTGGATCACCAACGAGGCCTTTCCATCCGGATAAGTTATCCTCCCCCAACAGCGATGTCCAACCAGCATCTTCGGGTAATTCAGCAAGGTGTTTACGGATGGCTGCGCGAAGGTAGCTGCTTTCGCTTCCTGAAAGAATTCCACTAACCTTATCCAATAGCCGGGTTACTTCCTTTCCGTAAAGGTTGCGGTTTTCCAGGGCAATATTCATGACTGTATTCGCCGCAGTTGATTTAAGCTGTTCGTCATCCAGAAAACGGCCGGCAAACAGCATAGCATTATATGTTTTATTCGCTTCAAGTGCACGCAAAATTCCTTCCTTTTGTTCGCTCGTCCGTGCTACTTCAAATGCATCACGGAGCAAAAGCACCTTTTGGGGTGCTGGGGCATCGGATATGCCAACTAATCGAACCAACCCTTTTACCACAGCATCCAGCTCGCCGGCATCCGTTACCCTGCGACTGAGATCGACCAAGTGGGGTAATGCTTCGACAGTTGTCCATGCGGCTAGCGCAAGAACGGCGGCATTCCGCAATTCGGGATCGCTGTTTTCTGTATTATCCAGTACCACAGCTAACGATTTGTTACCACCAATGCCCGACAAAACAGGAAAAAAGACAGCCTGCTGCGGAGCGTCTGCGGCATGCAACGCCGAAATCACTTGCTCGGTTAATTCGGCTTTGCTTTCACTCCGGTTGACCGCGATCGTTATCGCCTGTTGTACCGGCGACACTTCCTCACCGCCAGCACGGCTAAGCAGCTGTAATAAAACCTTCAAATCCTCTGGCCGCGCTAGCTGAGGCAGCGCGCTGAAAGCGGCTGCTTTTACTTCGGTCGGAGCATCACCCTGAATTCGAGCGATCACCGCAGGCATCGCCTCTCCTACGCCACGATGTGCCAGTAATTCCAATATGATGACCGCTGTTTCCGGCGACGGACTGGCAGCTAACACATCCATCAATAATTGCGGAAGCTGTTCGTTATCGGTCGTCATCAGTACCTCCTGGATGGATTGGCTGACCTCCCTTTCGCTCGTCGGAAGCAATCGCATCAACTCAGGGACGGCATTTTCGGCATCGAGCTGATAAAAGGCATTGATCGCGGCAATGCGAACCAATGGTGACGTACTTTGCAGCGCATGCTTTACCTCCGGCAATACCGATTGTTGCTTTTGTTTTCCTAAAAATCGCAACAGATCTACCTGTACCTCCTCATCCAATCCCGAAAATCCCCGGACAAGCTGTGCCGCATCCCCGTCGTTCAGCTGGGGAGCCAATATACGGAGTGCGCTATTCCGGTATACAATGTCGTCGTCTTTGGCAGCCCGAATCAAGGTTTTCTTCTGTTTGTCTGGATGAATGGCCGTGAGTAATGCCAACGCGGCTCCGCGGGTATGTGTCTGACCAGCCCGCTCCGCTCCCTTAAACACCCTAGACGCAATTTTAGCTGCCGTTGCCGCGTTCCCCTCAGCCTGCAACCGATGTGCGTAATTCAGGTAAGCGCCTGTCGCCTGCGTCGGCTCATAGGCATATGCGGCGTCCCGGGCGGCTTTCTCGAGTACAGCGCCGGACACATTGCTACCAAGCCGTGAAAGCGCAAAAAAAACCGTCCGACGCATCGCAGTATCCGGAAGACTAGCGTAGGCTATTATCGCGGATTCCGCGGGTTTATATGCCATAAACCCCAATGCATTGATCAGCTGTATTGCCTCAACACCTGTAGCACCGGCAAGCCCATCCAGTAATGCCCTACCTGCGGGTTCTGTGTCGATCCTAGCCAGTGCCCGGGCAGCCTTTTCACTGAGGTAAGGGTCGTTCAGGTAATCGCTTAGTGCCTCAATCGCGGTATCATCAGCTGCATTTTGCAATAACTGGATAAGATAGCCCCTGTTATCATTATCTTTTATTGTCTCCAGTGCCATCAGTGTGCCCTTGACAAAAGTTGCCCGTTGGGTCGATTTTCCAGGCTGCATGACGTAGTAGCTATAACTGTTTGTAGCGTATTCAATGGCTGCATTATTCCCTTGGCCGGGAGGACGCAGCCGTAACAGGAGATCTGCGATTTCCGAAGGTGAAAATGCTTCGAGCAGTGTCATGGATACCTTAAGCCCTGTCGAAGTTTCCGCTGGCTGTAATGCCAATACAGCGGCTATTTTGTCGCGGTTCCCCTGTTGGGGGTCCTGTGCATAGGCAAGCGTTTGCAATATGAGCAGGAACAGGAAAGTGTATATCGGTTTTAGCATAACAATCAAATCAACGTTTTCATTATCTTTATATCGACCACGGCCCGCGCATAGGTTGGTCCAGCAGTCTATTGGCGGCATCGTCATTTACGAACACCTGTTTCTGCGAATCGAACTTAAGCGATCTCCCCAGGCGGAGCGCTGTGAGCCCCATGTTGACGATGGTGCAGGAGCGATAGCCGTTTTCCTCGTTCAGGGCAAACCGTTGCCGCGTTTTTACCGCTTCAATAAAATCAGTCACCTGGGCTGCCGGTTCCGGAAAAGCCGCCAACCTGCGCTCCATATCAGGAATATCGGATTGAAATCCACGATATAGCTTTCCCTCCGGACCTTCAATATAGGGCATGCCAACATCCCGGCCTTCTCCGTCGAGTATGATTTTACAGCCATCGGCATAGGTGAATTCAATGCGCCTCCAGATACCAACCGCATCGCTATGCTGCTGTGGCGCATCCACCTCTACCGATATCGGACTTTCGTTATCCTTATTCAGGAAATATTGTACGGGATCGATGTAATGCTGTCCCATATCACCCAATCCTCCCCCGTCGTAATCCCAATATCCCCGGAATGTTGTATGCACACGGTGTGTACTGTATGGCTTGTAGGGTGCCGGACCAAGCCACATGTTGTAATCCAATTCGGGCGGTGCCTGCTCCACCGGGAGATTGTCCCGACCCACCCAGTAAAATTTCCAATCGAAGCCTGTATGCCTGCTTATTGTCACCTTTAATGGCCATCCGAGCATTCCGGAATCCACCAATTTCTTAATCTTCTTAACCGGCACATTCATCCCGTAAAAAATATCCTGAAACCGAAACCAGGTATTCAGACGAAAAATGTTGCCGTGTTGCCGGATGGCTTCAACAACGCGCTTGCCTTCGCCAATGGTACGGGTCATAGGCTTCTCGCACCAGATATCCTTCCCGCGACGGGCGGCTTCGGCAGCCATAATGCCGTGCCAGTGCGGCGGTGTGGCAATGTGGACAATATCTACCTCGGGCAGCTCAATCAGCTCGCGGTAATCTGCGAATTGCTTTACGGGATACCCGATCTGCTCCGCGGCAATTGCAAGGTGGCGTGTATCCACATCACAAATAGCCACCGTTCGTGCACCGGCGTAGCGCAGGTGGCCACGTCCCATTGCACCAACCCCGATCACGCCTTTGGTCAGCTGATCACTCGGCGCCAAAAAGCCCTGGCCACCCAAGACAAAACGGGGCACGATGGTGAACGCAGCAGCGCCGGTTAGTGATTGTTTGATGAATGTCCTGCGGGATTTATTATTTTCCGTCATAGGTACATATTTTAGGTAGTATTGGAAGTAAATTGGTCTTTCACTGCCTAAAATAGTAATATTCCCGTTACCATGCAAATCCAATAGTTAAGCAAACGATTGCTTAACCGGTCTCAGGGCCGCATCGTCGCTAAAAATGCCTGCCAGGCAATCCGATCCATCTCAAACGTGAGGGTTTCGGGATCTAACTGATGGATGCTCATCCAGCGAAAAACCTGATTAGGTTCGGTATCACTGTCGAAGTCAAAGGGATGTTTTCCGATACGGCAGTTCAGCCTGCCGTCGCTTCTTACCAAGTAATACACCCCAATAACCTGGCTGTCGTCGAATGCCGATTTCAGATAACGATCTGTTGTGTGAATATGTTGTATAACGTCAACCTCCAGCTGACACTCCTCCATAAATTCGCGCTGAAGTCCTTCAATCAAGCCTTCGCCAAATTCCAGCCCGCCACCTGGAAATTTGCTGAATTCGATTCCATACTCCCGTTCGTCGCTGATGAGTACCTCTTGTTTATCATTGAGCAAAATACCGTAAACCCGGACATTAAATCTGTTCATGAGCCATTTGATTGGTGCTAAAGGTAAGTCTTAAATGTGATTCGCGTCATTTTTTAACATATTCTTCATAACAGAAAGCGATTACAAGTCTATTTTACCTACCTTTGTAAGAAATTATGCAAGAGTTAAACCAACAGATACCCGAGGGATCACGCAAAGAGGTAATGGCTTATTTAGAGCCGTTTATGCTCAATGAGATGAGCGAATACCTGAAACCCGTTGAGGAGATGTGGCAACCGGCGGATTTTTTGCCAGACGCTTCGCGTGATACTTTTTTCCAAGAAGTAAAGGAATTACAGGAAAGTGCCAAGGAACTATCATATGATTTGGTAGCCGTACTTATTGGCGACACGATTACCGAAGAAGCCCTTCCTACGTATGAGTCGTGGCTTACTATGGTCAAAGATGTGGAAAAGCACGAGCAGGGCGGTTGGATGAAATGGGTGCGCGCATGGACAGCGGAAGAAAATCGGCATGGAGACTTACTGAATAAATACCTTTATCTTTCCGGTTGTGTTGACATGCGGCAGATGGAGATATCCACACAATACCTGCTGCAGGATGGCTTTGACATTGGCACAGGAAATGACCCTTACCGGAATTTCATCTATACTTCCTTCCAGGAATTGGCCACGAACGTCTCACATCGGCGTGTTGCCGGGTTTGCTAAACGAGACGGCGATAAACTTCTCGCAAAAATGTGCGGTGTAATTGCATCTGACGAGGCACGGCACGCCAAAGCCTATATGTCATTTATTTCCAAGGCACTTGAGGTGGATGCAAGTGAAGTGATGATCGCCTTCGAAGACATGATGCGCAAAAAGATTGTCATGCCCGCACACTTGCTCCGTGAAGCCGGACAGCCACAGGGTGAGGCGTTTGCTCACTTTTCTGACGCTGCTCAGCGGATCGGTGTCTATACAGCCGTCGATTACGTGGACATTCTGAAAGAATTGTTGCGGGAATGGAATATTGAATCGGTACGGGAACTCAATGAGGCTGGTGAACGCGCCCGGGATTACCTGATGCGCCTGCCCGATCGACTGCTCCGTCTGGCCGACCGCATGCGCATACCGGATAAACCTTACAGCTTCAGCTGGATACACGCCAGGTAATCCTTATCATTTGAGGCTTCCCGGTGCAGCGCGATACATCTGCGCATTTTCCAGCACGAGTACCCAGTCATTCCCATTTCCCAGTGTAGGCGCGGTGACTGTAAGTTGATCTTGCCGGTTCAGGTTGCCGATTAACTGTGCGTCGCCGTTACGTGGATTATACCACCAACCGGTGAGCTCACCCGCATTGCACCATCCCGTTCCGACAACCACCCGTTTACCTACCGGTAAGTATAACATCGCATATGTACCCGCTTCATCACGGTATGCCGTGATATACTCCCCGTCTGCTCCCTGCCCTTCCCTGATTATGCCTTGATCCGGCACACGCGTTAATGCTGGTCTCGAGAGCACCAGTTCCTTCAGGTAAACCATTTGGGAGGCCCCAGGCCTGTCCAACGCCGCAGTCCAATAGCGGTCTACATCCGTAACGGGTGCAACGCCCGGTTGGTAAAATTGCCAGATGGCATGATTACCATAAGTTACACCGGTCCCACCGGCAAATACCGATCGGTAGGCTTGTTTCCGCACATCATAATCGGTAAAATAACCGTTTTCCGCTTTCCAGTTGATGGCATGGTCTTCATAATTGGGTTCCGCATCCAAAATCGGAGTTGCCGGAATCCGGTTAAAATCACGCTGAATCATCTCCCAGACCGGCAGATCCCGTTTACGGTGTCCCGATTGCAGCGTATAAAAATCAAGCAGCTGCTCGTTTCCCCAGAATTTAGTAGAGGATGATTCGCCGGCCGGGTGATAGGTCACCAAAGCATCAGTCCCTCCTCCCTCGCGGATACCTTTCACCATCGCCCGCCATACCGGCCGGCAATCAACGGAGTCCGTCACGGCAGGACGGTCACCTCCAACCATCCAGATGACATTGGAGAAGCGTTTGTACCGTTCACCGAGAAAATAACCATAGCGGTATGCATTGACTTCATTGAATATTTCGGGACCCTGTCCCCACAGTTGGAGTACCTTGTCGCCCCAGGTAGGCAAAAGGCTGACATACATGCCCCGCTGTTGTGCCTGCGCAACGGCCCAGTCGACCAACTCAAAATAAGATGCATTGGGCCGCTCCGGATCCAGGTTTTCCAGTGGGAGATCCCCATAGCGATTGGGCGCACGCGGACCATCCATTTCTGCCAATATAACGGCCTGAATCACATTAAATCCTTTCGATTTCCGGTTATCCAAGTACCGGATAATTTCTTCCCTGGTAAGCCGGTGAAAAAGTTCCCAGGCCGTATCACCTAGCCAGAAAAAGGGAGCACCATCTTCATATTGTAAGTAACGCCCATTCCCCGATAAGGTAAGCGGACTGCACGGCCATTGCTGCTGTGCAACCGTTCGGAGGCAATGACTAAGAAGAAGCAACAAGAAGACCCCACATAACGCCCTAGCAATGGGTCGGCAGGAAGTCGGTGTATTATTAGCTTGACGCATAGCGATGAAATTACAGATTTGCCACTGACTTTACGGGCAGAAATACCTCAGCCATCATGCAGCGCGCGCTGCCGCCGCCATTTTCCTCAATCGTATCCAGTGATACATGGATAATCGGATTATAAGACTCCAATTGGGCTACCTGCTCGGGCAACAGTGCGCGGTAAGCACGAGAAGAAAGTACAAGATACGGTTTTCCCTGCCTGTTCCTCACCTGTAGCATATTACCCGCAAACTGCTGCATCTGGACGGGGGTAATCGGTATGATCGTTTTACCGATACCTTCCAGTTCTTCCCGTACCATTGCGCGCTCATGTTCCGGAATGCTTGCCAAATTAATGACTGCATAATGGTCGGCTATGCACAACAGCACATTCGTGTGGTATATCGGCCTTCCCGATGTATCAAACGATGAAAAAAAGACTGGCCTATAGCTCATTTGCTTGCAGAATTCCCCAAACACGGTGCCGTCTGTCCGCGGCGAACGGGCAGCAAAGGCAACGCGATTATCCCGGTCCAGAACAAAACTACCTGTCCCTTCCAAAAACCGGTCATTTTCCTCATAATGTGTATAATCGATAATTTGTCCGATGGCAAATCGCTGGCTAAGTGCATTAAAAACCGTCTCTTTGCGTTCAGATCGCCTATTCTGGGCAAACATGGGATAAAGCACCACTGTTCCATCGGGGTGGAATGAAATCCAGTTATTCGGGAATACGCTGTCCGGTGTATGCGGGATCTCTATGTCCTGTACCACCAGCACATCTATATCGTATTGCCGCAGCACTTCAACAAAATGATCAAATTCTGCTACTGCATCCACGTGTACCCTATACTGCGGTCCCTTTTGCTGAAACGCATTGTTAACCGCAGTCTGCGGATTATACTCGAAATGGGCCGGACGGATCATCAGAATCGTCATTTTCGTTTTTTAGTCACGTAACAAGGGCATGCTCATGCAGTGAAATCCACCGCGCGCACGCGATAATTCAGCAGAGGGCATAAGAATAAGCGTATCCTTCAGTTTTTCAGGGTGCTGGGACCCGGTTTCAAAAGCAGCGATTAAATCTTTGACGTCTACTACGGCAAAACCAGCATTTCCAAAGGCTTCAATTGTGCGATCGTTTCGGTCGTACCCCAATACCACCCCTTCCCGCAAAGCCAGCAGATTACAACTGTCCGTCCATTGTTCCCGTGCGTTGTACGGGAATGTATCATTACCCGAATAGATGATTTGTACAGCCGCTGAATGACAATTAAGGTCTGTTACGCTGATATCCCGAAGTAGATCTTCCAAGGTATCGAAATGCCTGGGAGTTGCTTCGTTTCCGCGTTCAAATTGCATGATTTCAACTTGGTCGGTCGGATTAGGCGTTATGTTCAATATCCGATGCAATTCATCTTTTTGCGAATTTTTGATACGGGCGTTGGAAAAATCGCCCAGCATCACCCAAGTACCCCTCTTTATCTGGGTAAAGACGGTGTCAATATGCATATAGTCCCGTCTATTGGGAATTTTTATTACGGTAGCTTTATCTACTACCCCGTTGTCAAACAAACACCGGATGGCCTGGAAAGCTGCTTCCCTGCTGGTCCGTTCACTGATCCCTATCAGTACGTGGTGTCTGCTGACAACCATGACGTCTCCGCCTTCAAGGGTCACCTTTTCCATGTCGGTATCACTTGGTAATAGAAAATGATGCTGTGTGTCGGTTAGCTCAATGATATTGGCCCGCCAAGTCGAAAAATAAGGGTGGTGAAAAAAAATATACTTCGCGATCAGGGCTTCTCGCTTTCGGGCCTCCTTCATGGGTTTATTAAGCAGGATATGATCGTTAATCACAATGCCAATGTCACGCGTAAAGATAAAATTGGGAATCGGCGGAAAAATCATCGTCCGTTCGTTGTATGTACCGCTGAAAAATACACGGGCCAATGCAGCTGAATTATAGGTCATCAATTCCCGTTGGATTTTGTAGCTGCAGGCCTCAAGTGCACATACAGCCGCAACCAGCTGACTTTTTATCGTATGATCGTCAAGTATTTCTTGCAGTAGCACCTGCAATTCCACAACAAAGGATGAACGATAAAAATCAGTGTGTTCTGGTTTATAAAAATTCCGCCGGTGTGCTGCATCATCGATTTCAGCCAATCGACCCCTGATTTTATCAGGATCCAAAAAGTAGAGCAGAAGCTTTACATAATAGTCATATTCCTTCCTACGGATTGTGTCGAGGTGTACAATATCCTCAAATAGCCAATCCTGTGCCTTAGAAGGCACCACTTTCCCCAAGCCGCTATCGGGGCTATGGATTAACACCCGTCGCAGTTTACCCGTTTCGGACGAAACGCCAATTTGATGTCTCTTCATATCGTTCATAAACAAGGCTATGACAAGATACGAACAATTCGCCTGTTATTTAAATCCGGCCCTGCGTTCCTATTCCGGTTTGTGCGGAGCAGTTATCCGACTATTGCCCGGATTTCTTCCATAACCTTCCGGGCCAGTGCGTCAGCCCGGTCCGGTGTAGGCCCTTCCGAATAAACCCGGATGATGGGCTCGGTATTGGATTTCCTGAGGTGTACCCATCCCTCCTCAAAATCGATTTTTAACCCATCAATCGTGCTGTGGGGCGTTTCCCGGTAACGCTGCTGCATGGCCACCAGCAGCTGATCCACATCCAGATCCGGCGTGAGCGTTATTTTATTCTTCGACATAAAATAAGGCGGGTATGTCGCCCGTAATTCCGAAATTCGCTTTCCGCTTTTTGCCAAATGGGTTAAAAACAAGGCAATTCCCGCCAGCGCATCACGGCCATAATGGATAGCCGGATAAATTACGCCCCCGTTGCCTTCACCCCCTATTACCGCATTCACTTCTTTCATTTTGGTCACCACATTGACTTCTCCCACAGCCGCGGCATGATATACGGAACCCTGTTGTACAGTCACGTCGCGCAACGCCCGTGTAGAGGATAAATTTGACACCGTATCGCCCGGTGTATGCCGGAGTACGTAATCGCTGACAGCGACCAACGTATATTCTTCACCGAACATGTTACCATCTTCCATTACGAAGCACAATCGGTCGACATCGGGATCAACCGCAATGCCCAGGTCGGCTCCCCGTTCAATAACCAATGCCGACAGGTCCGTCAAGTTCTCGGCCAAAGGCTCGGGGTTATGGGCAAAATGCCCATCGGGCAGACAATGGATTTTATGGATATTCCTTACACCCAACGCCTCAAGTAAAGCCGGAACGAAAATCCCTCCGGTTGAGTTAACAGCATCCACCGCTATGTTAAAATTAGCCTTACGAATCGCCTCCGCATCCACCAACTCAAGGGCCAGTACCTGGTCGATGTGTTTTTGCAGGTATGTATCATCGTAAAGAACCTTTCCCAGATTTTCCACATCAGCGAAATTAAAATCAAAATTTTCAGCCATTTCCAACACCTGCTTCCCTTCTTCATCGTTAATAAATTCGCCTTCCCCATTAAGCAGCTTCAGCGCATTCCACTGTGCCGGATTATGGCTTGCAGTCAGGATAATTCCCCCGCCTGCGTGTTCACCGGGTACTGCAATTTCAACTGTGGGTGTTGTGGATAAACCCAAGTCAACTACATCCATCCCGATACTTTGTAATGTGCCCACCACCAGGTTACGCACCATCTCCCCCGAAATTCGCGCATCACGGCCAACAACAATCCTGTTAATTCCGGATCGCTGTTTAATGAATGATCCGAATGCCGCGGTAAATTTTACAACATCAATGGGAGTAAGTGCTTCTCCGGGCTTTCCTCCGATAGTGCCCCGGATACCTGAAATGGATTTGATAAGTGTCATAATGATTTGTCTTTGCAGTAGGGTGGTAAAAATAAGGAATCTCTCCTTTCCATACCTAACTCTTTTCTGCTTTGTTGGAAATCCGGGATATATACTTATCTTTGTTGCAACATTGTTTCAATTATGATCAGCGGGATTTTATCCCGCGACATATACGTAAGCAATAAAGCACTATATTTGCGCATCGGATCTCATCACTGTATGACTATCAACTTATTAGCTATTCAACATGATTGACCAGCTTGTCTCATTGGATCAGGAGGCCTTCCTCAGTATCAACCAGGGGCTCAGTAATGTGTTTTTTGATTGGCTAATGCCTATTTTACGCAATCGGTATACCTGGGCGCCCCTCTACTTATTCATTATTATTTTTTGTGTGAAGAACTATGGGAAGCAGGGCATTTTGGTAGTGCTTTTTACGCTGGTTACTTTCGGAATTTCTGATTTTACTTCTTCATCCGTTATTAAAAAGTCTGTCCAGCGGGTACGCCCCTGCAATGATGTCGAGTTCAAGGAATTTGTGAACGTACGCGTACGATGCGGAAGCGGATATAGTTTTACGTCTTCCCATGCAACCAATCACTTCGCGATTGCCGTATTCCTGATCATGGTATTTTACCGACGATGGAAACCCATTCTATGGATCGGCTTGGTGTGGGCAGTCGTCATTAGTTTTGCACAGGTCTACGTTGGGGTACATTATCCATTGGATATTATCAGTGGTGCATTATTAGGATCGCTCATTGGCTATCTGTTAGGACTGGTTTTCCGATTTTTACAGCCAGGGCTGACCCTGGCAAAGAACCCTGCATGAACGATTTTTCCATTTTCGCCTTATTGTTTGCTTCCG
This sequence comes from Parapedobacter lycopersici, assembly GCF_040395035.1. Classification (GTDB taxonomy): domain Bacteria; phylum Bacteroidota; class Bacteroidia; order Sphingobacteriales; family Sphingobacteriaceae; genus Parapedobacter; species Parapedobacter lycopersici_A. Next base: position 9,604 of record NZ_JBEBRB010000003.1, on the reverse strand, counting down.
CATTTGCCAGCGGGATCGCCGTGTTTTTCGTAAAGCGTGATAATACCAACACACTGAAACTGGTTCTTTCGTTTACAGGGGCCTACCTGTTTTCCATCACGGTACTGGATTTATTCCCTCACGTATATTATACGCCGGGCGAACCGCGGGAGACCATTGGTATCTATGTTTTAACGGGGTTCTTTTTCCAGCTCGTCCTGGAACAGTTTTCCCACGGTGTGGAGCATGGACACCTGCACCACACACATGAAAGCCGACGCAATGTTTTTCCGTTGGGTATCATGCTCAGTTTATGCCTGCACGCGCTATTGGAGGGCATGCCTCTGGCTGCACGCCATCAGAATGAATTGGTATTTGGTATTGCGCTCCATCACGTACCTGCAGCCTTCGCTTTGGGAAGCCTGTTAATACATACATCGCTCTCCAAACGGGGGATCGTTCTTTTGCTGATTCTGTTTTCAATCATGACGCCGCTCGGATTCCTGCTCAGCAAGGGAATCAGCTCAGGGGGTATCGGCAACATTGAGCGCTATTTCGACCGGATCATGGCGATGGTTATCGGCGTATTCCTTCATATTTCTACAACTATCCTTTTTGAGTCAGGTTCTGCAGATCACCATAAATTTAACCGCCGGAAGATGATAGCCGTTATTTTGGGAATCACCGTCGCGCTGGCAAACTTTCTGCTGAATTCCGGCGGACATGGACATTGATAGATAACCCTTTACCTAACGGCCGCTTCCCGCATTTTGTCGAGCAAATCATTAAGTTGTCGGCATTCTTCATCCGTCATCCGATGAAGCATATCCATCATCAGCATCCGCTCATCCAGTCTGTCCAGCACAGCCAGTCCCTCAGAAGTGATCCGGACGTCTACCGCCCTTCGGTCGGTATTACATCGTCCCCTGGATACGAGTCCCTTGACTACTAAACGATCAATAATCCGGGAGATATCCGGCATTTTATCGATCATTCGTTCTTTAAGCAGGTTATTGGTCGCCGGCTCTGGGTGCCGGCCCCGCAGTATCCGCAATACATTGAATTGCTGCAGGGTAATTTGCTCTTCTCCAGCCCTTTCCTCCAGAACATGACTAATCCAGTTGCTCGTAAATACAATATTTACCGTAGCCCTGTGCTGCTCATTGACGAATTTGTCCGTTTTTATTTCTTCCTCGATTTTCATCTGCTTATTACTTCACGGCCAGCTGCTTTACGGTAAAATAAACATGACACCGTGTGTTAGCTGATTATTCAATCCTGCCGGATTCATTTGGATCAATTAGGGCTGATTAAACATTCGGGCTGCTAAGGTAAAGTCAGTTATCATACAGTTTCTGCGATCAGATTGTTTTGTTAGCCACCGGAATATTTTTCAATGACTTCAATAGTTTCAAATATAATGTCACTGCTTCATTTTTAGCCTGGTCGTATTGATAATCAATACACTCCATCAGATACTGCCTATAATCAAAATCAAGCCTCGGAGGAAGCCGGTCGATAACGGTTTCCCGGTGATCCACGCCATAAGCCAACGCCTGATTGAACAATTGAATAAATGAATCGGGCAACGTCCGGTTTGCCGTCCAAACAGCAAATGCAAAGGGTAATCCCGTAAATTTTTCCCAGTACAACGACAGGTCGTAGGCGTAGGGATGTAAATTCTTTTTCCCGAAAGTGCGGTCGCCTATTTCCACATAGGCATCCGCAGCCCCCTGGTCTACGACGAGCACCTCCCTTTCCCAATAATACCGGAGCAGCACCTGCGCCAGGCCATTTGATGTCCGCGACTGCGCGTCCAAACGGATGGAACGGATCTCTTCGATGGGCAGTTCACTGAAAATAAACACGGAATTGACCGGTCCGGAGGCCCCCAGGCAAAAATCAGAAACGACATGAGGACGCGGGATATCCAGTAAGGCTGCCACCGGTACGATGCCGAGGTCTGCACGGCCATCAATTAGTTTGTGTGCACATTCACTGGGTACATCAAGTGCAAGGTCAATGTGCTGCATCACATCCGAATGCTGTAACCCATAAATAAACGGTAAAGTATTCGTATAAGATACCGCTGAAACTTTCACTTTTTCCATTAATCCGTCAGAAGTCCCTCCAGGTGTTTAATGTTATATGTATCTGTTATGGCAAACTCTTCGCCGTTAAAATGTACCCGGTATAATGCGGTGTTGGTATGCGGAAAATCATCCATCAGCGCAATATCCCGGTTTATGAGCATGCACAGGAAAACCCGCATTGCCCTGCCATGCATGCAGATCAGCACCTGTTCTTCATCTGGAGAAGCCATAATATGGTCAAGTGCACGGCGCTGCCGGGCAAGCAGCTGGTTAGGCGTTTCCCCACCTTCCACACTACTATCCAGTTCGCCATTCCGCCAGCTTCCGGTCAACTCCAGAAAGCCCTGCATCACTTCAGGGGTTTGTTCCCTTCCCTCATAGATCCCCCATCCTATTTCATCAAGGCCTTCCAGCTGTTCCCAGGGAATTCCCTGCCGGAGGAACAAATCCACCGTTTGATGCGTGCGCAGTAAAGTAGACGTATAAATTTTGTCAAACTGCTCATTCTTATAATGTTCGTAAAATGCTTCAGCCTGCTGCCTTCCGGTATCGTTCAACGGGGAGTTAATTCCCCTGCCCTGAACGATCCCTTTAAGGTTAAGATCCGTTTGGCCGTGGCGGATGATGTAAAGTGATTTTTTCAACGATATATAGTGTCTTATTTATTCAATACCGGCAACTGATAATAAGCGGCAGGGGTTGATGCAGTTTTTTCCTCGAATACAACGTCCCTGTAATCGGTAATGACACGATACAGGGTATCGCGTTCAATCGGATGCCTGCCCGCATTTCGGATAAGTTCCACAAGCTCGCGCGTGCTCATTGCCGGATGTTGTTCTTCTGCACCTGCCATGGAATAAATTTTGGTCGTGTCATCGAGCGTACCGTCAATATCATCCACGCCGAACCCCAGCGACAACTGAGCCGTTTCCCGGCTGATCATTGCCCAGTAAGCCTTAATATGCGGAAAATTATCAAGGTAAATCCGGCTGACCGCATAATTTTTCAGGTCTTCGATGACGGACGATTCAGCAACGTGTGACATCTGGTTATCCTTATTCCGGAATTTAAGCGGCACAAACGTCTGGAATCCTCCGGTTGTGTCCTGCAACGCGCGCAGGCGTTCCATATGATCAATCCGATGCCAGTACTGCTCAATATGTCCATACAACATGGTCGCATTGGAATGCATACCCAGCTGATGCCACACCTCATGGATCTGTAACCACTGTGTCGCGTCACATTTATCTTTTGCAATCTGTTCGCGGATCTCGGGATGAAAAATCTCCGCTCCCCCGCCGGGCATCGAATCCAAGCCCGCTTCTTTCATCATGGCCATACCCGTTGCGTAGTCTACCTTCGCTTTTTTGAAGATATAATGGTATTCAACCGGCGTGAGTGCCTTAATATGCAGGTCGGGCCGGTGGCGTTTAATGGCCGAAAACAGCTCCATATAAAAGGTCATATTATACTGAGGCAGTACTCCTCCTACAATGTGGGCTTCGGTTACCGGTTCACCATCGTACGATTGCACCTGGTTAAGCATCTCCTCCATCGTTGCTTCCCAGCCATCGGCCCGCTCCTTAATTAAGCGGGAATATGAGCAGAATTTGCAATCGTATACACAGAGGTTAGTTGGTTCGATATGAAAATTACGGTTAAAGTAGGTCAGATCGCCATGCCGCCGTTCCCTGATAAAATTAGCCAGCGTTCCAAGATATCCCAGTTCTCCTTTTTCGAATAATAACACGCCTTCTTCCTCGCTTATCCGGGCACCGTGATATACTTTTTCAGCGATGGCTTTTAAACGGTTGTCGAGGTGTGTATTATTGAGAAGGAAAGTGAGTTTTTTTCCGGCATCCATATCCTGAAATCTTATCTTGCAAATTTAGCGAAACTTGCACGGAAAAGCAATTAATCACCAAATTGCTGCATATCAATCAAGCGTCTGTAGAGTCCGTTTTGGGCTAGTAACTGCTGGTGGTTACCTTCCTCCACAATACGGCCTGCTTCCAGTACGACGATTTTATCCGCGTTCTGAATGGTACTCAGCCGGTGGGCGATTACAATGGTTGTCCGATTTTCCATCAACCGCGAAAGCGCATCCTGCACCAATTTTTCGGATTCGGTATCTAATGCCGATGTGGCTTCGTCCAAAAGCAGAATCGGCGGGTTCTTCAATACCGCACGGGCAATGCAAATCCGCTGGCGCTGTCCACCCGACAGTCGCGTTCCCCGGTCACCGATATTCGTCTGATACCCATGCTCAGCATCAAGAATAAACTCGTGGGCATTGGCAATCCTGGCCGCCGCAATGACTGCCTCTTCCGTTGCATCGGGTGTCGCGAATGCGATATTATTGAAAATCGTGTCATTAAACAATACAGACTCCTGGTTAACCAAGCCGATCAGCTGGCGCAGGGAGTCGGCACGCAGGGTACGTACATCAATCCCATCGAACAGCACATGCCCATCGGACACGTCCAAAAACCGCGGGATCAGATCGACCAGCGTGGACTTCCCTCCTCCTGATGGACCAACAAGCGCTACCGTTTTCCCTTTCGGAACCGTGAGATTAATCCCTTTCAGTACTTCTTTATCGCCATATGAAAAATGCACATTCTCCAGTTGGATGCCTTCGTTCAAGCTGGTGATTACTTTGGCATCCGGTGCATCCTGGATTGCACTTTGCTGATCAATTAACTCGAGTACCCGTTCGCCCGCAGCCAGCCCGGAATGAATGTTACTGAAAGAATCGGTTAGTGCCTTGGCAGGGCGCATAACCTGTGAAAACAATGCGATATACGCAATAAAATCGGTTGCAGCCAGCTCGCCAGAGCCGCTCAGCACAAGGTGTCCGCCATAAAGCAGGATCACAGCGACCATAATGACACCCAGCAACTCCGACACAGGCGATCCCAATTGCTGGCGCCTCACCATCCGGCGGCTGAGCTTGGAGAAATAGGTGTTTTCGTCGTTAAACTGCTTTTTAATAAATTCAGTGGCATTGAAAGCCTTGATAATCTTAATCCCCGACAGTGCCTCATCCAGGTAGGTAATCATATTTCCATACACCTGCTGTGCTTCTTTTGCCTGAGCCTTCAGCCGCTTCACAATCCGGGAAATGATAAAAGCTGAGACCGGGATTACCAGGATCGTGAACAGCGTCAGCTTAAATGAAATCAGAAACAACATCACCAGGTAAGCCAGCAGCTGCAACGGTTCTTTAAAGACAACCTGCAACGTACCCGTTACCGAAAACTGAACCACCTGCACATCAGAAGCGATTTTGGAAATAATATCTCCCTTACGGTGATTACTGAAATAGCCCACGTGCAAATCCATCACATTATCAAAGACCGTACGTCGTAGGTTCAGCAGCGTATGGATGCGTAAATTTTCCATCACACGCTGGGAGAAATAACGGAAAAGATTACTGATGAATACCGAGCAGACAATGGTTATACAGACCCATTTCAACGCCCCATAAGGTCCGTACAGCAGGTTGGCTTGTTGTGCATAGTAAGTGAAATAACCCAGCACATCATGCCACTGTTCCGGTTTGTCAACCATCGCTTCGGCACCCTCTGCCAAAAAAAGCGTATGCAGCAACGGAGCTAGCAATGCCAGGTTTAAGGTACTGAAAACAACCGTGATCAATGTGCACAACACATAGGGAATTGCATATTTCTCTATCGGCTTGGCATATGAAAGTAATCGCAGGTATGTCTTCATCAACTAATAAGCAAGCAGCAAAGGTATGAAAAAGAGAGGTAGCGTGGAAAAACGGATAAGATTACTTAATTTAGTCGCTCAAAAGAAATACGATGCAAATACACGTTGCTGGGCGTTTACAGCACACCGAGGAATATTATTTTTCCAAAAAATTACGGGAAATTGACCAACTGAACCAAAATGGCGAAAAAGTCATCAACCTGGGCATCGGGAGTCCGGACCTGCCTCCGCACCCTTCCGTTATCCAGACGCTCAGTGAATATGCCGAACAACCAAACACCCATGGTTACCAGAATTACCGTGGTATTCCGGCTCTGCGACAGGCGATTGGCGACTGGTATAGCCGCTATTATGGGGTTTCACTCGACCCGGCAAAGGAAATATTGCCGTTGATCGGTTCCAAGGAGGGCATCGTACATGTCTGCATGACCTATCTCCAAGCCGGTGACGAGGCACTCATTCCCAATCCGGGCTATCCCACGTATGCTTCTGCCGTCCGTCTCAGTGAGGCAACCGCAATTCCGTACACGTTGGATGCGGGGCGAAACTGGCTACCCGACCTGGATGCGTTGGCCAAACTTGATTTAAGCCGGGTGAAACTGATGTGGCTGAATTATCCGCACATGCCTACCGGCGCAGCGGCACCTGCTTCTTTTTTCGGTGAGCTGGTAGCCTTCGCCAAACAGCATCAGATTTTATTATGCCACGATAACCCATACAGTTTTATCTTAAACGAACAACCACAGAGTATCCTGGCCATCGATGGCGCACTGGAAGTTGCCATCGAACTCAACTCCCTAAGCAAGTCAGGTAACATGGCAGGATGGCGTGTCGGCATGCTGGCTGCGGCCGAGCAACGCATTAATGAGATTGTTCGTTTTAAAAGCAATATGGACTCGGGCATGTTTCTTCCTGTGCAGCTTGCCGCCGCCAAGGCGTTGTCCCTGGGACCGGATTGGTATGCATCACTAAATGAAACGTACCGGAACCGGCGCAAAAAGGTGTATCAGTTGCTGGATGGGCTGGGCTGTGTGTATAATCGGGACCAGGTCGGTCTTTTTGTGTGGGCCCATATTCCGGGAGGGTACGCGGACGGCTATGCGCTGAGCGATGAAATTCTTCAGAAAGCGCGGGTTTTCATTACGCCGGGAGGCATTTTTGGCAGCGGTGGCGACGCTTATATCCGCGTAAGCCTCTGTGCCACCGAAGAAACCTTTGACACGGCCATCAATCGGATCACCAAGGCAGCGGTGGCGCTGCACTAAATTTACAGACGAATAATTTCACATCAATGAATATAGCCATAGTTGGCGTTGGACTCATTGGCGGGTCGGTTGCCATCACCCTAAAGGAAAAACAAGTTGTCAAGAAAGTTATTGGCGTAGATAAAAGCGAAAGCAATTTAAAAAAGGCGCTGCAGCTTGGACTCATTGACGAAGCAGCAACACTGGATACGGCAATCCAGGAAGCGGATGTCATCTTTTTAACCATGCCGGTAGATGCCATCCTAAGTTCGCTATCTCATATTCTCGACCAGGTCACCAACCAGGTTATTATCGATATGGGCTCTACCAAAACCGCAATTATCGAAGCCATTGCACATCATCCGAAGCGTGGCCGGCTGGTTGCTGCCCACCCGATGGCTGGGACTGAATATTCGGGACCGGAAGCAGCCATACCCGGACTGTTCAAAGGGAAAGTAATGGTGTACGTGGATGCGACAAACAGTGACGACGATGCATTTGAAATAGCGGACGCCATTACCGATCACCTGGAGATGCAGACTACCTTTATGAACGCACGGGAACATGATGTGCATACGGCTTACGTGTCCCACATTTCGCATATCACATCGTTTGCGTTGGCGCTTACCGTGCTGGAAAAAGAAAAATCGCAGGGCCGGATTTTTGAGCTGGCAGGCTCTGGATTTGAATCCACCGTACGACTGGCCAAAAGCTCACCGGATATGTGGACGCCTATTTTTCGTCAAAACCGTGAAAACGTACTTGAAGTACTCCGGGAGCACATCAAGCAGCTGCAAAATGTATACGATGTACTGGCCGCGGAAGATTATGAAACGTTTCACAAGCTGATTAAAAAGTCTAATAAAATCCGGAGGATACTCAAATAGCGAAACGGTGCCCGTAAGGGCCCGGCAGCAAAGACATAAAAAAACCGCGCCTTTGGGGAAGCGCGGCAAAAACGAAATGTTTTTTTATCAACCTAAACCTACACTTATAACGCCCATATTTTTCTTTTGTTTTATGGGCGTCTATTTTTTTAACAATTATTTATGTGGACGCTTATTCCGGGGCCGCGGCTTAGTATATCGATTATGGAAATCAGGCATTGTATTCTTTTTCTTCTTTTTTTCAGTTGGGCCTGCACGCCCCGGGCACAGCCCATCGATAAAATACAGTTAATCAATGACATCAAAACCTTATCATCTGCGAAGTTCTCCGGAAGAAAGCCGGGTACCGTTGGTCACGAAAAAGCAAAAACCTATATTGTTGATCGGTTTACTGAATTAGGCCTGACCGCTTTTACACCCGGCTACCTTCAGCAATTTCCGCTGAATGACAGCGTCAACGGATACAATATTATCGGATACATCCCGGGCAAACAACATGAAGCGGTGGTTATTTCCGCACATTATGACCACCTTGGGGAACGTCAAGGTGAAGTGTATCTAGGTGCCGATGACAATGCGAGTGGTGTAGCGGGATTACTGGCTCTGGCCAGGTATTACAGTGTCCATCAACCAAACCACACGCTTATTTTCACCGCCTTCGATGCCGAAGAAATGGGACTTCGCGGCGCTCGGTACTTTGTGGCCCATCCGCCGCTGGCACTGTCGACTATGATGCTGAATGTGAATATGGATATGATCAGCCGGAATGAAAACCACGAACTATATGCCAGCGGCACGTATCATTATCCGTATTTATTGCCTTTGGTAAAAAGCGAAAATCCCCATGTCAGGCTTAGGGCAGGTCATGATATTCCGGGCTCCGGACCAGCTGACTGGACCACGCAAAGTGATCATGCAGCTTTCCACGCAAAACATATCCCATTTATTTACTTCGGCGTAGAGGATCATCCGGGCTACCACACACCGGACGACACATTTGAGAATATCCAGCCCGATTTCTTTTACCAGTCGGTACGAACCATATTGGATGTAATGGAGAAAATAGACCGCAATCCCAGTCTAATCAAGACACGGCCCATGGAGCGCGAACCGGTTACTCCGTAGGGAAATCTCACCTATCCCGCAAATTCATGCAGACTTCGGATTAAACAATACAGCAATACAGGTGTTAGCATTAATGATACACCATATCCGAATTTGCTATGATACAGGAAAAATATAAAGATTGCATCGCCGCTTGTTATACCTGTGCCGATGCCTGCGATCACTGTGCAACAGCGTGCCTTATGGAAGAGCACATAAGTGCCATGGCTACTTGCATTCACCTGGATCGTTTTTGTGCGGAAATTTGCCGAATGGCCGCGTCATTTATGGCAAAGACAAGTGGAGTCGGTCACGAAGGGTATGTAAACCAGCTGTGTGCACTATGCGCCCAGGTATGTGATGATTGTGCCGCAGCCTGTGAAAAACATGACACCGATCACTGCAAGGCCTGCGCGGCAGCATGCCGGGACTGTGCGGAGGCGTGCCGTAAAATGATCGACTGATTTCAGGTGTATGCCCTCGGAGTCAATTTACTGATCCGTCAAAGTTATCCATACCGGCGCATGGTCACTTGTTTTTTCCCATCCCCGAACGTGGCGGT
>NZ_JBEBRB010000002.1:0-116062 GCF_040395035.1 Parapedobacter lycopersici | reverse complement strand
GCATTGGCATAGAACCGGCTGAACACCTGTTCGGCACACTCATACGGATACTCCATTAAGTAGGGAAGTGCCTGCACCGCATACCATGCCGGATTACCGGTGAATTCCACTGTAAGCGCATGATGCGTTAAGGTGTTGCTTCCGCCCTCCAGTAACTTGGGCAGGGTAAAGGTCCGGTTTTCATTGCCGCGGACCGGTAACGGCAGGGTTTCCGTTACAAGCATGCGGTTGGTGATTACAGGTAGGGTGTTTTCTTCACCATCCGTGAAATTACCTGCCCGGGCGGTAATGCGTACAACTACCGGCGTATAATAGTCGTTGGGAACATCCAGCATCCAATCCACCGCCGTGCTTTGACTGGCGGCAATGGTGAAGTCCTGCTGCATAACCCCCTGACCAAAGCCCTGCACTGGCTCCAGGGTGGTCGCATCCAGCAGCGTTAGCTGGGCGACACCGTCCAATGCCGCTGTGCTGATGTTGCTGATCCGGGCACTGATCCGGACCCGGTCGCCCTGACGGAGAAAACGGGGCAGGTTGGGCATTACCATCAGGTCTTTCTGGGTTTTTACTGTGCCCTCCAGGTAGCCGGTTTTCCAGTCCGTCGTATGAGCAAGTGCCATTAATTTCCACTCCGTCAGCGCCTCGGGCATCGTGAACCTGATGGATACATTGCCTTCCGCGTCCGTGGTTAATTCCGGAAGAAAAAATGCCGTTTCCTGTAAATTGGTGCGTGCGGGTACGGTGGTCTCCGCAGCTTCCGCCGGAGGTGCGCCGACCTGATTGGCAACACTGTCACCGGTTTCACCGTAGCCGGCAGTGGCGGCATCCGCTGATGCCTGTATGCCGCTGGCTTTTCCCGCAATTCCTTCGGCAAGGCTTTGTTCTTCCATCACCGGGACCGCCTCGGGCGTGGCCATACGGGTAGCACCCCGTAACCGTAAGTTTCTACCATATAAGACCGATGCGTAGCTGAACAGCCGATCGTAGCGTTTGTCATAACTTTGCGGACGGTTGCCATTTAGGTTATTCAGCCACAAGGAACCATAATTCACATCAAACCCCTGTACATTCCAATAGCCGTTGAGGTAACGGTTTGGTGATAGTTTATCCCATGACCAGCTATGCGGTTTCAGGGCGTCCAGCGACGCGTCATATAGGCCTGCTACCACTTCTGCGGCAACAATATCCTTTTTATCGCCGGTGATCGTGAGCCGCCACTCTTCCTGCGCGCCGGGTAATAATTTATCACGGTGGGTTGCCCACTCCAGCTGAAGGTCGCGATTTGACCACGGAACATCGATCTGCTGTTCGGCGGTATATACACGGTTGTTGCGTACATAAATCCAGCGAAAACCCAGTCCACCCCGGTCACGCTCGGTAATCGGACGGCTGATCTGCCTGAATTCGGAAAATGTCATGAATTCCGGGCTTACATCCGTATTGCTTTCCAGTACATAAGTGCTGTCAAAGCCTGTCTTCACGGCGATGGACAGCGTATCGCCCGGCCGTAACGCGTGCTCCTGCAGGTTCACCGAAAATGCAGATTGCGCCTTTGCCGAAGCAACAGGGTCGCTTGCATAAATGTATTTCTTTTCGGTAACTGTGCCGCCTCGGGTATCCGTCGCTTTTAACTCAATCACATGCCATCCTTCTTTTTTCCATAGGGAAGCAGGTAATTCCAGGACGGTCTGCTTGGCAGTATTCAGCGTTGCCTGATAGATGGATGGCTCTGATGGCCAATACGTATAATCGGCCTCATTTTCATATTCGTCGTCCGGAAATGCGTTGCGGAACTCCGATTCGGACAATAAGTGCTGATCGGGCTTTTCCCACCGGCGTTCCCGATACAGTTTGCCCGGGAAACGTAGTGGAACAATTGAAATAGATACTTCGGTTGGTACAGGTACCTGATTGAGGTTCTGTGTCTGCACGGTCAGCTGATGTACTTTACGGACATCGAGCTGCTCAGCCACATTAGCTTGAATCTGCAACGACCGGTAACCGGCATTGACATCCTGGTTCCCACTTTGTGTTTCCCCGTTGATATCCGTCACGTCAGCATATACTGAGTAGGTAAATACCGGTAAGGTTTCCGGGTCTATCTGCTTATCCGGAATGGTGGTAAAAGAAATTTCAAACGAGCCGTCCGCCTGGGTAAACACGGTGCCGTTTGTGATTTCCATTTCCGGGGATCGGGGTTGTCCCCAGCGACGGAAAGCCCAAAAATAAGGGAACCGCGCACGTCTGACCACCCGGTATTTTACTTCCGCGCCGCTGATATCATTGCCGGCATATGCCTGCGCACGCCCGCTGAAGACGACCGTATCATTCAGTGCAATGGCCGATTTTACCGTATCAAATGACACTTGGAATCTTGGCCGTTTGTACTCCTCCACGGAAAAGTAGACGGTTCCATTCTCATCGGCGATCCGCATCTGGCCGGTAAGCCCGCTTTCGGGCGCGGTAAATTTGCCTGAAAATGAACCAAACCCGTTGGTCGTCAGCTCAAGTGATGTTACTTTTTGGTCGTTGGCGTCATAGAGGGTCACTTCCCGTTTCACATTCGCTAAAACGGCATTGCTTTTCCGCTGATTATCATGTGCTACCAGGATACCCTTAAAATAGATCGTTTGACCGGGACGATAAATGCCACGGTCTGTGAACAGGAAGGTTTGCCGGTGGAATTTTTCCGGATTCCCAGAGTCGTTCTGTACGTAAAAATAGCCGTCCGTTTGTAACGTGTCGTTATTGTACACCAAAGAAATGCGGTCGATTTGTCGGCTTTTGATTCCGGAGTCGGTGATAAGTGCCTTGCCGTCTTCATCTGTGCGAGACTGGCCAAGTTTGCTGTATTCATATTTCCGGGTCTTCGAATCCCAGTTATTTCCCCAGAAGATTACCTGTGCTCCCCGCAGCGGCATGCCCGATTTCCGATGCAGTGCCACCAGCCAATTACCTTGCCCTGTGTTCTGGAAGATTACACTGGCGTCCGATACCTGGAAAGGGACGGCATGCAGTGCATTTTCATCGGTTCCGAATTCCGGCTTTGCGGAAATAACCAACAGGTAGCTCCCTGCCGGCAATGGCGCTATTTTAAGTTCTATACGATGTTCGTTTAGGTCGGCCGCGCCCGGTAGGTCCGTATCCCACGTGCGAAGCGGCTTACTTTTCAGCAGACGGGCCTGTTCTTCGTCACTTAGTCCCTGTCGGCGCGAATCTTGGGATGCCGGCAGCCGATAGATCCGAAGGAATGCCCGGTTTAAATTGCGATAAGTTACAAGCACTTTGCTGTTTTCGTCCGGCAGTATAACCGATTCACTTTGCAGGCCCACGGATGGGCTGGTCAATTCATAGCGGAGTTGTGCAGCGTTCACCGCACCCTCTGCTGTCGGAAAACGTTCAATAAGCAGGTCGAGCTGCTTTTTTAACGCCGGTAGGTCCAGTGTATCCGCCGAGCTGTTTGAACGGCTATTGTACAGGAATTCAAGCTTCCGGTACGTGACCTGCGCACCCGCCGGTACAGCGGAATAGCGTTGTTCCAGCAGCCGGAGCGCCTGTAGATACAGGCTGTCCTTCTGCGGGTGCACCGCATATTGGTGTACGAAAGCCAGTCGCTGTAAATCGGCATCGATCAGCGCCTCCGGATTTTTATCGTGAAGGTGGAAGGCCAGCAGTTGCTGGTAAGTATGCAATGCCCGGAAATGCAACGCCTCCGGATTCACAGGATTCACCTTAACTTCGGCGAGGCGCGCTGCAGATTCAAACCACAGCGTACCGTCGATCTGAAATTGGTAGGCCGGTTTAATTACATCTTTCTCGTCGTTCTGAAAGAATTCAATCGCACGGAAGGCAAGGAAGTCATATAACGAGGGGCGCAGGTGCCGGGTGTTTTTGCCGTCCACCAATAGTGGAGCATAGCGTTCAACCGGTATTGCCTGGAGCATTTCCCTGTCGATAATGGAGGCGAGATAGAGCTCGCTTGCCCGGGCAATGAACGCCGCTGCATCCCAGGTGGCGATATCGGCGGGAGGCGTGCCAACGAGCGGTGTGCGATCAAGGATCGTCCAGCGGTTACGTTGGTAATATTGCCAATAATACGCGGCATTGATGCTTTGCCAGAGCGCTTTTTCTGCTCCCGTGCTTTCCCCGATAATGGAATCGATGCGTTGAATGTGGCTGATTGCCGCATTCTCCTGAACCGTATTGCCCACACTGATGAGAAACAGCTCTGCCTTGATGGTATTGGGACTGTCTTTTTTTGCCTGTGCGGTGGCCAGTATACCCTGTGCAACTTTTGCGGCAGATTGCGGAAGTCCCTTATCCATCAGGGAATCAATCTGTTTCCATGCCGGTTCAAATGAGTGATTAGCCGATTCTTGCTGGGCCATTGTTAACGAGGTTATGGCGATGGTCATCACCAGTAGAGCGAAGAGGTTGCGGATCATGCTGTTTCTTTTTATAAGACCTGAATGTGTGCGCAATGCAAACTTACTTAAATTGCCTTTATTCTATAATGACGCATTGTGCTACGAGGATGCTACAGGAATCCATATTCCACACACATTTTTTATTGGGAGGGAAGCCGTCGGAAAATACGACCGGGAAATCGGTGATTGGGAACTAGCACTGTAAAGCGGCAGTGCGATAAGAAGCCGCGGGATTAACGGCCAAAATCGTCCTGTACACGTACAATATCATCTTCATCTGATGGGTTTTGTGCATCCGTGTGCTGCCATATTTCAGCAAGGACACCCCACTCATCCAGTCCGACAAGACGATGGCGTTCGCCTTGGTTAAGGCGGATCACATCGCCCGGTTTCAGCATTTGCAGTTCGTGCTCCTCATCGGTATCGCTGGTTACTACGCCAACGGTACCCCGCACCACCTGCCAAATCTCGGCACGTCGGTGATGGTATTGCCAGGAAAGCCGCTTTCCGGGTGCGACGACCAGAACTTTGGGACTGAGCTTACCAGCTATTTTGAGTTCCTGTACATTCAGCCCATCGAAATAGGTATTTGCAAATTGCTGTGCCTGCGCTTCTTCGATAACAAAAAAACCGCCCCATGGCCGGGTCTGGTCCTGTTGCACAATCCGGAAACCCTGTTCTGTCAGTTTCCCTTCAATTTCGGCAAAAAGCTGCTCCTTTGCTTGGTAAGTCATGGTCTATATTTTGATTTGGGCTAATATAGAAAATCCCGATGCGTTTTCAAAGCCGGCTGGTATTCAACGGTTCTGTTTTTTCGGTGAATGCGCAGCCACAACCCTTTGAGCAGGATTTTCCGCCCTTGAAAGACCGCCTGGTCCGCCGGATCAGGTATGCAAGCGCGACGACAAACAAGGTGCCAATGATCAGGTATTGAATCGTAATTGCATCCATATTATTTTAACATTTGATAGGCAAGCAATGCTGCAAGATACGCAAATCCGGTCATAAATGCCAGCTGTATAAACGTCCATTTCCAGGAGTTTGTTTCTTTCCGGACAATGGCAATCGTGCTCATGCATTGCATGGCGAAAGCATAAAACAAAAGTAAGGATATACCGGAAGCAAAATTGTACGCCGGCCTTCTGGTGTTCTGATTAATTTCAGCGCCCATACGCTCCCGGATGGTCAGTTCATCGTCTGTGCCGCCTAAACTGTATACCGTGGCCATCGTACTCACAAAAACTTCCCGTGCTGCGAAAGACGATATCAGTCCGATGCCCATTTTCCAATCGTAGCCCAGCGGTTCGATGACCGGCTCAATAGCGCGGCCCATGGAACCGAGAAATGAATACTCCAGCCGTTCCGACTGTACGCGGTTCTCGAATGCTTCCTCGTCAATGCCCGGATTTTCCATCCGGACAATCTCTTCCGCATTGGTAAAGCGTTCACTGATTCCGAACGACCCGAGTACCCACAGGATGATACTGATGGCCAGGATGATTTTACCGGCACCCAGTACGAAACCCATGGTTTTGTCCCACACATTGTACAGGACGTTCCGTACCACCGGATATTTATAAGTGGGCATTTCGAGGATCAGGTAGCTTTTATAGCTTGTTTTCATTACCTGTTTCAGTACCCAGGCACTGCCCAGGGCAGCAACTACGCCCAATACGTACATGCCGAACAAAACAAGGCCTTGTAAATCCAGCCCCATGAACTTCGTCTGAGGGATGACAAGACCGATAATGATGATGTAAATCGGCAGCCTGGCTGAACAGGTCATAAAAGGCGTCACCAAGATGGTGATTAACCGCTCTTTATCGTTTTCAATGGTCCGGGCCGACATGACCGCGGGAATCGCACAGGCAGCGCCGGACATCAGCGGCACGGCACTTTTGCCACTGAGACCAAATGGCTTGAGCCACCTGTCCATCAGGTAAACCACCCGACTCATGTAACCCGATTCCTCCATCAGTGAAATAAAAATAAACAGGATGGCGATTTGCGGGATAAAGATAACGATACCCCCTATGCCGGTAATGATACCGTCGGTAATCAGTCCGTTGAACGGGCCTGCCGGGAGCAGTTCGCTGGTGGCCGCTGCTAACCAGGCAAAACCGTTATCAATGGCATCCATGAAGGGACCTGACCAGGTATAGATTGCCTGAAAGATCAGCAGCAGCAGGGCAAAGAAGATGACATATCCCCAAAACGGGTGGATCAGCAGTTTGTCTAAGCGTGCGGTTGCATTTTCCCTTTTCTTAGTGGTATCTTTAACCGTGGTTGCCAGCTGTTGGTCCAGCCACGTGTATCGGGCCAAGGTTTCCTGAATTTGCAGCCGGTGGTAGTTAATGCTTTGGTCTTTGCGCAACGTTGCCAGTTCATCCGCCTGGTCAGCAGGCAGGTACCTGTGATGTTTCTGCGATAGCGTCAGCCAGGCATTGTAGTTATTCCGGGCGCCAGTGATCTGTTTCGTTTGCATTACGCTGGCCGCATATTCTTCCGGAATATCAAAGGCGGCTGCGTATTCGCCGGGTTGATGCTGCAAAGCTGCACGCAACTCATCAATGCCTTTTCCCGAGCGTGCATCCGTTAACAGTACTTTGGTAGCCAACACCTTTTCCAGCTGCTGAACATCAATAACCAGTCCGGCCCGCTCAGCCTCATCAATCATATTGATGACAAAGATTGCCGGCAATCCCATTTCCCGGATCTGCTGATACAATAGCACCGACCGTTTTAAGTTGAACGGGTCGCCGATGACAACTACCTTTTCGGGATAATTGGGGTTCTGTGGATCGGCCAACACACGGTAAACCACCTCTTCATCCAACGATGACGGGTGAATACCATATGCGCCGGGCAAATCAATCAGCTGGTATTTAACCTGCTGGTGCGTGAAGGTTCCGGTTTTCCGCTCCACGGTCACCCCCGGGTAATTGCCTGCTTTTTGTCTTAATCCGGTTAACTGGTTAAATATAGTTGATTTGCCAACGTTGGGGTTTCCAACCAGGGCAATTTTCATTTCTATCATGGTGCTTATGTCGATTCTATTAAGATCAGGTCCGCCTCTGTTGCACGCAGGGCTATCGAATTCGGGTTGTTTTTAACGCGTATGCAAACGGGGCCGTTGAAAGGCAGGCGGTGGGTCAGGGTAAACACTTCCCCCGGTAAAAGGCCCATCTCATATACTTTGATGGGAATATCATTGGATCGGTAACCGGCAATGGTTCCGGTTTCCCCTGGACTTAACGAAGCAATTGATCGATACTGACTCATAACGCGATTAAGAAATAGTGGTCAAAGATATTAAATTTAGAATTAATCTAAATGATTAATCGGTAAAAATAGCGGTATCTTCCGATTTGGATGGGCGGTCGCCTTTCGGTCATGCCGGTTGTTGGGAGCGGCTGTCTTCTTTCCCACCGCACTGTACCAGCGAGCGACTGTTTCCACACCTGCTTCGGGATGAGTCCATAGTGAGTCCAGGGTGAGTCCATAGTGAGTCCAGGTTTTTCTGAAGAAAACCGGACTCACCCCGGACACAGGGCAGCCCTAATCCGGTTTCATAGCGAAGCAGAAGCGAGATTGGTCAGGAAAAAAATAGGGAGGGTATAGGAGACTGTCCGTTGCCGGTAGGGGCAACCGCAGCCAAATACAAATTAAGGAAAAATGCCAAGGTTTCCCAACAGTAATGAGCGCATTGCGTACGCCGCCGTTCCAGCTGACTGACATGCGTCTGCGTAGCGGTGAGTGGAAATGCACCTGCTGCCCTCCGCGATACAGGAAAGAATTATGTATTTTTGTGCCGTTCCACGGTTTTAACATAAACCTTAAACCTACTTTTGATTGCGCATGGTTAAACTGGATGTACAGAATACGGCTTTTATGCAGGCGGTTTCCTTCGTAAACCATACGAACCGCAATATCTTTCTAACGGGTAAAGCAGGTACCGGTAAAACTACCTTCCTGCATTATATTCGGCAGCATAGTTATAAAAAAATGGCAATTGCCGCGCCAACCGGCGTAGCGGCGATGAATGCAGGGGGGATGACTTTACATTCGTTATTCTGGTTGCCGTTCGGCATGTATATCGAAGATTATGAACTGGCATGGAACCAAGAGGACAGCCAGATCTACAACCGACGCCGCCTGTTCAGCAAGATAAAGCTGACCAAACAACGCCGGGCGTTACTCCGGGAGATCGAGCTGCTGGTGATTGATGAGGTTTCCATGCTCCGTGCGGATCTGCTCGATGCCATAGACGCCATATTGCGCTCGGTACGGCGTGACGCGCGCCCTTTTGGCGGTTTACAGCTGTTGTTTATTGGCGATATGTATCAACTGCCGCCCGTGGTCAAGGAACGGGAACGGGAAATCATGCAGCATTATTACCCAAGCCCTTTCTTCTTTGACGCCAGGGTATTGCAGGAACATCCGCCGATTTTATTGGAGCTCAAAACGATCTATCGCCAGCGCGATCAGCAATTTATAGACCTGTTGAATAATATCCGGAACAATCGCTGTACGGCTGAGCAGCTGGCGATGCTGAATGATTACTGCAAACCGGATTTTACCGCTGATGCATCGGCACCGTACATTATGCTCACTACACATAACCACCGCGCCGATGCCATCAACCAGAAAGAACTGGAGGCATTGCCCGGCAAACCGGTGCAGCTGAAGGCCATCGTCAAAGATGAGTTCGGCGAGGGGTCCTTTCCGGTGGACGAAACCTTAACACTTAAAGTGGGAGCACAAGTGATGTTTGTTCGCAACGATAGCGGGGAAAGCCGTAAGTTTTACAATGGGAAAATCGGTTTTATACAACAGATTGATGAAGCCGAGGCGATGGTTACGGTTGGATTTAAAAACGGCGATGAAGCCGTTGGTGTACAGCGCGAGGTCTGGGAAAACATCCGTTACCACTATGACAGCACAACTGACGTGGTACACGAAGAACTATTGGGTACGTTTGCCCAATTTCCGCTGCGGCTGGCGTGGGCAATTACCATCCACAAGAGTCAGGGACTTACCTTTGACCGCGCGGTGATTGATGCCGGGGCATCATTCGCAGCCGGACAGGTATATGTGGCGTTAAGCAGGTTGCGTGGGCTGGAAGGGCTCGTACTGCATGCCCCGATCAATACACATAGCATTCATACGGACCAGCGTGTCGCCACATTTTCGTCCGGTGTGGTGCCCGAAGATGCTGTAGCAGGCATGCTGAAAGCGTCCCAGCAGCAGTATTTAGGGCATATTTTGCTGGATGGATTCAAGTGGGACCGACTGGCGGAGTCTGCTGCTGCCCTGCATGATGGGCTGGCTACACGGAACATCGCCGATCCGGCCCAGGCGCAGGTGTTTATCCACACGATTCATACGGCCTGTGGCGCGCAAAAAACGGTAGCTGATAAGTTCCGTAATCAGTTGCGCACATTGCTGGGTGACGATACCACCCTAAACCACGACGCAATTAGCGAACGCACCACGAAGGCGGTGGATTGGTTCATGCCGCAACTGGATGAACGGCTGATCGCACCGCTCGAAGCCCATATCCGTGCCTGGGCGGTAAAGAAACGGACTAAACGGTACGTTGATGATATAACCGCACTGTTGATTGAAGTGAAACGAAAGCGGGAGCAGCTGATGCAATGCCTGAGCATCACCGGAGCCTTGGCTCAGGGGGACCTGCTGGAAGAGGTCATGAAAAAGACGGCTGATTTTCACTCGATAGCTGCCAACATAGCCGAATTGCCTGACACGGCGGCTAAACCTAAGGCTGCAAAAGGCGAAACCAAACGGATTAGCCTCGCCTTGTTTAAATCAGGTAAAACCGTCCCGGAAATTGCCGCTGAGCGAAGTCTGACAGCAGGAACAGTTACCCAGCACCTCATGCATTATATCGGAAACGAAATAATGGCAACGGATTTAATGGACGGGCCCAAGCTCGCATATATTGTGGAAACCCTGCAAAAAAATCCCGGTACATCCTTGGGGCCTATGAAGGCGTTATTGGGGGATGAGGTGACTTATGCCGAAATCCGGATCGCAATGGCACATCTGCAAAAGCGTAATAATCCGGAATAAGTTCCGGTTTCATTTTTAAGCGGCGGAATCGGTGAAAAATCCGTATCTTTAACGCCTTTATTTCGGAGATACCGTCGGATTACATGCAACAAGTCGATACTGCACAGCCTTATGAATTGGTTTACTCTTTATGCGAACACCCGTATCTGGGCTATCTCATTGAGCCCCATGTGGTGCAGTTAAACCCCAACGGCGGCTATTCGTTAACCCATCGACGTGTATTCAGTAATACGTCAAAAGACTATGCCCGCGTATTGGATGATACCGACTTAAAGCTGATTAAACTGCTGGAAGAGGTAGAACAGACCAATATCATTAAACGCTACCACAAGAAGCCAATCCGGCCAGCCGACTTTTTTACCAAATTTTTCGATAAGAAGTTTTTTGAGTACATCCGGCCCAAAATAGAAGCCCGGTTGCTTCAAACCCTGGAGCTGATCGGCGACAAGCCGTTGTTTCTGATGGGAAAGGACGGATATGCGGCAGAACAGCGGATTGAGATTGCCGGTCAGCCGGCGTCAGTATTGTTCCATTTCCGGCGTAACAGTGAGGAAACCCGCTACTTTCCGACCATTAAATACCAGGGCCAGCGTATCGAATTTATGTATAAGGATGCCCAGGTTATTATTAATCAGCAGGCCTGGATGTTGCTGGATAACATATTGTATTACTTCGACCAGCCGCTGGAAGGCAAAAAATTGTCACCTTTCCTGCAAAAGCGCTATATCTCGGTAACCCGGCCCACCGAGCGTAAATATTTTGAAACGTTCGTCTGCGCATTGATCGAAAAACATCATGTATATGCGGAAGGATTTGAGATCAAAACCCACCAGCATAATGCAACACCGGTTGTGAAGCTGCTCTATGCCGCACACGGCACTTCCCAATTGCAGCTGAATTTCCGTTACGGCCCTTACATGTTTACCGCCGATGGGAAAAACCCGGTGACGGTGCGCATGCACTACGATGACGCGACGGACACGTACACCTTTCACCGGATCAAACGATCGTTGCAATGGGAGGAACACCGCATGCAGGAGCTGCTGGATATGGGACTGGAAAAGTCTGATGCCTTGTTCAGCAGCATGGATATACGGCGTCAGTCCGCAGATGTCACGCCGTCTGTGCTCGACTGGCTGCGCGACAAGAATGATGCGCTCCTTGATATGGGGTATGAAATTGTCCAGGAAGATCCCCATAAGCGTTTCTTCTTCGGCCATACGACTGTGGACGTTACGGTGAGTGAAGATAACGACTGGTTCGACGTGAAGGCCATTGCCCGTTTCGGACCGCACGAAGTTCCGTTTTCACTGCTGCGAAACCATATCCTGAACCACATCCGTGAATGGACATTGCCCAATGGCGAAATTGCACTGATTCCTGAGGAATGGTTTGCGCAGTATCACCACTTATTCCAGTTTTCGGACGACAAAAAACACATCCGGCTACGCAAGTATCACATCGGATTGCTCAGTGATATTTCGGAGCATACGGCATTGGTACTCGACCGTAAACTGAAACAATTGGAAACATTCACCGAAATTACTGACGTTCCTGAACCCGCACAATTCGGGGGTACACTGCGGCCCTACCAGAAAGCGGGTTATAACTGGTTTCACTTTCTGCAGCAATACCGCTTTGGCGGATGCCTGGCCGATGACATGGGACTGGGAAAAACCATCCAGACGCTGGCACTGCTACAGCGGCAGAAAGAAACGGCGCTGCTCCAGCAGGGACCAATGACATCGCTCATTATTATGCCTACTTCCCTGGTGTATAACTGGCAGGATGAAGCCAGGAAATTTGCACCCGGTCTCCGAATACTCGTCCATACCGGAATTGGCAGGACAAGGGAGCCGGATGCTTTTGCGGATTACGATTTGGTGATTACTACCTACGGCATTACCCGCAGCGACGAAGAGCTGCTGGCTTCATTCTACTTTGATTACATCATTCTCGATGAAAGCCAGAGCATCAAAAACCCAACATCCAAATCGTTTAAAGCGGTCAGAAGCCTCAAAAGCAGGCATCGGCTGATTTTGAGTGGCACACCTATCGAGAATTCGGTGGCTGATATCTGGTCGCAGATGGCTTTCCTGAATCCGGGATTGCTGGGTAGCTACGCCTATTTCCAGAAGGAATTTGTACAACCCATTGAAAAAAAGAAAGATGAAGAGAAGGCCCGCCGGCTGCAAGCGCTGATTAAGCCTTTCGTGCTCCGCCGCACGAAAAATCAGGTTGCCACCGAACTTCCACCGAAATCGGAACAGGTCTTTTACTGCGCCATGGACGATGAACAGGCTGCGGCGTATGAACGGGTCAAATCGGAATATCGGAACGCAATACTGGAAGGCCTGGATGAAGAAAAGAACAAAGCTCCACAGATCGTATTGTTACAGGGGCTTACCAAGCTGCGTCAGCTGGCCAACCATCCCCGGATGGTCGACAGTGCCTATAAGGGTGGATCCGGGAAATTCGAAAGCGTTATCCACACCCTGGACAACGTGTTGCAACGGGGCAATAAGGTGTTGGTGTTTTCCCAGTTTGTAAAGCAGCTGGTTATTTTTAAGCAATATTTTGATAAACAGGGCGTCGGTTACGCTTACCTGGACGGGGCTACCAAAAATAGGGACGAAGTGGTTCAGCAGTTCCGGGAAGATGAAGATACGCGGTTATTCCTGATTTCCATCAAGGCCGGGGGTGTAGGACTCAACCTGGTTGAAGCCGATTATGTGTTTATCCTCGATCCGTGGTGGAATCCGGCCGTAGAACAGCAGGCGATTGACCGTACCCACCGTATCGGGCAAACGCGTAATGTCTTTATTTATAAATTCATTACCAAAGACAGTGTAGAAGAGAAAATTCTGGCATTGCAGCACCGCAAAAAAACCATCGCGGATACGCTGATCACCACCGAGGAGAGCTTTATCAAATCCCTTTCCGTCGAAGATATCAGGGAGCTGCTCGACTAATTCTCTCCCGGGTAGGCGGACTAGCTACGCTATAATGGCGGCCAAGCCTTTTGTTATGCGTGCGAGCGTTTCTTTTTTGCCGAGCAATGCCGCAATATCGAAAACATCGGGGCCGAATTTGCCACCTACCAGCATCACCCGCAGGGGTAGCATCAATTCGCCCATTTTCATTCCAGCTGCCTGAATTGCCATTTTATAGCAGCTTTCCAGTTCGGCGCGGTGCCAGGGCTCAAAAGCGTTGAGTGTCGTTAGGATATCCCTGAAAAATGCGGTTTTTTCATCGTTCCACCGGGGTTGTATGGCGGCCAGGTCATAGGCATCAGGCTGCCTGAAAAAGTAAGCTGTCTGCTCCCAGAAATCGGCCGTGAAGGTGAGTCGCTCCTTTACCAGGGTAAGTATGGTATCCACATACGTTTCGTCGGCATCAACACCTTGGTCCGCTAATTCCGTCATGATCTGTGGCATCAACACCTGGTTTGGCAACAGCTTAATCCATTCGTGGTTAAACCACTTCGCCTTTTCAAAATCAAATTTGGCACCCGCCTTACTGATCCGGTCGATCGAGAATCGGGCTACCAATTCGTCCATCGAAAAAAGCTCCTGTTCGGTGCCGTCGTTCCAGCCCAGCAATGCCAGCATATTGACAAATGCTTCGGGAAGAAAACCCATTTCGCGGAACCCTTTGGTCAGGTCGCCGGTCTTGGGGTCCTGCCAGTTCATCGCATATACCGGAAAGCCCAGCCGGTCGCCGTCCCGTTTGCTAAGCTTGCCGTTCCCGTCGGGTTTCAGGATCAGCGGGAAATGCGCCCATTGGGGCATCTGGCTGCGCCAGCCCAGGTATTCCCACAGCAAGAGGTGAATGGGAGCCGAGGGCAACCATTCTTCGCCGCGGAAAACATGGCTGATCGCCATTTGATGATCGTCAACTACTACAGCTAAGTGATAGGTGGGCATGCCGTCTGCCTTAAGCAGCACTTTGTCATCCATTAGCGAAGAATCAAAGGTGACGCGGCCGCGGATCATGTCTTCAAAACTGATGGTTTCGTCAAGAGGTACTTTAATCCGGATTACATGGGCCTGCCCCCCGTCCAAAAGTGCTTGGGTTTCGGCTTCCGGAAGGCTGAGCGAGTTGCGCAACTCAAGCCGATTTTCGTGGCTATACCGGAAGTTGGGATGCTGTTTGCGCTGTGCTTCCAGTTCCTCGGAAGTGTCAAATGCATAGTAAGCATAACCGTTGGCTACCAGCTGCTCGGCATATTGCCGGTACATGGCCTTCCGCTCACTCTGCCGGTAAGGGCCATAAGCACCGCCATGGACTGGACTCTCGTCCGGTGTCAGGCCGCACCATTGCAGGCAATCCTGGATATACGCTTCTGCACCAGGCACATACCGCGTCTGGTCCGTATCTTCTATCCTCAGAATAAAATCGCCCCCATGCTGTTTGGCAAATAAGTAATTAAACAACGCGGTGCGTACACCACCCAAATGCAAACCCCCGGTGGGGCTTGGGGCGAAGCGCACCCTTACTTTCCGGTTTTCATCCATGGTGCAAACTTAGCTAAATTTGTCAAAACTTATCGGCCTATCCGACGTCTTTGACCGGCCTTTTTGGTAGCGGAAACATAAAAATACGGAACGCGAAATCACCATTTACAGGGAATTATGTATTTTGGCGAAAATTAACAAATACAGGGGGGTGGTAGCCATTGTCGATGAATCCGTATCAATATAACCAACAACGCTGGAAATTTGTGTTGCTCATCTTTGCGGCATTTATCGCGGCAGCGTCGCTCCTGTATACCAATTACCTCGTCAGAAACCTGTCTAAATCCGAGCGTACGAAGGCGGAGGTCTGGGCCATGAGCACGCGGAGTATCATCACCATGCCCGATCCGGATGATGAGCTTATTACCTTTATCTACGCCGTGCGGGATAGCCTCGCGTTGCCCGCAATTATCGCCGATGGGCAGGATAGTATTATTTACTGGCGCGACCTGGATTCGACGAGGACCAATATTCTGGAAGGTACCAATGCGGACACCGATCTGCAATACGACCCCATATATTTCAAGCGTCAGCTGGCCATTATGAAAAAGAGCCACGCGCCTATTGTGATTGACTTACCCAATGGCGGGCAATGGTTTGTCTATTATAAAGATTCCCTGCTGCTGAATCAGCTGCGTTTTTTCCCTTATGTACAGCTTACCCTTATCGCGATCTTTCTGGGCATCGCCTATACGGTGTTTAACTCGATAAGGAAGTCCGAGCAGAACCTGGTCTGGGTTGGACTTGCCAAGGAAGCAGCCCATCAGCTGGGTACCCCTATTTCGTCACTGATGGCCTGGCTGGAACTGGTACGGGCGAAGTTTGATGCCGAAAAAGATCCATTACTCTACGAAATGGAAAACGACGTCAAGCGGCTGGAGGTGGTCGCCGACCGGTTTTCCAAAATCGGGTCTACCCCGGTATTGCAACCCCATGCCGTTTATAAAGTGGTGGTTGATTTTGTCAATTATTTTAAAGTACGTACCAGTGATAAGATCGTGTTCAATGTTTCGGGAGATACCAAAGTGCAGGCACTGCTTAATGTGCCTTTATTTGACTGGGTACTTGAAAACTTGCTTAAAAACGCAGCAAATGCAATCGAATCGGCCGGCAGGATTGATATTGTGATCTCCGAAAATATTGCAAAAGAGCAAATTTTTATAGACATTAGCGACACCGGAAAAGGCATACCACGCGCTAAATTTGATGCCGTTTTCCAACCGGGTTTTACCACCAGGAAACGGGGATGGGGCTTAGGATTAAGTCTGACGAAACGAATGATTGACTACCACAAGGGACAGATTTTTGTGAAAGAATCAGAAATAGAAAAAGGAACGACATTCCGAATTATTTTACCAAGTAACCAAACGTATGAACCCGCTCAAATCTGACGAATACCCGGCAATTTTCGCCCCTTATATTGAAACGGTCGTTGGCGATGTAATGGATCTGCTGAATGAACAGCTGGAAACATTTCCCGAGTTTCTGGAACGTATCCCCGCCGGAAAATCAGCATATGCGTATGCCGAAGGCAAATGGACCATTAAGGAAGTTGTCGGGCATATCATCGATACCGAACGCATTATGGCTTACCGTGCATTGTGTTTCGCCCGTAACGACACGAAAGAACTGCCTGGCTTTGAGGAGGAAGTTTTTGTTGCCAACGCACGCTTCAATGAACGGTCGCTGGCCAGCTTTTCCGAGGAATTCAGCTTGGTCCGCCGATCAAACCTGCTCCTTTTTGAGAGTTTTAACGACCAGGAACTGGCCCGTAAGGGACTGGCGTCTGAACGTCTGGTCAGTGTTCGCGCATTCCTTTATATCATTGCCGGACACCTCAATCATCACCGTAACATCATTCGCGAGCGATACCTCAACGAGCAGTAGCAGGCGCAAATCAACTAAAACATTTTACGCGCATACTTGTATTTAACATACCATAAAATCATATCCATGGTTTTATGATACGGTTTAGGTGTAGGAAACGCGCTGATATTATTTCGGTGCGTTTCCTATTTTTTTGATCATTGCATAACGGCCCTTATAAACCGGATTGGTCCGTTTTTTTCCGATATCGGGTGTAAAGCAATCGGTTGCCTGTTTTTTTTGTTTCTTATTGTTAATTTTATTTTATAGTCTTGTAGTGCTGTCTGGTCCACCTATTTCGAACGGCATATGGTTTTTAGGCAGTGCAGTAAAACCAATAACTGAAATCTAGATGAATACACAACCTTCTACAGCCAGTTCCACTAAGGGACCAATGATCATTATCGGAATCCTGTTCTTTATTTTCGGTTTTGTTACCTGGCTCAACGGCCCACTTATTACCTTCGTTAAGCTGGCCTTTAACCTGGATACTTACGCCAAGGCATTTATGGTTACCACCGCGTTTTATATGGCGTACTTTTTCCTTGCGTTGCCGTCTTCCTGGATACTGGAGCGGACGGGCATGAAAAAGGGGATGGCGCTGGGGCTATTTGTAATGGCTGTCGGTACTTTTATCTTCGGAACTTATGCCACACAACGGAATTACAACGTATCGCTTGCCGGGTTATTTGTCATTGGCTCCGGATTATCGTTGCTGCAAACGGCCTCTAACCCGTATATCAGTATCCTGGGACCCATTGAGACGGCCGCACGCCGGATCAGCATCATGGGCATCTGCAATAAGCTGGCGGGTATCCTGAGTCCAATCGTCATCAGTGCATTGGTTTTCAGCGGTGTAGGGGACTTGGAACGGCTCGTAGCAGAAGCACCGTCGCACGATGCGCGGGAAGCGTTACTTAACGAATTTGCGTCCAAGATTTACATGCCTTATATGGTTATGGCCGGCATACTTGTGCTGCTCTCGATATGGGTTACCAAGTCGGGGTTACCGGATATCAACGCATCCGAGGCAAACGCGGAACCCGTCGGCGATAGCGACCTAAGCAAAGAAAAGACAAGTGTGTTCCAGTTCCCACACCTGCTGCTGGGCGCGCTCTGTATTTTTCTATATGTCGGGGTAGAGGTTATGGCCGGTGACGGGATAGGCGCCTACGCGCAGGGGTTTCATATCCCCGCTGCACAGACCACGATATATACCTCATTTACCCTGGGAGCGATGTTGGTAGGCTACATCATCGGATTATTTACTATTCCTAAAATTATCACACAGGGACAGGCACTTAAAATATCGGCTATATTAGGGATCATTTTTACACTCGGTACTTATTTCACTACCGGTTATGTGTCGGTCGCTTTCGTTGCTCTTCTGGGCCTGGCTAATGCACTGATGTGGCCGGCTATTTGGCCGCTTGCTATCTCCGGATTGGGCAGATTCACGGAAAAGGGAGCTGCTTTTATGGTGATGGGAATTGCTGGCGGAGCCGTCATCCCACAGCTGTTTGCCTCACTTAAAGATCAATTCGACTTTCAGTTGATCTTTCTGATCCTGATGGGGTTATGTTACTTGTATATTTTATATTACTCGGGTCCGGGGCACAGGGCCGGTAAGTCACGCAACTAAGCAGAATATGCGGACCCGCGACCGCAACAGCGGTATGACAAAGGAGGTGTATGCGTAGTCTATGCTTTTTTATCATCGCCCTATGCTCGGTATGGGCCTGCGGCCGGCAGCAAAGCGGCCAGCGGGGGGTGGCCTATACTGAACCGGTGGACCCATATCCGGTAGCCGATTCGGTTTGGCTGGATGTCCCGTACGGACTGCATGGGATGTTCGTGTCTCCGGACGTTCATTTTCCCCGATCCGCCCCCCCATTGGAAAACCAGGTCTTTGGAAACTGGCAGGCGAAAGCGTGGCGGGGCGAACGGATACATACGCAGGCGCTGATCTGGTCGGCAGCGCAGCTTGCGGATGTCCGCCTCCGGGTTACCGATTTATCAGGCGATGGCGACAGCCGGATCAACGCCGAGCAGATACAGGCGAATTTTGTACGGTATGTCATTACCGATGACCTGGATACCCTTAAAAGTGGCTGTGGCATACCGTCGGGACTGGATACATTCCTGGTGGCCGATGTGATTGACCACGTAACAAATTTGACTGTTGATGCGAAAACGGCCCGTCCGGTTTGGCTGCAGGTGGACGTGCCTGCCGACGCAGCGCCCGGCCGGTACGAAGGAACGCTGCACATTACGGCAGAAGGACAGGAAGCAATTGCCTTGCCTTACACCATCGAGGTGCTGCCACATGTACTCCCTCCGGCGGCCGAATGGGACTTTCACCTGGATCTTTGGCAAAACCCATTTTCTGTTGCCAGGTATTATGATTTGGAGCCCTGGTCAGCACAGCATTTGGAGGCAATGCGACCGTATATGCAGCTGCTTGCGGACGCAGGTCAAAAGGCCATCACCGTAAGTATGATACACGACCCCTGGAATGGTCAGACCTATGATGTGTACCAAAGTATGATCAAATGGGTTAGGAAAAAGGACGGTACCTGGGCATATGATTACACGAATTTCGACAAATGGGTAACCTACATGATGGATTTCGGAATCAATAAATTCATTAATTGCTATAGTATGATCCCGTGGAATCAGCGGTTCTATTATTATGACGAAGCGTTGGGTAAAGATACGCTGTTGGTTGCTTCGCCCGAATCAGCCGATTACCGTAATCATTGGCAGCCGATGCTTACGGATTTTGCCCGTCACCTCAAAGCCCGGGGATGGTGGGAACTGACAACCATTGCAATGGATGAACGGCCGATGGAAGACATGCTGGAGGCCATAGCGGTGATTAAGGAGGCCGACCCGGATTTCCGTGTTTCGCTTGCCGGCGCATTTCATCCCGAACTAGCCGATTTGTTGCTGGATTATTGCATCGCGTCCGGAGAGCAGATGGACGAAGCCACGATACGTCATCGCCGTGAGCAGGGATATACCACCACGTTCTATACCTGCTGTGCGGAACCCCGACCGAATACCTTTACGCAGTCTCCTTACGCGGAAGCTACCTGGCTACCCTGGCATGCACTCCATAAAGGATATGACGGATACCTGCGGTGGGCATATAATTGCTGGAACGAAAACCCGTTGGAAGACAGCCGGTACGGTACGTGGGCTGCTGGGGACGCCTGGCTGGTTTACCCCGGAGCCCGAAGCTCCATCCGTTTTGAGCGCCTGCGCGAAGGAATTCAGGATGTCGAGAAAGTCCGCCTGATCCGTAGCAAGTTGCAGCAGGAAAAAAACGGGAAGGCCCTTTCCTCATTGGAAGATGCAATTGCTTTCTTTGAATTGAGTACACTGGATACCGTGCCTGCAGCCGAAGCGGTTAACCGCGCCAAGGCCATATTAAACAGTTTTTAATTCAGTTCGCTTGATTGCCCCGGTTAGGATCAGGTAAGGTTTATTGTATTTATTGCAATCGGTAGTTGTGCCTGTTTTTCCTGCACCGATATCGGTGCAGGAAAACAGGGCTTTGTGAAACAATGTGTCAAATAACGAAATCAACCGTTACGCTCAGGTACGCATCCAATTGACTTACGTATTAGTAACGGGAAAAGCCAGGTTGTTTGTATGGCTGAATTGTAAAAATTAGGTCACGTGATATGCAGA
This sequence comes from Parapedobacter lycopersici, assembly GCF_040395035.1. Lineage (GTDB taxonomy): Bacteria > Bacteroidota > Bacteroidia > Sphingobacteriales > Sphingobacteriaceae > Parapedobacter > Parapedobacter lycopersici_A. Next base: position 95,463 of record NZ_JBEBRB010000002.1, on the reverse strand, counting down.
GGTTATAGGCTGGCCCGACAGGGATAACGATGCCGTCCGGAGCCGCTATATGGAAGCATTGAGCAGTTCTTCCAGTTCTTCATGTCCAATATTCATATTCACATTGCCGTCTTTGGCGAAGGAAATCTCACCGGTTTCCTCTGATACAATAACGGCTACGGCATCGCTCACCTCAGTTACCCCGATAGCTGCCCGATGCCGCAGTCCAAAATGCAGCGGAAGATCTTCGCTGTCTGATAGCGGTAATACGCAACTGGCCGTCTTGATCCGGAAATCAACAATAACCACAGCGCCGTCATGTAGCGGACTGTGTTTCTGGAAGATACTTTCCAATAGCCGTTTGGAGAGCTCTGCGTCGAGGTACTCCCCGCTGCTCTGGTAATATTCCTCGTCAAAATATTTTGAAAAAACCAACAGGGCACCGGTGTATGATTTTGACATGCTGCGGCAGGCATCAATGATGGGTTTCAGACGGGCCCGGTTATCGTGCTCGGCCGCTTTTTTACTCACAAAAATGGACCACAGCAGGTTCTTCCGTCTTACGGATATGTTCTTGCCAATATGGATCAGGAATCGTCGGATTTCCTGCTGGAAAACGACAATCAGCGCAATCGATCCAACACTGATAAACCCGCCGAAAATTTCGGTCAGCAGGTGCATGTTGGATTGCTTGACGATGATGTAAATGACGTAAATAAGCCCCAACCCGATCAGGATGTTAACCGCGATGGTACCCCGGATGAGGCTATATATGTAATACAGGATGATAGCCACCAGAAAGATGTCGATCACGTCGAGCAAGCGGATATTGAAAAAGCTGATGTCAAAACCTCCCATAAGTGATGCAATTTAATAATTTTTTACCCGAAATATAACAGGTTTCGAAAACGGGGATGGTTTTCTACATTTCCGCTAATAAGGCGGTTCTCCACCCGTCGCGGAGCGACCCGTGTTACCGCGATCGCCGTTTCAGAAACTTGTTTATAAGGGCAATTTTCGCGTAGTTTGTAAAAAATATTCCCATGGCAAAACTTTCCGTGAATATCAATAAGATCGCAACACTGCGAAATTCAAGGGGTGGCAATAACCCGGATGTACTTCAGGCAGCACTCGCGTGCGAGCGTTTTGGTGCGCAGGGGATCACGGTCCATCCCCGGCCCGACGAGCGGCACATCCGCTACCAGGACGTGTTTGATTTAAGGGCAAATATCCGGACGGAGCTGAACATTGAAGGAAATTGCAGGGAAGAAAAATTTGTCCGTTTGGTGTTGGACACCCAGCCGGCGCAGGTGACGTTGGTGCCCGATAATCCGGGACAGATCACCTCGAATCACGGATGGGATACCATTACGCATAAAAGCTATCTTCAGGATATGTGCGCACTGTTTAAAGGGGCGGGAATCCGGGTGTCTATTTTCGTTGATCCGGATCCGGTCATGGTAGAAGCAGCCGGTCAGACCGGGACCGACCGGGTGGAACTGTATACCGAGGCTTATGCAAAAGGATATGCGGATAACCGGGAAGCCGCCATTACGCCGTACCGTACCGCTGCAGCCGTGGCGCGCCAGCTGGGGATCGGTTTAAACGCCGGACACGACCTGGATTTGCATAACTTGCACTATTTTGTCAAAGAAATTCCGGGTTTGTTGGAGGTCAGTATTGGCCATGCCCTAATCTCGGATGCACTGTACCTCGGACTGGAGGAAACCGTTGGCCGTTACCTTGCGGCAGCCAACGGCGTGTGACCCCATGAGATTACCTATTTGATTCCCATAAACAGGCGGTTCCAACGGATTTTACTTAAAAACGTGCCATCTTTATCCCAGCTAAGCCATACAAACAGTGCTTTCCCCACGATATGGTCTTCGGGAACAAATCCCCAGGTGCGTGCGTCTTCCGAATTATGCCGGTTGTCGCCCATCATCCAATAATAATCCATTTTGAACGTATAGCTGTCGGTTTTTGCGCCATTGAGGTAATAGCCATCCGCTCGTTTTTCCAGTGTGTTTCCCTCATATACCGTAATCGCACGCTCATAAAAGGGTAGGGTCAGTGTATCCAATGTAATCGTCCAGCCCTTTTTCGGGACAACGACCGGACCAAAATTGTCAATATTCCAGGAATATAGCGCATTGTTTGGAAATACACCTGGTTCCGCGGTGTCGCGGTGCCTGATATTGGGGATGATCTTGGTTACGTTTGCCCAGCTTTTTACCTCATTATAGGCTTCTTCAGTAAGGAAAAGCAGGTAAGGTTCCCGCGCATAGGTGTAGTATTCGATGCGCATGTCGTGCAGTCGCTGGGGATTCAGCCCGGTTCCATCGGTATAAACGTAATAGTCCATCTGGCCATGGGGCGGTTCAAACCCCGGTTCGCCATTTACAAAAAGTTTGGCCTCGCGCAGCGAAATGGTATCCCCGGGGATTCCCACAGCACGTTTAATGTAGTTCTCGCGTTTATCGACCGGACGGTTAAACGGCGCATCGGCCTCCATCGGATAGTTAAATACCACCACATCATTACGTTCAATTTCCTCGAAACCGGGCAGTCGGGTATAGCCCAGCTGCAGGCCATCCCAGTAAGCCTTGCCGCCGGTCAGCGGCATGGTATGGTGTGCAAAAGGGAAGGCAATCGGCGTCATCGGTACCCGCGGGCCATAATTCAGTTTGCTGACGAACAGAAAGTCGCCGACCAGGAGGCTTTTTTCCATAGAGCCTGTCGGAATCATGTACGCTTCGATCAGAAACCCACGGATCAGCGTCGCTGCCACTACGGCAAACACGATGGCATCTGCCCATTCGCGGGCCAATGATTTTTTATAAGGGTACTTTTCTTTAAATGCCGGTGTGGCCGACATCCCCAGATAAGTCGTCTTCGCATCATTGCCCCACAGCGGAAATACCACGAACGGCAGGAGAATGGTTGCCGCATGTTCCCAGAATCGCTGCTTGCCGAAATCTTTTGCCAGATCAATATACAGGCCGAAGAAAACAAAAATATTAACAATTGGGATAAGCAATAACGCAATCCACCATCCCGGACGTCCGGATATTTTGGCAATAAGGTATTCCCGGTATATCGGAATAAGTGACTCCCAGCCTTTAAAACCTGCTTTTACAAAGAGCTTCCAAAGACCGTAGTGGGTGAGGACAAGGATGATTGCAAAAACGATATATCCCATGTAGTTGGTTTTGAATAGATACGTCTATATTGTTTGATAAAAACGTGGGCGATGCCTATATGTGCCCGTCAAAGTTAAACATTTCCGTCACTTGGTAAAATCCGGTTTTCCCCTGAAGCCATTCGGCAGCAATCACCGCACCCAGTGCAAAACCGGCCCGGCTGTGTGCGGTATGTTTAAATTCAATCTGGTCTACCTCCGAGCTGTATAACACAGTGTGGGTGCCCGGCACCTCCTCAATGCGGTGGCTCTCAATCAGGAGCTGCTGTGCGGTGGGGATGCGTTCCGTGCCTTCACCGATCAGGTTATTTATCCACTCGGACTTGCCGTCACGCTGCCCGATGATCCCCTCCGCCAGGGTGATCGCTGTGCCGCTGGGAGAATCCAGCTTATGGATATGGTGTATCTCTTCCACCTGTACGTCGTACTGTTTGTAAGGGTTCATGGCCTTAGCCAACAGTTTGTTGATATGGAAAAAGACATTAACCCCTATACTGAAATTAGATCCATAGAGCAGGGCGTTGTTACTGCGCTCACACTTATTTTTTATTTCCTCCAGCCGGTCATACCAACCGGTGGTGCCAACGACCAGGGGAACTTTTGCCTCAAAGCAAAGGTCGATGTTGCCGATTACCGCCTCCGGCTGACTGAAATCAATGGCTACGTCAGTCCCTTCAAGGGTCGACGCAAGGGTTTCGGACCGGTTATGCTCGTCCACAATGCGATGGATCCGGTGGCCCCGCTGCAAGGCAAACTTTTCGATAATCCGGCCCATTTTTCCGTATCCGAATAAGGTAATATTCATGGTATGAAATTAGGTAATCGCTTAACGTTTATGTGTATTCCGTAATTCGCAAACTTAACACAAAAGTGCAGGAAATTTTTTCTGAAAACTAAAATAATTTACTGGTATCCGGGAATAAAGGCCGGTAGCGGATTATTTGCCCAGGTCGATGGTTAATTTTACACCAAACGCATACGGCTGATGGGCAAAGGCCGCTGCTGGCTGCTGCAACAGGGTAGGGGCGACACGGAACCCGAGGTCTTCGCCGATATCCCAGCGGTATTTGAGCATGGAGTTGACATAAGCCTCAATGCCGTTGATGCCCCACCAGGCAACGGTCAGCAGCACCATGAGGTCGCGGTTCCGACGGTAATAATCCTTGGCCGCAATCATGCGCTGCGTACCCTGACTGTCCTTGGCTACGTTGGGATACTTGGTGTTGGGCGGCTCGGCATGGTTATTGGCCAGCCGGTACTGGACCTCATGGAGGATCTCGCGGTAATACCGGTTATTGAAGTTAAATACCACCACGGTTGTGGCAAATCCGCCGTATATTACCGGTACTTTGATCCACCATAAACCGCCGTTGGTATACTGGCCCCATCCGGGTACGATAAGCGAACGTTTCCATGCCTTGCGGCTGAGTTCCTCGATGGCCAGCCTAGCCGAATCTTTAAATACCACAGGTTCCTGCTGTTCCGCTGCCTCCCGCTCGCGCCGTTCACGAAGCCTTCTTTCCCGCCTTGTTTCGGTGTCCGCCGTATCCGCATCACTTACGCTATCACGGGCTACAGCCATCGACGTCGTATCGCGTTGCAGGGTGTCCGGCACCTGTGCCCACAGCGTACCCGTTAACAGCAGGGTACAAAGCACGGTGAATAGCAGGTGCAAGCGGTTCATCACCAATCTAATAATTCGAGAATCCGGTTTAAATCATCCTCTGAGTGAAAAGGGATTTCGATGGAGCCGTCCCCCTTCTTGCCGGTACGCAGCCGTACTTTGGTGGCAAACCTGGAGGCCAGGTCATCTTCTACTTTCTGATACTGGAAGGACAGTGCCGTTGCTTTCTTGTTTTTGGCAGGTGTCCGAAGCTGTTGCAACTCACGTACGAGTTCCTCGGTCTTCCGGACGGACAGTTCTTTTTTTACAATCTCCCGGAAGATGTAAAGCTGTTTGTCGATTTCAGATACATTAATCAGCGCCCGTGCATGACCCATGCTGAGTTGCCCGTCGCGGATAGCCGCCTGTATTACCGGAGGTAGTTTAAGCAGGCGTAAGTAATTCGTCACGGTAGACCGGTTTTTGCTTACCCGTTCACCGAGCTCCTCCTGCTTGAGGTGACATTCCTCAAGCATCCGCTGAAAACTTAATGCGACTTCGATCGCGTTCAGGTTTTCACGTTGGATATTCTCGATCAGCGCCATTTCCAGTAACTGTTGGTCGTTGGCGGTGCGGATGTATGCCGGTATTTCGGTCAGCCCCGCAAGTTTGGATGCCCTTAGCCTGCGTTCACCACTGATTAGCTGATACGTGCCGTTGTCCGCTTCGCGCACAGTGATTGGCTGGATCAGCCCCTGTAGTTTAATGGAAGCCGCCAGTTCACTAAGCGCCTCCTCGTCAAAATCTGTGCGTGGCTGGAACGGATTGATCGCAATCCGGGAAATGCTGACGAAACCGATGGAACCCGCGGCGGGCTGTGCAGGTACCTCGCCGATCGACTGGTCTTCCGGTGTCCGTTGTGTTATTTCCGTGTCATCGAGTAAGGCACTAAGGCCTTTACCTAAACCTGTTTTTCTTTGTTGTGCTGCCATCTTATACGCTTACCTGTTCTTTCTCCTCTTTTACAAGACCATTTTTTTCAAGTATTTCACGGGCCAGGTTTAAATAATTGATCGCCCCTTTGCAGTTTGCGTCGTGCATGATCACCGACACACCAAAGCTGGGTGCTTCACTTAAGCGGGTATTGCGTTGGATAATGGTGTCGAAAACCAGCTCGTTGAAATGCGATTTTACTTCTTCCACGACCTGGTTGGAAAGCCGAAGGCGGACGTCGTACATCGTCAGCAGAATGCCTTCGATCTCCAGATCCCTGTTGAGCCTGTTTTGAACGATTTTGATGGTGTTCAGCAATTTGCCGAGTCCTTCAAGTGCAAAGTATTCACACTGTACGGGAATAATAACTGAATTGGCCGCCGAGAGCGCATTAATGGTGATGAGCCCCAGCGAAGGTGAACAGTCGATCACGATAAAGTCGTATTGATTCTTTAACTGATCCAGCACGCGCTTCATTTTATATTCCCGTTCATGCAGATTAATCATCTCGATTTCGGCACCTACAAGATCAATGTGGGCAGGCAATAAATCCAGGTTCGGCGTGTCCGTGCGCTGTATAGCCTGCTGCGGATCAAGGTCATTAATCAGACACTCGTAAACGCTGGCTTTGATGGTACGTGGATCATACCCGATACCGGACGTTGAATTGGCCTGTGGATCGGCATCTACCAATAAGGTTTTATATTCCAATACCGCTAGACTGGCAGCTAAGTTGATGGATGAGGTCGTCTTACCGACACCTCCTTTCTGGTTGGCTATTGCAATAATTTTACCCATGGATGATGACAAAAATAATGATTCGTTGGGGCCGTATTCCTAAAGTAATCGCTAATTTGTACTTTTGGATCGTTCAACGCGAATAAGGGGCTAAGATACGAATTATTCACGATGCCTTAAAATGCAATATGCACGAATAACGCATGTTGCGTGTCCTTTAAATAGATTCAAATGATCACAATTGTTTCGGGAACAAACCGCCCAAATAGTAATACGTTTAAACTGGCCAGTTATTATCAACACCGGCTTACCGAAAAGCATGTGGCTTCCCATATGCTGTCGTTAGCCGACCTGCAGGCCAATTTTATTTCGGCGGAGATGTACGGAAAATGCAACGAAACATTCCGTCCTTTCCAGGACCGGGTTACTGCTACCGAAAAATTTATCTTTATCATCCCCGAATACAACGGGAGTTTCCCGGGTATCCTGAAGACATTTATGGACGCCTGTAAATTTCCGGACAGTTTCTTCAACAAGAAAGCCGCATTGGTGGGCCTTTCCAGCGGTAAATACGGTAATATCCGGGGGGTCGACCACTTTACCGGCGTCTGCCACTACGTTCGCCTGAACGTGTTGCCGCTACGCATCCATATCCCGCATATTTTTAGCGAGTTTAATAGCGAAAACCGGCTCTTTAAAGAAGATACACTTCGGTTTACCGACGAGCAGATCGAAGAATTTATTCGGTTTTAGGAGTTCCGTTCCCTGCGTCTCCGTTCACCGGATCGCCCGTTACCGTATAAAAGCGTACCGTCCCCCATTCTTTCAGCTTATCGGCGAAATCGTCGGTCTTTCCGACCACGGTAATCTGTAATCCGGAGCCGTGGACATACTTCGCTGCCGCCGCATTGGTCTGTTCCAATGTCAGCGCATCGAGGTTTTTCAGGTAATTCTTATAATAGTCTTTTGGTAATTCCTGCAGTTCTGTATTGATGGCAAAACGCGCAATGGTAGCGGGTTGTTCCAATGACCGGGCAAAGCTGCCTGCCAGTGCAGCCTTGGCAAGATCCAGTTCGGCCTGTGTGATGGTGCGTTGTCCGAGGCGCTGCAATTCATACACAAATTCGTGGACGGCACTGTCCGTCACGGCATTCCGTACGCTGGCACTTGCGTCCAGTGTCGCAATCAACTTGCCGGGGGTAATGCCGCCATACGCACCGTACGTATACCCTTTGTCTTCACGGAGGTTAAGGAACAGCCGGCCTGACGATCCCCCGCCAAGGACCCGGCTTACCACATTCGTGGCGATGACATCCGGATCATTTGGTTTAAGCACAAAGGGGTATCCGACATGGATGACCGACTGGGCACTTGCCGGGCGGTTTACCAGGACTACGTTATTCTCCGCCGCTGCTTTGGGTAGCGGCCATTCGTGATGGGGTACCGTTCCCTGCTGCCAGTCCGCAAAATGGCGGTTTGCCAGTGCTTTTGCTTCATCCACGGTAATATCCCCAACAATGGCTAAATAGGCAATGTTGGGTTTAAAGTAAGTGTTGTAATAGCTTTTGATGTCATCCACCTGGATGCGGGCAACCGTTTCCTCCGTTTCGGTTTCGCCGTAGGGGTGATCCTTGCCATACATCACGGCGTTCCGTACCACGCCCGCGATGCTGTTCGGATCGTCTTTGGCGGCAGTGAGACTAGAGATAAGTTGTTTTTTTAGCTTATCCAGTTCACTTTGCGGAAAAGCAGGATTAAACAGGACATCGGTAAAAAGTTCGAGCAATTGATCGTTATACTTTTTGAGTGACGATGCACTGGCCGACGTTGCCGATACGCTGACCTGCGATCCGATGCGGTCAATTGCCTCATCGAGTTCGTCCTTGCTGCGCGAAGCCGTACCGCCCATCATCATTTCGCCCACCAGTGTGGTAATACCGGCTTTATCTCCTTCCAGAATAGGGTCACGGTCGAGTACCAGTGAATAGGTAACACGGGGCAGCTTGTGGTTCTCCACCACAAAAACGTTCAGTCCATTGGGCAGGGTAAACGTAACCGGATCACCGATATTGATTTCCGGAGCGGGACCCGGTTCGGGGTAGTTGCTGCGGTCTACCTGGGCAGCGATCATTCCGATACCAACTAACATGAAGAATAGGTAACTGCTGATCTTTTTCATTTTTTTCTATTTAATTGGTAATGGTCAATTTTATTGATTCTGGGCAGCCGCTTTAGGCAGGTAATGCAGTACCACACGCCCGTCTCTGGCAAGGTATTGCCGCGCCACCCGCTGGATGTCTTCCCGCGTCACCCGGTTGTATTTTTCCATTTCATGGTTGATTTCATTGGCATCGCCGAAAAAGGTCCATGCTTCGGCCAGGCTCTCCGCAATCCCGGCAACCGATGCGTGCTGACTGACAATGGCGTTTTCAATCTGTGCGCGGAGTTTCTGGAAATCTTCTTCGGTAATGCCCTGTGCAATCACCTTGTTAATCTGTTCGTCTATCGCCTGCTCCAGGGTGTCTGCCGATACGCCCATATTAGCAATACTATACAGCAGAAACACACCGCCATCTTCGAGATCCAGCGGATAAGCGCCAACCGTAAGGGCCTTCTGTTGCTTATCTACAATCTCTTTGGTAAGCAGCGAACTGTTACCGCCGGTTAGGTAGGTGGAAAGCATGTCCAGTGCCGGACCGTCGGCGTGTTTCTTTGGCGGAAGGTTATACGCCTGGATCACGGCAGGCAGCTGGATATTGTCGTATACCGTATCGCGGATTTCCGCATTTCGCTTGGGTTCGATGACGGAAGGACGGACGATTCTGCCCGTTCCTTTCGGTATCTCCTCAAAATATTTCCTGATCCATGCCTCCGCCTGGGCATAGTCAATATCGCCGGCAATAGAAAGCACGGCATTGTTCGGCACGTAATACGTCTTGTAGAATTGCATAAACTCATCCAAGGTTGCTGCATTCAGGTGTTCGATGGAACCAATCACCGTCCAGTGATACGGGTGTTTCTGGTGGGTGCGTTTGAATGTTTCCATCAGGATGGTGCCGTAGGGCTGGTTGTCATAGCGCTGCCGCATCTCCTCCTTTACCACGCTTCGCTGGGTTTCGATGCCAATGGAGTCGATTTTTGCATGCAGCATACGCTCACTTTCCATGTACAGTGCGGTTTCCAGGTAATTTGAGGGCACTACTTCATAATAGTAGGTAATATCGTTTGTGGTATAGGCATTGAGCGTGCCGCCGATCGATTCGATTTTCTTCATGTATTCGCCGCGGCCGATGTGCTCCGTGCCCTCGAAGAGCAGGTGCTCAAAAAAATGGGCAAAGCCGGTGCGTGATGGATCTTCGTTTTTGGACCCCACGTGGTACATCACGGATACAGCCACGATCGGTGTGGTTGTGTCCTGATGGAGTAATACCTCAAGGCCATTGTTAAGCCGGAACGTCTTGAAATCGATGTTGTTCTGGGCCGTTGCACTGCCTAGCACACCTATGGAGGCGCAGATCAAAGCCAATATGGATTTTTTTATCATAACGATCGTGCGGTTGCTGAAAAAGCTTGTTTGATTCAATGCAAGTTTACAATTATTTGGATACAAACCAGCGTGTTTTGTTACAATGGCGCTGCAATTATTCGGGCTTACCGGTGAGCGCTTGGTAAATATCCATCAGCAATACCCGGTTTACCGTGGCTGTGTAACGCTGTTCAAAACGTGCACGGGCCTTTCTGCCAATCGCGGCACGATCGGTTTCGTCCAGTTGCAACCATTCAGCTATCCGGTGCTGTAACCCCCGGGCATCCCCGGAGGTGAATAACCATCCATTTTCCCCGTGGTTGATCATCGTAGCCATCGCCCCGAGATCGCTGGCGATTACCGGTGTACCCGAGGCAAATGCCTCAAGGAGCGTCATCGGCATTCCTTCGTACCAGATGGACGGGAAAACCAATGCCGAACATACCGCCAGTTCCGCGCGGATGTGCTGCGCATTGAGCGCGCCGAGGTAATGGATATTGGGGTGCTGTTTACCGTAAGCCAGTACCTTGTCCTTCAATGGCCCATCGCCTGCAATCCGCAGCGTATGGCCAGTATGGGCGAATGCCTGTAGCAACACGTCAATGCCTTTTTCTTCGGCAAGCCGGCCCACGAACAGAAAATGAACGCTACGGGGCCGGTCGGTAAGCGGAAATCCGGTTGCAAAGTTGGGTTTAACGGCAAATTTAGCCGCCGGTACCCCAAAGGAAGAGTTCACGAAAAGCTGCTTCGCAAAGTCGGTTAACACCAGGTAACGGTCGACCTGGTTCCATGTTCCCAGTTGTTTGTGGAGCCATACGGTCAGTGCCAGCCAGCCCGTCTTTATCCGTGAATGGCTGTGTACACCCAGCCGTACGGCATCCCATGGAAAAGCCGTGTGCAAGCTTTCCGTAAATACCTGCCCGTTATGGAACAGCGTAGCCGATGGGCAAAGCAGGCGGTAATTGTGCAACGTCATGACCACCGGTATGCCCCTTCGCTTAGCGATACGGACGGCAATCGGCCCGATTGCGTAATGCAGGTTATGGATATGGATGATGGTTGGCGCGTGCTGCCTGATTGCCCGTTTCACCCGCTGGCCGGCCCAGATATTCCAGGGCGACCAAAGGGTCTGCCACAATCCACGCCAGCCCTTTTGGTTCCGGAAGGTAAGCGTGGAGACGGCCGCTGTGTCGTTCAGCAGGTCTCTTTCCTGCCCGAAAACAACGTCTTCACCCCCCGGGTGCTGGTAATGATTGTGGATGATTAATATGCGCATTAATGCAGGTGAATGGAAACAAAACTACAAATCGCCCTGCGAATTAAAAAATAGGATGTCTACGCCCCGATTTTTATTTCCGCCCGAGAACCATTATCTTTAATGCTGTAACCTAAAGAAGTCGACCGATAAACCTCATGCGATGGAAAAATGCTGCCTGGACTGCCAACAGCCTATTGTTGGCCGGGCCGACAAGAAATTTTGCGATGATGCGTGCCGGAGTAATTATAATAACCGCATGCGCAGCCGGGAAACGGCATATTTTCGAAAAATTAATCATATCCTTAAAAAGAACCGTAATATCCTTAAGGTACTGAATCCGGAGGGTAAGGCAAGGGTCGGCACCGGCGCCATGCGGGCTCTGGGGTTCGATTTTAAGTATATTACGGAGATTTATACCACCAGACAGGGCAGCCAGTACCGGTTTTGCTATGAATACGGTTACCTGTTACTGGAAGATAGCCGGGTGCTGTTGGTAAGACGCGATGTGCCCTTAACCTGAACGCGGTGTTCGCATACATCCCCTTCATCCTGTATTGATGCGCTTTTCCTATCTTTGCCGGATGGAACGGAATACCTTTGCGGATTTTAAGTTCAATAAGCAGCTCCTGAGCGCGATTGAAGAGGCGGGTTATACTGCGCCTACGGCCATCCAGCAGAAAGCCATTCCGCCGGTGCTGGCCGGGCAGGACGTAATGGGTATCGCCCAGACCGGCACAGGGAAGACCGCTGCATTTGTGCTGCCGGTATTGATGAAACTGAAATATGCGCAGGGCCAAGATCCGCGGGCGCTGATCCTGTCGCCCACCCGTGAACTGGCCATGCAGATCGAGGAAAACATTCGCCTGTTTGCCCGATATACCGACCTGCGGACGGTTGTCCTATACGGAGGGCTTGGCCCGAAAACACAGATCGCCGAACTTGATAAGGGAGTGGATATCCTCGTGGCTACTCCGGGCCGTTTTCTTGATCTCTACCTCGCGGGGCATATCGTTACCAAATCGCTGAACGTGCTGGTGATTGACGAGGCGGATAAGATGATGGATATGGGTTTTATCGGCAAATTGCACCGTATCCTGGAAGTAGTGCCCCGGAAACGGCAGAACCTGTTGTTTTCGGCAACCATGGGCGAGCTCGTGCACAGGATTGCGGGCGATTTTCTGGCTTTCCCAACCATCGTAGAGGTAACGGAGCAGGCCACGCCGGCGCAGACGGTAACACAGACGCTCTATTATGTGCCCAACCTCAAAACCAAGATCAACCTGCTTCAGCACCTGCTTAAAGACGATGAAGCACTGCATCGGCTTATTGTTTTTTGCAAAACCAAGGCGGTAGCGGACCAGGTGTTTCATTTTCTTGAGCGCAGGTACGGGGCAGACAACGTAAGGGTCATTCATGCCAATAAAGGACAAAATACACGGATCAATTCGATTAACGCATTCAAGGCCGGTGAAATCCGGATCCTGGTGGCTACGGATGTAGCCGCAAGGGGACTGGATGTCAGCAACGTGAGCCACGTGATCAATTTTGATGTGCCCATCGTTATCGAGGATTACGTGCATCGCATCGGCCGTACGGGCCGCGCATTTCAGACAGGTGACGCCATCACGTTCTGTAACCCTGCCGAGGCCTATTATATCCATAAGATCGAAAAGCTTATCCGGCAGCAGATCCCGGTGTCGGATATACCGGAAGGTGTATTTATCGAACAGACCGGGTTCGAGGAAAGGCAGGCCATTGCACGGGAAATTGACAACCAGAAAAGGAAAGAAAACCCCGAATTCAAGGGAGCCTTCCATGAAAAGAAAACCACAAACCAGAAGTCAACCGGCAGTCATGCAGGAGCATTTCAAAAGCATAAATCCCGGACACGCAAGCCGAAGCGATGAAACCCATGCGAATTACCCCGTTAAATATTGCTGCCGCGTTACTGATGACCGGAATCCTATGGCAGCTGCTGATGAATGACAAGGGAATAGCCGGCATTGGCTGGTTTTTGTTACTTTTGCTGGTGCTTGTCGTGGCAGACCAGTTTTTCCGCCTCATGCTGCGCCGGTTAAAGCGAATCTGGATCGCCGAAGCCATTTTTATTGCGATGGTGGTATTGGTCATCTGGTTCATCAGGATCGGGTGATTATTGTTAAAGAACAAGTTATATAGATGAAACCTGCGGAGCAAGCTTCATCACCGTTAAAGAACAAGTTATATAGATGAAAAAGGCAGAGATAAAATTGACAATTGAGCTGGACGAAAACAACGTACCCGACCAGATTACCTGGGAATCTACCGATGGGGAAAATAAAGAAGCCCTGCCGGCGAAGGCCCTGTTCCTGTCGCTTTGGGATCACCAGTATAAAAATTCGCTTCGCATTGACTTGTGGACCAAGGATATGCCACTGGATGAAATGAAGCGGTTTTTTTATGAGACATTGCAGACCATGGGCGACAGCTTCATCCGCGCTTCAGGCGACGACGCCATGGCAAAAGCCGTAATCGGCGACCTGCGTGACTACTGCGAACATTTCGCTGAAAAGATGGAAGTCGTGCAGAAGCAAAACTAACCTGAAATAGATCCGGCCATGAATTATTTTTTAGTAAAATCGGAACCGTTTAAATACAGCTGGCAGCAATTCCTTAAGGATAAGCGTACCTACTGGGACGGTGTACGCAATTACCAGGCCCGCAATAACCTCCAAGCGATGAAGGAAGGCGATCTGGTTTTATTTTACCACAGTAACGAGGGCAAGGAAGTGGTTGGCATTGCTAAAGTGGTAAAAGAGGCCTATCAGGATCCCACTACGGCAGATGAACGCTGGGTAGTGGTGGATTTATCTCCGGTGGAAACCCTAAAAAAACCGGTTACGCTGGAAGCCATCAAAGCAGATGAACAATTGCAGGATGTTGCATTGGTGAGGCAGGGGAGGTTGTCCGTCATGCCGCTTACGCGTGCACATTTCGACCGCATCATTGCGTTGGGTAACGGATAACGTTAATCTTTAACCACCTCTTTAAAGAGGTTTTGAAGCTCCTTTGCGTCTTTAGGTTTGAGTTTTCCGGCCAGCACCAACCGCAGTTCCCGCCGGTATAATGCTTCATCGTACAGCTTTTGCTCTTCCGCAGTTTCCGGTATGAGCCGGGGAACAGCCATGGTTTTACCCGCTTCGTCGATGGCCACGAACGTATAAAAAGCTTCATTTGATTTTACCCGTGTAGCCGAAGGAATGTTCTGCGCCCACACGGTAAGCCGAACCTCTACCGATGTGTTGAATGCCCGTGTCACCTGTGCCTCGATGCTAATGACATCGCCCAGTTTGATGGGGTGCTTAAATGAAACGTTGTCCACAGAGGCCGTTACCACAATGCGGTTGCAATGTTTCTGGGCCGATATGGCGGCGGCAATATCCATCCAATGCAGCAGACGCCCGCCCATTAAATTATTCAGTGGGTTGGTGTCGTTGGGCAATACCAACTCATTCATGATCGTGAATGATTCGCGGGCAAACTTCTGCTGGCTCATGCTGCAAAGATGGGATTAATTTTTGTCTTTCACATCTTTTGCCCGTAGCTGGCGGTCGACCACCGCCAACCCTTCCTGAAAGCTGTGTGGCGCATAACCCAGTATTTTTCGTGCTTTCTCCAGGTGAAATCCGGTGCGTGCAGGCCGTGGTGCCGCCTGGCTCAGCGTAGTGGAGCTGATCTGTTTGATGAGCGATTTATCCAGCTGCCAGTAATCGGCAACAGCTGCCACCAGTTCGTCAATGGCAAAGAAATCTTCCCCTGAAATATGGAAAACACCTTCGGCACCTTTCGCCGCCGCCAGCAGACAGGCCTGTGCCAGGTCTTCAGCCAGGGTGGGCATGCGCCATTGGTCGTTTACCACATTCAGCGGCTGGCCTTTTTCCAGTGCACCTTTGGCCCACAGCACAATGTTGCTGCGGCTCATGTCGGCCACTACGCCGTATACCAGTATCGTACGAAGGATGGTCCACTTGCACGACGATTGCCGGATCAGGTGTTCTGCATCCAGCTTGCTCTGGCCGTATAAACTCAGCGGGTTGGGCTCATCGTCTTCCGCGTATGGGCCGTGCTGGCCATCAAAAATAAAGTCGGTTGACAGGTGGATAAAATGGATACCCAGTTCCTCACATAATGCCACCAGCTCCTGTACCGTGTCGACATTCAGCCTGCGGCAGCCGGCCGGGTCCTGTTCGCAGACATCCACATGAGTCATGGCCGCCGTATTAACGATCACATCCGGACGTTCCTGTGTAATGACCTCCCGCAGCCGTTGTTTATCCAGGATGTCCAGGTCGATATAACGGTAACCGGTACTGACCGGGTGCCGGTTTTCACCACGGGAAGTTGCGATTAAGTCAATCTGTCCGTCTTGCAGCACCAGGTCGGTAATCTTCTGCCCCAGCAATCCGTTGCTGCCGGTAACCAGCAGGCTAAATGTTGAACGTGTTGATGTCATATGCGGTATTTAATATCATAGCGTTAATCCGCCGCGGTAAACGGCAGTTTATTTTTTTCCATGGCCCGTTCAATGAGCTGTATTCCCAGGTTCACAATCTGGGCCATCGCCCGGTAATCAATCTTGTCCGGATCATCGCCCGGGGCGTGGTAATCGGGATGTCCACCGGTATGGAAAAACAATACCGGGACGGATGCCATGTAAAATGAATGGTGATCGGAGCCTCCCTTACCGGCATTGTCGGTAAAATACCGGATAGGTGTCTGTATCCCTTCAACAATTTCGGGCCATAACGGACTTGTGCCATACCCGCCAATACCGAGTCCGCGGTCCGGTTGGTACCGGCCGATCATGTCCATGTTAAACATGAAATGAAGCTGCTGCAGGGGTATGGTCGGATGCTCTACAAAGTAGCGGGAGCCCAATAGCCCAAGCTCTTCTGCAGAAAACGCAATAAATAATAAGTTATAGGGTTCTGTTTTGTTATTCTGGCTGAAATAACGGGCAAGTTCAAGTAATCCCGCCACACCTGATGCGTTGTCATCGGCCCCGTTATGGATTTTACCCGACGGCTCCGGATCTTTTGACCCTCCCTGCATCCCCAGGCCCAGGTGGTCGTAATGCGCACCAATGACAATGGTATAAGGTGCCCGGTTATCAATGAAGCCAAGGAGGTTGCTCGCCCGGGGGATAGGGGCTTTAACCACTACCCGGCTTACCCTGGCCGTAAAAGGCTGGTCGTATTGCCGGCGGGGACCGCCGGGTGCCAGCCCGTATTTCTTGAATTGGCCGACAATGTAGCGGGCGGCTTTGCGCAGTTCCCTGCTGCCGGTGCCACGGCCCTTCATGTCGTCCGAGGCCAGTTGTTCGATATGGGTGCGGATCAGCTGCTCGTCGGCATGCTGGGCAGCTGCGGTAAGAGAACCACTGCACAGCATCCATAACAGGAAAAAAAAACCGTTGGGCCGTTTCGTGGGATAAGCCTTTTTCATCGGTCTTAATCTTCTACCACCTCGCTGTTGTAGCTCGCCGGCTCCACAACCTCTTCCTTGAAATAACGTTTCTGATAAATTAAGATGAGGATTACACCAACGGTAATCGCCGAATCGGCAATGTTGAACACAGGTCTGAAAAAGAGAAAATCAGACCCGCCCCATATCGGGAACCAGTCAGGGAAATTGCCCTTCACCAACGGGAAATACAGCATATCCACCACTTTACCGTGGAATAAACCCGAATAACCGCCTTCGACCGGAAACAGCCGGGCTTTCTCAAACCAGGTGCTCTCACTGAACAGCATGCCATAGACGGTCGAGTCAATGATGTTTCCGAGCGCTCCGGCAAAAATCAAGGCCACATTGAGGATAAACCCCCTGTGGTATTTGTTTTTGACCATGTAATGCAGGCCGTATGCAATGCCGATCACCGCCGCGATGCGGAACAGGGACAGGGCGAGTTTGCCGGTTTCGCCGCCGAACTCCAGGCCAAAGGCCATGCCGTTGTTTTCGGTAAAATGGATGATAAACCAGTCGCCCAGTATTTTATACTCCTGCCCGAGTGTCATATTGAGCTTGATCCAAAACTTAACAAGCTGGTCGATCAGCAGAACAGACAAAACGAGTATAAGCGGTTTGGTATAGCCTTTCATGGTTTAGCGGTTCGCATTTAGCCGTTAGTGATCAATGCCGCAGGTTGATTCCGCAACTGATAAGCCAACAGCTAATGGCTATTAATACTGTTTCATTTTCGCTTCGATGCTCAACGTCGTATGCGGTACTGCGCGGAGCCGTTCTTTCTGGATCAACTTGCCCGTTTCGCGGCAGATGCCATAGGTCTTATTTTCGATACGAACCAATGCAGCCTCCAGGTTATCGATGAATTTCTTCTGACGGGCTGCCAACTGATTGGTCTGCTCTTTTTCCAGGGTAGCCGAACCATCTTCTAAGGTTTTAAACGTACCTGCCGTATCGTCAGTCCCATTGGCATTACTGCTGTTCAGCGAGTTGGTCAATGCTGCCAATTCTTCCTTGGCTATGCGGAGTTTTTCCAGAATGATTTCCTTGAATTCCTGGAGCTCCACATCACTGTACCGTGTTTTTTCGCTATTATTTGCCATAATTTACACTTTTTCAATTAATACATTTAATTCCTGCTCCCCGATTGCTACGGTATCTCCTGAAGGGAGGTCATCCTCGAATAGCAAAGAGTCTGCCAAGATCTCGGTACGAATATAAGATAAATTCGCCGTTGCTGCCTCGGTGATTTCGGGGATATTGCTTGCCCGAACGGCTATCCGGTCGGTTACTTCCAGCCCACGTTCCTTGCGCAGGTTCTGTATCCGGTTAACAAGTTCGCGGGAAATTCCCTCGCTTTTCAATTCCGGAGTCATGTTGATATCCAGCGCTACCGTGAGTTTGCCCAAGTTAGCCACCTGCCAGCCGGCTACGTCCTCGGCGATGATTTCCACGTCGGATGCCTGTACGGTGTAAGGCGTGTTGGGCAGGGCAATGGCTCCTTCCTGCTCAAGTACGGCAATTTCCGCTGCGCTGAGTGATTGGATGGCGCTGGCTACCGTTTTCATGTCTTTGCCCACCTTGGGTCCAAGCGTCTTGAAATTCGGTTTTATTTTCTTTTTAATGATACCGGATGTATCGGTAATGAATTCGATGGCCTTGATGTTGGTTTCCGATAAAATCAGTTCTTTAACGTGTGTTACATGCTCTCGGAACTGATCGTCCAGCACCGGCAGGAGGATTTTGTTGAGCGGCTGCCTGACATTGATGCCCGTTTTCTTGCGCAGCGAAAGCACCAGCGAAGAGATGTCCTGCGCAAGGCTCATCTGCGCTTCCAGTCCCTTGTCTACCAACTCGGCATGATACGCCGGGAAATCAGTCAGGTGAACGGATGCTGCCATGTTTTTGCCGGTAACCGCATCCAGATCCAGGTACAGGCGGTCGCTGAAAAACGGAGCGATCGGCGACATCAGTCTGGCAACGGTATCGAGGCAGGTATACAGCGTCTGGTAAGCGGAAATCTTGTCTTCACTGTATTCGCCCTTCCAGAAGCGCCTGCGGCACAGCCGTACATACCAGTTACTCAGGTGTTCATCGACAAACGCCTGGATGGCACGTGCCGCCCGTGTCGGCTCAAAATCCGCGTAATATCCGTCAACCTCCTGGGTCAGGCTATTCAGCAACGAGAGAATCCACCGGTCGATTTCGGGGCGTGCCGCCGCCGGCACGTCTGCTTCTTTATAGGTGAATTTATCGATATTGGCGTACAGGGCAAAAAAGGCATAGGTGTTGTACAGGGTGCCGAAAAACTTACGGCGGACTTCATCCAGGCCCTCTTCGTTAAATTTCAGGTTATCCCAAGGCGCCGCATTGGAAATCATGTACCACCTGGTGGCGTCGGCGCTGTGTTTTTCAATGGTGGTAAAGGGGTCCACGGCATTTCCCAGCCGTTTGGACATCTTGTTGCCATTCTTGTCCAGCACCAGTCCGTTGGATACCACATTGCGGAAGGCTACCGATCCCCGAAGCATAGTGGATATGGCGTGCAGGGTGAAAAACCATCCCCGGGTCTGGTCTACACCCTCGGCAATGAAATCTGCCGGATATGCGCCTTCAAACCCGGCGTTAAACGGGGTGTCGCTGCCGGCAGCCAGTTTTTCTTTGTCGAGCCCCCATTGCGCAAACGGCATGGCGCCGCTGTCGAACCATACGTCGATCAGGTCCGGTTCACGGAACAGTTTCTGTCCACCGTCTGATACAAGGACCAGGTCGTCTACGTACGGGCGATGCAGATCCAGCTGGTCTGTGCCGAACCTGCTGAGGTACTCCCGCAGTTTTTCTTTTTCGGTTTCAGCCAGCACCGTGGAAGCGAGGCTGCTTTCGATATGTGCTTTCAGCTCGTCGATTGAACCGATACAGATTTCTTCGTTTTCATCCTCGCTCCGCCAGATCGGAAGCGGTGTGCCCCAATACCGTGAGCGGGAAAGGTTCCAGTCGACCAGGTTCTCCAGCCAGTTGCCAAAGCGGCCCGTGCCGGTGGCTTCGGGCTTCCAGTTGATGGTTTTGTTGAGGGCTACCAGCTCATCCTTAACCGCGGTGGTGCGGATAAACCAGCTGTCCAGCGGATAATAAAGTACCGGCTTGTCCGTGCGCCAGCAGTGCGGATAGCTGTGCTCATATTTCTTAACCTCAAAGGCTTTGTTTTCTTCCTTGAGTTTGATGGCGATCAACACATCGGTGGATTTGAAATCGGCACCGGCCCGCGTCGCATCGTCGTAATATTCTTCCTTGACAAACCTGCCGCCGAATTCGCCGATTTCCCTGACAAACCTGCCACGCTTATCGACGATGGGTACGTCTTTGCCGTTTTCATCTTTTACAAATACACCCGGTACCCCGTTTTCCCTGCTTACACGAAAGTCATCCGCACCGAATGTGGCCGATGAATGCACAATACCCGTCCCGTCTTCCGTCGTCACAAAATCGCCTGCAATTACCCGGAAGGCATTGGCTTCCAGGTCGGCGTTGGTAACATAGGGCATCAACTGGTGATAACGGAGGTTCAGCAGCTCACTGCCCGAAAATTCCGCGCGGATTTCCCAGGGGATTAACTTATCGCCATGCTGGTAATCCTGGAAGGCGGCATGCTGCGCTTCCGGCTTGAAGAATTTACCCACCAGGTCTTTGGCCAGTACCACGCTGACCGGTTCATATGTATAGGGGTTGAACGTGCGGATCTTTACGTAGCGGATGGTATTGCCCACCACCAATGCGCTGTTCGCCGGCAATGTCCAGGGCGTGGTTGTCCAGGCCAGAAATGCGGTATCTTCATTTTCCTCTTCAAACAAGGTGCTCATGGCCGGATGAACCTGGTCCTTTTTAATGCGGAATTCCGCCACGATGGTCGTGTCCTTAAGCTGCTTATAGGTTCCCGGCTGATTGAGTTCGTGCGAACTCAAACCGGTACCCGCCGCCGGTGAATAGGGCTGGATGGTATAGCCTTTATACAGCAGTCCTTTTTTATGCAGTTCCTTGAGTATCCACCACAGGGTTTCAATGTATTCGGTTTTGTAAGTGATGTAAGGATGTTCGAGATCTACCCAATACCCCATTTTTTCGGTGAGGTCGTTCCATACGTCCGTATATTTCATCACCTCCTTACGGCATGCCGCATTGTAATCGGCCACGGAGATTTTTTTACCAATATCTTCCTTGGTAATGCCGAGTGTTTTTTCGACGGCAAGCTCGATGGGCAGCCCGTGGGTATCCCAGCCGCCTTTACGCTTTACCTGGTAGCCCTTGAGTGTTTTGTAGCGACAGAAAATATCTTTGATTGCACGGGCCATCACGTGGTGTATCCCCGGCATGCCATTGGCAGAGGGAGGGCCTTCGTAAAACGTATAAGGCTTGTTGGCCGGCCGGTTGCGGATACTTTTTCCGAAAATATCCTCCGTTTGCCAACGTTCCAGTATTTCCCTGCCGATTTCGGGCAGATTCAGTTGCTTATATTCCTTGTACATCGCTATCGTTGTCTACAAAACCACGTGTCAGCGCCGGCTGACCGGATGGATTTATCGCATTAAAAACAATTACGCTAATAAAATGAGGATGCAAAGATAACGAATTTGCATGAAAACTGGAAGCTGTCCGGTGGATGTGGCAGGCCGGGTAATGGCCTTTCCCTCCTTATTTTCACCCGATGTTATTCGACAGGTGTTCGAGTGCGCTTCGGGACCTGTTCGGGTGCTGTTCGACACTGCTTCGAGGCTTGTTCGAGTGCTGTTCGACACGGCTTCGAGACCTCTTCGAGTCCGCTTCGGGGCTATTCGGCGTGCAATGCATTGCTTTCCGAACACCTGCGAAGGACTTCCGAAGCCATGTCGAGGAAATCCCGGAGCAGGAACGAAGTAAATCCGAATAAGTATCGAATAAATGCCGAAGAAAAGTGAAACAGCGTCCGGGTTTGCCGCTATGTCAGGATGGAACGGCACCCTTTACCGTCCGCTTGCCGGGGGCTGCAATAGGTGTGCGCGCAGCCGGTTACGCTGAAAATGATGACCCGCATCCGCAGGTGCTGCTGGCATTGGGATTGTTGAATATAAATCCGCGGGCATCAAGGCCGTTTTTGAAGTCGATTTCCATGCCGGCCAGGTATAACCCGTGCGCCTTGTTCATGAATATCCGGATTCCCGAGATATCGTATTCGGAGTCACCGTCTTTCTTTTGATCAAACCCAAGGATGTAATTCATTCCGGCACATCCACCGCCCTCCACGCCGACGCGCAGACCAAAGTCATCTGAAATTTCCTGTTGCTCTTTCAGCTTTTTGAGTTCGTTAATGGCGCCCTCCGTCATGGTCAGGGGTGCCGGCGATGTCAATGTTGCTGTACTCATATCACTGGCCTGTTTAAATTATATTCATACAAAATTACATAAAAATGCCCACTTTTGTGTGAGTTTGCGGATTTTTACGTTCTGCAAACAAAAGAAACTGAATGGATAATGGACATCGCCGCATTTTTTATTGACCTTGTAAAATATACGCTGGCCGGCAGTTTGGTGCTCGGTGCGGCCTACTGGATATACTGGCCACGCTATAACCAGCACGTGTTCCGGTTGAAGATGCTGGAACTGAAGCGCGAGACCAAAAAGGAATTGCTGCCGCTTCGGTTACAGGCGTATGAACGCATTGTACTTTTCGTCGAGCGGATCAATCCGGTCAACCTCGTTGTGCGGTTACATGAACCGCAGCTCAGTGCAGCGGATTTCCACCAGCTGCTGCTGCGGGAAATCCGCTCGGAGTACGAACATAACATCACCCAGCAGCTGTATGTAAGCGACCGTGCATGGGGCATCACCCGGCAGCTCAAAGACCAGACAGTAGCCCTGATCCGAAACGCTGTAGCGGGTTTGCCGGACACGTCTACTGCCAAGGAACTCAGCACAACGATACTCTCGCATCTTTCACAGCTTGAGGACGATCCGTACCGAACCGCCCTTGGGATAATAAAAAACGAATTGCCGGAATAATGGTACGGATGAACTATTAATATTGAGTTCAAAATCATATCTTTGCGCAACTTTTAAGTTATTTATTTTTTCTTTAACACCATAATGAAAAGGGACACAACCATCTTCAATCTGATTGATCAGGAGCTCAAACGCCAGGAGGAGGGCATTGAACTCATTGCATCGGAGAATTTCGTGAGTAAACAGGTAATGGAGGCCGCCGGTTCGGTGCTGACCAATAAATATGCCGAAGGGCAACCCGGCAAGCGCTATTACGGCGGTTGTGAGGTGGTTGACGAGGTAGAAAATCTTGCTATTGAACGGGCGAAGCAGCTTTTCAATGCGGAATGGGTGAACGTACAGCCGCATTCGGGCGCACAGGCCAATGCCGCGATGTTTCTGGCGATCCTGAATCCGGGAGACAAGATCCTGGGTTTTGACCTTTCGCACGGCGGGCACTTAACCCATGGTTCGCCGGTCAATTTCTCTGGTAAATTGTACCAGCCGTTTTTTTACGGTGTGGACAAAGAAACCGGACTGATCGACTATAAGCAGCTGGAGGAAACCGCGCTGCGGGAGAAACCAAAGGTGATTATATGCGGTGCTTCGGCATATTCACGCGATTGGGATTATGCATTTATCCGCCGCGTAGCCGACGAGATCGGCGCATTGCTGGTGGCTGATATCTCACATCCCGCCGGCCTGATTGCCCGGGGATTGCTTACTGACCCGCTGCCACATTGCCATATCGTATCAACTACCACCCATAAGACCCTGCGCGGCCCGCGTGGGGGCCTGCTGATGGTGGGTAAGGATTTTGAAAATCCATGGGGAATCAAAACACCCAAAGGGGAAACCCGCAGCATTACATCCCTGCTTGACCTGGCTGTTTTTCCGGGCACACAGGGTGGACCGTTGGAACACATCATCGCGGCTAAGGCGATTGCTTTTGGAGAAGCCCTGAGCGATGATTACATGGAATATATTGTACAGGTGAAGAAAAATGCGGCGGTGCTGGCACAGGTGTTCATCGATAAGGGATACGACCTGATTTCCGGCGGTACCGACAATCACCTGATGCTGATTGATCTGCGGAACAAGGGCATCAGCGGCAAAGCCGCGGAAGCTGCCCTAGGCAAAGCAGGGATCACGACCAATAAGAACATGGTGCCCTTTGACGACCGGTCACCGTTTGTTACTTCGGGAATCCGCCTGGGTACGGCTGCGATCACTACGCGGGGCGTCAAGGAATCGGAAATGCTGGAAATTGCCGAGTTTATTGACGTGGCCCTGCTGAAGCATGACGATGATGCTGCGTTGCAGAAGATTCACAATAAAGTAAAAGACATGATGGCACGGTACCCGCTGTATAAATAGCCACGTGCCCCAATAACCCCCTGGGTTTTTGCAGTTCGCCGCGAAATCCAGGGGGTTTTCAAAAGTTAAAAATTAATAAAGCCTTTGATTTTCTGAAAATTTTCCTTTGCTTTGAAAAGCATTGGAGTGCACAGGTGAACTTTTAACCCCAAAACCATAGGAGAGCGCATATAGAAAATACGACTACAAGAGAAGAATTACTTATTTGTTGAAAATAGTAAAAAGGCGAAAAGTAGCGTATATGAAGCTTGAACAAAAGACAGACCGGGAGCTTATCCGGCTTTATGTGTCTGGTAACGAAGCGGGATTAGAGGGCTTGATAGACCGATATAAATCCAAGATCTACACATCCATTTATTTACTGGTAAAGGACGAATACCTGGCTGAGGATATTTTCCAGGATACGTTTATCAAAGTGATTAACACCCTCCGGGAAGGGCGGTATAATGACGAGGGAAAATTTTTGCCCTGGGTGGTGCGCATCGCACACAACCTGGTCATTGACCATTACCGGAAGGAACGGCGTGCACCTACCGTGGTGAATGCCGATGGGTTTGATATTTTTGATATTCTCCATTTTGCCGATGAAAGCATGGAAAGCCGGATGATCCGCGAACAGACCTATAAGGACCTGCGTAAAATGATCCAACTGCTTCCCGACGACCAAAAGGAAGTGCTTATTATGCGGCATTATGGCGAAATGAGCTTTAAGGAAATCGCCGACGTCACCGAGGTTAGCATTAATACGGCATTGGGCCGGATGCGTTATGCGCTTAACAACCTGCGCAAGATGATGTACGGTAAGGAACTGGCCGTCCGTATCGGATAACCACTGGATCAGCAACGCCGGTTAATTAAATAACTTTCCCTGTGTCAGACGCGGCACCGGGCCGCCGAATGTAAACCGTTGTACGCTGCGGTATGCATTCGTACCTACGCGCCGTTTAAGCAGCAGCATTTCCTTGGCCCGGAAACCTCCGTTATAGGGTATGCGGCTCCAGATGGCCCAGGCCATGTCGCATTGGGTTGGGGTAAGGCGCCGGGCAATGGTAATGTGCGGCTTTGTAACAAAAAACGGAGTACCCCCTCTCTTGCTATACACATACGGCTTAAGTTCTGCTTTCCGGTTGGATACGATGTCCAGAATGGGTGATCTGTTTTTCACATCGATGTATAACGCATGGCCGAAATTACCGAATCCCTGCAATTCAATGCCAAAAGGGGCAACCGTGGCCGATATGGCTTTTAGCTTCCGGATGATCAGCTGTTCATAGCTTTCGTATTGCAGGCACCGCATCAGCGTGAGGTGCGCTTTAGTGATAATGGCGTTTTCAAAACGGTGACGCTGCTTAAAAAGCCGTTTTAATGATTGAATTTGCTGCCTGACCCCCGGTTCCGGTTCAATAATCAGGAGGTACTCGTTCAGATTTAGCCCGTGGAATTCCATAATGACCTGTGTTAATGCTAATATTTTTAGTAAAAATAAAAACAAAAAAACACATGTCAAAATTTTTAGCATACTTTTCCCTGGCCGCAGCTGGAATTAGCCCGGATAGTCAATTAGGGATGTATAGCCGTTTTATTTTACCCGTTTCAGTTTGATGGAACGCGAAACAGTCGGTGCAATCAGGGGGACCCGTTCGACTGTTACAAAGCTGGAGTCCAGGCCAAATCCTTTTTCGTCCGACAGGCTGAATTTTCTCAGCACGCTGTAAATATCCAATACAATACGTTCGGCAAAGCTGAACGACGCGCTGTTGGATATCACTTTTTCCAGGACAACAAAGCGGAAGTCGCCATCCATGTTCCGTTTCCGCAGCGTATCGAAGTTGCTCCGGATATCCACTTCATGGTTGGCAATCAGGTCCTGTACCACCCTCCTGAATAATAGGCTGATACGCTGCTCGTCGCGGAACCCAAGGCGGAAATCAATGCGGATCAATTTTCCGGGGACCAAGTGGGTTACTTTGTACTCGCCGGTATAGGGTGCATCGGTTACGTCCACGTGAACCAACCAGTAGATATCGGCCCGTTTCGGTTTTTTTCGGAGAATCGAATAAATGATCTTTTCTTCGATTTCCGATTCAAAGTTGGCGCTGGTCAGGTAAACCAGCTGCGAGGCGTACAGCGGTACGGATTTATCTGACCCGAGCTCGGCGAGCACGTTGTAGTAGTCTTTAATTTCGACAAAGCGGGTGTGCCGGTTTTTAATTTTCCGGGCCCACCACCAGCAAAGCATGACGCTGAAAAGCAGCGCGGTGATCAATACCGTGAGCCAGCCCCCGTGCGAAAACTTGGATACGTTGCCAAAGAGGAAGCTGATCTCAATGGCGAGGTAAAATAGCAGAAAGGCATAGGATAGGTATGCGGGTATCCGCTTATGCAGTAAAAATACGGTCATGAGTACCGTCGTAACAATAAAGCTCAGGTTGATGGCCAGCCCGTAGGCTGCTTCCATTTTGGCTGACTCGCCGAAAATAAGGATAACAAGAATACAGCCGATCAGCAGGATCCAGTTGGCCGAGGGTACGTATAACTGTCCTTTAAGCATATTGGGGTGTACAATACGGACTTTCGGCCAGACGTTGAGCCGCACCGCCTCGGAAACCAGGGTAAATGCGCCGGTAATCATGGCCTGGCTTGCTATGATCGCCGCGGCGGTGGCTATGGAGATGCCAAACGGTAAAAACCAGGGTGGCATGATCTGGTAAAATGGGTTGCCTGACGACGATGCTTCGCTGCTGAGCAGCCAGGCTCCCTGTCCGAAATAGTTGAGCAGGAGACACAGCTTTACAAAGATCCAGGAAATGCGGATGTTGCGGCGGCCGCAATGCCCCATGTCCGAATACAAAGCCTCGGCACCGGTGGTACAGAGGAATACGGCACCGATGATAAACAGCGCGTTCGGGTGCTCGATGATCAACTGAATGGCATACCAGGGGTTAATGGCCCGGAATATCCCAGGGGCATGCCACAATTGGGTTAGTCCGACAAACGCCATCATGCTGAACCATAATAGCATAACCGGACCGAAAATACGGCCGATGACGGCTGTACCGAAACGCTGGAGCATAAACAGGCAGCCAACGATGGCCAGTACAATAGGCATGGTCTGCAGGCCGGGGTAGAAAATATCCAGCCCCTCAACGGCCGACGAAATGGTAATGGCCGGCGTAATCATGCCATCGGCCAGCAGGGCCGCGCCACCAAGGATTGCAGGGAAAACCACCCATTTTCCCTGCTTCCGTACCAGGGAATACAGCGAAAGTATACCGCCTTCCCCTTTATTGTCCGCCCGAAGGGTAATAATGACGTATTTTAGTGTGGTCTGCAGGGTTAACGTCCAGAATATACAGGATAGCCCGCCATAAATCAGCGCGCTGTCCAATACACCCTGACTGACAATGGCTTTAAATACATACAATGGCGAAGTGCCAATGTCGCCATAAATAATGCCCAGTGCAATAAGCAGTCCACCTGCAGATAACGACTGTTTTACTTTACCGGCGTTCATCGCTTCAAATTTGATGGCAAACTTAGCGTATTTTCCGGTTATCTTTTATATAAAATATAATCGGTTGCCAGGGGCTCCAGCCCACTTTGCCTCAAATCGGTTGCAATTTGTCCACGGTGATAGGTAGCATGGTTAACCGTGTGGAACAGGATATCCTGCGTCGTATTGCTGAATATGCCGCCCCGGGTTGTCGCATACTGGATCACCGCATCCAGGTCGCGTCCGGCAATAATGGATTGCGTGTCGCGGTAATTGCGGAGGTTCAGTGGTGCGAAATCTTCCGGCGTGTGGGTGTGCCAGACACCGAAGTCGCTCGGTTCACCCAGGATTCTGCTATTCCAGATGTGCTGCGCATTGAGAACATGACTGAATAGCTGAACGGTCCGGACGCTCACACGGTCGGCATGGCCGGCAATGTACGCCGCCAGCTGCTGGTTGCAATGGTGATTGTAAGAGAACAGTTCGCTGAAAAATGCATTCATGGTTTGATTTGTTTATATGCCGCCACTGACGTCAATAAAGCTCCCGGTAGTGTAGGACGATTTTTCGGAAATGAGCCATAAAATGGCTTCGGCTACTTCAGTAGCATGTCCGCCCCGCCTCATGGGTACACGCTCCTTAATCCGGTCTACCCGGCCTGCTTCGCCGCCATCTGTATGAATGTCGGTGTAAATGAGTGAAGGACGCACCGCGTTTACGCGGATACCTTCTGCGGCCACCTCTTTTGACAAGCCGACGGTAAACGTGTCCAGCCCGCCCTTGGAGGCAGCATAATCGATGTATTCGTTGGGTGAACCGGTCTTGGCGGCAATGGAAGACACGTTGACGATAACACCCCCTCTGCCACCGTATTTAGTGGACATCCGCTTGACTGCCTCGCGGGCACAGCACATCGGGCCGAGGAGGTTCGCTTTAACGATGCGTTCCATGCGTTCCATCGTCAGGTGTTCCAACCGCATCTGTTGTTCGAGGATGCCGGCATTGTTGACCAGCGCATATATAGTGCCCAGCTGCCGTTCGGTTTCGCTAAATAGCCGCAGGATATCCGGCTCCCGCGTAATGTCGGCGTGGATAGCGACGGCCCGGCCACCGTTATGGATGATCTGTTCGGCCACAGCCTCAGCGGCAGACCTGTTTTTGTGATAGTTTATGCTTACGGCGTACCCTTGGCGCGCAGCCAGTAGGGCTGTTGCCGCGCCGATGCCGCGGCTCGCGCCGGTGATCAGTATCGTTTTCATTACTGCGGTACGGTCTGAATGATATAATTCCAATAATACGAATCTTTTTTCGTTCCGGTGTGAAGGGCCTGCAACTCATTTTTCAATCGGTACATCAGTGTATCGGGACCAACGGATGGATAATACGTTTTCCCCAGGATGTCAATTACCTCGATGGGCGATACCATGGCGGCCGTCCCCGCACCGAACGCTTCGACTGTTTTCCCGGAGCGGAATGCTTTTTCCAACGCTTTATAGCTGATTTTTCGTTCCTCAACGGATATGCCTCCGGCACGCGCCAGCGTGAGCAGGGAGTCGCGCGTAACCCCGTCGAGGATGCTGTCGGACAGCGGCGGCGTGACGAGTACGCCGTCAATAATAAAAAAAACATTCATGGTGCCGGATTCCTCGATAAATTCGTGATACGTGGCGTCAGTCCACAGCACTTGGTCAAAACCGCTGGATTTTGCCTGCTGTGCCGGATAAAATGCGGCTCCGTAATTGCCTCCGCATTTCGCTGCGCCGGTTCCGCCCCGGGCAGCGCGGGAAAACCCGGTTTCGACCTTCACTTTCAAATTACCTGTATAGTAATCGGCCATGGGCATCGCAACGACGATGAAAAGATATTCCTCGGATATTTTGACCCCTAAACGCGGCTCGGTAGCGACAACCAATGGCCGCAGGTATAATGAGGTGCCCGGTTTTGCGGGTACCCACTGTTGTTCCAGTTCAACCAGGTGATGCAGCGCGCCAATAAACAGGGCTTCCGGAACGGCAGGCATCCCCATACGTTCAAGCGACTTATTAAGCCGTGTATGGTGCTTGTGCGGCCGGAATAGCTGGATGTGGCCGGCTGTCGCGCGGTATGCCTTTAACCCTTCAAATACGGTTTGGCCGTAATGCAGGCCCAGGGCAATCGGACTGATGGTCAAATCGCCAAATGGCACGATCTGCGGATTTTGCCAGTTGCCATCACGGAATGTCGCTGTAAACATATGGTCGGTTGGCGTGGCCCCGAAAACCAGGTGGTCAAAATCCAGCGCCGTTATCCGGCTTTGCCGGGTGCGGGTAATGGGGATTGAAGTTAATGTATCCATAAAACGCATTCATTTATCGGTGAATAAATTTGTTAATCCATTGATGTGTATCGCAAAAATGGATGAAAGTTTTTGACCTATACAGACACAATTTTGTTATTTTTGAGCATAACAGATTTTACGACAGCACCATGAAAAAGGACTTGCTATACCTGCGGATTGCCAAGAATATGGAACATCAGATTCAGCATAACGTATTGAAGGTAGGGGATCAGCTGCCTTCTATCCGTACGATGTGCCGGGAGTATGGCGTAAGCATGAGTACCGTACTTCAGGCTTATTATGATCTGGTAGGTAAAGGATTGATCGAGTCGCGGCCGCAATCGGGCTATTATGTTTCGTATTCTCACCGGAAATTTCCAACGGCACCCGAAACAAGTAATCCCGTCGGTACACCCGGTGTTCAGGAAACAACTGCATTGATCAGCCGCGTATATGCCAACCTGGGATCGCATCACGACCTGTCATTTTCAGTGGGCGTACCCTCACCCGCATTATTGCCGGTAGCCAAAATCAACAAAGCGCTGGTGAATGCCATGCGCAGCCTGCCGGCCGGGGGTACGTTATACGATGATATCCAGGGTAGCAGCCGGTTACGCAGGCAGATTGCACGGACGGCCTTTTCATGGGGAGGCAAGCTCGAGGAGCAGGACCTGGTTACCACGGCGGGATGCATGAATGCACTGGCATATTCACTGATGGCGCTGACCGTGCATGGCGATACCATAGTAACGGAGAGCCCGGTATACCTGGGCGTACTGCAGCTCGCGCAAAGCCTGGGATTGCGTGTGCTTGAACTGCCCACCAATCCGATTACCGGGATTGAAATCGATGCACTGAAAAAGACACTGGAAACGGAAAAGGTTAAACTCTGCCTGTTGACGAGTAATTTCAGCAACCCATTGGGTAGCTGTATGCCGGACGAACACAAAAGAGAGGTGGTGTTGTTGATGGAAAAGCACGGTATCCCCTTAATTGAAGACGACCTCTATGCCGACATTTATTTCGGTCATCATCGGCCGAAATCATGCAAAACGTACGACGAAAGCGGCATTGTGCTTTGGTGCGGGTCGGTATCAAAAACACTGGCACCCGGCTACCGGGTAGGCTGGGTGGCGCCTGGCAGGTTCAGGGATCAGGTGATGCGCACTAAGCTTTACCATTCGGTTTCCTCGGCCACCCTGCCCCAGGAAGCCATTGCCAATTTTCTGGAAACAGGCCGGTATGAGAACCACTTACGGAAATTGAGAAGTACGCTCTATGCGAACCTGTTGCAGTACCTGCGCGCGATCAGCACGTACTTTCCTGAAGGAACGAAGGTAAGCCGGCCACAGGGGGGCTTTTTACTGTGGGTAGAGCTGCCCAAACAGCTAGATGCCGTACAGCTATATGAATCAGCATTACGTTATAATATCAGCATTGCCCCGGGTAGAATGTTTACATTGCAGCATCAATACCATAATTGCCTGCGACTGAGCTATGGTATATTATGGAACGATCAGGTGGAAGCAGGACTGCGCACGCTCGGAAAATTGGCCAAAAGAATGGTTTGATAAGTAAAAAAAACTAATTTTGATCCCATCATCATTACATTATAACAATGCATATGGGAAAATTAGGGATGTTATTCACAGGAGCTTCATGTGTGGCCGGCCTGCTGGCCTGCCAATCACCCGACAAATCAGCAGTCGACACGTCTGCTGAATCGGAAATCAAGATCGATCAATTCGCCGATTTAGAGATATTACGGTATGACGTGCCGGGTTGGGACGCACTGCGCCTGGAACAGAAAAAACTGGCTTATTACCTGTACCAGGCCGGCCTGTCGGGCCGCGATATCATTTATGACCAGCGAGGAAAATACAACTTGACTATCCGGAAAACGCTCGAAGCGATCTGGAATAATCCGGACACGGAAAAAAAGGGCGATGAATGGGAAAAATTCAGGACCTACAGCGGTCGCGTCTGGTTCAGTAACGGCAACCACCACCACTATTCGAATGACAAATTCGTGCCGGAATGCTCGTTTGATTATTTTGCGGCGCTGGTAAAAGCCTGCGACCCCGCAACCCTTCCTTTGCAGGAGGGCGAAACGGTAGACGCATTTGTGAACCGGCTTCAGCCGATCATATTTGATCCGAAGGTAGACCCCAAAATGGTAAATCTTACAGCCGGTATAGACCACGTGGCGCAATCGTCGAATAATTTTTATGAAGGGGTAACGCAACAGGAGGTGGAAGCGTTTTACGCCGGATTTCCGGATACCGGGCGTGATCCTGAATGGGGACTGAACAGCAAAGTTGTTAAGGAAGGCGGTCGGCTGACCGAACGGGTATGGCGATCGGGCGGTATGTACGGGGCGGCCATAGACCAAGTCATTTTCTGGCTGCAGAAAGCCATTCCGCTGGCGGAAAACGATCAGCAGAAAGCGGCACTCACGCTGCTGGCGGAGTATTACCGTACCGGCGATTTAAAGACATGGGATGAATACAATAAGGCTTGGGTACAGGATACAACAGGAACGATTGACTTTGCCAATGGCTTCATTGAAGTGTATAACGACGCCATTGGTGTTAAGGGCAGTTACGAAGCGGTATTGTCGTTGAAGGATTTCGAGAGTACCGAACGCATTCAGGCGATTGCGAATGAAGCCCAGTGGTTTGAGGATCATTCTCCCTTGCAGCCCGAACATAAGAAAAAGGAAGTAAAGGGCATCAGCGCGAAAGCAATCACGGTAATTGCCGAGGCAGGCGATGCGGCACCGAGTACGCCCATTGGCATTAACTTGCCCAATTCGGACTGGCTGCGGAAAGAATATGGTTCCAAATCCGTGTCTTTAAGCAATATTGTGCATGCGTATAACGAGAGTAGTGCGAATAGCGGATTTCTTGAGGAATTTGTGGGCGACCAGGCAAAACTGGAACGCATGAAACAATATGGTACACTGTCCAGCGACCTGCATACTGACATGCATGAATGTATCGGGCATGCTTCGGGTCAGATCAACCCTGGCGTAGGTACGCCGGATAAGACACTGAAGAGTTATGCCTCCTGCCTGGAGGAAGCCCGTGCTGACCTGGTTGCGCTGTACTATATCCTGGATCCCAAACTCGTCGAAATCGGCGTGATGCCAACCCTTGAAGTGGGTAAGGCTGAGTACGACAGTTACATGATGAATGGCCTGATGACGCAACTGTCGCGCCTGAAACTCGGCGATGATATTGAAGAGGCACACATGCGTAACCGGGCGCTGAATGCGTACTGGGTGTATGAAAAAGGTAAAGCCGACAACGTCGTTTCGTTTGAAAAAAAGGATGGGAAGACCTATGTGCAGGTGAACGATTATGATCAATTGCGCGTATTGTTTGGTGAATTGCTCCGGGAGATACAACGGATCAAATCGGAAGGTGATTATGAAGCAGGGAAAAACCTGGTGGAAACCTACGGCGTAAAGGTAAACCGGGAACTGCATGAGGAAGTGCTTGGCCGTTACGCCAAATTGAATCTGCGGCCCTATAAGGGCTTTGTCCAGCCGCGCCTGGTAGCGGTGGAGGAAAACGGTGAAATCGTGGATGTACGGCTGGAATACGTTACCTCGTTCGTTGACCAGATGCTGGAGTACGGTAAAAATTATTCGCTTTTGCCGGCGGTAAACTAAATACGGCAGTCGAAAATAACGCCGGTATATGGTTTCCATATACCGGCGTTTTCTTTATGGGCATACGGGGTGTATTGCGGATGCACTTCCAATGTGATACATCCGGCGTACCTGCCTGAAACCGGATCTGCACTGTCGGCCCGCCGTTATTTTTTGTTTTTTTTCGTTGTCTTTTGCTTTTCAATAGCTAGGTTTTCGGCTATCCGTTCTTCGACAAGCCGAGTGATGAGTTTCCGTGGAAACGGCTCGTCCCAGGGGAATTGGATTCCTCCCTTGGTGAGCTTGTATGCCGCTAATTGATCTCTGAATGTTTCTTTCATGGCCGAACTTACCGGGTAGAGCGCCCAATGGTTTTTCCATGCACCAAAATAAATCAACACACCATGGTAACGGTAGGCCGGAAGTTGGTAGCTGATGGATTCCTCAACCCCCGGGATCGCATTTTTAATGATGGCCCTAACCTGCTCGAGTGTGGCCCGCTGGGCACTATCCGGAATGGAAGCGATATATTCCTCCACATTGTTGGCTTTGTTTGTTTGGATATTTTCCATTGTATTTGGAGTTAATAGGCGCCATGCCTATACAAATATAGGCGGTATTGCAGTGTATCGAAGTGGGAAAATATGCCAACATAGGGGGTGATTCACGACAAGGAGTGGTGATTGGGCCGATGCTTTTAGTTAAATTTCAGTTTGGAGGGGGACTTTTGTTTCATATTCGGTCATATCAATAGCGTGGACTGGTGATCAAGACAGTAAATCTAAAATCAAAGGAATCAGCATGAAGTTAAACCGAAGAAATTTTCTGGGTACGGGTGGCCTGGCTTTGCTCGGGGCCTCCCTCTCAGGAGTTAGCTGCAGTGAACCGTCCGGCGCGTCGGCGGATAATGCTGCAGGGACCTTTCAGCCGGAAGGCTGGAAAAAACTATTACAGGAGTCCAGCAAATATCCCAAACTGGATGCCCATAACCACATCTGGGAAGGCAGCAATGCAGACCAGATTAATGAAAGCTGCGAGCTGCTTGGTATTACAAGGGCGGCATGTTCCATTCCCGGAGGTAAAACACCGGAAGAAATCCGGGTAAATAATGACGCCATTATCAAAGGTATGAAGGCCTACCCCCAGCGGATTATGGGCCAGTGCTATATTGATCCCCGTTTCAAAAAAGAAGCGCTTGATGAAATTGACCGTTGCGTAGACCAGGGCATGGTGATGCTCGGCGAGCTGTATGACAGCGTCAGGATCAGCGACCCACTGTACTACCCGATTGTGGAACGGTGCATCAAGCATCGGATTCCGATGATGCTGCATGGCGTAACCACACTGGGAAACTGGCGCCCGGGTTACCTGCCAACCAATCCGCCGAACTCCTCCCTGCCGGATGATTTTGTGGAAATCGGTAACCGATATCCAGAGGCGATGATTATCTGCGGCCATATCGGCGGAGGAGGGAACTGGGAATACATGTGCAGGGTACTGCAGCATGCGCCTTCTGTCTTTTTGGATACCAGCGGCAGTGTCAGTGATGAAGGTATGATTGACATGGCTGTACAGTACCTGGGGGTAGACCGGTTGCTCTTTGCCACCGATATGAATTACGAAACAGGAGTGGGGAAGATTATGTGGGCGAACCTAACCGAATCTGACCGGAAAAAAGTGTTTTTCGAAAACTTCAATAACTTATTAAGAAAGGCTGGTAACCATGTTAATTGATATAAGCGGCTATACGGGCCACTGGCCTTTCCGGAACCTCAGGGGAAATACGATAGCCGGTCTGCTTGCCCGGATGAATCGGTTTGGCGTAGATAAAACCATTGTTTCGAATCTCAATGGTATCTTTTATGTTGATTCCCAGATCGGCAATGAAGAATTACATAACGAACTTCAGTTGGATGCCGCCTTTAAGGATCGTTTCATCCCTTTTGCGACAATGAATCCGGTATTGCCCTGGTGGCAGGACTCCCTGAAAATATGCCATGAGGAATATGGCATGAAAGGTATCCGGATTTACCCCGTTTACCACGATTATAAGCTGACGGACAGCCGGTGCATTGCCATGATAGCGGCAGCGCGTGACCGTGGGATGCCCGTATCGATCGCACTGCGAATGACTGACCTGCGGGAACGGTCGTGGCTGGATGTAGATAAGGCGTTGAATTACAATGATATTGCTGAGGTGATAAACCAAGTGCCTGACGCCCAGTTTATGGTACTGGATGCACGGATTACCGACGATCAGGAGGCTACTTCCCCCGATGCGTTGGCTGTTTTAAAGCGGGCCGATGTCCTGTTCGATACCTCCAGGGGCAGCGGCGTTCCGGTAAAGGGACCTAACAGTGAAAGCCTCCGTTACCTGGTCAGCAATTTTGGCGCAGAACGGATAGCCTTCGGAACGGAAACCCCGTTTGTGGATTATTGTTCGCCCTTTTTCAGACTGGGTGTATTTGAGGAACTCAACGAAACGGAAAGGGAATTGGTATGGTCGGGTAATGCCCGCCGTATGCTTAAGATCTGACAGCAATCCACGGTTTACAGATCGTATCTTGATTTTTGAAAAATATAAGCCTCATAAATATGAAAAAACACATAGCACTTTACTTTTTTTCCAGCCTTTGCTGGCTGGGTGTATTGGGCCAGGAAAGCATTGACCGGGTACCCTATGAATTGTTCAACGATTTTGAAACCGGGGAGCTTTTCGGGTGGGAAACGTATCCCTATGCGCAGGATATCGCCTTTGACGCGCTGTATGCGGCCGCAAAGTCGCCCACGCATAATGATAGCAAATACGCCCTTGCAAGGCCTTTTAAGGCACATGACACGAATGAACTGTACCAGGGCTTTACGCGCCGGTTAAACATGTATACCACATCCGATACCCGGGTTAGGGCCGCTGTATATTTTCAGAGCGATCGGGATGCGGGGTCTTTGGAGCTTTCGATCGGCACATTTGACGGTAGGCGGTATCGCTATCACATCGCCAATCCCAAAGCCAATACCTGGCTCGAACTTGATATTCCCATTGCCGACTTTAAACTGAATAACGAGTCGCTTAAAGCGGGTGAACACATCCAGGTGATTACATTGAAAGGTACTTATCCCGTGGTGAATTACCTTTTTACGTATACCATCCTAATGGATGATTTCAAGATCAACGGCATGCGTGATCGCCGGTTCGTTGCGGATAATCCGGTGTCAACAAACCTGGAAATGTTTGACGAGACCATACTCGATAAACATTTTTTTTATGGGGAAACTATCGGACTTAGCGTATCCCCAGAAGGAGATGCGAACCTGAATGAGGTAACAGGTACCCTGCTCGACAGTCGCGGACAGGTAATAAAAGAGCGTATCCGGTTTACGAAAACGGGTAATCAATGGACAAATAACGCCATCTATAAACTGCGTGGCAACGACGCGCGCGGACAATGGGAAATTCGATTACGGGGAACCGGTGCTCAGGGTGGTGAAATGAATCACGCGCTGCACTTCCTTGTGCCGGGTAACCGAGTCAACCAGCACCCGCGACTTTATTTTTCTGCTGAGGAACTGGCCCAGAAACTGGCAGGAGAAAAATCTCCGGTTGCCAAAAAAATTCTTGATCAGGCGCTGGCCCACAAAGACTTCATGGACGTTGATGTAGATGCCATAGAAGAAGGCGTAGACCGTACAGAAGAGAACCTGGTGGGTGGGCCCCATGCTAAGAATTCAGTTGGATTTGATGCATATGCCGCTTGGAATGGGCCAAACAGCAAGTTGGCACGGGTTATTGAGGAGGGTAGCTTCTACTATGCATTCACGGGCGATAAAGCGGCGGGGGAGCAGGCGAAGAAGGCGTTGCTGAAACTTTGTTCTTTTTCTAAATGGAATGCGGACTGGATGCTGACAAGGAAGTTCTGGACGTATTATCCTGTCGGCTATACCATTAAACCGGTCGCTTATGGATATGATATGCTTTATGATTTGCTAGACGAATCGGAACGGGCGCTGGTAAGGAAGGCGATTATGGATAAGGGCTTGAATCTATTCTACAGGGACATGGTTGAAATGAACCGCATGCCCTCCAATCAGACCAATCACATTGCCGTATTGGTTGCCGGCTTTGGACTTGCAGCCACGGCTATATACGGCGATGATCCGGCTAACCCTTACCTGGAACCCATCCTCTCTGGTATTATTACGAAAACAAGGACTTTTATGGACCGGACGTATTACCAGGATGGTAGCTACGGGGAACCCAAAACAGGGTATATGCATATGGCAAGCCGTGACCTGGCTGAACTGCTGCCCGCGCTCGAACGTAATTTCGGGGTGGATTTAACGACCACGACTAACTTTGAAAACTTCTATAAGTATCCGATGCAGGCCAGTTTTTCCAACGGGCTGATGCAGGATTATGGAGATGGGGGCGGGACAAATGGTTCACGCGTAGACCTGGGGGCCCAGGACCATGCCTGGTGGCTCGTTAACCGGACCAAAAACCCGTATATCTACAATTATGTCAAACCATTCTGGGAGGCCGGCAAAGGGGGGTATCTCAGTTACCTCTGGTATCGCGATGATATTACACCCATCTCCCGCGAAACGTTGCCAAGTTCTAAATTTTTCTCTGCACAGGGGATGGTTATGCGTTCCGGGTGGGACGACGGTTCAACGATTATCTCTACACGGGTAGGCCCGAACTCCAATCATTATCACTATGACCAGGGCAGTTTCCAGATCATGAAAAATGGCGAGCCGCTGTTAACAGACCCGGCATACGGGCCACTTGGGTATTACGCTAACCTTGAATACCTGAGTTATCACGTGCAGGCGATCGCACATAACGTGATGCTCGTAGACCATGACCCCGAAAGCCAGGAGCCGGCGGATTATGACAATGGGATTAAGGCGCTGCGGGACTGGCCGCGGGTTCAACGGCGCTTCAATGGCAAATACGCCGACGGGATAACAAGCGACCTCAGTTCGGTATATAAGGGTAAACTGGAAAAATACAACCGTACACTGCTGTATACGAAAACCGGGCCTTTATTTCTTTTTGACGAGGTGAAGAGCAAATCGCCGGAAGGGCACGTATACAGCTGGATGTTCCACACGCCACCCAATGACGGCGAACAGGCAACGGTTAGCTACGAAGCGGGACACATGACGGTCGTCCGGCCGAAATCAAGGCTGACCATGGATGTGGTGTCACCGGAGATTGTATCTGCTAAAAGCTACGATAAAGGCGTTGGAAAAGTGTTTTATGAATCGTTCCTGGCACTTGCCAGCAAACCGGCATTGCAGGAAGTTAATTTCCTGGCGGTCATGCTTCCGGAAGGTAAGCCGGAGAATGGCGCTTTTGGTGACAGCCCGGTGACCACGCCGCTGGCCATTCCGGGCTGGGCTGCCGTGAAAATAGCACATGCTGCAGGGTCGGACGTTGGATTCTTTAAGACCGGGAACACCGAAAAGGCAGGGGAATTTGTTACCGATGCAGGAAAATTTACGGTGTCTTATGACAAGGCCGGTACACTACGCATGGTTTATTTTGAAGGCTCGTCGATCACCGGTCATGGTATTGGCGTGACTGCGGACCAACCGGTTATTGGTACGCTGGCTAAGCACGATGCCACTGCTGAACTCGAAATTAAATCTGAATCGGGCTGCAGCATACAGGTCGCGCTATCCGGTAAACCGGCAGCTGTACAACTGGACGGAAAAGCATTTAAGGATTGGCAATACGATAGCGCAGCCAACCGATTAACGGCTAAGCTGCCTGCAGGCACTGTAATATTGGAAATAAACCAGTAATGGCGGCGCGATTCATCCAGCGCGGTTCACCCGTGGATGAATCGCCTGCTTTATTTGTTGTCTTATGGATTTGAATCGCCTGCTGCGTTTATTCATGCCCGTATTATTTATGTTGTTATTTCAGCAGCCTGTAGCTGTCCACGCTCAGGATGGCGTCTTTTCCGGGCAAAGTGATCCCGGTGATACCATTGGCCATACCGCGCAGACGTGGAGCGCATCTGAATTATTTTTTCAATCGCAATCGCGGCAGCTGATGCTCGCTGACGATGCGATTGAGTTAGCGGGGGATATGCTGATAGCAGACGACGCGCCTGGGATTGGATCAATAAGGGGCGAAGCCTGGGATACAATCGGTAATGGAATAATGTTACGCAAGCATTTGGTTTTGCCTGATTCCCCGGTGCGAAATGCAACGATCAGTATGTTGCTATATCCGGTTGGCAATACGCCGCTTTCCGGAGGAAAACTGGTATTTACCGTAAATGGCAATAAGCCGATAGTTTACGAGTTCCACCATTTCTGGACTTCCGTGCCAGTGCCCTTAGCCTATTTGAAAAAGGGCGAAAACCGGATTGAAGTTGCCGTGCAGGAAGCCGGAAATCAATACCGGGTGCCGGTTGCACTTTATGAAAAATTCAAATATGGATCAACAGCCAACGTAAGCCTTCCCTTCCGAAGTGCTCGAAGCATAGACAACGGCAATACCTGGAATAACCGGGTAACAGCCGCGGGCGGGGCGGGGGAATACCCCATCCGGCTTAAACTGCAGTCTTACAACGACAGGGCTTGGCTGCATACTCCGGTCATTAATCTGGCGGATAAGCTGCTGGGGGAAGTAGTTTTTTCTCCGGCGATTATCCATGACGCAGTTATCCGGATAGACACAGCCGTAACACAAGGCAGTCGTTGGCTCACGCGGATCCGTAGCGGAGATACACATCAGCCGGCGCTCGGTGGCTGGTCGGATTGGGAAGAACTGGCAATGGAAAAATTACCGGCCGAACACAAAAGACGTTTTATTCAGCTGGAGTTTAGCTTTGAGGCGAACTCGGTTGCGGAAACACCAAAATTAAACGGACTCACCGTAGACAGCAGGTGGACGGTGGGATTAGCGGCGGCTAACCTGACGGTGGTCAGTTCGCAGAACGGAGCCGTTATCCCAAGTGCTTTCGCATTCCGGCACGAAGATCCGGCAAATAACAAGTTACAGAAATTCCGTAGGACGTTTGCCCTGGACAGCGTCGTCGAAGGAGCGGAAACAGCGTGGGAAAAAATGATACGTTTAAGAGGGTGGGTTGCAGGTCAATGGGACTGGTTCCTTCCTGATCCGGAATCACCTGATTTGATCACGTGGGACGCCACGGAAATATTGGCCGGCACGGGAGGTAAGCGTGGAGGCAATTGCCTGCATTATGCTGTGGTATTTGCCCAGGCCTGTCAAAGTTTTGGAATTCCGGCGCGCATTGTGAACACCAATTTTTCGATATGGGGAGGCCATGAGGTGGTGGAGGTGTGGTCAAATGAATTTAATAAATGGGTAATGATTGACCCTAATTTTGATACGTCATTTTACGATCGTAAGACAGGTATTCCCTTGAATGTCCTTGAATTGCATCGCATTTTTTTGTCGACCTATTACCCGGAAGGCGAACCGGTTAACCGGGACCGATGGTCGGTTGACGACCGGAATTTGCGGACGGCCAATATCCGCCCGGAACAATTGCCCATCGCTATTGAGGTGGGCGGGCATGCGTTTTCGGGAAAGATCAATGAAGATTATGTGTGGTGGAAAGTAATTCCTAACCCGCTCAATGCAGG
This sequence comes from Parapedobacter lycopersici, assembly GCF_040395035.1. GTDB lineage: Bacteria > Bacteroidota > Bacteroidia > Sphingobacteriales > Sphingobacteriaceae > Parapedobacter > Parapedobacter lycopersici_A. Next base: position 54,179 of record NZ_JBEBRB010000002.1, on the reverse strand, counting down.
CTATTCGGGTGGTTATGGGTTTTTTAATACGGCTGAAATACGCTGGTTACCACGCAGCAACTGGCTCAGCCAGCCGTTGCCGATACCCATTACACACGGCAGGACACATTGGGGATGGGACGGTTATTATGCCTGGACGGACGAGCAGACCCCCCCGACGCCGGAACATCGGATTTTTGTCAGGCGTGCTGCTGACATGTATGGTCCGTTGTTTCAGGTGAATTTCAGCGCGTCGGTGGTAGCAAAGGATCGGCTCATCATCAACATGCTGACCGATACGCCCGGATTTAGTTATTTTGAAGTAACCGTGAATGGAAAACAAATGCAGGTGTCAGCGCACACATTCGAGTGGAAGCTGGTACCGGGTAGCAATAACCTTGAAATCCGTAGCGTGGACGTACTTGGTAATAAAGGTAAACCTTCGGGCATCACATTGACCAGTAAATAGCTGCCAGGGAACGTATTACCGTCGCAAGGAAACATAGGCCGCAAGGCGTCGTTGAAAATAGATGTTCAGCATCGTACGCTGCATCAATAACCACATCTTAAAAACGGTGGTTTAAAGCATCAGCCTTCTGTAGGTGTGCTATGATGATGTAACGTGAAAATATTTAAATTGGAATTTTCCTTGTGCGTTTCTGTTGATTTTACAAAGTTTAATTTTAACAGCAGATTGGTTGAATGCTGGTTCCTGTTATGTGTAAAAGCATGTATTTTTTTAAACTTTAACGCCTGAAATACGTAATCAATTACTACTTGAGCTGCCTCTCTCATTATTCCCTGTCCTTGAAATTTAGGCATTAATTCATATCCAATTTCACAACTACTATTTTCGCTTGAAAAGTCAAACAGGCAAATTGTACCTACAAGTGTCTTTGTCTCTGTCAGGGTAATCGCCCAATAACGCGTATTGCCTTTTGCAACATTGTCATTAACCGTATTGATGAAATCTATTGCATCTTCATTTGTCTTACATATTTGTCTGTCAAGGAACTCGTTAATTTTTGGGTCAGAACGCAGCGCAAAAATAGCTTGTTGGTCATCAATTGATAATTGTCTGAGCGTTAATCTTTCAGTTTTCAAAATTGGGAAGGTCGCTGAATTCATAGTTGTCATTAACTTATCGGTTTGTTTGGCATTTTCCCGCACCCCAGCACTAGGTGAGAGTTTCGTTTCCTATAAAAGAAAAACCCTCTCTAAGATAATTAGAGAGGGTTTTAAACTGGCGGTCCGGACGGGACTCGAACCCGCGACCCCATGCGTGACAGGCATGTATTCTAACCAGCTGAACTACCGAACCTGCTTCCCTTTCGGGTCTGCAAATATAGCTTGTTTTATCTATTTGCAAACATTTTTTTGAAAATATTTAACCGGTAGCACCTTCCTTCATTTTCTCTGCATTCTCTGCAAACTGGAGGGCATCGATAATCTCCTGGATATCACCGTCCATAATAGTAGGAAGGTTATAAAGGGTCAGCCCGATGCGGTGTTCCGTAACACGCCCCTGAGGGTAATTATAGGTGCGTACCTTGGCCGACCGGTCGCCGGTTGATACCATTGTTTTCCGTTTGGCAGCAATATCACCGTGTTTTTTCTGTACTTCGAGCTCGTATAGTTTCGATCGGAGCATCTCCATCGCCAGCTCCCGGTTGGCTAGCTGGGAGCGTTCCACCTGGCAGACTACCACGATACCCGTCGGTTTATGTGTAAGCTGCACCTTGGTTTCTACTTTATTTACATTTTGTCCGCCTGCACCGCCTGAACGTGACGTCTGCATTTCGATATCTGCAGGGTTGATTTCCACATCCACCTCCTCTGCTTCGGGTAATACCGCAACTGAAGCTGCAGACGTGTGTACGCGACCCTGGGTCTCGGTGTCGGGCACACGCTGCACCCGGTGAACACCCGATTCGTATTTGAGCTGTCCGTAGACATCTTCGCCAATAACTTTCAGGATCACTTCTTTGTAGCCGCCCGCTGTACCCTCGGTAACATCCAGCACTTCATTACGCCATCCTTTTTGCTCAAAAAAGCGGGTATACATCCGATACAGGTCACCGGCAAACAGGGCTGCTTCATCGCCCCCTGTACCACCCCGGATTTCAATGATGGCATTTTTTGCATCTTCAGGGTCCTTCGGAATCAGCATCAAGCGGATTTCTTCTTCTTTTTCCGCTTTCTGCTCCAGCAGCAAGTCCAGTTCTTCCTTCGCCATTTCACGCAATTCCTGATCTTTCTCGTTAGCCAGAATGTCCTTATTGGTGTCGATATTGCTTACCATATTTTTATAGATATGGTATTGCTCGACGATCTTTCCAAGCTCTTTGTATTCCTTGTTGAGTTTGGCAAACCGCTTCATGTCATTGATGGTTTCGGGGTTGCTTAATTCGCGTTCCACCTCATCCCACCGATCTTTTATGGCTTTTAGCTTTTCTAACATATTATTTTTCGTAATTCGTTTCGGCGTTGAGCCAAACAGGCACAAAAATACGTTTTTTTATGGTTTTTCCGGACGTGGAAATAGTGACATTGACCCTAGTGCGCTGAAACGGCTTTCAGCCCGATAATTGAGCCGATGAGCGTGGTGATGAAGACCAGCCGCCATAATGTAGCCGGTTCCTTGAAGAAAATGATGCCCATCAGTACGGTTCCAACGGCGCCAATACCGGTCCACACCGCATAGGCGGTGCCCAGGGGCAGCGACTGGGTGGCCTTGATCAAGAGTACCATGCTGGCGGTGAGACACACGGCAAAACTGCCATACCACCAGAGCGATTCCGTACCGGTTGTACTTTTTGCTTTTCCCAGGCTTGTGGTAAATCCAACTTCAAATAAGCCGGCGATAATGAGAATAATCCAATTCATAGTTACTTGTTATCAATATATTGTATTGCATCATTGCCCTGCAAATATCCGCAATGCGGCCGGACTAATTTTTACAAATGGAAAAAACTAACGGATATCTGCCCGGATGCGGCTGAGGGTAACCTGGTTAACGCCCAGGTAAGAAGCGATATGTCCCAACTGAACCCGGAGCAGGAGGTGGGGGTGATGAGTCATCAGTTCGCTGTAACGAGCTGTTGCCGTTTTGAATTGCCTTGACATGAGCCGCTCTTCGGTTTTGATCAGTTCTTGTTCGGCTAATTTTCTACCCCAGTTGGCGAGGTGGATATCGGTGGCATATAAGTGCTGTAAATCGGCGGTCTTTAATTGAATGAGTTCACAAGGTTCCAGCAGTTCGATATTTTCATATCCGGGTTGGTCAGTAATGTAACTCTTCAGTGAAATTAATGCTTCGCCTTCAGCCCCGAAACATAGCGTCACCTCGTTGGCATGATGGTGGTAATATACGCGGGCGATGCCTTTGACAACGAAATAGAGATCGCGTTCCAGCTTTCCTGCCCGGAACAGCAGGTGCCCCTTCGGGAACTTAACCAGCGTGGCAATGCCGCGGATTTTTTGCAGCGATTCAGCGGGAATATCCAATACATTGGTGAAGAGCGTATCAATATGCATATTAGCCAGCCTAATATCGGGACTACCCATTCCACGTCTTTAATTCCAGCTTTTCACCATCGAATACGGCGTATGTATAGTAATTCATCCATTCGCCGAGGTTGATGTACCTGCTGCCGTTGGGCAGGGTAATATCCAACGGCAGGTGGCGGTGCCCGAAGATGAAATAATCGTAGTGCTGTTTTTTAATTAATTCTTTAGCATACAATACCAGCCATTCACGGTCTTCACCCTGAAAGGTTTCTTTGCCTCCCGATGCGATGCGGCTATGTGCCGACCAGCGTTGGGCGATACCGATTCCGAGGTTGGGATGCAGCCGGGCAAAAAGCCATTGGCAAAAGCGGCTTCTGAATATTTTTTTGAGCACTTTGTATTTGCGGTCGCCGGGACCGAGCCCGTCGCCGTGATGCAGGTAGAACGTCTTTTCGCCACGGGTGATAATCAATTCGTTTTCAATGATGGTTGCACCCAGCTGCTCTTTGAGATAGCCGAACATCCACATGTCGTGATTGCCCTTGAACAGCGTGATTTTGATACCTGCATCTGCCAGTTCGGCCAGTTTACCCAAAAAGCGGATAAAACCCTTGGGAACGACCGTGGTGTATTCGAACCAGAAATCAAATATGTCGCCAACCAGGTAGAGTTCAGCAGCATCAGATTTAATGCTGTCCAGCCACTGGACCAGCTGCTTTTCCCGGGTGTAGGCAGTATCGTGGAGCGGTACGCCAAGGTGAAAATCGGAAGCAAAATAGATATTTTTGCGTGTGGCCATAGCGGCCAAAAATACAGAAAAGATTGGTTTTTATACCGATCTTGTTAGTTTTGTCTGATACTAATCCGTATTTAAATGAGCAAGCCTATTGGGGTTATCGTACTTGCCGCACTGGCAACAACCGCATGTCATCATCAACATGGCATCGTACCGGCGTCGGATATTGTCTTATTGCCTTACCCGGAAACGCCTGTGGGGGATGTGGTCGATACGTATTTCGGAAATAAGGTGCCTGATCCTTATCGGTGGCTGGAAAATGATACGTCGCGTGACACGAAAGCCTGGATAAAGGCGCAGAATGAAGTAACTAATCGGTACCTCGAACGGATTCCGTTCAGAAAGGCCATATACGACCGGTTAGCGGAATTATGGAATTATGAAAAGTACACTGCACCGTTTAAGGAGGGTAGCTATACCTATTTTTATAAGAACGACGGCTTGCAGAACCAGCATGTGCTGTATCGCCGGCATGGAGAGGACGGTGAAGTAGAAATTTTCCTCGATCCGAATAAATTTTCCGAAGATGGTACGACGTCCCTTGCCGGAATTGCGTTCAGCAAAGACGGTAGCCTGGTGGCGTATCAAATTTCAGAAGGAGGTTCAGACTGGCGCAAAATAATCGTCATCCGTGCCGAGGATAAATCCGTTGTAGGGGATACATTGGTTGATGTGAAATTTAGCGGATTGGCCTGGCACGGCAATTCCGGCTTTTACTACAGCAGTTATGACAAACCCCGGGAGGGCAGTGCGCTGGCGGGTATTACCGACCAGCATAAACTGTATTTTCATCGGCTGGATACTCCACAGGATAAAGATGTGCTGATCTTTGGCGGTTCGCACACGCCGCGACGTTATATAGATGCTTACCTGACGGATGATGAACGATTTTTGGTCATTTCCGCGGCCAATACGACCACTGGAAATGAGCTGTATATCCAAGACTTGTCGAAACCGGATAATGCTATTATCCAGGTCGTCGATAATTTTGAAAAAAATCACAGCGTTATCGACCATACTGATGATACGCTATTTATTTACACCAATCTGGATGCTCCGAACGGGCGGATTGTTGCTGTGGACGCACGTAACCCGGCCGTCGAAAACTGGCAGGATCTCATTCCGGAGACAGCGAACGTTTTGAGCCCCAGTACCGGTGGGGGCAAAATTTTTGCAAATTACCTTAAAGATGCTACTTCATTGGTGCATCAGTATAACAGAAAGGGAGAATTAGAACGGGTAATCGAACTGCCGGATGTTGGTTCGGCCAGTGGGTTCAGCGCAAAACCCGGCGATATGGTGCTCTATTATTCCTTTACTTCCTATATCTATCCGCCAACGATTTTCAAATACGATATCAGAACCGGGAAATCGGAGCTGTACAACGCTTCGCGTGTAGATTTTGACCCTTCGTTGTATGAGTCCAGGCAGGTGTTTTATCACTCGAAAGACGGTACGGAAATACCGATGATTATTACGCATAAGAAAGGACTCAAGCTGGATGGAAACAACCCGACATTACTGTACGGTTATGGTGGATTTAACATCAGCCTCACACCCTCGTTCAGCACGTCAACGATTATTCTGCTTGAGCAGGGCGGGGTATATGCTGTGGCCAACCTGCGGGGTGGTGGTGAATACGGCGAGCAATGGCACCTGCGGGGAACAAAGCACCAAAAGCAAAACGTGTTTGATGATTTCATTGCGGCGGCAGAATACCTTATTCGCGAAGAATACACTGCTCCCGGGAAACTGGGAATTGCCGGTGGCTCCAATGGTGGGCTGTTGGTAGGGGCAGCAATGACACAACGGCCGGAACTATTCCGTGTGGCGTTCCCGGCAGTAGGTGTATTGGATATGCTTCGTTATCACAAATTTACTGCAGGGGCGGGCTGGGCTTATGATTACGGTACCGCAGACGATGATGAAGCGATGTTTACATGCCTTTATACGTATTCTCCCTACCATGCGCTGAAGCAGGGTACGGCATACCCGGCTACGCTGGTAATGACGGCTGACCATGATGACCGGGTAGTGCCCGCGCATTCATTTAAATTTGCCGCACGATTACAGCAATTTCACAGGGGAGCATTGCCGGTGCTTATCCGTATTGAAACAAAGGCGGGGCATGGCGCAGGTAAACCCACTGCAATGATTATCGCGGAGCAAGCGGACAAATGGGCCTTCCTGTTCCAAAATACAGGCGTCACTTACAATCCGCAATAAAACGGGATGTAATGCCGGCCCAGCGTGCTATGCCTGGGGTTCCGCTTTTTTCGGGAACATTAATGAAGCGATCACACTGATAGCCAGAATACTCACAATTACAATGAGCGAATGTGCTGTGGTAAACCCCCATTCGCTAAGCCAGTGGTGCAACAACATCTTGGCACCGATAAAGACCAGCAAAAAGGATAATCCCGTTTTCAGGTAATGGAATTTGTGGATAATGTTAACCAGCAGGAAAAACATAGACCGCAGACCAAGGATGGCAAAAATATTGGAAAAGAAAACAATGTACGGATCTTTGGTGACAGCGAATATGGCTGGAATGGAATCCACCGCAAAAATGAGGTCTGTAAATTCGATGACTAACAGGACAAGAAAAAGCGGTGTAATGTATTTTTTTCCATTTTCCCGATGAAAGAAATGCCCGTTTACAAAATCGGGGTATACTGCGAAATATTTGGAAGCAAATTTAACTACTTTGTGATTCTTCGGGTCTATCTCGTCATCTGTATTGCGGTTGATGAACATCACGACACCCGTATATACCAAGAAGAAGCCAAAAAGATACAGTATCCAACCAAACTGGCTGATCAGCGCCGCCCCGAGAAAGATAAATATAAAACGAAGTAAAATCGCACCGATAATACCCCATACCAATACCTTATGGTAGTATTCCGGCCGAACCCCAAAAGAGCCGAACACCAGTACCATAACAAAGATATTGTCGACGGAAAGTGCATATTCTACTACATAGCCTGTGATGTATTCCAGTGCTAAGTTGTTTTTATAGGCGGTTAGGCTTGCTGCAAAATCGTCGGGGATCAGCCTGATGTTGTGCAAGTGTTTTTTCGTGATTTCAGCGAGCTGTGCAAAATTTTCAATATTATGCAATTCGTCACCCCAGATGCGTAGCAATACATAAAAACCAAGGGCAAAGCTGACCCACACCGCGCTCATGATTGCTGCCTGTTTAAGGCTCACTGCCTGATTGCTTTTGCTGAACAGGCCAAGATCGATGGCCAGCATCAGGACAATAAAAATGATAAATCCTCCAAAAAATATAAGTTCGTGGCTCATGCTATTTATTACGTTCTGTAGTATATTTTACAAGTTGTTCCAACCCATTCCGATAGGCGCTTTCCGGAAAGTAGGCAAGAATATCAAATGCTTCCTGTTGGTAGGCCTGCATTTTGGCGGTCGCATATTCCATACCGCCGCTGGTTTTGACGAACTCGATCACCTCTTTTACTTTTTGATCGTTTTCATTATGGTTCTTCACCAGGTTAATGATGTGCCTTTTTTGCGCACGGCCGGTCTGTTGCAATGCGTAAATGAGCGGCAGTGTAATCTTCTTTTCCTTGATGTCATTACCGAGGGGTTTACCCACATCATCGACGCCGAAGTCAAATAGATCGTCCTTAATTTGAAAGGCAATGCCTACTTTTTCGCCGAAATTACGCATCTGTTCCACAATATCGCGGTTTGCACCTGCCGAAGCCGCCCCACACGCACAGCAGGAGGCGATTAGGGAGGCTGTTTTTTGCCTGATGACCTCAAAATAAATGGATTCCTCAATGTCAAGCCGGCGCGCTTTTTCGATCTGGAGCAGCTCACCTTCACTCATCTGTTCCACGGCTTCAGTGACAATCTTTAACAGGCCGAAATCATCGTTGCGGATGGAAAGCGATAATCCCTTAGCCAAAAGAAAATCTCCGACCAGTACTGCAATTTTATTTTTCCAAAGGGCATTAACAGAAAAGAATCCCCGCCGCACATTTGCGTTGTCTACCACATCGTCGTGTACCAGGGTAGCGGTATGCAGCAATTCAACCAGTGCCGCTCCCCGATAAGTCGCTTCGCTAATGCCGCCGCATAACCCTGCGGAGAAAAAGACAAACATCGGCCGCATTTGTTTGCCCTTTCGTTTTACGATATAATGGGTGATGCGATCAAGCAGCGGAACAGAGCTCCGCATCGATTCCTTGAATTTATCCTCGAAAATTTCAAGTTCCTGGGCAATCGGTTTCTGTATTTCGCTTAGTTTGATCATGTAAAAGTCCCGCAAACACGAATATTGTCTGATGGTGTAAAAACGGCCGTAAGATACTAAGATATTTTTACTTGTTTGAATCGTTTTCGGCAGCGGCTGCCTCGAGTTCGCTGTACCATTCGGCGCCGTATTTACGGGTGAGGGGTTCTTTCAGGAATGCGTATACCGGTACATGCAACTCCCTGCCCAGCGAACAGGCCGAATGGCAGATGTGCCAGCGGTCGTAGTGCAATACCTCGAAGTCGGGATAAACAGTGGTGCGTATCGGGTATAGGTGACAGGAAATGGGTTTTTTCCAGGTAATCGCACCGCTTTCATAAGCCTTTTCAATAGCGCATTTGGTGATGCCGTTTTCCCAGGTAACGTAAGCACATTCCTTATTTCCGTCCACACATGGCGTTGTGAGATCGCCATCCATGTCGGTGACATGTGTGCCGTATTCTTCCACAGCAGCTATGCCTTTTTCCGTCATATAAGGCTTTACCTGCGGATATATTTCCTGGAGAACGGCCAGTTCAGTCTGATGCAGCGGGGCACCCGCATCACCTTCAACGCAGCACGCACCGCGGCATTTATGCAGGTTGCAGACAAATTCTTCTTTAATAAGGTCTTCACTTACCAATACAGCTCCTACCTCGATCATCATGGTTGATTGTTTTTATTGTTTTTCGCCAAGCGGATACTTCAGGCCGCTGGCGTCGGTCAGCTCCAGTGTTACCGATCCGACCAGGATCTCGACCTGGGCTTTTACCGGAATCCGGTTCCCGTCGTTGGTTACCCATAGGTATAACCTACTGTCCTTTTTAAATATACGGCCGGGTTTGATCTCCGGACTGAATTTAAGGCATTCCAATGTACCCAAGGCCGTTTTTATAGTTTCAATTCCGATATATTCGATGCCGAGCGTGGCGATCTCATCGTTCAGGAAATAGGTGAGCTTAAACGAGTCACCCGTCTTGATCTTGGATAGATCCAGGTTTCGCGCAAAGTAATACGCAGAAAGTAAATCGAAGGTCTGGTCGGAATTGCTTCGGAAGGTTCCTTTGTTGCCGACAACTGTGCGGCGCCGGTGATCAAACCTTACAATATCCGTCCGTCTGTAATTTCCTTCGCGTATATTTTCCGTATAATAATGGGGTAAATACGTCCGTGAGTCAATGTATGAGTCATAACGATTATCAACCGTATAGAACACACTGAATGCTGAGGAGGTGCGCCCCCTTGCCGAAAGATGAAACGAATGGGGACTGCTGAATTTAATGCTGGAATCTTCTACCTTGAGCACGCCCACAGCGGCTGAAATGATGCCGTACCGCAATCGGTAGGTCAATTCTTCTCCTGCCTGGAATGCTGATTCTTTACGGAAGGGAAGCTGGCCGTGGGCCAGCAAGGTCACACCGATGAAGCAGAATATAAAGGCAGTCGTTTTTTTCATCAACAGAACAATATGCAAATAAAATGCCGTTTTAGCCTTTGCGTTTAAATACCGGCACAGTTGAACACGGTTCGCCATACATGATGCTTTTGGCCACCTTGGTTAATTTTGCCGTGAATTTAATAAAAGCGGACTCCGGAATCGGGATGTCCCCACAGCCTTTAACTACTACGCGCTGGTCGCGGTAACGTTCCATGTCCACCTCGTCCAGTGCCCGTTCGTATAACAGTGTCTCCAGAACGCCCGCATCACCAAAGGCGACATCTTTAGCATACGGTTCCAGGCTATTGGCCAGCAACATATAAGCCCAGGTAGGGACAATTGCATCGGCAGAACACGTAATGCCTACGTATTTTCCTTCATATTGCTGCCAGTCGTGGGACTTCACAAACTCCCTGAAATCTTTTTCCCTGAGGATAAGACCATGGAATAAATTATCTTTAATGTCATAGATTACCCGTTCGCCCCGGGGCCCGAAGTCCGCAAGGTCCACGGTAATCAATCCGCTTTGTGCCACTTTATTGACAATCTGCTCTTGTATTTCCATAGCAAATAAAAAATCCGGACAGTATAACCACTGCCCGGATACAAAATTACGTAAAATAACGGGTTAAAAGAATCTTGCCCGGTTGTCTACAATATCTGCCTTATCCTGCAGTGCACGGAACGTCAATGCTCCTGCCCGTTGGGTAGTGGCTTGCATCAATTGTTTTTTCAAAGCTGTCAAATCCTCAGGTACGGCCGGGTTTACAAAACCCGATACCTCCACAACGTACACGCCCTGTGCACCCCGTATCGGACTGGAAGGTTGTTTAGGCTGCAGCCCAAAAACGGTACCCACTACGGTGTTTTCCCGGGCTACTCCCGGTATTACCGGATTAGCCAATACAATATTTTCGGCAGTCACCGGTGTTTTTCCCAGTTTTTCTGCGATTTGGGTCAGACTGGTCGCGCCCTGTGATGCCTCAGTTGCCTGGGCGATTAGCTGCTTGGCTTTTACCCTGTTGCGAACTACCCCCTCGATGTCTTTTTTCACAGCTTCCAAAGGAAGCTGGCCCTTTTCCTGAATATCAGTAACGCGGGCGACGATATATTTATTTGTCGCTTCGTATACTTGATTTGTAACATCCCCCTGGTCGGCTTCAAAAGCCCACCGGATGAGCTCCCGCGGCACATCCGTACCCATCAGCATGGTTTCCATGGCTGTAATATTTTCTGCTTTTGAAGGGGTGAGTTGCTGCGCTGACGCTACTTCACTGAAATTATCACCGTTGATCGCGCCGAAAAACTGCGTTGCCTTATTGTAAGCGGCATCCATGGTTTCTCTACCACTGGTTACCTGTTTATCCACAATGGCAGCTTTAACTACACGTGATGAGCCGATCTGATTTACAATTTTGATGATGTGGATGCCGAACTGGCTATTGACAACAAGGACATCGCCGGTTTTGCCATTGAATACGGCGTTTTCAAATACAGGTACCATCATGCCCGGAGCAAAAGTACCCAGTTCGCCGCCGTTAATTTTACTACCCTCATCCACGCTGAACTGGATAGCCAGCGATGCAAAATTTTCACCCTGGAGTACCAGGTTCCGGATGGAATCGGCTTTTGCCTGTGCGCGCTCAAGTCCACCCTCAGCAGCTGGATTAAGTAGGATATGGCTGGCCTTTACAGAATCCGGCCACACCTTCGCATCTACTACCTTTGCAATCTCGAAAGTTCCATTTGAAACGATCGGACCGACCGTTGATCCAGGAGATGCGCTGAAAATGAGTGAGTCCAATGCTGAGCCCATTTCACCTCGTTTGCGGTAGGCATATGGATATTTGGTGTCCGAATTAACCGCAGCAAACAGGGAGTCTGTAGTCGACGCTGAAAGCTGGTTCTTTAATTCCGTTATCGTTTCCCGTACCCGGGCTGTATCCTGTGCAGTAGGGCTGGCGTCAAATACAACGTACTCCAGGCTGCGGGTTTCTTCCGCATTTTTAAAAACTCCCTTATTCTCGTCGTAGTAAGCCTTATAGTCCTGCTCCGTAACGGTTACCGAGCTGTCTGGTATGGCGCTGTAATCCAGCAAAACATAATCAAAATTTGCTAGTTTATTCCGCTGGTTATAATCCTCTGTCGCTTCCAGTGAAGTGACATATATGCTGTTGTTAACCAAGTCGGTGTATTTGGCAGCCAGCCGGGTGTCAATTACGTTCTGAAGGAGGGCTTCCCACTGTCCGTGTGCCTCATGGCCTGCAGGGAGGCTACCAACCTGGGCAATGAATCCGTTGAGCTGGTTGCGGTCGAATTGTCCCGTTTGGGGGTTCATAAATGCCTGTTGTATCTGCATGGAAGGGTTCTCCCCCTGGACCAGGTCATTCAATTCAGGTTGGCCAACGGTTAGGCCGACCTGTTCAATTTCTTTTTCAAGCAGCGCCCGGTTGAGGTATTGACTCCAGACCTGCTGCACAGCCCACGACCGCATCTGTGGATTCAGCGTGCCGCCGCCCATTTGCTGGCGGAACATTTCGGACGTCTGGTCTACCTGTAAATTAAATTCATTGATATCAATTGCATCGCCGTTAATGCTCCCCACCTGATTTTGATGCCTTGCCCAAAAAGGCGTGCCGTAATTAATTACGTCTCCCAGTAAAAACGCAAAAATCGCGAAACCGATAAAAGCAACGATAACCACCCCCGCCCGGTTACGCAAATAGTTCATTAATCCCATAGTTGTATATAAACTGTTTTGTTTTTTCTAATTATTTCGTTGTAAGACCGGGTTTAGCCAGTTACTGAAAATGAGGCGCAAGATACGATTTTTATAAAAAAAATAGGATCAAAAAGCAAAATTGAGCAAAACGGTCAAAAACCGGCATTATGCAATTATTTTTTATAGCGCATCATAAAATCCCACACCATTTCAAACGAATTGTAATCCATGTTCTGTCCCGCGACAATCGGTTTTCCCGGTTCGCGAAGGGTCGGATGCCGGTGCGCTCCCCCGATGATTTTGTAAAGCACGACATCGTACTTGCCCGGGTAATGCTGTATTTCAACAGTCGATTGATCATCGGGGGCTATATCAGGTAGGACACGTACCTTAGCACTGGTTTTGGTGCCATTTCTTGCTACCCAGTATGCCACGTTCTGATCACCGGATAGCAATCGGGGAGTATTGATCACGTCGACGGGTCCACCGTCCCATCGGATAACGCTGTCCGCGGTTCCGCTTGTGATAATGACGGGAATCGGCTCGGCATCGACAGATGCGGCAGCTACCTGCGGACTGATGGCCGATATAAAGGGTGCGATGGCGGCGATCTTCCCGGGAATGTCTACACTTAACCGGTACGTCATCATCCCGCCATTTGAACTTCCGGACACATAGACCCGGCGGGGGTCACCCTTAAAATCGTTGATGAACAGGTCGATTAAATGACTGATGTAAGCTACATCATCGATGGTATCTGTTGCCGGGAAACTACCGCCCAGCCTATCATTCCAGTGCTTGGATGTCGCTTCCGGATAAACCACAATCGCACCATCCCGGTCGGCACGGCGATGGAATTGCGGACCCAGTACATCTACGCCGATCTGGGCGCTGGCGCCGTATCCGTGAATGAAGAATACAATCGGTAATCTGGCTTTTGCATCATATCCGGAAGGAATGTAATACATGTATTTACGGTCGATCCCGTCAAACCTGACCGTCGCGGTGTGTACCCCCTGATCCTTTGCTTGCTGGGCAACCGCGAGCAGGCCCGGGGCCATGGCACACAGCAATAGGAGAAATGATCGTTGAAACATTGCGGTGTTTTTAATTAAACCGTTGAGCATAGGAGCTGTTTTTTTTGGTCTTGTATAGGGCAGAGCCCATCCATTTTGAAAAAATAGCCGGTAAACGCCATTAGCGGAAAGACGGTCCCTGGTTGCCGTCGAAAATATACAATCCGGTTGAATTTTGAACCACTATATTTTCAAAGTTCCCATCCGAACGAAAAGAAGATCCCATAAAATCACCCTTACCATCCTTAAAATGTGCGGTAATTGGCACGTGATTATAAAACGTATTGTCTTTTTGGCTGTGAATGAGTTCTTCGGTTTTGATGACGGAACCGTCCGCGCGGGTTATGACCACATTCCCCCGGAATTCGATTAACTCCTCTGCCTCTTTCTGAATCGCATAATCGGCGGTAATGCGCTGGGTTTCTTTGCTATGTTCATCATAAAAAATGATGGTAACCCCCTTTTGAAATTCGTAATACGGATCTTCCACGTTGTAGTGCCGCATTTCAGGCGCGCTCATTTTTGCCTGTACAACGGCTGAATCACTGAAAACGACGGTAACGCCCCTGGAAATATCCACCGGTTCTTCTGCCTGTATGGCGGCAATGCGGTCGACTTCCTTTAAATCCGTTTCACAGGAAGCCAACAGGCAGATTATTGCCAGAAACAAAAGGACAAAACCCCGCTTTGGGGCGGGGAGTATGTAGTCAGTTAATGTCGTCTTGGTAAACATGGCATGGTCGGCATGATTAATCGTACGATCTCCGGACGAACCAGCGGTCATTGAGTGTAAACCCTAAGTTAAAATTAATATAGCGTTCACGGACTAAATTGTTTGAAAGCGTACCCATCTGGCCAAATTCACTGGAGAAGTTGATCTTGTAGAACGTGCCGCCGAAAAGCGAAGCCAACGGAAAGCCAAATCCCACGGTAATGGCCATTTGCTTAATGTCCTGATCCTGCAAATTGAGGTATAATTTGTTGGCTTTGAAGCCAAGCCGGTAGTCAATCAGGTTGAGGTAGTTGATTGAAGACGCGTCGGGTGTGAACTGTCCACCGACAGCAAATCCATAACTGTCCGTAAACCCGGGATCGGTTGTTCCTTCCCGGTAATCACTCCACTTGGCGTAATTAAAATCGCCCCCCACCATCCATTTGTTGGTTTTGGTCAGCGTGAACCCGATGCTGTGTTTCATCGGCATTTTAATCGAATATCGCTGGCCTTCAAAGGTAGAAATGGTGTCTAATGGCAGGTTCTCCTCGTCTTCGGCCACGCTGGTCGCGGTACCGGTTACCACTTGGGAGGCTTTTGCCCGGAGCGATGTGCCCGCTGTTCCCGAATAACCAATAGTCAGGCTTAATTCATTCTTCAGCGGCTGAAAGTATTGTATGCCGTAGTCATAGCTGAATCCCTTGACATAACGGCTGTTATCCGTCCGGATATTGAGTGCACCCACATCATTCGGGAACTCGATGGAACTAATGTTGTTGAGTGTACCGAAAATATAGCCTGCATTCACGCCTATACTGAAATTTTTATTAAGCTGAATGCCGTATCCGAGGTACGCCTTAGTTGTGCCACCGGTACCTGCATACACCGTATTGATATTCGTTGTGTCGACTTTGCCGGGAATAGCGTAACTGGAGCCTACATCTGAAAAAGGCAGAATACCAAAACTGATTCCGCCCGGCCGTCCAAGCGGGATCCCGAAATTAATGTGGCTTAATGCAAAATTATACGCGTTCTCGGAATGCTGATTTTTGCTTAATTGGTTGATGTTGCCAAATACACCGACATCAATGGTGGTAAGCAGCAGCGCAGAGTAGGATGCCGGATTGATGACGTTGATATTGCCATAGCCCTGCAGATAGCGCACGCCGGTGGAAATACCGCCCATTGCCCGGCTTTGCGGCAGGTTATCGCCACGCAATTCGCCGATGCCAAAGCGCGAGTATGGTGAGCTGGTAGTCGACCGCTGTGCATAGCCCAGCATAGCCGCCAGCATAAGAAATGCAACAAAAACAGTAACTTTTGAAACGATACGCATGTAAATTGAGGGAGCTTTGTGCATGTAATGAGTGAACTGATTACGCTAATGCGGTATGGAGTATGGATTCAAAAATGCCTATGCCATCCCGGTTACCCAGGATGTTCTCCGAGGCGCGCTCGGGATGTGGCATTAAACCGAATACGTTTCTTGATTTATTGCACACACCGGCGATATTTTCCAGGGAGCCGTTGGGGTTGGCGTCGGCTACGACATTGCCAGCGGCGTCACAATACCGAAATAATACCTGATCGTTGTCGTTTAGCGCGTTTAAAGTCGCTTCATCCGCAAAATAATTGCCCTCGCCGTGTGCGATCGGAATTTTATAAGCTCTGTCCAATTCCAATTGGGAAGTGATTACGGAATCGTTGGTTTGGGCCTTCAGGTAGATATTGTCACAGATGAATTTCCGTTGCTGGTTGTGCAGCAATGCCCCCGGCACCAATCCGGCTTCTGTCAGAATCTGAAAACCGTTGCAGATTCCCATTAGGTATCCCCCTTTTTTGGCGTATGCAATGATTTCCTGCATAATTGGCGAAAAACGGGCAATGGCGCCCGAGCGCAGGTAATCGCCATAAGAAAAACCGCCGGGCAATACGATAAATTCCGCCCCTTGCAGGTCATGGTCTTTATGCCATAAACGAACCACCTCCTGTTCCATAACGTGGCCTAAGACGTGGATAATGTCTTCATCACAATTGGACCCCGGAAATATAACGACACCGAACTTCATGTAAATATGCTAAATTGATGATAATCGATTAACTAAATAAACCACGGGGGTATCCTGCTGCAGCATGGCCTGTAATAAAGGTGGCCTCCCACCCGTAAAATGTATGCAAAGCTATCTAATTTTTAGCTCCCGCCACACATTCTTTTTGTTAAAAAAGGTTAAAAAGCTGTATAATAAACAATTAGAAGAACTGGAAGTAGATGCTGGTCAGCAGTAAAAGAGCAAATACACTTTCGTAGAACCACCGCTTGGTTGCATAGTTAAAGTAATAAGCCATGTAAATGGCGATGGGAGGCACACACAAGAGAAAGTGGTTAACAGCCAATTCTGCATTCAGGTAAAAGGAAGGCACCGTCAGTAGCAGCATACAGAACAACAGTTGAAAAGATTTCCGGATGTGAACGACGCTTTTGAAAAAGTTTTGCCTTAACGTAAAAAGGAAGAGCACCAGGATGAGTATCACAGGGACCAATACCAGGTAATCATACATTTCAATGTGGACTGATGTCGGAAACGGATAGGTTAACGGTAGCCAGATCCGATAAAATGCGTCGAGCTGGCCGAACCAGAAATACAACACACCTAACAGAAAGTAAATGGTGATAAAGCCAATAAAAGCAGCCAGCCATTCCCGCCAATCGAATGGACGGAAGATGATCAGCGCACCCCAAAGCAGCAACAACATTACAATAAATGGAAAATACACCAGACTTCCCAAGGCTACAATCATACCCAGATCAAACATCAGGGGCTTGATTTCTGTCCGTCTGTACAGGCTGAGTAACTTACTCAGCATCCAAACAGACAGGAAATTGCAAATCAGGATGGGTGATAATACCAGAAATGGCAAGATCAGGCTGGCCAGGGCAAGGTACATCAACGCGGCCAGAAAACTTGGTCGGCCAACGAGGTTTGCGGTATTGACAACCTGGTTGATCAGCAATGCCTGGACAATGGTCAGCGCCAGCGTAATCACGACATTAAGTTCGGGAGAAACGGTTCCCTGATATAACTTGCCGGTGAAATTGCTGATTGCGGGTTCAAAAAATACGGGGGTCAGGCCTTCCGGAAGGTGGGTAAAGACACCCAGGCACAGCAATACCCCCACAACAGATAACAATAGGATATTGAGCGGTGTGTATTTCCGGAATTGATCGATCATTTTGTATGCACGTCTTTGTGCTACAATATTAAGATAATTTAGCCAATCGACCATTGCTAATTTCATGCACGTCGTATCGGCTAGTGGGATATCCGGCCTCAGCAGCGAGGCTACAAGGCCACCATAGGCTCTGATTTCAATACTTCCAGCAAGCGTTTGATGTCCAGTTTTTCACTGAGATCATCATGCTCTGTCCCGTCAGGCTCCGGGTCTGCCGTTGCGTAATCTTCGGCCTGGTAACGGTAGATTCGCCACTTCCCGCGATGGCACTCCAGGGCCGTCAGGTTTTCCACCCAATCGCCCGAATTGAGGTAAGTTACCGT
Organism: Parapedobacter lycopersici; assembly: GCF_040395035.1. Classification (GTDB taxonomy): domain Bacteria; phylum Bacteroidota; class Bacteroidia; order Sphingobacteriales; family Sphingobacteriaceae; genus Parapedobacter; species Parapedobacter lycopersici_A. Next base: position 36,134 of record NZ_JBEBRB010000002.1, on the reverse strand, counting down.
TCCAAGCTCCGTTTCGATCTGTTTGATCTCAGGATGATGGATATGCCCGCATACTACATATTGATACCCCTTTTCAATGGCAAGGGAAGCGGCTGTCACTTCAAAATCGTTGATAAACTTGATCGCATTTTTAATGCTGTTTTTGATCTTTTTCGAGAGGCTCATTTTATCCCGGCCCAATTTTTCCAGCATCCAGTTAACCAGGCTGTTCAGCAGGATCAGGCTATCATAACCGACAGCCCCTAACCGTGCAAGCCATTTGGAATGTTGCATGGTTACATCGAAAATATCGCCATGGAATACCCAGGCTCTTTTTTTTCCGATGCACAGGGTGAGTTTATTTGTTAAAGTCAGCGATCCCAGGCGGAAATCGGTAAATTTGCGTAACAGCTCATCGTGATTACCTGTTAAATAGGTAACAGGTACACCCTCCGCCACAAATTTGAGGATCTTCCGGACAACCTTCATGTGGGATTCCGGCCAATACCGTTTGCTGAACTGCCAGATATCGATAATATCGCCATTCAGGATCAGCTGCTTTGGTTTTACGCTTTTAAGATAACGCAACAGCTCTTTTGCGTGGCAGCCATATGTGCCAAGGTGTGTATCCGAAATAATAATCAGGTCTACATCCCGTTTTTGCATAAGTAGCAGGTTGTGTGTGGTAATAATTGTTTGCAGCTCATAACCATTGCAATGCAAATAGAAGGAAAGGAAATGACCTTAATGTAATGGCTGTATTAAATTTCTGCGATTAACACCGGCCGTCATTGGTACGGACTTCCTTTCAAACGCGTATTTGGTATGGATGTAAATAACCACTCGCGACTTCCTGAAAACCACATTATGTTTATATTCGCAGTTGTATGACCAAAACTGAAAACATAGCATCGGCATTAGCCGACCTGAGCCGCTCGCTAACCGGCAGGCTCTATTACAATGACAGTGCCGAGCATGCCACCATCATACGCGCTTATTCGACCGATGCTTCGGTGTATCAGGAGCGTCCCCTTGCCGTGGCCATCCCGAAAGATGAAAACGACCTGAAACAGCTGATTGCCTTTGCGTCGGGGTATGGTACTACACTCATTCCGCGTACTGCGGGCACCTCACTGGCTGGGCAGGTGGTCGGCCGGGGCATTATTGTTGATGTATCCCGTCACTTTGACCAGGTGCTGGAAGTGAATGCCGAGGAACGCTGGGTACGCGTACAGCCCGGTGTCATCCGCGACGACCTGAACGCATACCTGAAACCTTATGGACTGATGTTCGGTCCGGAAACGTCGACCGCCAGCCGGGCCATGATCGGCGGAATGGTAGGCAATAATTCCAGTGGATTGCACTCCATTGTATGGGGCGATACGCGTAGCCACCTGTTATCGGCTACCGTATTGCTTGATGACGGGACCCAGGTGGTCTTTGAACCGTTGGACGATGCTGCACTTTTCCAGAAACTGAAACAATCCAACCGGGAGGGCGCGATTTACCGGGAGATGAATGCCCTGCTGACCGACGAATCCAACCGGCGCGTCATTGCGGATAATTATCCTAAACGCTCAATCACACGACGCAACACGGGGTATGCACTGGACCTGCTGGCAGACAATGAGCAGCCCTTTAATCTATGCCGGCTGCTGGCCGGTTCGGAGGGGACCCTCGGTATCCATACGGAACTAAAGTTGAATTTGCTGCCGCTTCCGCCAGCGGAAATCGGTCTGCTATGCATCCATTGCCACTCATTGATCGAGTCGCTGCACGCCAATGTCATTGCGCTGGCGCACCATCCGGAAGCATCTGAACTTGTCGATAAGTACATTCTCGACTTCACCAAAGGACACCCTACCTACCAGTATAACCGGTTCTTTATTGAAGGGGATCCCGAAGCGCTGCTGATGGTGGAATTCCGGGGAGCAACTCCCGAAGAGGTGGCCGGCAAGGCGGCTGCCCTGCGCGCCGACCTGCTGGCGCGGGGACTGGGTTATGCGCACCCGCTGGTAACCGGGCCGAAAACAACACTGGTTTGGGACGTCCGCAAGGCCGGATTGGGGCTGATCCGGAACCTGCCGGGTGACACGCAGCCGGTAAACCTGATCGAAGACTGCGCGGTACTGCCTGCAGATTTACCTGCTTATATTGAGGAATTGCAGGGAATATTGGATACTCATGGCCTTAAGGCCTCTTATTATGCGCATGCCGGGGCCGGTGAGCTCCATGTCGAGCCGCTGATCAATCTGAAAACACCGGAGGGGAAGCAGGCATTCCGCGCTGTGCTTGCACAGACGGCACAGCTGGTAAAGAAATACAATGGCTCGTTGAGCGGGGAACACGGCGACGGCCGGTTGCGCGGGGAATTCATCGGTGCGGTTTTGGGTAATGAGGTATATGCGCTTTTGGAAAAAGTGAAACAGATATTTGACCCGGCCGGTATCTTCAACGCCAACAAAATTGTCGATACACCGCCCATGGATAAGTTTCTGCGGTACGAAAAAGACACCTCGGATATCCGGGTTCCCACCATATTTGATTTCAGTAAACAGGAAAGTATCCTGAGGCTTTCGGAAAAATGTTCGGGCTCGGGCGATTGCCGAAAGACGCACATCACCGGGGGAACGATGTGCCCGTCTTACATGGCTACCCGTGAAGAACGGGATACGACACGGGCGAGGGCCAACATGCTTCGGCAGTTTCTCACCGATTCGCGGAAGGTTAACCGGTTTGACCACGATGAAATTAAGGAGGTAATGGACCTGTGTCTGAGCTGTAAGGGATGTAAGACGGAATGCCCGTCGGGTGTTGATATTGCCAAAATGAAGGCCGAGTTTCTGCAACATTACTACGATGCCAATGGTACCCCGTTCCGGGCAAATGTCATTGCCAACTTCACAAAATCCCAGCGGCTGGCCAGCTATTTTCCGGGACTTTACAATTTCGTGATCCGGAATAATTTCACTTCTTCCATTGTAAAACGCGTACTTGGCTTCGCCCAGGATAGATCGCTGCCGGAAGTGGGCAGCACGACCCTGAAAAAATGGGTGGCACGGAGACAGGCCCGCAAAACAGGGCAGGGAACGACCGCCCGTCGGGTTTATCTTTTCTGCGATGAATTTACCAACTACAACGATACGGACATCGGGAAGGCAGCGTACAAGCTGCTGACTGCACTGGGATACGACGTGCAGTTGGTTAATCACCTGGAAAGCGGCCGGACGTACCTGTCGAAAGGGCTGGTCCGGAAAGCAAAAGAAATTGCAAACGCCAATGTCCGCATGCTGAAGGATGTTATTACTGCAGAAACACCCTTGATCGGTATCGAGCCGTCTGCTGTGCTGACCTTTCGGGATGAATACCCCGATCTGGTCGATCGGGAATTATTGCCCGAAGCGGAGCGGCTGGCCGCCACCGCGCTGCTGATTGATGAATTTCTCGCGGACGAAATGGATGCGGGCCATATTGACCGCTCACGGTTTGGTACAGCTAAACAGCAGATAAAGCTGCATGGTCACTGCTATCAGAAGGCGTTCCACCTGGTTGGCGCCACCGAAAAGATACTTGCCTTTCCGGAAGGTCATGAAGTAACGGTTATCCCTTCGGGATGCTGTGGCATGGCGGGCTCTTTTGGCTATGAAAAGGAGCATTATGAAGTTTCCATGAATGTCGGTGAATTGGTGTTGCTTCCTGCAGTCAGGGCAGCTGCCGAGAACGTGATTATTGCTGCGCCGGGTACCAGTTGCCGACACCAGATTAAAGATGGAGCAGGGAAGCGGGCTTATCACCCTGTCGAAATTCTTTGGAATGCGCTCGTAAAATAACGCCGGAAGAGAAAGCCGTCACTTCATTTGAAATGACGGCTTTCCGGTAATTATGGCCAGATTCCGAGGTTCTGGTAAGATATCGCAATTTTATTGATGGAACCAATAAAGGCTGCTGTACGTAAGGTGTCAACTCCTTTAGTGGAATTTTTAACTTCCCGGATCTCGTGATATGCGCGGATCATGGTGTCTTCCAATCCGGAATTGACCAACTCCAGTTCGGAAGCGCCTTTTACAATCGTATTACGCTGTTCGTTGGTCAGGGATACCCCGGTCATAGCTTCCACCATGTTCACCAGGTTCAGGTTCGCCTTTTCCTCATACCGCTGATCCATGCGGCCGAACGCGACGTGCGACAGGTTTTTCAGCCATTCAAAATACGATACGGTAACCCCGCCGGCGTTACAATACATATCCGGAATGATAATCCCGCCATTTTTCACGAAAGCATTGGCTGCGGCAGGCGTGGTCGGTCCATTGGCCCCTTCCGCAATCACCTTTGCACGGATACGACCAATGTTCTCCATGGTAATCTGGTTTTCGAGCGCAGCAGGCACCAGCACGTCACAGGGCTGTTCCATGCCTGCGGCAGGGTTCTTAAACTCTTTTTTCGCGTGTTTAAAACCCAATATGGAACCGGTGTTTTTACGGTGCTGAAGAATGGCATCCGGATCCAGTCCATCAGGGTTATACAATGCGCCGTCGTATTCGCAGATGCCGACAATGATAGCGCCGAACTCCATGAGTACTTTTGCGGTATTGTAGCCGACGTTACCCAGCCCCTGAATAATTATCTTTTTACCTTCGATACCGGGTGTAAGGCCAAGCGCTTTCATGTCTTCGGGTGTGCTCAGGCATTCCCGTATAGCGATGGCCACCCCGCGGCCGGTAGCGGCTTTTCTGCCGGCAATGCCATGCAGGGAGAGCGGTTTTCCGGTAACACAGCCAAATGAATCGAGCTGCCCCGGGTTCATGGTTGTATACGTATCCGCGATCCAGCTCATCTCCCGTTCGCCCGTGCCATAATCGGGGGCGGGCACGTCAATGGCGGGTCCGATAAAGTTTTTCTTGATGAGTTCTACGGTATAACGGCGCGTGATCGTTTCCAGCTCATCCACCGAATAGTTTTTGGGGTTAATGGCAATGCCTCCTTTAGCACCTCCGAACGGCACATTCACAATAGCGCATTTAAAGGTCATAAGTGCGGCGAGGGCCATCACTTCATCCTCGTTAACCAGTTCGCTGTAGCGTATACCGCCTTTTGTGGGCGACATGTGCTGTGAATGTTCTACGCGCCAGGCGTTGATTACTTCCAGCCGGTCACCCCTTCGGAACGGGAAGCTGAAACGATAGACACTGTTGCATACCTTGATCTGATTGAGCAGGCCCTGTGGGTGTTTGGTAAACCGGGCTGCGTGGTCAAAAAATTCAGATACGTCATCAAAAAAGTGAGGCTGTTGGATGGAATTCGCTGTTGACTTAACCATAACCATACTTAATGTAAAGATTATTAAATTTTAGTTGTTTGCTGTTCAGCAGCGGGTAAGCCTTGACTGTGGATTTATGCGCTACGCTTTGCGCGATTTTTCCAACCTGGTGATTTTTCTGTCAATGGTGAATAAATAAACGGCCAGTCCAATCAGAATGATAGCCAACACCAGTATCACCACGTAAATCTTGCCCGAACTGCGAAAATCTGTGGCCATTTCGACCTCAGCATTTGTTTGGGCAAAACTACATATTAACCCATTGATAACTAATAGAAAAGAAAGAATTATCTTTTTCATATTGTTTCGCGTTAAATATTGCCAAAATTTAGCATTCACGTTTTATTATTTATATAATGCGAATATTTACTCGGATACAGTGTGGTTTTGGTATTCGAGTTTCCGGATGCGGAACCGCAATGTCATAATCCAGATGCCCAACAGAATCCACCCGACAGATGTAGGACGTAGCACAATCTTCATCGCTCCGTCCAGATCAAATTGACTGAAGCCCGAATTGCCACCGGCGCCCGGATGAAGCGAGTCCGTAGTTTTCGGAAGGATGTACATCAATACGATCATGATCGGAAAGGCAAATACATTGTAAATCGCGGAGATTTTGGCCCGTTTCTGCTCTTCCTCCAAGGCATTCCGCAATACCAGGTAAGCCAGGTACATTAACGTGGCAATGGCCGAGCCATTTAACTTCGGATCATTCGGCCATGGTGCGCCCCAGGTAAAGTTGGCCCATGCCATGCCGGTAAGTAACCCAAAAGTGCAAAAGACAACGCCGACATTTACGCTTTCAACAGCCACCAGGTCGTGATGCGGATTGTTGGATGAAAGGTATTTGATGCTGTAAATTACAGAAACAAGGTACAGTGTAAACATCGTAAACCACATGGGTACGTGGAAATATACGTTGCGAATGGTTTCATGTACTATCGGAAGGGCAGGTACAGGACCTAATAAGCCTGCAATAATACCATAGAGGATCAATAAAATCGCTAATATTTTCCACCAATAGTGTTTCATTGTCATGCGTAGTTTACGTTGTCAATCACGCCAAAGGTAAGGAAATAACGATAAAGAAATCGTAACAGTAATGACATTAATCGCTGCCAGCACCAGGAGTTCAGGGTAGCTGACGCTCCAGTCAAGTCCAAGCATCGCATTTTTGGATAACCTGATCAGGATAATCAGCAACGGGATGATAATCGGAAAGCTCAGTACCGCCATCAACGTACTGTTGTTGCCCGCTTTTGCGGCAATACCGGAAACCATGGTAAAGACGGCTGCAAAACTGACGGCGCCCAAAACCACGGCCAGCAGGTAAAGGATAAGGTCACCTACCGGCGTACCGAATATTACCGCATACGCCGTAAAAGCGATAGCGGATAGCAGCAACATGATCAGTACATTATAGCCTATTTTTGAGAGGATTATGGCTTTAGGTCCGGCAATAGTATAATAATACAATTGCCTGTTCTGGCTTTCCTGGACAAAACTCTTATTGATGGCATTGACCGAGGCAAAAAGCATAATAATCCAGAAAAGCACATTCCACGTCGTGGGATCTACCGATTTGAATGCTTGGTAACAGACAAATACCGTAGATACCACATAGAGCAGAATGCCGTTAAGTGCGTATTTGGAACGCCACTCGAGAATGATGTCTTTTTGGATCAGGGAACCGACCTCTTTCAGTAAGCTCATTTTCGCAAAGATACAATTCGTCTGTCAATTTAGGCGAATGTTTCCCTGCGTGCGGGCCATTAAGAGATGTCGGTTTTACGCCTGGCCGTTTTCATGGCGTCGGCTGCTTTGTTGATCGATTTTTTGGCAGCCTGGTCGGCCTTATTTAGCATTGATTTTCCACTGTTGGTCGCTTTGGCGCGCATGTCCTGTGCTTCCTTGCTTGCCTTGTTGGCCATTTCTGCCGCTTTGTCCAATCCCTTCTTCGCGTTGTTTTTCATGGAGTCCGTAAACTGACGGATTCCGTCACTTGCACAGCTTAACTGTTTACGGCCTTCCTTAGTGCCTAACAACAACCAGGTTATCGTTCCTGCAGCGAGTCCTACCAACGCAAAAGTAATGATATTGTTTTTCGTATTCATCTTAATGTCCTTTTGGTTTTATTTTTACCTTCAATTACTGAACAACCCTGTCGGCAAAATGTTTGCCGGCCAGGAGAAATAAAAACAAACAGACAGGGGGTTATTTATCAGCCAGCTGGAGTTTATATAGGTGGCGGTAGAGGCCTTTTTCCATTCCCATGAGTTCTTCGTGCGAACCGGCAGCTACTACCTGCCCGCCTTCCACCACGATAATCTGGTCCGCCTCACGGATGGTGGAGAGGCGATGCGCAATGATGATGGATGTCCGGTTTTTCATGAGTTCTTCCAAAGCCTCCTGTACCAGACGCTCCGATTCCGAGTCCAGCGAGGATGTCGCTTCGTCGAGGATAAGAATGGCCGGGTCCTTCAGTAGCGCCCGAGCAATAGCAATGCGCTGGCGCTGGCCGCCGGACAGCTTGACGCCGCGTTCGCCCACCATGGTGTCGTACCCTTCGGGAAAGTCCATGATAAAGTGATGCGCATTGGCCCGTTTTGCTGCTGTAATAATTTCCTCCGCATCGGCCGTTAACCGGCCATAGGCAATATTTTCACGAATTGTGCCGCCAAACAGCAGCACATCCTGCGGTACAATGGCCACTTGGCTGCGGATATCCGTCAATGCATAGCTGGCTGCTTCCACGCCGTCGAAAAGAATACGGCCGCTGTCGGGTTTATAAAACTGGAGCACCAGCGAGGCAATGGTCGATTTTCCGGTGCCGCTTGGACCGACAATAGCCACTTTTTCACCTGCTCTGGCTTCAAAGTTTACATTTTTAAGTACCGTGATTTCACGCCGCGAAGGGTAGGCAAAGGTGACTCCATCAAATGCAATACTGCCGTGCAGGTGACGTTCAATGGATTTTTCTTCCTGCAATAATCCCGAATCTTCTTCCTGCTCTTCCAGGATTTCAATGACTCGTTCGCTGGCGCCTATTGCTTTTTGTACGTTGGCGTATAATTCGGGGAAACTGCCCATGGATCCCGCAACAAAAATAGAATACAAGATGTAGGTCGTGAGTTCACCGACCGAAATATCGCCCGCGGCGACCAGCGATGAACCGTACCAGATAACCGCAACTACTGCGCCGAACAGGCAAAATATAATAAACGATGCAAACATGCCCCGGTAGGTAGCTCCTTTAACGGCAATTTTTACCACGGCTTGCAGGGTTTTTGAGTAACGGGAAGCTTCATAAGCTTCATTTACAAATGCCTTGACGTTGCTGATCCCCTGTAGGGTCTCCTGGACAACGGTATTGGACTCAGCCAGCCGGTCCTGCGCCTGGCGGGACAGTTTGCGGATAAAGCGGCCAAAGACCACGGCAATAACCACCAGGATGGGCAGTATACTGAGGTTGAGCAAGGTCAGTTTGCCCGAAACGACAAATAGCAGACAAATGCCCCCGGTAAGCAGAATGACCTGCCGGATGATTTCGGCGAGTGTAGTGGTCATCGTGTCCTGGATCTGTGCCAGGTCGGCCGACAGGCGGCTGTTCAGCTCGCCCACACGCCGGTTGGAGAAAAAATCAAGCGGCAGTGTGATGAGTTTATAATAGGAATCACGGCGAATATCGGCCAGGGATTTTTCGGCCACTTCCACAAACAGCCGTATCCGGAAAAACGATACGGCCGATTGGATAAACAGGATTACAAAGGCGACAATGCCAATGGTGCGGATGTCTGCGGGAAGCCAGGTATAACTTTGTTTTCCCTGTGCGGCATCGATCATAGACCCCAGTAAAGCCGGAAATGCCAGTGCCGTAAGGCTGGACAGGAATAAAAAAGCCATGCCAATAACAAACTTCACCCGATAGGGCCGAAGATACGCCAGTAGCCTGGCCGCCTTCTTCAGCGTGGTTTTGGTGAGTTTGGGTTTGGGCAGATCCTCTGGTGGCGCATCCCCGCTATTTAATCGTGCTCTTGCCATGTTCGGTTACTATCCTTATAAATAAAATTTATAGGGACAAAAGTATATACAATAACATAAGGCCGTATCACGCCTTCGTCAATTTTTTACGTCGCCGGAAAAAGAAGGCTGCCCACACGATGAGCGCCGCCAGGGTAAGCAGCAGTAATCCCAGGTAACGGCGATTGGTTTGGTGTAGCGACCGCAGTTCCTGCTGAAGTCGCTCCTGCTCCTGCTGGAGTTTGCTGATGGTTTTAATGTATCCATTGATCCTTCCGTCGAATTCAGAAGCCTGTTCCGCAATCTGGGTTTTTTCAAAATCCTTGAAATCGAGCAGCTGTTTGGTTTCCCTGAAGATATCATTATCCGTCAGTACAATCTGTTTGAGGATGTCAATGGAAGCCTGCATATCTTTTTTGGTCTTCAGTCCGAAAATGCCGGTGCGCTGTTCCAGGCTTTGGTTGAATTGGCCAAACCGGGCACTGCGCTGGTCAAGCAATTCGTTTACTTTATTGCGCTGCGCTTCGTAGGCGGCATTTGTCCGCTGTGTCGTATCAGGTGCCTGCCGTGCCAGCGCCCCGAAAGGCAGCCAGAGGAGGCAACCGAATAGCGCCGCCCATCGCAAGGGCTGGCCACATGTGCGGGTTGTATAACGCATAAATTTCATTTTTAACTATTTATTTCCGAATTCCACCCGGATGATGTCGCCTTTATTGAGTCCCAGTAACCCACTGGCATTCCCTTTGTTAATCGCGATTTCCAGGTAATTGCTAATGCCAAACAGACAGAGTTTTTCGCCTTCCGGAACCTCATTGTAGTGCCAGCTCATCTGGTCAATGGTTTCATTGCGCCTGAAATACAAAGTGAAACTTCTCCCGCGCTGCACTTTATTGAAAAGTTCCTTGCTGATGTTACTGATGACATTGCCGAACGAATCAATAAAAATAACGCTTCCCCGTAAGCCATCTTTCTCCACGATCGGTTGGATCAATGTCCGGTCAGTCAGCGAATCAATCGGATCGCCGATTTCCGAGAGCTTTCCGCCCTTGGCCAGGTGGCAGGCGGCTTTACTGAAGATGTCAGTAAGCGGGAAATGCAGGTATTTCAGGTCCTGAATGATGTTCAGCTCTACAATTTCCTGTGGCTTGCCATCGAGAATCAGGGAAAAGATGCCGTTATCTGCACCCACAAAAAAGTGATTGTTATACCGCAGGGCCAGGAAGCGGGTATCTTCATTGTTATACAGCGAATCAATGCCGATCAGGTGTACCGTTTTCTCAGGAAAGTACGGATAAGCATTTTTTAACACAAATGCTGCGTATTGAATATCGAAAGGGGGGATATCGTGCGAGATATCCAGCAATCGCACGGCGGGATACTGGCTGATAATACTGCCTTTAAGTGCCGCTTGGTAAAAATCTTTATGTCCTAAATCCGTCGTTAAGGTGATGGTACCCATTCCGCCATGTTATTGATAAAATCAAAAATCCGTACACTGGATCCGCTGCTCCATCGTAGAGGGCAAGTATACTGTGAAATTTCCGGATTCGCAAAGCGGCGGACGGGATAACTCCGCATACATGCGATCGTGGGTGCGATTTTTTATTTCGGCATAAACGGATATGAATTAATACCTATATTTATGGACTTTTTGGCTGCATTGGCCGTCGTGTGACGGAGCAGTGCACATATGGTTAATGGATAGCAAATTTGAACGAATTAAGTATTACCCTGGAGTATGTCAATCCCGCGGTATTGTGGGGAGCACAGAACGAGCATTTTGAAATAGTAAAAAAGCAATTCCCGAAGCTGAAGGTCGTCGCCCGGGGGAACGAGGTGAAAGTGTTGGGCGATGAGCAGGAGATCAGTGCGTTTAAGGGCTATTTCGACCGGATTATTGCCCATGTGGAGCAATACAACAGCTTAACACCGAATGATATTGAATCGATCCTGGAAACCGCAACGGAGGTAACGCCAACAAAAGGCAAAACGGCCGTCAAGGCAGAGGAAAAGCGTTCCGGGGACCCCATCGTTTTCGGGCCGAACGGGATGGTGATTAAGGCGCGGACGGCCAATCAGCGGCGGATGGTAGACAGCATCGTGAAGAACGACATCTTATTCGCGATCGGTCCCGCCGGAACGGGAAAAACCTATACGGCTGTGGCGTTGGCCGTGCGGGCGTTGCGCAACAAAGAGGTGAAACGGATCATTCTCACCCGGCCGGCTGTTGAAGCAGGCGAGAATCTCGGGTTTCTGCCCGGTGATCTCAAGGAAAAAGTTGATCCTTACCTGAGGCCGCTTTATGACGCGCTGGATGACATGATTCCGGCGGAGAAGCTAAAGGTGTTTTTGGAGAACAGGACGATTGAAGTGGCCCCGCTTGCGTTTATGCGTGGACGGACACTTGATAATTGTTTTGTTATTCTGGATGAGGCTCAGAACGCTACGGATATGCAGCTGAAGATGTTCCTGACCCGTATGGGACCCACGGCAAAATTCATCGTGACGGGAGATGTCACGCAGATTGATTTGCCCAAAAAGCAGCAGTCGGGCCTTCAGAACGCCATTAAACTATTGGATGATATTGAGGGCATCGATATTATTTATTTGAGCGGGGGCGATGTCGTACGGCATAAGCTGGTCCGACGGATCCTCGAAGCCTACGGGGATATTTAACGCAGCAATTGGAGATATCAGGCAGAAAGACAAACCCCGCCCATAGGGAATAAGTGAAATAAACAGCATCATGATAGGCGGCCGACCGCCTAACCGCATATGAATACGATAAAAGAAACCGAGTTTAATTTTGAAAGCCAGACGGCATTTTACCGAGGGAAAGTCCGCGACGTGTATACCATTGCCGATCAGTACCTGGCCATGATCGCAACCGACCGCATTTCGGCGTTTGACGTGGTGCTGCCCCGGGCAATCCCGTATAAAGGACAGGTGCTCAACCAGATCGCGGCAAAATTCCTCAAAGCAACCGAAGACATTGTGCCCAATTGGGTGCTTGATGTACCGGACCCGAACGTCACCATTGGCCGCCTATGCCAGCCGTTCAAGGTTGAGATGGTGATCCGTGGTTATCTGTCAGGCCATGCCTGGCGGGAATACCGCGCCGGAAAACGCGAAGTCTGCGGCGAGCCACTTCCCGATGGACTGAATGAAAATGACCGGTTGCCGGAACCGATTATCACGCCTACAACGAAGGCCAGCGAAGGACATGACGAAGACATCTCCCGTGCGGAGATTCTCCGGCAGGGACTGGTTTCGGAAGCAGATTACAGGCAGCTGGAAGCCTATACCAAAGCGCTGTTCCAACGGGGTACGGTACTGGCGGCGGAACGTGGACTGATCCTGGTTGACACCAAATATGAATTTGGTAAGCTGGGCGACCGGATATACCTGATCGATGAAATCCATACGCCGGATTCGTCGCGGTATTTTTATGCAGATAGCTATGAAAACCTGCAGCGGGAGGGCAAGCCCCAGCGGCAGCTGTCCAAGGAGTTCGTCCGCCAATGGCTGATCGAAAACGGATTTCAGGGCCAGGAAGGCCAGCAAATTCCGGAAATGACCGATAAAATCGTATCTTCGATATCCGAAAGGTACATTGAATTATATGAACACATTACTGGCGAACCCTTTAAATATCCGGAACAATCGGATGTAATGGATCGGGTGGCAAGCCAGACTGCCGTCGCCCTGCGGCGGATAATTAGTTAATCATTAAACAGACCCGGCATGAAATTCACCATTGATAAGCATGAGAAATACGTGATCATCCAGCCGCATGTTGAGCTGCTCGACGGAGATACGGCACCGAAGATCAAATCCGAATTCCTGCTGCAAAATACCGGAGGGCAACGTAACATTGTGCTTGATTTATCACATGTGCTGGACGCTGATTCCACGGGATTGCGTACGGTATTGCTGGCGCATCGGCTTTGCAAGGCTGCAGGAGGGGTGTTTATCGTGACCCACGCCAACGACCCGATTAAAAAACTGATCACGGTGTGCAACCTGGACGCCGTGCTGTCCATCGTGTCCGATAACATCGGCGCCGAGGATGTCATCTTTATGACGGAAATTGAGAAGGAGTTGCGCGGTGCTGTAGAAGAGGGATGAAATTTGAAGTATTGATATTGGGAAGCAGTTCAGCCACGCCCATATACGGTCGCCATCCAACTGCGCAGGTGATCAATGTGGAAGAACAGCTGTATCTCGTCGACTGCGGGGAAGGCACCCAGCTGCAGTTAATGAGATATGGTGTTAAGAGCAGCCGGATCAAGCATATTTTCATCAGCCATCTTCATGGCGATCATTACTTGGGCCTTATCGGTCTCCTTTCTTCCATGCACCTGGTAGGGCGCAAAGAAGCATTACACCTATACGGTCCCCAACCATTGAAGGAGCTGATTGAATTGCATTTTATGCATTCGCAGACCGTGTTACGTTATCCGTTGCATTTTCACCCAACCCAGGATCATTCGCAGGAAGTGATCGCCGATACAGCGCTTTTGCAGGTTCGTTCCTTTCCGCTGGATCACCGGATTCCCTGTACAGGGTTCCGGTTTGACGAAAAAGAACGGTTACCTACGATTAAGAAAGCGGAAACGGACCGGTTGGGTATCCCCAAACCTTATCTTTCATTGATTAAACAGGGACATGATTATGTGGCAGCAGACGGCACGGTACATGCCTGGCAGGATTTAACCGAACCACCCCCGGCTACGCTCAGTTACGCCTATTGTTCAGATACCCAGGCATCCGGTGGCTACCTGCCCTATATCCAGGACGTCGACTTGCTGTATCACGAAGCTACTTTTATGCATGAGATGCAGGACCGTGCCAGGGAAACGTACCATACCACGGCGTTACAGGCGGGCGAAGTAGCCCGGTCTGCCCGGGTCAGGCAACTGCTTATCGGACATTATTCGGCCCGGTATAAGGAGCTTGGGCAATTGCTGAAAGAGAGCAGAACCGTATTTCCCGATACGCAGCTGGCGATGGAAGGAAGCTGGTACCCCGTTCAGGCAGCAAGCGCTTAACGGCCTTGGCGGGCCTCGCGGGAAGCAAAGCATGGATAGTACGATATAAGAAAATAACTACACACGGTATATAAAAATGGCCTCATCATTTGATTTAAACAATCTTTTACGGGTAAACATCAGAAACCTGACCCCTTATTCCTCTGCGCGCAATGAGTTCAAGGGCAAGGCATCCACATTGCTTGATGCCAATGAGAATGCATTCGGCTCGCCATTGGATGTGTTTTACAACCGCTATCCAGATCCATTACAACATGAAATAAAACGCAAATTAAGCCATATCAAGGGGGTACCACCGCGGAATATTTTCCTTGGAAACGGCAGTGACGAAGCGATTGATATCTTGTTCCGGGCATTCTGCCGCCCGGGGATAGACAATGTAATCCTCGTACCGCCCACATACGGCATGTACGAGGTATCGGCCAACATCAACGATGTGGCTGTCAAAAAGATAAACCTCACTGAGGATTTCCAGCTAAACCTGGAAGGAATAGCCGAAGCCATTGACACCAATACCCGGCTCATCTTCCTCTGCTCGCCCAATAATCCCACAGGTAACTCGTTGCGCCGTGAAGATGTGGAAACGGTGCTGGCTAATTTTAATGGCCTCGTGGTGATCGATGAAGCCTATATCAATTATTCCCGGCAAAAGACATTTATACAGGAGCTGACCGAGTATGGCAATCTCGTGGTGCTGCAGACCTTGTCGAAAGCATGGGGCTTGGCCGGTTTGCGGTTGGGAATGGCTTTCGCAAGCGAGGAAATCATCGAGGTATTCAATAAAATCAAACCCCCGTATAACATTAACCAGGCCACACAGGAACTGGCGCTGAAAGCGCTGGATCAGGTTGAGCAGGTGAACGACTGGATTAAGGAAACCGTTTCCCAGCGGGAGCAGGTATCAGAACTATTGCGTACCTTTGACTATGTGTTGCATGTTTATCCATCCGATGCGAACTTTATTTTAGTCAAGACATCGGAACCCCGCGAAATTTATACCCATCTGGTTGACGCGAGTGTAATTGTCCGCGATCGCTCCAAGGTGGAGCTGTGCGAGGGTTGCCTGCGTATTACCATTGGCACCCCTGCTGAAAATGAACGCCTGATTGCGGCATTGCAGCAATATAAATCGGATAAACAGTAGTTGTAATATGATTAGAAAGAACATAGGGAAACATGGCCGATAGCATCAAAAGACTATTATTTATCGATCGGGACGGTACACTGATTCTGGAACCGGAGGACGAGCAGATCGATTCGTTTGCAAAACTTCAGTTTTACCCCGGTGCATTGCAGTACCTGCCCCGAATTGCACGGGAGCTGGATTTTGAACTGATCATGGTAACCAACCAGGACGGTTTGGGTACGGCATCGCACCCCGAAGTCAATTTCTGGCCGGTGCATGATTTCGTGATCAACACGTTTGCAGGCGAAGGTGCTGTGTTTGCCGCTACGCATATCGACCGCACATTTCCCCATGAAAATGCATCGACACGTAAACCGGGGACGGCACTGCTGACGTCTTATTTTGATCCGGAAAAATATGACCTGACTAATTCATTTGTCATTGGCGACCGGATAAACGATGTAAAACTGGCCCAGAACCTAGGGGCTAAGGCCATATGGTTACGGAATAACGATGCGCTTGGTGCGACCGAAGCGCTTGAGATCGACGAAACCACGGTGGCGCTGGAAACGTCAGACTGGCGTGCTGTCTATGAGTTTTTGAAACTGGGAACCCGCTCGGGTGAGTATCATCGTAAAACGAGCGAAACGGATATTTATGTCCGCGTAAACCTGGATGGCAAGGGAAAGGCCGACATCCAGACGGGCCTGCCATTTTTTGATCACATGCTCGACCAGATTGCCCGCCATGGGGGTCTCGATCTGACGGTACACGCCCGGGGCGATCTGCACATCGATGAACATCATACGATCGAGGATACTGGCATTGCGCTTGGCGAGCTCTTCCTGAAGACATTGGGCGATAAGCGGGGGATTGAACGTTATGCGTTTACGCTGCCGATGGACGACTGCCTCGCCCAGGTGGCCATTGATTTCGGCGGCAGGAGCTGGATAGTCTGGGACGCTGCGTTTAAGCGGGAGAAAATCGGTGACATGCCCACGGAAATGTTTTTCCATTTTTTTAAATCATTTTCCGATGCTGCTAAATGTAACCTCAACATCAAGGCCGAGGGAGACAACGAGCACCATAAGATCGAGGCAATTTTCAAGGCATTTGCCAAGGCAATCAAACGTGCGGTAAAGCGTGATGCCGAAAACATGGCATTGCCCAGCACGAAAGGAGTTTTGTAATTGCGCAGGAGCAAAGGAGCCTGGCAGTACGAAAGATACACACAGAAAATTATTTAATTAATAGCCAGCTGCAGTTAGCAGCTGGCTGACAGCTGAACGATGACAGGGATTATTAACTACGAAGCGGGAAATATTTTTTCACTTACGGCAGCATTGGACCGGCTGGATATCCCATACGGCATGATCAATAAGACCGGTGAAGTGGAACAATATGACCGGATCATTATCCCCGGTGTGGGTCATGCCGGCGCCGCCATGCAAAAATTAAGGGATTCCGGACTGGCTGATGCAGTGGGGGAAATTAAGAAGCCGGTACTGGGAATCTGTGTGGGTATGCAGCTGCTTACCGCTTATTCAGAAGAAGGAGATGCGTCATTACTGGATATTATTCCGCTGAAAACATATCATTTTGAGGGACGGATAGCCGAGAAGGTACCCCACACCGGCTGGAACAAGGTATATCCCGAAAACGACAATCCGTTATTCGAAAATCTGAAAAAAGATACCTACTTTTACTTTGTTCACTCTTATTTTATTGAATATAATGCTACTTTTACGGCCGCTTTTGCTCAATATGGACTGAAATTTTCGGCTGCCATTCAAGATAAAAACTTCTTTGGCGTACAGTTTCACCCAGAAAAATCCGGAGCAGCGGGCGAACAGTTATTATTGAATTTTTCAAATTTACGTTAATCAGCCAAAAACATGTATATCATTCCTGCGATTGATGTGTTGGACAAAAAAGTGGTCCGTTTACGGGAAGGCAACTACAGTGAGGTCACCACGTACGAGGTAAGCCTCGAGGAGATGATTGAGAAATACCAGTCCAACGGTACGGAGTTTGTCCATATCGTCGACCTTAATGGCGCAAAAGGGGATTTCAGTAATCAAAAATACCTATTTGACATCATCCAGCACACCGATATGAAAGTGCAGTACGGCGGCGGTGTGCGCAGCATCGAGAAAGTCAGGGAACTGGTAGACGCCGGCATACACCGGGTAGTCGTGGGCACGCAGGCCATCACCAATCCGGAATTCCTGGATGAACTGAGTAAGCTGAATACTGGCCGCAAAAAATACGCTGACCAGGTGGTGATCGCCATTGACGTGTTGGATGAGGTGATTAAATACTCCGGTTGGATGGAAAGCTCACCGGTGAAACTAATGGATTATATTGACCGGTGCCTTTCATTGGGTTTCTACCGGTTTTTATGTACGGATATTAACAAAGACGGCAAGCTGGGCGGTGCAGGCGTAGAACTGTACAAAAAGCTGCTGGACCATTCCCCTATCATTAAGCTGATTGCTTCCGGCGGGATTAGTTCCATGGAAGATGTGCAGACACTGGCGGGCATCAATGTAGAAGCGTGCGTAATCGGCAAGGCGATTTACGAAAATCGCATCAGCATTGGAGAAATTAAGGAATGGAACCTGAAGTCGCTCATTCGGTTTTAAGACGATGCTGGCCAAACGAATCATCCCCTGCTTAGATGTCAAGGATGGACGGACAGTAAAAGGCGTCAATTTTGTCAATCTGCGCGATGCGGGTGACCCGGTTGAACTCGCCTGGCAATATTCCCGAGAGGGGGCCGATGAACTTGTTTTTCTGGATATCACTGCGACACATGAGCGGCGGAAGACCACGGTGGACCTGGTTAAGTCGGTGGCACGGCAGGTCAATATTCCCTTTACCATCGGTGGGGGGATCAATGAATTGGCGGATGCTGATGTACTGCTGCACTCGGGGGCCGATAAGATCTCCATTAACTCCGCCGCAGTGAGGAACCCGCAGCTGATCGATCAGATGGCCAATGCGTTTGGCATCCAGTTCGTGGTGGTGGCGGTTGACACCCGGCGGGTAAACGGTAAAAATTACGTTCACCTCAACGGCGGCCGGCTGAAGACGGATGTGGAAACGGAAGACTGGATAAAAGAGGCGGAAAGTCGCGGTGCAGGAGAGATTCTGCTGACCTCCATGGATCACGACGGAACCAAAAACGGATTTGACTGCGTACTGCTCGATAAGATCAATTGCGGGCTGTCCATCCCGCTGATCGCTTCCGGCGGTGCCGGAAACATATCGCATTTCGTAGACGTGTTCCAGCAGGGGCATGCCGATGCGGCACTGGCCGCTTCGGTGTTCCATTACGGGGAAATCCTCATTCCCGAACTGAAAGCCGAACTGCGGGAAAACGGAATTGAAGTGCGGTAAATTTGCTATAGATTAAAAGATTATGTTGGATTTTGAAAAGAGCGGCGGGCTCGTTCCGGTCATTGTGCAGGACGCGCAGACCCTGGAAGTGCTGATGCTGGGCTACATGAATCAGGAAGCCTGGCAAAAGACACAGGAAGAAAAGCGGGTAACCTTTTTTTCCCGGAGTAAGAACAGGCTGTGGACGAAAGGGGAAGAGAGTGGCCATTTCCTTGAAGTCGTAAGCACACATATTGACTGTGATCAGGATACGCTGTTAATCAAAGCACACCCGAAAGGGCCGACCTGCCACACCGGCAGCCGGAGTTGCTTCAGCACCGAGTACGACCGGAATTTTATTTTCGAACTTGAACAGATCATCAACGACCGTTATGAATTTCCGACAGCAGCATCCTACGTGAACCGGCTGCATCAGAGCGGACTGAATAAGGTGGCGCAGAAAGTGGGAGAAGAAGCGGTGGAAACGGTGATTGCCGCGCTGGCAGAAACCGATAGCGATTTCGTTAACGAGGCGTCCGACTTGGTTTTCCACTTGTTGGTGTTGCTGCGGGAGAAAAATATCCCGTTGGCGACCATCGCCAAAAACCTGGAAAAACGGCATCAATGATAGCACTTGAGGTTCATAAAAAAGGAACACTCAGCGGACACCAGAATCCAATTTTTACGGTGGAAAACGGCCCTGAGCCTTCCATGCTGTTTACGGGAGGCAATGACAAGGGCGTAGTGCAATGGAACATGGATACCCTGGCGTTTGAACGCGTCCTGTGTCCGGTGCAGTCGTCTGTTTATGCCCTCCACCTGCTTCCCGGTACCAACCTGATGGCCATCGGCACGCGGAGCGGACTGGTACAGGTCGTCGATACCGCCACAGGCCAGTCCGTAGCGAAGCTTGCCCATCACCAGCGACCGGTATTTGATATCAAGTCATTCCGTGATAAACCGGAATTAATACTGTCTTCCGAGGACGGAACCGTATCCGTATGGGATACCGCGGGCTTCCGGCTGCTTTACCATTTTAAGGTGGCGGAGCAGACCGTACGTGCCATTGCAATCAGCAACAACGAAAAGAACATCGTTTTCGGTACGAAGGACGGCAAGCTGAAAATTTACAGCGCGCTGGATTATGGCCTCCTGACGGAAATACCCGCACATAACATGCCCGTTACTTCACTTATGTTTTCTCCTGATGGGAGGTACCTGCTTACCGGTGGTCGCGATGCTAAACTAAATGTGCTGAACGCCGCGGATTTTTCGGCGATTCGCTCTTTTATACCCCACATGTTTACGGTATATGCCATTAAATATCATCCCGCATTACCCGTGTTTGCCACGGCGAGCAGGGATAAGAGTGTAAAGCTGTGGGCAGCCGATGATTTCAGGCTCCTCCGTACCATCAGTTTTGAAAAAGGCATGGATAGTCACCTCCTATCCGTAAACGACCTGATCTGGAATGCCTATGAAAATCAGCTTGTTTCGGTCAGCGACGACAAAAAGGTGATGGTGTGGGATGTGCGTGCCACACATTAAAGCAGCCGGCTTAGCTGCGTCAGGTACGTTGCATCTGTTTCGTCAAAATGGTTCGGCTGGTCGCTGTCGACATCCAGCACCGCAATGATTTCACCTTGTTTATAGATGGGGACCACGATCTCGGACCGCGACAGTGAACTGCAGGCAATGTGGCCCGGGAAGGCATCCACGTCGGGTACAACGAGTGTTTCGCCGCGCATCCAGGCCGTCCCACAGACGCCTTTTCCCCAGGCGATGCGTGTACAGGCAACCGGCCCCTGGAACGGTCCCAATACCAATTCATTGCCCTGCACCAGGTAAAAACCCACCCAGAAGAAGTTGAATTGCATACGGAGCGCCGCCGCAAGGTTGGCCATATTGGCAACCAAGTCAGGTTCCCCGGCAACCAGGGCACCCAATTGCGGCAGTAGTGCTTCGTATTGCGTGGCTTTGTCACCGCTGGTTAACTGTAATGTTTCGGCCATGGGGTTAAGATGAACGTGAATGTGCATGCAAAGATAATCAAAAACAGGCGGGATGCGATTCAGCTGAAGTTGTGTCGATTAATTATTGATAATTAACGAGATTTAATTTAGATTTGCCCGCCATTCTTGGCGTTTGCGCAAACACAGACAGCAGTTCTGGTAAAATCATCGTGCTTGTTAAATAGATCACCCATGCTGTGTGCCGGCGCAAACGGATATACCGTAATTAAATGGAAAAAAGAAATCATAGCACTCCATTGGGGATAAAGGAAATTGCAAAAAGGGCGAACGTTTCAATAGGAACAGTAGACCGCGTTATCCATAACCGGCCCGGTGTATCCAAAAAGACCAAGGAGAAGATCAATGCCATCATTAATGAGCTGGGTTACCAGCCCAACCTCATCGCGCGGCGACTGGCCTCGAAAAAGCTGATCCGGATTGCCACGCTCACCCCGAGGGTTCCCGGCGAAACCGTATACTGGGAAGTCCTGCTGAACGGCATCATCCAGGCGGAATCCGAAATCGAGTCATACGGTGTCCGGGTGGATAAGTACTTTTTCGATCAGAACGACAAAGGCTCATTTGACCGCCAGGCAGAGTTACTGCTGCAGACCGATGTAGATGGCGTTATGCTGACCCCGATTTTCATTGAAGAGTCAACCCGTTTTGCCAATGCCTGTAAAGCAAGGAATATCCCCTATGTGTTCATCAATTCGGATCTTCCGCAAGTAGAAAGCCTCAGTTACATCGGTCCCAATCTTTTTGACAGTGGTTACCTGGTTGCCCACCTCATCCGGTACCTTTCCCATGGTGAGAACAAGGTATTGGTAGCCAATATTTCCAAGGAACTCGAAAGCCATCACTATACCCTGCGGAAGGAAGAAGGTTTCCGCGCTTATTTCGCGGATAATCAATTCCCGATCGCTATTGTTAAGGTGGATATCCGGCAAACGGATTATGAATCTGTTGAACAGAATATCGCCCAGCTACTGGAAGAACATCAAGATATCCGGATTATTTTTGCAACGAACTCCCGGGTCTCAACCGTTGCCCGTTACCTGGAAAAGTCGGGAAAACGGGGCCTGTTGCTGATCGGATACGACTTCCTCCCGGAGAATATTGAATACCTCAAAAAAGGAACCATTGATTTTCTGATCGGCCAGAAACCGCACGAACAGGCCTACCGGGGTGTTATGGCCCTGTACCAGCACCTCGCGTTTGCGACGGAGGTTGACAAGGTGAACTTTATGCCGATTGATATTATCACCCGGGAGAACTACGCCTTTTACCGCAACTAAGCAGCAGCCGGCAGCGATGTGCCACCTGTTATTTTTTCCCAAACAGGCCGCCGAGGAATCCTGCCGCGTCGTCTATGCCCAGTTTCCCGTCGCCGTTCTGATCCAGCAGGCCGCCCAGCGCATCGCCGCCCGACTGTCCGCCCAGCAGCCCGCCTAACAGGTCACTCAGGCCGTTGCCATCGCCAACCTGTTGGCTACGGCTCTGCTTACCCAGGTATCCCATCAGAATCGGGGCCAACGAAGCCATAATACTGGAAACCGTGCCGGAGGAAACGCCTGTTTTATTGCTGATCGATTGCGCTACGACCTCTTTCTTTCCGCCGAGCACATGACCCAGGATGCCGTTACCATCACGGGTGTCGCCGTTCCCGAAAAAGTCGGGAAGGTTATCCAGGATGCTCCCGTCATGCTTTGACTGGAGGGCGTTCAGGATGCCCTGTGCCCCCTCTTGATTATTCGCATTACGCTGCAATGCCCCCAGCATCGCCGGAAGCGCCGTGCTGGCAACAGACTGGGCTTCATCTTCGGATGCACCGGTTTGCTTGGTAATGCCGGCAATCACCTCTTTTCCGAGACTGCCGTTCAAAAGATTCATGATGTTGTCCATGGTTGCTGAATGATTGATTTGCATAGCTAATATACGATTTTCTTTACGCAGCGAAAATAAATTCCAGTCAACGGAATGCCTTTTTACGCGGATTAAATGGGATAACCGCAATAGTCACTGTCGTGCCGCCAATGGCTCAATACTATTTTTCGTCCAATACCTGTTTTGCCCGGATCGGGGGTATGTCTGCGATGCTAGCGGTATGACTCCAATGTTTTACGAACAATCACTGGACTCATACTGGACTCACCCCGGACTCACTCTGGACTCACACTGGACTCATCCCCTGAAATTGTCGGCAGTGTGCAAGGTAAAGTCCGTAAAAAGACCGGTTGTGTTGCGGCGTGGGAAGGGTGGCCCACAAAAGGAATCCTGTCTTAAGGGCCGCTGCTGATTTATGGAATGCCTGGTAAATACCGGGGGATTACGGGTAGCTGAACGATGGGAAAAGCAGCCGAGTCCTCCGTAGATCGGCGTAGCTGCGTGGCAGCGTTTTTATAAAAAAAAACGACTTAAATTTTGTTTTTTAATTTATGTTAGTATATTTGTGTACGTACACAAAAATAATGTGTCCGTACACGACCAATTATAAATTTATTTTTCATTGCGGGTTTTGGGGATCTAACTGATCATTTTGTAAGGGGCAATCTAATCAACTGACAAATGGCTTCACTAAACATTGAAAAAAACCAGGACAGTCTGTTATTACAGCAAATTGCTTCCGGCAACCGGACTGCTTTCGGACAGTTGTATGAGAAATATTGGAGCGTTGCGTATCTGAAGGCCTTTAAGCGGTTGAGGAATGAAGACTATGCGAAGGATGTAGTACAGGAAATTTTCGTTAATATCTGGTCGCGCGAAAAAACCCCCATCGCTAATTTCCCTGCCTATTTAAATGTGTCCATTCGAAATCAAGTACTGAAACTTATTGCCCGTGAACGGTATGTCGATGGTTTTTTTGACTGCCTGCACGAAACGATCCCGTCTTACCTGACCGCCGATACCAACGTCCAGCGGAATGAGTTTTATACATCTTACGAGCGGGTTATCGATGCATTGCCACCGAAAAGGCGCCTGATTTTTAAATTACGCCACCACGACGACCTCACCACCAAAGTGATTGCCAGCCGCCTGGGATTGTCCATTAAAACCGTACAGAATCAATTGGGCAAGGCTGCGGAGCAACTGAAGGGTTCATTGCCGCGTTTTTTAGTTCTTTTTACGGCCTTTGGCGGCCTGCTTTAATCGCCGGCAACCGGATTGCTGCTGTCCACACCTTGACAATTCCTGTTTTCCGGAGGGAAAACGATAAAATCCCGATATTGCTATATATTAGTGGGACTTTTTGGAAATTTTGAGTCACATAAGTAATGAACCAGAATTTGAACCAGTTGAGTCCTATATCATTGTGAATAAAGCAGATCTTCTCAAGCTACTCGAGAAATATCGGGAGGGAACGATGACGGAGGCGGAAAACGCCCTGTTGACTGACTATTACGAAGCGGTTGAAAGCGGGCCGGATGTACTGGCTGCGTTGGGTGAAGCCGAACGGAAAGCGTTAAAAGACGGGATGCTGGATGCCATCTGGAAAAGGATCGACGGTTCCGAAACACCGGGATCATCCTGACCCGGCTATTGCGGTGTTAACTCCAATTATTAAACAGAATGAGCAAAGATTATTCAAGACGAGCATTTATCCGGCAACAGGCGTTCGCCGGTCTTGGTGTAATGGGATTGGGTGCCCTGGGGTGTACATCCGGCGGTGACAACCGACGGGATACAGGCGTAGGCCACGCAGCGGCTCCCACTATTGCGGATATGGAGCTGCCGGCACGGCGGGAACGCTATTACACGGCACTGTTCGATGGATTCCTCCCCAATATGGACCAGTATGTAATCGACCATGAACTGGGAGGCTTCATGTGTAATGTCAACATTGCCACCCGCAAACTGGAAACAACCGATAAACGTGCGTGGTTTGAGGGGCGCGGAATGTGGACTTACGCTTTTCTGTATAATCATTTCGAACAAAATCCGGCCTACCTGGAGGTCGTGCGCAAGTCGCGGGATTTCATTCTTCCCCGACTTCCGGCAGACGGCCGCTTCTACCCCACTTCGTTTTCGAAGGAGGGCGAACCCCGCTCAACCGGGGAAGGCGATATTTATGGCAACCTGTTCGTTGCCGAGGGACTGGCCGAATACGCCAAGGCAAGCGGGGAACGGGAATATTTTGAGCAGGCAAAGGAGATTGTGCTAAAGGCGGCAGACCGCTATGACCGGGACGATTATACCTATGCCTATAAATCGGACAACCCGTTGCCAGGTCCCCGGATTCTCGGGCACTGGATGATCCTGATCAGCGTGTCCACCCAGCTGCTGAAACAGGAGGCCGATCCGCGGATCCAGGCATTGGCCGACCGCTGTGCGACGGCCATCCTCACCCACCACATCAACGCGGAACATGGATTGGTGAATGAGGCGATTGGCCACGACCTGAAACCATTGGCTGACCCGGTTGCGCTGCAATATGCTGACCTGGGTCACGGATGTGAGTCGTTTGCCTTTGTGATGGCATACGCGGTTTTCCGTAAGGATGCAGCATTATTCGACCGGGCAGCCACCCTGTTCAAGCACCACGTGGAGGTCGCTACCGACCCGGTTTACGGCGGACATTTTACCGCACTGCCGAATACGGACGAGTACCAGTGGACCCTCACCAAGGCGCGCTGGGTGCAGGAGGAAATCCTGATCGGTGCGCTGCACCTGATTGAACATCGGGCCGATCCGTGGGCCATCCGGCGGTTTCTGGAAACAGATGCCTATATCCAGGAAAAATTTGTACGGCCGGAGTATGCTTTTGTAATTGATAGCGGCGACCGCAAACTGGAGAAGCATTCGCAGGTCCGGGCGGAGAATTACCACCGGCCGCGCCAGCTCATGGTGTCCATGCTGGCTTTCGACCGGATCAAGGCAAACGGGTATAAACCCTCGGGATTATTTGATGCCTGATTTATGCGGCATCGCTAACCCGGTTTAATCCAGGACGGGAGACAGCTGGGAAAGTGCTTTCCTGATTTTTGCTGCTGTCAATAGGCCGGGACGCCGCTCTTTTGCCAAAAATGTGAAAGACCTGATTGATAAACTATCAAAGTGCCCGCATGTATTCATATGACTTGTATACGGACTTTGAACTAGCAGATTTGTTAGCTAACAGCGATGAATCTGCTTTCAACTATTTGTACGACAAGTATTGGGATAAATTATTTGTCATTGCCAGCAACCGCCTGAACGACCTGGTCGAAGGCGAGGAAGTGGTCCAGGACATTTTCTTTAATTTATGGAGGAAGCGGGAAAGCTTCAAATTGCAACGCGGCTTTGAAAACTATTTTGCCGTTGCTGTTAAATATGAGGTTATTGATCGCAGGGCCCGGCGGTTAAAAGAAGGGGAGTTCCGGAACATGCTGAGCCAGGCGCTTCAGGATGAGCATACGGAAATGCACTTTTATCAATTTGATCTGGATCAGCTGGCGATGCAGCTGGAGTATCGGATCAATCAGCTTCCAAAGAAATGCCGGCTGGTATTCAGCCTTAGCCGGCAATCCAACCTCACCAACAAGCAAATTGCCAAAAAGCTTGTGATTTCGGAAAAAGCGGTTGAAAAACACATCACACATGCGCTCAAATTCCTGAAGCAGCACTTTAGGCATTACTTTTCTGTTGCGCTGCTCTTACTTGTCAGTTAAGAAGCGGTCACCACATTTCTATTAAAAATAATTAAAAAATAAGGTAGGGTTATGCGTCCTGCGAACGGCTATCTTATTAAACTAACCAAAGAAATGGCTAAGCAAGAATCAAGAATTGATTTCCTCGCACAAAAATGGAAGCGGGGAGAAATTACCGGCGAAGAAATGCGCGAATTCGAGCAATGGTACAATTCCTTTAACGATTCGAAAAAAGAAATCGATTCCTGTACATCCAAGGATGAATTGAAGCAAAAAATATATGCGGCACTTAAAACCCGGATCGCTGCCGACGAAATGACGGAAAATGGGACCGCAAAGCGATGGTTGAAAAAATGGATGGCTGTTGCGGCGAGCCTGATTGCCGTGTTGAGTATCGTAGGCGGTTATCTGTATTACCAAAACCCCGGCAGGTCAACATCCATGGCTTCTTTTATTAACGACGCGAATCAATATGATGTTATGCCGGGAGGCAATAAAGCGGTGCTATTACTGGAAGATGGGAGACGGGTGGTGTTAGGGCATGGCGACAGTGTACTCCTGTCTCATGCGAACGGGAATCAGGTTTCGTCGGACGGACAGAAACTGATCTTTGATATAAAAAGCCAGGAAAACATCCCGTCCGGAAAAATTGCATACAACACGATAGTCACACCAAGCAGTGGACAATTCCAGGTAATACTGCCAGACGGAAGCCATGTTTGGCTGAATGCCGAATCCAGTCTGAAATTTCCGAGTCAGTTTGGAGACAGGCGGCAAGTAACACTTACCGGCGAAGGCTATTTTGAAGTGGCGGAAAACCGGTCAAAGCCATTTGAAGTCGTTGCAGACGGACAGACAATACAGGTTTTGGGCACGCATTTCAATGTGAACGCATACGCCGATGAAGCGGATGTAAAAACAGTTTTGCTCGAAGGGCAGGTGCGGTTGATCGCCGGGAATAACAGTGTACTCATGAAGCCCGGACAGGAGAGTATCGTTCCTAGAAATCCGGCAACAGCAAATGAGATCATTCTCCGTGAATCCGACGGTCAGCAGACGATTGCCTGGAAAAGCGGACTATTCGACTTCCGGGATGCCGATATCGGTGCAATCATGCGCAACATTTCCAGGTGGTATAATGTAGAAGTAGCCTACCACCAGGCCGATCGCCGGAAATTTTCCGGTCGGATATACCGCAACGTCAGCTTGCAGGAAGTGTTAACCATCCTAAATTACTCCGGCATCAACACCGTGCTGGAAAAATCGGAATCACCGGATAAAAATGGAAAGATTACGGTGTTATGAACTAACCTTTTACAAAACTAAACTACGAAAGTCATGGAAAAATAAACAGTCAAGAAAACCGAAAAGGCATAAAAAAGCAGGAGTCTGACCCACTCCTGCCAAAGAACGCCAGATTAGTAAATGCTAATTATTTATACTGGAACAAATAACCAATTAACTAACCCAAACTTTTCAAAGTTAATGAATTATTTTAAAAAAGTTAAGGCCCCCGGTGTGGCCTTATTCTCCCTTAATTTTCTGCGTATTATGAAATTAACAATCATACTGGTCGTGTTGGCCGTTACCCAGATTTTTGCCAAGGGATACAGCCAGAACATTGATCTCAATGTGCAGGACATGCCACTCGAGAAGGTGTTTGCATTGATTGAACAGCAAAGTGGATACGTCTTTTTTTATGACAATCAACTGGTGCAGGGTAAACGGCTCTCCCTTAAAGCGGAGAATTTATCTATCCGTGAAATCCTACAATCTTCTTTTAAACACCTACCATTGGAGTTCACCATAGTTAAAGGGAAGAACATTGTTGTTAAACAGAAGGCGAAGCCGGTAGCTCCGATTGGCTTACCTGTTTCCACTAGTCAACAGTCTGTTCATGGAAGGATTATGAACACCAAGGGCGAACCACTGGAAGGAGTAACGGTAAGCCTCAAAGGGTCCGCTGGCGGAACCACGACCGACGCGGCAGGTAATTTTGTTTTATCGGTTCCGGCAGGCAGTACGCTTTCCATTTCTATGATCGGCTATTTAACCCAGGAAATACAAGCGCAATCCGGTAATCCGCTTACAATAACGCTTGAGCCCGACAATCAAAACCTGGAAGAGGTAGTGGTCACTGCGCTTGGCCTGGAACGACAGGGCAGGTCTTTGACGTATAGTACACAAGTGGTGAGCTCTGAGGAACTGTCGGAAACGCGGGAACCAAACCCGCTTCTCGCGGTACAGGGTAAGGTGGCCGGGTTGTCAATTACCGAATCAGGGACAGGAGTAGGTGCGCCCGTCCGGATTGTGCTTAGGGGTAACCGCTCTATATCGGGCGATAGTCAACCCATCTATATCATCGATGGTATGCCGGGTAACCCGGATATTCTGAACCCGGACAATATTGCATCCATGAACGTGCTTAAAGGTGCAAATGCAGCTGCGCTGTATGGCAGTGCTGCGCAGAACGGTGCCATTATTATCGAAACGAAAAGGGGAAAGGCGGGCGAATCAAGTGTCAATTTTAATAGCAACCTGATCTTAACCGATCCGGTCATCCTACAGCGTTTCCAAAATCAATATGGGCAGGGAAATGGCGGTAATTACAATAAACGGTCGGAATTCTCCTGGGGGCCAAAAATGGAAGGGCAGTTGGTAGAACACTGGTCGCTCGCACCGGAAGACGCCGGAGCTGAGTATGCGTTATCTCCGCAACCCAACAACGTGCGGGATTTCTATCAGACGGGACTGAATTTCAGCAACAATATTTCCATTTCCCACGGAACCGAGAAAAATCAAACCTTTTTTAACTATACCCGGACCGATGCAAGCGGGATTATCTATGACGATGAATTAAAACGCAACAACCTTACACTCCGGTGGAATACCAAACTGACAGATAAGGTTTCGTTGGACAGCAAGATTGACTACATGTTTGAATCGTACCCCAACGAAGTGCAGACCGGAAGCGGCTTCAGCCCCAATTACAGTGTCTATCTTATCCCAAGAAATATCCGTACGGATCACATGAAGAATTTTGAATTCCGGAATGGAGAAGGCGAGCTGTTTCAAAATTACTGGCTGCCCAACGCAGGTATATCCAAGAATCCCCACTGGTTAAGGCAACGGGTTCTGAGTGAGAGATCCGGTGATTTAATCGAAGCCTTACTGGCTGCGAATTACCAGATTGCCGATGGCATCAACCTGCTGGCGCGGGGAAATTATATTAAAGGCCAGTCCAGCTGGGACCAAAAGCTTTATAACGACACCTATAACCAGGCCCCAAATGGCCGATTTACCACAACCCGATCCGGTTCCACGTCGTACCGGGGAGAGTTTATATTTTCATATAATAAGGAATTTTTGACGAACTGGACGTCGAGCATCAATTTTGGGGGCTCAGTTGCAAAGGCGCAAAGCGAATCGCTTTCCTCTAATACAGGTCCAGCGCTGACGGTACCCAATTTTTTCACCCTATCAAATAGCACAACCATATTATCCAACGAGAGTATAGCCGAATCCGCCAATTCATCGCTGTTTTCCTTTATTAACTTAAGCTGGAAGAACGCGGTCTTTATCGATATTACCGGCCGGAACGACTGGAGTTCGACGTTACCCGCGGACAACCGCTCTTATTTCTATCCTTCTGTGGGGTTAAGTGCCGTGGTTTCCGATCTCATCAAGCTTCCTGATCCCATTTCTTTTTTACGGGTAAGAGGAGCCTGGGCACAGGTTGGGAATGCTGCAATGCCCTATATGCTATCCCGCCAGGCTAGCTTGGTCCCGGGTGGAACGAATGGGTTTCTGCAACTGAACAATATATTGCCAAATCCCGATTTAAAACCGGAGATGACGGAATCCATGGAGGGCGGACTTAATGTGCAGTTTTGGGAAGGCCGGTTGGGTTTTGATTTCACGATGTACAACACCAATACAAGGAACCAGCTGTTCACCGTTAACCTGCCCATCGGTTCCGGCGCCAGTCAATACTATTCAAATGGCGGGGAGATCAGAAACCACGGCTATGAACTGGTGATGACCGCAAATCCGGTACGCAAAGCAAATTTTAACTGGTCGATAGACCTGAATTATGGTCGGAATATAAGCGAGGTAATTACCATATCCGACGACAGGCCCCGCGTAGAGGTCGGTCAGATCGTAATAGAAGAGGGTGAACCCTGGGGTAATATCTATGCAAGAGGGTTTGAACGGGATGGGCAGGGCAGGGTATTGGTGACCGAAAATGGATTGCCGATGCTGACGCCGAACCAGTCGGAAAAAGTGGCTAACTTCAATCCGGACTGGCTGGCCAGCGTGTCACAGCGTTTTAGTTTTAAAGGTATTAATCTCCGCGTACTCATTGACCATCGGCAGGGCGGCACCATGCTTTCCTTTACCAATTCGCTGCTGCATGGATATGGTGTCGCCGAAGCAACACTGATGGGCCGGGAGGGCGGGTTGGTTTTTGGCGAAAACCTTTTCCCCGGCGAGCAGGCGGTATTGCAGGATGGCAGTCCCAATAATGTTGCAATCAATGCCGAGCAGTTCTGGAATCACGTCGGCGGCATTTCCCTGTTCGTGGGAGAGGCTTTTGTGGAAAGCGCTACCAATACGCGTTTGCGGGAATTGAGCATCGGATATGAAATTCCGCGTAAGCTGCTGGAAAAAGGGCCGATTAAAAGACTCGACATCTCGTTGGTCGGCAGAAACCTTTTTTACCTCTACCGCGCTTCTAAAACAGTAGACGCAGATTTACGGGTTGGCACCGGACCGGGCACCGAGGGAATTGACCAGTATGTCAGGCCCTCGCAACGAACGGTGGGAATAAACCTCTCCATCGGTTTTTAATCATGAATAGCCTCTTTCTTAAACTTATTGCAATGAAAAAGTACAAGATTAAACTTCATATGTTGACGGTGTACGCCATCATATTCTTATTCGGTATAGGCTGTACCAAGGATTTCGATAAAATGAATATTCCTCCGGGCGTACTTTCGGTTGAAAATTTGGATGCAGGCTTGCTGGGACAGGCATTTGCGGCCGCTCAGTATCGGGGAATAATGGGAGATGGCAGTGATATGCAACAGGCCCAAAACCTGTTTTCAGACCTGTATGTCCAATATTTCGCCACTTCCGTACCCTGGTTTAATAGCGACCAATACCTCCATATGGGCGACTGGGCCGGCTACGCCTGGCGGGCGTTTTATGCGAATGCCGCTCCACAACTCCATTTCGTCGAAAAATACACTGCGGAAAACAGCATGCCCGTGGAAAATGCACTGACCAAAATCTGGAAAGTGATGATGTATCACCGGATGACGGATCAATGGGGACCCATTATCTACGCGGAGTTTGGCAACGCACAAACGAGTGTTGCTTACGATAGCCAGGAAAGTATATATGCGGATTTTTTTAAGTTGCTAGACGAAGCAACCACTGTCCTTTCCGAAAACGCCGGAGCCAATGGCTTCGGTTCGAACGATCTGCTGTATGCAGGAAGTGTGGACAAGTGGCTGGTTTTCGCTAATTCATTACGGCTGCGACTGGCCCTGCGTATCGTTTATGCTGACCCTGACCGCGCAAAACAGGAAGCAGAAAAAGCGGTGGCAGCGGGTGTGATGCAGGCGGTTTCGGATAATGCAAATGTGCTTACCACAGATCTTTCCCGCCATCCCCATGAAAAGATATCGGCCTGGGGAGAATACCGGATGAGCGCAACGATGGAAAGCTTTCTGAAAGGCTATGAAGATCCACGTCTTCCGGTATATTTCAGCCAGGCGGTAGCCAATCTGGGATACAAGGGCTTAAGGAATGGTGTTGAAATTGATGATAGAACCGGAATCAATGACGATTATTCAACTATCGGACCTAAGTTTCTCTCCGTAAGTCAGGGAGGAAGCAATCCCGATATCAAAGTGATGGGTGCTGCCGAAGTTTATTTTCTCCGGGCCGAAGGAGCATTGCGAGGCTGGAACATGGGAGGTTCGGCGGAGTCGCTCTACAACGAAGGCATCCGGCAATCGTTACTGGCCGAAACGTCGGCATCCGAAAATGAAATATTGAATTATATCAATAGCAATAATGTACCGGCTACTGTCCAGGATAAATGGAATACACCCGCAGTCACGGACATTCGGGTGAAATATCAACCTGCTGCAGATTTCGAGAAACAATTGGAGCAGATTATTACCCAAAAATGGATTGCCATTTTTCCTGACGGGTGGGAGGCTTGGAGCGAATTGCGGAGAACGGGATACCCGGCACGGTACCCCATTATCAGATCACTGGATCCCGAAGTGCCCGTAACGGCCATTATCAAAAGGATTCCATTTGTGCCGATGGAGTATCAAAATAATGCGGCGGCCGTTCAGGTAGCCATCAGTTTGCTGGGGGAAGGGAAGGATGGCAGGCTAGTGAAACTATGGTGGGATGCTAAGCCTTAATGTAGTAAAACACGTTACCGTCAAAAATAGTTAAGATGAAAAACAGTCATTCAATAGTTATTTTTTGTTGCTTATTGTCCTTTTCGCTTGTTGCCAGGGGACAATCGAGTTTGGAATCGAACGTAAAAAAAGCGATGCTGCAGGCCACTAAATACATGGTAGAGCAGGTCAGCACAAACGGTGGTTATGCACGGCTTTATACCGAAGATCTATCCCGTAGATGGCACGAATTAGAAGCCTATGATACACAAATAAGAATAGAAGAGCCGGGCTCCCTGGGCATGGGACACCTGTTTCTTGATGCCTACCATGTCACTGCCGATGAGTATTACTATGAAGCGGCATTAAAATTGGCTAATGCGTTGATCCGTGGCCAGCTCGATTGCGGCGGGTGGAATTACTTCATCGACTTTGCCGGCGATCGATCGCTGAAAGAATGGTATCGGACGATTGGTAAGAACGCGTGGGGGTTTGAGGAGCATTATTATTACTATGGCAACGCAACGTTTGACGATAACGTCACGCCAGGTGCTGCCGGTTTTCTACTACGGGTTTATTTGGAGAAACTGGATCCACAGATCAAGCCTTCACTGGACAAAGCCATCCAGTTTGTTTTAGATGCTCAATACCCGATTGGTGGTTGGCCCCAGCGTTACCCACTGATGCATAACCATCCAAAAGATGGGAAAGCCGACTATTCGTCCTTTTATACCTTCAACGATGACGTAATGCGTAACACCACCCAGTTCTTAATCGATTGTTATGCAACCTTGGGAGAAGAACGTTTGCTGGAACCCATATATCGGGCCATGAATTTTTACCTGATTACCCAACAGGGGAATCCGCAAGGCGGATGGGCTCAACAGTATGACATGCAATTGCAGCCCGCACACGCGAGGAGTTTTGAGCCTGCCTCTATTGTAACCGGTCAAACATACGACAATATATTGATGCTGCTGAAGTTTTACCGGTATACCGGAGATCGGAAATTTTTGGCACGGATACCGGATGCGATTGCCTGGCTGGAACGGGCACGGCTACCACAACACCAAACTGATGGGGGAAAACGGACACATTCCTTTTTCGTAGAGATCGATACCAATAAACCTTTATGGGCGCATCGGGAAGGGACCGGCGTTAACGATAGCAAGTATTGGGTAGATTATGGTATGGATAACCTGTATTCCTACGGCCATAATATGGTGCTGAATATTGAAATGCTTAAAAAGGAATATGAGCAAGTGAATGCATTGGCTAAGGAAGAAGCGACAAGAAACTCCCCGTTAGTCGAGGTTGAGGGCCGCAATCGGTATGCCGGAAAGTATTATTTTCAAACGCCTGATAGGAATGTGGTAATGAGACCGAGCGAAATTGATGCCCGTAACATAATCGATGCGCTGGATACGCAACATCGCTGGCTTTCCAAACACGAGTGGATTAGCAGCCCCTATTCGATTGACCCAAGAACAGGGCAGGAAACCAATACTGCTATGCACGCCGATCGGCTATCCGCTGATTGGAAGCTGGACCCTTCTGACCAGCAGTATATTTCGGTTGCCGTTTATGTTAAAAATATGAGGTTGTTGATGGATTATTTATCAGCACAACACTAATTTTTTCAAGATGAGAAAACATACCGTAACAGTTGGAATAGCGGGTATACTCATAGCGCTTTTCACGACACGTGCCAATGCCCAATCAACACAGGTAACTACTGATTTGAGTGCCATAGAAGCCTACAAAAACGGGTTTGTAAACGACGTTATGATTGCACCTTTGGCTAACGGTGTTTCATTATACAACTACAAACTCCTTGAAAACGATGCACCCGGGGCGGGCTGGAGCCAAAAAGGAACATTTTTGGAACCGATCCATGACGGGGTGCTTATCCGGAAACAGTTTGTGTTGGATGAGGTGCCGATTTCATCAAAAACACATGTGGTGTTTTTTATGATCAAATCGAAGGACGCCAAGGGTGATCCGCCATATTATTTAAAAGTCAATGGGACGGATGTAGCGGGTGCAACGGCTTCATGGCATGAGCCTTCATGGCGGTGGGTGGAAATACCTGCGGCCACATTAAAAAAAGGCTTGAACGAAATCATTATTGGATGCGATGCACCAAAGAACGCTGGATATGAGTTGTTGTTTGCGCGGGAAGATGAGTATGAAGGGGGTGGAGGTAAATTCACATACCGAGGAAATACGGCGTTGACTTCCGCAGGTCAGGTCGATCCGGAGCAAGAAGCCAGTTCACCGTTGTTAAAAAAGATAATCGTGGGTGCCACTTCGGCAAAATCCGTTGATGGAGGGCGGACTTGGTCCGTAGGTAAATTGGGGCCGGGGGATTCCATTGTGGGGGAATATACCGTTAGGCTGCATTTGGAGCGGTTTGAGTCGAAAGGTATACTTGCATCCCCCCCCATCGACCTTTGGTCGACTTCAGAAAATCAGGTTGTGGTACCCCGATGCAGTATACAAAGCCTGCAGATGGAGGCAAACGCCTTTCTTCCAAAAGAGACGGGTGTTGTTTGGGAAATACGGACGGCGAATACGCAGGATATGCATAGCACGGACTGGGGAGCGTGGCGCAAGGTTGGCGAGGGAGGTGATTTCACATCCGAAATTCCAGCAGGCGGTCACCGTTACCTGCAATGGCGGGCTGTTTTATCTACTGAAAATCCCCTTCGCACGCCGGTGGTTCACCGGGTAGCCATCCATCGCAGCATAAATGCCGATACCTTGACCAAGGGCGATTACGCGGTGGTGTCGGCACGAAACCCCGTCCATCGCTACCCCTCATTCAAGATAAAATACGAAGATGCCAAACACCCGGAGCTTCAGATGCTCAGCGAAAAATTAAAACTGCTGAAACTCGTGGAGGATACACAAGGCGATTTTGAGAAGATCAACCGTGTCAGGCATTTGGTTTCTTCACTTTGGAAACACGA
Organism: Parapedobacter lycopersici; assembly: GCF_040395035.1. Classification (GTDB taxonomy): domain Bacteria; phylum Bacteroidota; class Bacteroidia; order Sphingobacteriales; family Sphingobacteriaceae; genus Parapedobacter; species Parapedobacter lycopersici_A. The sequence continues at coordinate 221 of NZ_JBEBRB010000002.1, read as the reverse complement.
ACTGCCCTCGGTAGCGTACCCCGAATGGAATGCAAACCACATTTTGGAGCGGATGGAAAGGTTTGGAGCAGGAGGCATGTGTATGCAATTTTCGGTTGTTTTCATGCAAGCTTTACAGGCACTCGGATACAATGTGAGGCACACCAATATTTTTGCGCACGAAACGGTTGAGGTATATGTTGATGAACTTGGCAAGTGGGTACTTGTTGACCCGGAAAGTG
>NZ_JBEBRB010000001.1:0-215374 GCF_040395035.1 Parapedobacter lycopersici | reverse complement strand
TGTTGACCCGAATCGGATACGAGCCTAAAATCACGTTGCAGGATGTCGTAAAAGCGGGAAAAAAACTGGATCAGCACCGTTTGGTTGCTAAAATTGCAGTTGCTGGCTTCTGCTTCGGAAATTCGATGATGCTCAGTTTTCCGGAATATTTCGGAATGGCATCCTTTGAAGTCAAGTACGCGGTTTTTTTTGGATGGATGAATCTGGCATTTTGCCTGCCAGTACTGCTGTACAGTGCCCGGGGATACTTCCGGTCGGCCTGGCAGAGCCTACGGCAGCGACAGCTCAATCTCGATGTACCGCTGGCCCTTGGAATTGCCGTGCTGTTCATCCGGACGGCTTCGGAAGTGCTGAGTGGCAGCGGTCCCGGATTCGCAGATACACTATGCGGACTGGTCTTTTTTATTCTGGTGGGCCGTTGGGTGCAGGCGCGTACGTATCACCACATTTCATTTGAACGCGATTACCGTTCATATTTCCCGGTAGCCGTTACCCGTATAACCGATCAGACCGAACGGCCGGTACCCATTGCCGATTTACAGGTGGGCGACCGGATTCTGATCCGTAATAACGAAATTATTCCAGCGGATGCGATTCTGCTTAAAGGACATGCTGCATTGGACTTCAGTTTTGTTACCGGAGAATCTGAGCCCGTCCAGAAAACACAGGGCGACGTGATTTATGCCGGCGGCCGACAGACTGCGGATGCCATTGAGCTCGAAATAACCAAGCCGGTATCGCAAAGCTATTTGACACGGTTGTGGAATAATAGCGGTGATGTGACGGAAAAGGAGTTTCACACCTTTAGCAATACCGTAAGCCGGTATTTTACACCTGTTTTAATCATGATTGCAGTGATAGCCGCTGCGTTTTGGCTGCACCAGGGAGACAGTGGCCGGGCCTGGGGAGCCTTTACGGCTGTCCTCATTATTGCATGCCCCTGTGCGCTGGCGTTAAGCAGTCCATTTACACTTTCCGCTGCACTGAGCATTTTTGATAAAAATAGATACTATGTAAAAAATACCGCTATGATTGAGCGGATGGCTGCTGTCGATACCCTCGTTTTTGACAAAACGGGCACGATTTCGTCGCCGGTAGCTGCAGCGATGCAGTTTAATGGGGAGCTGACCACGGATGAGCGGGGCATGGTGGCATCGGTTTGCCGTAACTCCGTACACCCGCTGAGCCGTGAGATTGTAAAGTGGCTGTGCGCTATTGAGTTTAAGCCGGTTTCGGCCTACAGCGAGCTGGCCGGGAAAGGGATGACGGCACGACTCGGCGGTGACTCACTCCGCCTCGGCAGTGCCGATTTTGTTGGGGCGCCGCTACGGCCGGATACGGTAACAGGCAGTCAGGTCTTTGTCGCCATTAATGGTGTTGTGAAAGGTTTCTTCAGTGTCGATCAGCCCTGGCGGGAGGGGCTTGCCGATATGCTGACCGAATTCCAGCCGGATTATTCGTTGCATCTGGTTTCGGGAGACCGTGACCGGAGTCTGCCGGTACTCCAGCGGCTTTTTCCCCCCGGTGCTACACTGCTATTTAACCAGATGCCCGATGAAAAACGAAATTACATCCAGCAGCTGCAGCAGCGAACCAAACAGGTTTGCATGCTGGGCGACGGGTTGAACGATGCGGGGGCACTTAAACAGGCAGATTTCGGTATCGCGGTAAGTGACGATATTAATAATTTCTCACCGGGTTGCGATGCCATACTTGATGGCCGTTCGTTTGTTAAGTTGCCGTTGTTTTTCCGGTTTGCCAAAGATGCGGTCAGGGTCATTCACTGCAGCTTTGGCATTTCGCTCAGTTATAATGTAATTGGTCTCAGCTTTGCCGTGCTGGGTACCATGTCGCCGCTATTTGCGGCTATCCTGATGCCGTTGAGCACAGTAACCATCATTGGATTCACCACGATTGCGACACACTGCTATGCAGTTAAGCGTCAATTAAACCGATCTGTTTTATGAGTGCTATTTTCTTTCTCATCGGTTGCAGCGTATTTATCGCACTGATTTTTTTGGCGGCTTTCTTCTGGGCAAATAAGACCGGTCAGCATGAAGATACGTATACGCCATCAGTAAGAATATTGTTTGACGACGAAGTAGCTCAGGATACGGACTGCGGACCAAACAGCGAACGCAGGCAATCAGCACCGACCGGCAGCCCCGGAGCAAACACGTAGCCGAGGGCAGGACAATTGCGGTGTGTCTGTTTATCACGGCAGGTGTTGTCCGTTGCCGGCCGTTTGCGCGGTGCGTATTTCACTGTTTCTTCCTGAATACGCTGATAATCGCCGATAACTGCAGGTACACAAGAAGCAATTTTGAACCCCAAATTGTGATCACGATTACTTTTAAAGCCAATCAATGTCACTCGCCCACCCCGGCCGTAACGGTAGTTTTACCGCCGTAAAACAAATACAGCAATGCAGCTAACTAAATTTAATTACGACAACAAAATCGTCAGGGATTTTGGCATCGCCACTATTGTTTGGGGCATAGTGGGCATGACCGTGGGCCTATTGGTTGCCGTACAACTCGTTTGGCCGTTTATGAATTTCAACCTTCAGTACACGACCTTCGGAAGAGTACGGCCATTGCATACTAACGCGGTCATTTTCGCTTTCGTGGGTAACGCGATATTTATGGGAGCTTATTATTCACTGCAACGCCTTCTTAAGGCCCGTATGTACAGTGATTTGCTGAGCAGGGTACACTTCTGGGGATGGCAGCTCATCATTCTGGCAGCGGCCATTACCCTGCCGCTTGGCATCACAACCTCCCATGAATATGCCGAACTGGAACTGCCGATCGATATTGGCATTACCATTATCTGGGTTGTGTTTGGTATTAATATGTTCGGTACCATCATTAAACGGCGGGAGCGGCACATGTATGTGGCCATCTGGTTTTACATTGCCACGTTTGTCACGGTAGCAGTGTTGCATATTGTCAACTCGGTACAGCTGCCGGTTTCCATGTGGAAGAGTTACTACCTATATGCGGGTGTACAGGACGCCCTGGTACAGTGGTGGTACGGTCACAATGCGGTGGCGTTTTTCCTCACCACACCCTACCTGGGTATGATGTATTATTTCTTGCCCAAAATGGCCAATCGGCCTATTTACTCCTATAAGCTGAGTATCCTCCACTTCTGGTCACTGATCTTCATTTATATCTGGGCCGGACCGCACCACTTGCTGTACACATCGTTACCTGGATGGGTGCAATCGCTCGGTGTAGCATTTTCCATTATGCTTATTGCGCCAAGTTGGGGAGGCATGATCAATGGGCTGCTTACCCTGCGCGGTGCATGGGATAAGGTGCGTACCGAACCCATCCTTAAATTCATGGTGGTGGCGCTTACTGCATACGGCATGGCTACGTTCGAAGGCCCGATGCTTTCGTTGAAACAGGTGAACGCGATCGCGCACTTCACCGACTGGATTGTAGCGCATGTGCATGTGGGTGCATTGGGGTGGAATGGGTTTATGACATTCGCCATCCTCTACTGGCTGATCCCCCGGATCTACAAAACCGAGCTGTACTCCAAGAAACTTGCTTCGGTCCATTTCTGGATCGGCACATTGGGCATCCTCTTTTATGCGATTCCGATGTACTGGGCAGCCGTGGTACAGGGCCTCATGTGGAAAGAGTTTACACCGGAAGGGGTGTTAAAGTATCCTAATTTCCTGGCGACAACACTTCAGATTATTCCGATGCATATGCTGCGGGCCATTGGCGGCGCATTATACCTGAGCGGTGCCATTTTAATGACATATAACCTGGTAAAAACGATGAAACAAGGCCGGTTGCTGGCCAATGAACCTGCGGAGGCTCCTGAATTAGCGCCGGTACTGGTCAACGAACGGTCCAGGCATCGCCGGCTGGAACGCAAACCGGTGTTATTTATGGTTCTTGCGCTGATCGTGATCCTAATCGGTGGGATGGTGCAGATGATGCCCACCTTCATGATCTCATCCAACGTGCCTACTATTACCAGTGTACAGCCCTATACGGCGCTGGAATTGCAGGGGCGCGACCTGTATATCCGTGAAGGGTGCGTCAACTGCCATACACAGACGGTACGTCCCTTCCGTTCGGAAACTGCTCGTTACGGCGAATACAGTAAGGCGGGTGAGTTTGTGTATGACCACCCCTTCCTCTGGGGGTCTAAGCGTACGGGGCCGGACCTGCACCGCATCGGAATGAAATATCCGAATAAATGGCATTTCGACCACCTGCTTGATCCGACGATTACTTCGCCGGGAAGCATTATGCCGGCCTACCCCTGGCTGATCGAGCAAACACTGGATATCAGTACCACGGCTGCCAAACTCAATGCGATGCGTCTGTTGGGGGTGCCCTATTCAGATGAATACGTCAGCGCGGCGCTCGACGATCTGAAAAGGCAGGCCCAGGCAATTGCAGACGACCTGGCGGAAAACGACGTGCAGATTCGCCCGGATACTGAAATTGTCGCCATGATAGCCTATTTACAGCGACTGGGTACCGATATCAAAGCACAGGAAGCACCAATGGCTTCCATGGAGTGACGGGCAGCAGCTATTAACAAAAAAACGAGATTATGTTTAAGCAAATAACGGATTTAAACGGAAACGAATGGTACTTGATCGCTTCACTCTGGATTTTCCTCCTTTTTTTCATTGTCGTTGGCCTGATGCTGTTCCGCATGCGGAAAGATTACATTGACTATATGAAGGATATGCCTATTGATGACGACGAACAGGATATGTCTAAACTAAACAAACAGGAATAATCCATGAAAACGATGATATTCATGCAAATTGCCGTCGCGTCGGATGCCGCGGAAACCGTATCCCGCACGTTCAGCAGTGGAAACAGCAGCAATGATTTACTCATGATTGCACTGGTTGTGGTTATGGTCGTTATCCTGGTCGCTGCCGCAGTCGTGCTTAAGGCCATGCAGACGATGATCAAGATGACCATGCCGCAATTGCTGGAAGACGAAAAGGCAGCCGTGTCAGCGGCAAGGGCCGATCGCAGGACACGCCGTATAACCCGGTGGAATAAGCTGATGGGACTGCGGCCGATTGCCGAAGAGGAGGAGCTGGTTATCGACCATGCGTATGACGACATTAAGGAACTCGATAACCCCGTGCCTGCTTGGTTTAACGCGCTTTTCTATGGATCTATGGCTTTTGCCGTTATTTACCTATGCGTGTATCATGTCTTCGGCTGGGGCCTTAACCAGGATCAGGAGTATGAGCGGGAGATGGCGCTCGCTGAAGTGGCCCGCCAGGAATGGCTCGCGCAGTCGGCTAATAATGTCGATGAAAATAATGTGGAGCTGAATGGGTCACCTGAGGTGCTTGCTTCCGGTCAGGCGATCTTTACCCAGAACTGTGCAGCGTGCCACGGTGGTTCCGGGGAGGGCGGGATAGGCCCTAACCTGACTGATGAGTACTGGCTGCATGGAGGAGACATTAAATCGATATTCAAAGTTGTCAAATATGGGGTGCTCGACAAGGGTATGGTGCCCTGGGAACAGAACCTTACTCCCGGACAGATTGCAGAAGTAAGCAATTATATCCTTTCCTTACAGGGAACGAACCCCCCGAATGCGAAAGCACCGCAGGGGCAGCTGGAGGAAGTGGAAACAACACCGGCTGGCGGGGAAGAAACGGCAATTTAAGCGAATCGTATGGGAGTAACTACCATTCCGGGAACAAAATCCAAAAGGCAGTGGATTTATGCCAAAAAACCAGGTGGTAAACTGTTTAACTACCGTCAATGGTTTGGTTATACCCTGCTCTTTTTCCTTTTTGCAGCACCGTTTATCAAGGTCAACGGAGAGCCATTCCTGATGTTCAACATTATTGATCGCAAATTCGTGCTGTTTGGCAGTGTATTCTGGCCGCAGGATCTGCACATATTCGTATTCGGTATGTTAATCGCCATGGTATGTGTCGTATTGTTTACCGTGGTATATGGCCGCGTATGGTGTGGCTGGGCATGTCCACAGACGATTTTTATGGAGTTGGTATTCCGCCGGATCGAATATTGGATTGAAGGTGACTGGCAGCAGCAACGTAAACTGAACGAAAGACCCAATACGCTGCAAAAACGACTGAAAAAGGGACTTAAACATACTATTTTCTTCGGTATATCGTTTTTGATATCCAATATTTTTCTGGCCTATATTATTGGAGTCGATGCCCTGTGGACAATCATGACCGACCCCGTAAGCCAGCACCTGGGCGGGCTCACCGCCATCTTGTTGTTTACGCTGGTTTTTTATGGTGTATTCGCGTATGTGCGTGAAATCGTATGTACTACGATCTGTCCATACGGAAGGTTACAGGGCGTGCTGCTGGATGACCAGAGTATTACCATTGCTTATGATGTTAACCGAGGGGAACCCCGTGGACACCGGAAAAAGGGCGCGGAACGTGAACAGGGCGACTGCGTAGACTGTAACCTCTGTGTACAAGTATGTCCAACCGGCATCGATATCCGTAACGGTATCCAGATGGAATGCGTTAATTGTACCGCTTGTATCGACGCCTGCGATGCCGTGATGGAAAAGCTGGATAGGCCCAAGCGGCTTATTGGATTCTATTCCGCCATGGAACTCAGCGGTTCAAAAAAGAAAGGCAATACCCGGGCGATTGCCTATACCCTGGTGCTGTCGTTTTTGCTGATTGTATTTGGGTGGCTTATCTTTAGCCGTACCGCCATAGACGGCATATTGCTTCGGGCCAAGGGGAGCAGCTACCAGAAACATCCCGATGGCACCATCAGCAACCTTTATAATGTAGAGCTGATTAACAAGACTAACGGTGACCTGCCCGTCCAACTGGTGCCCGAAAGCCAACGCTTTGCCATTAAAACAATCAATCACATTGATACCCTGAAACGGGGCGCCGCCGCGCAGGTGAGTTTTTTCCTGATTAGCGACCAGCAGGCAATACAAACCTACAAAACCAACGTAAGGATCAATGTGGAAGTAAATGGGAAAATTGTGGAGACGCTGAAAACCACTTTTGTGGCGCCGCCCGGTGGGGCAAGCTGGACACCACAGTAACTAAATGGGTATCATAACGGAAAATAATATGAACTGGGGGATCAAAATTATAATCACACTGGCACTATTTATTGCGGTCATCGTGTCTTTTGGTGTATACATGGTCAGCAATAATACGGATACGCTGGAAATAGGTGATTACTACGAACAGGGACTGCAGTATGATGAGGTGTATCGCCGTAGGCAAAACGTACGGCAGCACGAGGCGTTGCCCCGCATAACCATTGCTGCGGATACACTGACAATTCAGTTTGTACAGCCGGGAAATAAAGGGCAATTGTTGCTGCGGCGGCCCTCAGACCAGGCACAGGACGTCGTGATTCCCTTTGACTTTGCGGACCGGCTTTTACGGCTACCGATGCAAGCTTTCAGTCGCGGTGCGTGGGAACTTCAGCTGGAATGGGAAGCTGCGGGTATCCCATATCAATTTGAAAAACAGTTATTTTTAAGTAAATGAGCTATCAACAGCTGGCTTTCTTTATGGGCTTTTTTGGTAGCCTGCATTGCGTCGCCATGTGCGGACCGCTGGTACTGGCACTGCCCACCCTGAATAAATCCATAGGGGGGGTATGGCTTAACCGATTACGCTATCAGGCGGGACGGGTACTCACGTATGGGCTGTTGGGACTCTTAGTCGGACTGATCGGCCACGCCGGTTCCATTAAAGGGTGGCAGCAGGCAATGACATTAGGTACCGGGGTACTGCTTGTGGGTATGGGGCTATTTAATTTGTTCGGGAAATATGCCCCCTCATTTAGCCGCAGACAACAACAGCTTGTTACTCCAATAGCCCGCCTGATGGGCTATTGGTTATACCGGCCGGGAGGCAGTTTTATGGCCGGGATACTGAACGGACTGCTTCCGTGCGGTATGGTATACATGGCGCTGGCCGCTTCGCTAAGTGCTGATTCCATTGTGAGCAGTGCTGTTTTCATGATGGCTTTTGGCCTGGGCACATTGCCCGCTATGATCGGTGTCTCGATCGCGGGAGCAGGCCTGAAGTGGAAGTTCCGCCTGAATATGGCAAAGTGGTTACCCCTGCTGTTTTTGGTGATGGGAAGCTGGTTTTTGTTGCGCGGGGCTAACCTGGATATCCCTTACCTGAGCCCGCTGATTTATCCGGAAGGAGCAATCACCTGTAGGTAGGGAACGGGTACGCAAAAACCTGAATACAACAACATGGTCTTTTTCTTAACTTTGCGCTTCAATCTATTCAATAAGCGGGCAAGATGAGTGAAAATAAAGTTGCTGTACCAGACCACACAGCCGAAACCGATAATGAACCTCCCGAATTGGTTTTTGTAATTACGGATGCACCTGACGGGGGCAAAGTGGCCGTCGAAGGCCGTTATGGGATCGTCTTCTTTGTGGAAGGAATAGACGATATACAAGGTGCGGTTATCAACAAGATACAGGAACATTTTGACGGCGCATTTCACGGAAAAATCCGCATCCGCCAATATGTCGACGAGCTGATCAGCATAAGGAAGAAGTAGCAAACAGGCACTTGTTATTTTTTGGTTGATGACCAGCCTTGGCTAATGCATCGCTAGGTGCTATTGGACTTTTATTGTGAATAGCTGACCGACGAGTTTTCGTATATTTTGGCATCGATGAATGGCTATCTGTCGCACGATCTTCGGGGGTAGGCGGAGGGAAATGACCCGTTGATCATTTTAGCCCGCTGTTTACCGCAAAACAGCAAACCCCGGCAGTGTAAGCAGGAAGTTAATTACGGTCATTTTGTTAATTCATTGAAAATTAAGGTTTCAAATAATTAGGAACCTTGAACATCCCAATAATTGTATACATTTTTCTGCATGGTGCTCTTCATCTTTGCATAAAGGTACAAGCATTTAAGCCGTATTTAACCACGCCGTAATCGGTGCAGCTGAATATCGATTCAGTGTCGAAATGGGGAAGGTCGTATTAACCTAGCCGGATACGATTAAACAAAAATTTTATGAAGAAAGTTGGGGACTCAGTCGACGAATTAGGAAATGACACCGCACCATTATTGAAAATGAACAGATTTGTTTTCGTGGTAATGGAAGGGAAAAACAGAACCAAGGTAGCCATCGAAGGAAATTATGGCATGGTTGCGTTTGCAAATAATATGAAGGAGCTAAAGGAGGGAATTGTTGATAAAGTGCAGGAGCAATTTCAGGGTAAGTTTGTCGGAGAAATCTGCATCCGTCGCTTTGTTGATACGATAATTAAAATAGCGAATTAAAAAATATTGAATTTGGTAGATGTGTGGCCCCCAACAGATACACCGCCCGGTGTATGGGGGCCCCTTTTTTTGAGAACAGTGGTTATCTCCACTCCGGTCACTTCAGCCCAATCTCACGTAATCGTTCGTTAAGGTATTCCCCTGCAGTGGTATCGGGATATGCACTTGGATGTTGGTCATCTACACAGGACTGCAGCGCAGCAAGGCTCATGGAAGCCTGCGGATGCAGGAAAAACGGAACGGAGTAGCGCGACATCTTCATCAGCTCACGGGGTGGATTTACCACACGGTGGGTGGTGGATTTCAGTTTATTGTTGGTGAGCCGCTGCAGCATGTCGCCCACGTTCACGACGATATCTTCACCATGTGCTTTCACTGGATACCACGTGCCTCCGCGGGTGAGCACCTCCAGCCCATCAGCACTGGCGCCGATAAGGAGGGTAATCAGGTTAATGTCTTCATGTGCACCCGCACGTACGGCATCCGCGGGAAGGTGATCCGGTTCGTCAATCGGGAAGTAATGGATGGCACGCAAAATGGAATTGCCCTGATGCACTTTGGATTCAAAGTAATCCTCGTCCAGGTTCAGGTAAACTGCAATGGCTTTGAGTAATTCTCGTCCGATAGCTTCCAGCCGGCTGTATATCGTGCCTGTTACTATGTCAAAGCGGGGAATTTCGGAGACAGCAACGTTGTCCGGATAATCGGCTTTGGACAGCGTGTCATCACGGAGCGTTTGCCCGCGTTGCCAGAATTCCTTCAGATCCGGTGTTTGGGCATCCTTGGCTTTTTCCCTGCCTTTTGAAGTATACCCGCGCTGCCCGGCGAGTCCGGGGATTTCGTACTGCCGCTTTTTTTCTTCCGGTAAAGCGAAGAACGCCTGTATCACCTTATATAATTCGGTAATCAAGGCCTTATCCATGCCGTGATTGGTAATCGTGGCAAAGCCAGTCCCCGTAAAGGCGGTGCCGATATCCTGCGAAAATTGACGGCGCTGTGCTGCTGAACCTTGTGTATAAGCAAGCAGATCCAACCGGGGTATCGTGACGATAGACATGATGCAACTTTTTGAGGTAAATATAAAGCATTCGTTGGTTTGCGGCAAATTGACACGACGATAAACAAACAACCTCCCCGTTCGGATGTTCTTGCGGATGTACAGGCGGTAATGGTGCATTTCCACAATTAAATTAGATTCCAATGGTGGCGGCGAGACCGATAAATTCCTTTTTATCATTGCATATGACGGCGAGTTTGTTTAAGTTTGGTATTCACAGCGGGGTGCGGGCGGCTCGTTTAATATTCCGTTATCTCGTCCCCGGAAATGTTATCATCCCATGGTAAATAAAAGGATCAAACTAACGCACGGCAGCGGTGAGCACGGGCCGGGGCGGCGCATCAAAAAGGTGGCGGTATTGGGCTCCGGGGTAATGGGGTCGCGCATTGCCTGTCATTTTGCCAATATAGGCGTGCAGGTGCTGCTGCTGGATATGGCTCCCCGCGAGTTACTGCCGGCGGAACAAGCCAGGGGCCTGACGCTGGACAGCAGCGCCGTGCGCAACCGCTTGGTGAACCAATCCCTGGAAACCGCAATCAAGACCAACCCCTCACCCGTGTTTAGTAAGCATACCGCCAGTCTTATCCAGACCGGGAATTTTGATGATGATATGGCGGCCATCGCCTTGGCCGACTGGGTCATTGAAGTCGTGGTGGAACGGCTGGATATCAAGAAACAGCTGTTGGATCGGGTCGAACAGTACCGGACGGCGGGAACGCTGATTACCTCGAATACCTCGGGGATACCCATCCACCTGATGGCAGCGGGAAGGAGCGCCGATTTTCAGGCGCATTTCTGCGGCACGCATTTTTTCAATCCGCCACGTTACCTGCGCCTGCTTGAAATCATCCCCACCCCAGAAACCAAAACCGAGGTAGTAGACTTCCTGATGCACTATGGTGATAAATTTTTGGGAAAAACGACGGTGCTATGCAAAGATACACCGGCATTTATCGGCAACCGGATCGGCGTATACTCCATGCTGGCCCTTACGCACCTGGTGGAGCAGCTGGAACTGACCGTCGAGGAGGTCGACAAATTTACAGGTCCGGCCATGGGGCACCCGAAATCGGCCACCTTCCGTACCGCCGACGTGGTCGGCCTGGATACACTGGTGAATGTAGCGAAAGGCCTGTCAGAAAATGCACCAGATGACGAAGCAAAAGAGATATTCAACCTTCCGCCCTATATCCGGCAGATGGTGGAGCGGCAATGGCTGGGGGAAAAAGCAAAACAGGGATTTTATAAAAAAATAAAGGACGATAAAGGCAACAGTGAAATTCTGGCGCTTGACCTTGGGACACTTGAATACCGGAAGCAGGAAAAGGTAACCGCAGCTACCCTGGAAACCACCAAGCCGGTTGAAGATATCCGCAAGCGGATGAAGGTTTATGAGCAGGGTACGGACAAGGCTGGTGCACTCTTCCGGGCGATGCATTATCCGTTATTTGAATATGTTTCGCGGCGCGTGCCGGAGATTACGGACGATTTTTTCCGCATCGATGATGCCATGCGCGCTGGGTTTGGATGGGAACTTGGCCCCTTTGAAATATGGGACGCATTGGGTGTTAGGGAAACGGTGGAAAAAATCCGGGCGGAAGAGCGGCGGATACCCGGTCATTCCGGTGAAGTGGCCGACTGGGTCAGGCAGATGCTGGATAGCGGCCACGAGTCGTTTTATCAGGTGAAAAACGGCGTACGCCAATATTATGATGCACGAAGCAAATCATACAAACCCATACCCGGTGCCGAAAGCTTTATCATGCTAAATGACCTCCGCGGGCAGCGCACGGTATGGAAAAATGAAGGGCTTACCGTTATCGACCTCGGCGACGGTATTCTCAATGCGGAATTCCACACCAAAATGAATACCATAGGAAGCGATGTCATCCAGGGGCTTCACCAAGCCATCGACATCGCCGAAAAAGACTTCCGGGGATTGGTTATCGGCAATGATGGTGCAAACTTTTCAGCCGGTGCCAATATCGGTTTGATATTCACGATGGCCGTTGAGCAGGACTATGATGGCCTGAATAACGCCATAAAAACCTTTCAGGATACTTCGATGCGCCTTCGCTATTCGGCTATTCCCGTAGTGGCAGCACCGTTTAATCTGGCACTTGGGGGCGGATGTGAATTTTCAATGCATGCGGACTTTATACAGCTCCACGCCGAAACCTACATGGGGCTCGTTGAATTCGGCGTAGGCGTGATTCCAGGAGGAGGAGGTACCAAAGAGTTTGCGTTGCGTGCTTCGGACGAGTTTAAAGAAGGTCAGATTGTACAGCAGGTGTTGCGGGAGCGGTTCCTTACCATCGGTCAGGCCAAGGTCTCCACTTCTGCGGCAGAGGCTTTTGAGTTGGGATACCTGCAGGCGGGCAAATATGCCGTCAGCATGAACCGTAACCGGTTGCTTGCGGATGCAAAAGCCAAAGCGGTGGAGCTGGCCGAAGCGGGTTATACCCAGCCCGCACCACGGGCGGATATCACGGTGCTGGGTAAGCAGGGACTTGGTATTGTCTATGTGGGTGCTAACTCCATGCGTGCGGGCAACTACATATCCGAACACGACCAGCGGATTTCGGAAAAACTCGGCTGGGTGATGTGCGGCGGTAATCTCTCCACACCGACGCAGGTGTCGGAACAGTACCTGCTGGACCTCGAGCGCGAGGCATTTCTCTCGCTCTGTGGTGAACGGAAAACGCTGGAACGTATCCAGCACATGTTAACGAAGGGGAAACCTTTACGGAATTAGTTTTGCTGAATATTAAAGACACAAACATGGAAGCATACATTATCGCCGGATTCCGGACTGCGGTTGGAAAAGCCCCGCGAGGGGTGTTCCGCTTTACCCGGGCAGACGACCTGGCATCCGAAGTTGTTAAACAGTTGATCGCGTCGGTACCTAACCTGGATAAAGAAGAAATAGACGACGTGATTGTGGGAAATGCCACACCTGAAGCGGAGCAGGGACTCAATATCGGCCGGATGATCTCACTTATGGGGCTTAATACCGAAAAGGTGCCCGGTGTAACCGTAAACCGATATTGCGCTTCCGGACTGGAAACGATTGCCACAGCGGTGGCCAAAATCAAGACCGGTATGGCTGATGCCATTATTGCCGGCGGTGTGGAAGTCATGTCGGGCATGCCATTCGGTGGCTGGAAACTGGTGCCCAATCCCGAAGTTGCCCAACGTCACCCCGACTGGTACTGGGGAATGGGGCTTACTGCGGAGGCAGTGGCCAAAGAATATAGGGTAAGCCGGGAAGATCAGGATGCTTTTGCCCTTGCCTCACACCAGAAGGCAATTGCGGCGATAAAAAACGGCCACCTGAAAGATGGAGTGGTGCCCATTACTGTACGGGAAAACTACCTCGATGCGGCGATGGGTGCGGGGCAGTGGGACGCATCAAACTACCTCGATGCGGCGATGGGTGCGGGGCAGCAGGGTGGAGGGACGAACCCGCCTAAAGGTGGAAACAGCATCAAAACCCGCGAGTATGTGGTGGATACCGATGAAGGACCCCGTGCCGATACCAATCTGGAGGCTTTGGCGAAATTGAAGCCTGTGTTTGCCGCAGGGGGAAGCGTTACAGCGGGAAACTCGTCGCAGACTTCGGACGGTGCGGCATTTGTGCTCGTCGTGTCCGAGAAAAAACTGAAATCATTGAATGTCAATCCGATCGCCCGCCTGGTTTCCTATGGTGTGGCAGGGGTGCCGCCGCGGATTATGGGTATCGGTCCCATTCACGCCATTCCGAAGGCACTGAAAATGGCAGGAATGACACTGGATGATATGAATCTCATTGAGCTCAATGAGGCTTTCGCCTCTCAGTCATTGGCCGTCATCCGTGAATTGAAGATTAATACCGAAATCCTGAATGTCAATGGCGGTGCCATCGCACTTGGGCATCCGCTGGGTTGTTCGGGGGCTAAGCTTTCGGTACAGCTTTTCCATGAACTGAAGCGCAGAAACCAGCGATACGGTATGGTAACCATGTGCGTAGGTAACGGGCAGGGGGCCGCCGGAATCTTTGAGATGCTTTGATCTTATCACGGTGAACATGAATGCGAGCACACAAGGAGGAGCCTTTCTGATTAACGAGACGCCCTATACGTCGGTGTTTATTCCCGAGGAATTTGATGAGGAACAGCGGATGATTCGTCAAACCTGCGAAGATTTTCTTAAGACGGAAGTTTATCCTAACCTGGATCGTATCGACGCACAGGAAACGGGTTTGATGCAGCACCTGCTGGATAAGGCGGGAGAACTGGGGTTACTCAGTGTGTCCATTCCCGAAGAATATGGCGGTTTTGGAAAAAACTTCAACACGGCGATGCTGGTAACGGATGCTGTCGGCGCGGGACACTCCTTCGCTGTGGCACTATCAGCACATACGGGCATCGGCACATTGCCCATCCTCTATTACGGCAGTACTGCACAGAAAGGCAGGTACCTGCCCCGGCTGGCAACAGGTGAGTGGAAGGCGGCATATTGCCTAACGGAGCCAAATGCCGGATCGGATGCCAACTCCGGCCGTACCAGCGCCAGACGCAATGCGGAAGGGACCCACTACCTGATCAATGGCCAGAAAATGTGGATCACTAACGGTGGTTTTGCCGATGTGTTTATTGTGTTCGCCAAAATTGATGACGATCAACACTTGACTGCTTTTATCGTTGAGCGCGGATTCGGAGGGATCACAATGAACCCTGAAGAACATAAAATGGGTATTAAAGGCTCGTCGACCCGGCAGCTGTTTTTTAACGACTGTGCCGTACCGGTTGAAAACATGCTTTCCGAACGGGGAAACGGATTCCGCATAGCCGTAAATATTCTTAACATCGGCCGCATCAAACTCGCGGCCGCGGCCATCGGCGCAGCACGGCGCGTAATCGACCAGGCGGTTACTTATGCCAATGAGCGGATGCAGTTTGGTGTACAGATTGCCACATTCGGTGCCATACAGCATAAGCTTGCTGAAATGGCCGTCCGTACCTTTGCCGTGGAAAGCGCGGCCTACCGTGCCGGGCAGCAAATTGACGATACCTGTAGAATGCTATCTGCCGAAGGTATGGATGATGCACAGGCGAAGCTGAAAGCAACCGAAAGGTTTGCTGTCGAATGCGCTATTCTTAAGGTATGGGGGTCGGAAATGCTCGACTATGTGGTGGATGAGGGTGTGCAGGTATACGGAGGAATGGGGTATTCCGCTGATGCGCCCATGGAACGGGCGTATCGCGATGCGCGCATCAACCGTATTTTTGAAGGTACGAATGAAGTAAACCGGCTGCTTATGGTGGATATGCTGCTCAAGCGCGCCCTTAAAGGGGAACTTGATCTCATGGGGCCTGCACAGGCGGTAGCCGATGAGTTGATGGCCATTCCGGATCCGGGAGTCGTCGAAGACACTCCTTTTATCCGCGAAAAGCAGTTGCTGGTTAACCTTAAAAAGGCGGTATTGCTGGTAGCTGGGGCTGCGGTGAAAAAGATGGCGGCAGCGCTTTCGCAGGAGCAGGAGATCCTGATGCAGCTAGCCGATATGGTCGGTGACGTCTATATTGCTGAATCGGCGTTGCTCCGGGCTGAAAAGCTGGCACAGCAGCAGGGTGAGGGGGACACGGGCGGCACCCGGACGTTGATGGCCCGTATTTACCTGCACGCAGCCGTTGACCGCATTTACCTCGCGGGTAAAGAGGCCCTGCTCGGATTTGCTGAGGGCGATGAACTGCGCTTGCTATTGATGGGTTTGCGCCGCTTTACCAAGGTAGAGCCATTCAATAGCAAGAATGCACGCCGGCAGATTGCCCACCGCCTGATTGAAGCTAATAAATACTGTTTTTAATAATACCCGCTGCCGGCGGTCGGCTACGGTGGCGCCCGTAACCGGTTGCGAAAAACCGATGGCGGCTAACCGATTATTTTGTATGTTTGACTAAAAGGAATCCAGCCGTGCACTCGGAACAGCTACTTCTGGCAGAATATAGGCAAACGGGCAACCTGCAATTGCTGGGTAAGCTGTACGAGCCTTATATGCCGCTTATTTATGGGGTGTGCTTAAAATACTATAAAGATGAGGCGAAAAGTGAAGATGCCGTAATGCAGATTTTCGAAGCGCTCATCGATAAATTGCGGGTACATCAGGTAAGTCATTTCAAAAGCTGGCTGTATACCCTGGCGCGTAATCATTGCCTGATGGATCTCCGGGTAACCAGCCGCATAAAAAACGTCGATATTGACGAACATCTTGTGGAAAGTGATGCATTTCTGCATCAATACGATGAGGAAAATAGGCTTCCCGAAGAGCAGCTGGTGCGGATGGAAGCCTGTCTCGCCGAACTCAACGATGAACAGCAACGGTGCGTCACGCTTTTCTACCTGGAACAGAAATGCTATAAGGAAATTGCAGCACTTACCGGCTACGAGCTGAACAAGGTGAAAAGCCATATCCAGAATGGCAAACGAAACCTGAAGATTTGTATGGAGAAAAAGCAGACATGAACGACAATTATCATATTATCCGTATACAGCAATACCTCAATGGCACATTGAGCCGGGAGGAAATGCATCAAATGGAACGGGAAGCCCTTGAAGACCCGTTGCTTAATGATGCTATTGAAGGGTATCGGTTGCAGAATAAGGTCGACCATGGCCGGCTTAGTCTGCTACAGCAACGGTTGGCGGCCCGTATTGAAGGCCAGCAACAGGAGCGCCATACCTTTTACTTTAGCTGGCAGCGGCTTGGCGTGGCGGCTACTGCCTGTGTGTTGATGGTGTTGGTCCTCGTGCTGCTTTGGATGCGCAGCCACACCACCCACACGACGCCGGCTGAAAAGGAAGTGGTGGTTGAACTGACTCCACCCGAAACGGTTGCAGGAATCCATGCGGAACCGGTAATGGGCGAAGGGCTGGATGCCTACCCGGAAACAGGCTGGGAGCAGTTCAATACCTATCTTGCTGAAAATAAAGGTAACCTACCAATTGCCGGCGAACTGGTGGTGACATTTGATGTCGATCCGACGGGAAAGCCGACCGCCATCCGGGCTTTAGACGGGGTAAGTGCATCATTAGTGGCCAATGTGCAACGTATATTGCAGGAGGGTCCGTTATGGAACGGTACAAAAGGGAAGCTGACGATCTCCGTTGATTGATCCATTACCCCTCAACATGATCCCGTCCCGTGTGCTCCGTGCGCGTTATTCTTCCCAGCGTATTTTTTCAGCTACCGGTGTCCGGTTAGCCCCCCGCTGCGGCTCCGCGTGATATCCCATATAAAAAAAGCCCAGGCATTCTTCCCCATCGGCGAGCGCCAGAAAATCAGCCATGTGTTTAATTGAGCCCGGACTGCTCCAATACCCACCGATACCTTCGGCGGAAGCCGCCAGCCAGAGGTTCTGCACGGCGCAGGCGGTGGCAGCCAACTCCTCCCATTTGGGGACCTCCCCTGAATAATGGATGTTAATGGCAATGACAGCGGCCGACCGGAGTACTTTTCTTCGGGTCGCTTCATACTTCTTTTGCAGGAAAAGCGCCGCCGGTGTGTTTTCCTGATAAAGGGAAGCCAGCTTATCCGCCAGCCGGATTAACGCGTCGCCGCGGAATACCGTGAAACGCCAGGGTTGCGTAAGTTTATGCGTTGGCGCTGTATTGGCGCATTCTAGCAATTGCAATAACGTCTCTTTGGAAAGCTCCCGGTCGGTATAGCTGTCCGGAAAGATACTCCGGCGGTTTTTTACCAGTTCCTGTAATGAATTACTGTCGTGTGCTGTCATTTGATATGAATTGATTTAAACTGTATCATGTTAACCCCGCTCTTCCCATAATGCGGCGATGTGGAGGATGGTGCGTACGGATTTTTGCATATCCTGTACGGATACCCACTCTTCCCGGCCATGGAAAGCATGGCCGCCCGCAAAAATGTTTGGGCAGGGAAGCCCCATGAAGGAGAGTCGGGAGCCGTCTGTTCCGCCGCGGATACTGCGCCGTACCGGCTCCATACCTGCCCGCCGGATCGCCTCCATACCAATATCCATTACCTGGGGGTATTGGTCAAGCACCTGTTTCATGTTGCGGTACTGTTCGTTGACGGTAAACCGGTAGCTGCAACCGGGGTGGGATGCCAGTACCGATTTGACCAATGCTTCCAACTCTTCCCCATGTGCCCGCAGTTTTTCATCGGTAAAATCACGGATAATAAATGTGATTTCCGCCTGTTCCACCCCTCCGTTGATAGCTACTGGGTGCACGAAACCTTCGCGCCCGCCGGTGCTTTCCGGCGACAGCCGGCCGGAAGGAAGACCATGCACGATTTCCGCGGCGATTTTTATCGCGCTTTGCATTTTTCCTTTGGCAAAACCGGGGTGAACGCCGACTCCATGAATAGTTACCACAGCGCCATCCGCCGAAAAAGTTTCATCCTCGATGGTTCCGGCTGTTTCGCCGTCTACGGTATATGCGAAGTCTGCACCAAGTTTTACGAGATCTACCCGGTCCACACCCCGCCCGATCTCCTCATCAGGCGTAAACAGGATTTTAACGGTACCGTGTTTAATGGCAGGATAATGCATTAAAATGCGTGCTGCGTCCATAATTTCAGCAATACCGGCTTTATCATCCGCGCCTAACAACGTCTTTCCACTGGCGGTAATGATGTCGTTGCCCAGCTGCCTTGATAAATCAGGATGCTCATGCCGTCGGATAACCACATCGGGATCATCCGGCAGGATGATGTCTCCCCCTGCGTAACCGCGGTGCACCACGGGCTTTACATCAGCGCCGGTGCAATCGGGCGATGTATCCATGTGCGAACAGAAGCAGATCGTTGGTACCCGCTTGTCCGTGTTGGCAGGAATGGTTGCATATACATAACCATCGGAGTCGAGGTGAGCATCAACAATGCCCATAGCCAATAACTCGTTAACCAGGACCTGTCCGAGGTTTTTTTGTTTTTCCGTGGACGGACAGGATAAAGACGTGGGGTCGGACTCCGTATCTATTTGTACATATCGTAAAAACCGTTCTTCAACGGTAAACGCCTCAATTGCGTTTATCACCTCATTCATAGTCGTTTTTTCTTTAATAGTACAACGGGTACATCTGTAATATTCAGTAGTTTTTTGCGCACGCTGGAATGAAATAGCCGACGTAAAATACCGGATTTTTTCGAGGCGATGAGAACCAGGTCAATGTGCTGTTTTTTTACGTAGTCGAATATGCCTGTTGCCGTATCCTTATGTGTGCTGATGGTTTCAAAAACGGGGGTTAGTTCGTCCAGGTATCGCATGAGTTGCTTCTGGCCAAGCAGCGTCGCCGGCGACTGGCGCTTTAGTGCGTAATCCACATGCAGGATATGCATTTCTGCGCGGAAGGGGCTTACCAGCTGGACAATGGAATTGATGGGCGTCTCGGTTTCCACATCGACCAGGTCGGTAGCGTAGGCTACTTTTTTTATGGACCGGAGCAGGTGGTCACGTGGTACAATCAGCAGCGGCGCGATACCGGATTCCGCCACGGCCAGTGTATGCCGGCCAATAAGGGTGTTTTCAATATCGGATAAGCCGGCAATTCCCATGATGATAATGGATACTTGATGGATATTAACAATGGCTTCCACGCCTGCCTTTACACTTTGGTCATCGGCGAGCAGCAGGATACGGTCCCTCATGTCATTGATCCGATGAAGCTTGCTGACCATGGCCTCTAAGTGCTTCATGGCCACTTCGTGGTATGGGTTCCGCCCCTGTTCGGATCGTGTCCCGTCTACGGGGGCATCTTTATACGAATGGTAGAAAATAAGCCGAAGTGCTTTTAATTCTCCGGCCATATCCACTGCATACTGCGCTGCATTATACGATACGTCGGAAAAATCAACCGGGACTAAAAACGTGTTCATTCAATCGTCTATAAAGCACCCCTAACTGGCAATGGGCTTAGTGTATCTCCCAAAGATAGGAAAAGATCGCTATTTGAACGGATGAAAGAAAAGCAGCCGGCATATTATTGCTGTTTGTCGGCGTAGCCGAATACCTTTTTCAGCAATGGTGTGGTACGTGTACCGCCGAGGTTATTGCGGATTTTAAGTTCTTCCTGGGCAACCTGATGAAAGAGGCCGGCTATGGCTTTCTGGGTTACGTACTTGTTCAAATCGGTTTCCACCTTATCGTTAATAAGGGGAATCTGGTTATAGCTGGTCATCACGGTGCTCCAGTATTGTGCGACACGATGTTTGCCGAGCGCCTGCTCCACAATGGGGCTGAACCGCTTGGTCAGTTCATCCGTGGTGGCGCGCTGGAAAAACTGGGTAGCCGCATCCTCCTGCCCGCTAAGCAGGATATTGGTTGCATCGCGGACCGTGAGCTGCGAGAGTGCTGAAACGAACACCGGTGCCGCTTCGCCTACTGCGCTTTCTGCTGCGTGGTTAAGGCTTTGGATCAGGTTGTCGCACAACGACCCCAGCCCGATATCCCGTAGGGTACGTTCTACTTTTTGTGCCTCCGGGGGCATGAGAATCTTAACCGCGGCATTGCCCAGGAAGCCGTCTTTTACCGCGAGTGACTGAATACTCCGGTCTAATCCCTGGCTCAGCGCCTGCTTTATGCCAGTGGCGATTTCACCGGAAGAAACTGCCGCACCCTGGGTTGTGCTGCCGGCTGGTGTTTTGGCAGCATGGTCTGGATATGTCAGCTGGCTCAGCGTATCGCATTGAGTAAACAAGAGCAGTGAGGAGGCAAGGGAAAGTACTTTCAGCCGATTCTTCATAGAATAAAAAAAGTTAACGATATGTTGAATAAAGGCGTAAAGGTACCATTCTCGGGCTAAGAAAGCAATCAATAGCGGATTTCCGCCATCACCGGAAAGTGATCGGAGGGCAGCTTGCCCGCATAGCTGTCTGTCAGTATACCATAGCGTACCACCTTAAACGGAGGAGAAAGAAAAATATGATCGATACGGCTGTCACTCACACGGGTGATGTCAAAGCTATTGAAAGTACCATTAGGTGCATATTTCAGGGGCGATAGCTCATATGCATCTTCTACGACCCCGCCGGTGTGGAGCAACCGGTAACTGTCGCTGCGCTGGTCCACATTAAAATCGCCAGTGATGATCATCGGTGTGCCACTGCCCAGTTCACTGGCTTTCGCTACGATAAGTTTAGCGCTTTCCGTCCGGGCTTCGGTACCCACGTGGTCAAAATGGGTGTTGAACAGGAAAAACCGGAAGCCGGTGCGCCGGTCTTTGAATAACCCCCAGGTACAGATACGCGGCAGGGCCGCATCCCAGCCTTTGTTGGGTGTTTCCGTATTTTCAGCAAGCCAAAAGGTGCCCTGCCTGACTACCTCAAATTTCGTTGTGTCAAAAAATATGGCTGAATACTCACCCTGTTCCTTGCCATCATCGCGCCCTACGCCGATATAGGCATAACCGGGAAGTGCCGCTTTGATCGCCTCGACCTGATGCTTAAGGCCTTCCTGAATGCCGAAAATATCGAAACCGTGGAAACGGATGAGCGAGGTAAGATGCGGTGCCCGGTCTTTCCAAAGGTTGCCGATATCGCCTGCAGCATCATACCGGATGTTGTAGGTGGCTACACGGAATTGCTGGGCGATGCCAAAGGCAAGGCAGGTAAAAAAGAGCAGGGCGGTAACGGCTGTTTTTTTCATCTGTTAGCACGTAGCTTAATGACGTCGAGCAATAGCCCGGGCTGGTCGGTGGTAATGTACTCCACCCGCTGGTCGAGCAGCCGGATCATTTCTTCCTCCGTGTTAACGGTCCACGCATTGACCACGAGTCCGAGATGCTGCGCTTCCTGAATCCAGGTCGGATTTTTCTTGTACACGTCAAAATGGTAATCCAGTCCATAAAAGCCGTCCTTTTTGGCCTGGGCCGGCGCCACGTCGCCATTCAGGTAATAAACTTTAGCCTGTGGATCCAGCTCGATGATCCGTTTTGCACCCGCATAATCAAACAGGATGTATTCGACCCAATCCTCCGCATGTAGTTTTTTGACCAGTTCTATCGATTGGTCGGCCGCTTCAAGCGTACGGTCCAGTCCCAAGGGTGAGGTTTTGAGTTCAAAGATAAGCTTAGTCTTTCGCTGCTTCATGCCTTCACGCAGGTAGGCCTCCGCTGTTGGGATCGGTTCCCCGTTCGGATGTTTTTTAGCCAGCAATTCGGCATATGTTGAGGTAGCGATATCCAGCCCGTAAAAATCTTTGTCGTGGTTCACTACCAGTACACCGTCTTTGGTAAGATGCACATCAAATTCGGTGCCTGCGCAACCCAGCTCGATGGCACGGTGCAGCGAAGCAATGGAGTTTTGCGGCAGGTTATCTGCCTTCCAGGCACCGCGGTGGGCAATGGCTTCATTTTGGACAAATTGGGCAAAGGTGATTTGTGACATGGTACAGCAGATAACAGCCAGTAGGGCGCGAGTGATCAAATTCATGGTTTTCGTTTTCAGCGAATGAATAAATTGATGATATGTATGCCTCATTAAAGGTAACTAATTTGCTGGAATTAAAAGACCAGAATGACATTGGCTACCTTACGTTCACCGTCATGATCGAATTTTTTATTGTCTGACGGATAATTGACCACACCCGATTCGGTTTCTCCCTTTACATACAGTGTCGTTGATCCGCCTCCGTCGAGGTTGAGCGCATCCTGCATGCCCATCACGCGCAGCAAAAAAGCCAGTTCCGGCAGGTTCATCCCGTAGGCGTTGGCGTTCCGCCCGTCTACCGTAAGCAGCACAAGCTTATTATCGGCAGTATGTGCCACGGCCGAGCGGGGATGGCGGTTGTCGTTGAATGCGTTTTTCTGCAGTGCCACAACTGTTCCGCCCTGTAATAGCATTGGGCCGCATACCATAACATTGGCTCCTTTCAGACGTTTATCCCAGCCGGCAGTCTGATTGTCACCCAGAACAATGGAGGCCGTTTTTCCGTCGACAATCAGGGCGCCGTTGGCCCGTTCATGATTGGTGCCATTGGGCAGCAGCATTTCCGTTTCGTTGACCACCTTCCCGTCGATCCGTACAAAGGTAGTGGCACCCCCGTGCTGTACGTCAAAAAATGTGGCATTGATAGCGCCCAGGGCTCCCGCTTCTTTGGCAAAAACACTGGTCAGCTCAACACCGTCGGGCAATCCAGCAAACGCGATGGTACGGTCGGGGTTTGTCAGGTCGATCTCCAGCAGGTTGACTTCCTGCTGGGATGCAAACAGGCTGTCAAAATGCGCCTGTTTCCAAACCGCCCCGGGAGCTATCGCTTTTTCCTTCCATACGGTTGTGACGATGCGGAGTGAATCTGCCGGGGTCTGCGCAAAAATAAACTGCGGGGCCAGCCATAACATACAGCCTACGAGATAGACTGCACATGTTAGGCGCTGAAGGTATTGTTTTCTTGTTTTCATAATCCGTTGGCAATATGCGAATCGCAAATTATATAAATATTACCGGGGTATCAAGGAATTAACCATAAATGACGGTCGCGGCCCCTTATCTGTTTTACAGAAAGATTGTTTACTTTTATCAGGCAATTACCAAAACACCGAATGTAACATCTTGAAAGGGCGTACATCTAATTAGCGTAAATATGATGCAGCAGGTTCAATTTTCCAGGCTTCCGGTTGAATTATGCTGTTGGATAGCGGCATTGGTGCTGCTTTACTTATCCAATCCCGGCATGCATCATTTCACCCTGTGTCCATTGGAAAATGTAGGTGTCGACTGGTGTCCGGGATGTGGGTTAGGCCGTTCGCTTACCCTGTTGATGCATGGCGAGTTTGCAGCATCCGTGTCAATGCACCCGCTGGGGATACCAGCTTTTTTGGTGCTTGCCCACCGAATTTATTGTTTGGCAAAACTGAATATAACAGCTAAATTACGATACTTATGAGCAACCGCAACATATTGATGAACATCGAGGGAATCACGCCCGATGAACTGCTGTACCTCCAGCATGCCACCGCCTCACTGACCGATGACCAGCTTAAAAATTTCGTGCTGCTCTATATTGGCAAACGAAAACGCGCACAGGATATTCTGCTGTTTACGCTGCTTGGTTTTCTGGGATTTGCCGGCGTGCAGCGCTTTATACTTGGCCAGGTAGCAATGGGTGTTATCTATTTCCTGACCGTTGGCTTCTGCTGGATAGGCACGATTGTCGACCTGATTAACCACAAGAGCATGACTGATGAGTATAACCAGCGCGCAACGCGCGAATGCCTCCAAATGGTAGCGGGTTACTGAGCGGGCAATCCGCCTGCCCATTCGGCATGGAACTGCGCCAGGTATTGCTCCATAAAGGCGTGCCTGGATGCGGCAAGCTCCCTTGCGGTATCGGTGTTCATTTTGTCCTTTAGCAGGAGCAGTTTCTCGTGAAAATGATTTAACGTCGGGGCAGTGCTGTTTTTGTACGACTCCCGGTCCTGTTGGGGGTCGGGCGGAATGCCGGGATTATATAGTTCGCGGTTTTTGAAGCCGCCATAATGGAATGCACGGGCAATGCCAATGGCGCCGATGGCATCCAGCCGGTCGGCATCCTGTACGATGGCCAGCTCCGGTGAATGAAAGGTAACATGGCCCAGGTTCGCCTTGTATGACATGTTCAGTATAATCTCCTGCACATGCTTTATCCGGTTCTCATCCACTCCGATCCCGTTTAGGTATTCGCCTGCGAGCCGGGGTCCCAGTGTTTCATCGCCATTATGGAACTTGCTGTCGGCGATATCGTGCAGCAGCGCAGCCAGCTCGCATACAAGTGCGTCTGCCGGTTCCCGGGTAAGGAGGTACTTCACGTTATTCCATACCCGCAGGATATGCCACCAATCGTGTCCCGCCTCCGCATTGGTCAATTGCCGGCGCACAAAATTGACCGTTTGATCAATGCAGTGTCTCATGAATGCGGTTTGTCAGCAGGTTGCCGGCGGCTACCCGCGTAAATTTCATATTCCAGTAGCCTGCAATCCAGTCTTCCGTTATAAAATTCAATCCGGCGCGACGAATGCAGGCCTATTTTTTTGGCCAGGTCGGGGTTGCCTGTAAACACATAGCCGGTATAGCCGCCACAGTCCTGTTTGAAGAAATCGCCGATGCGGCTGTATGTAGCTTCCAGTTTGGTATGCGTCCCCATGCGCTCGCCATATTCGGGATTGAAGACAACCACTCCGGGCGCCCCGGGCAGGGGTGTTTCGGCAAAATCGCAGACATGAAAGTCAATGAGTTTATCCACTCCTGCGGTCTTGGCATTAAGGATGGCCGTTTCAACGGCCTCTTTTGAGCGGTCAGAGGCTACAATTTTGGCCGGTGCCTGTTTGTTGACCTGCTCCTTCAGTTTGCGTCGTTCAGCAAAGAAAACCTGTTCATCATAACCCAGGATGTGCATGAATGCGTAGTTCATCCGAAAAAGGCCCGGCTTGCGGTTCGTCGCAATAAGTGCTGCTTCGATGGCCAGGGTGCCCGACCCGCACATTGGGTTGATGAAGGCCGATTGCTTATTCCAACGGGTGGCATACACCACGCCGGCGGCCAGAGACTCCAGCATCGGCGCTTTGCCGGGAAATTTGCGGTAGCCGTGCTTGGCAAGGGTTTCCCCTGAAGTATCGAGAAAGATTTCCGCACGGTCCTTCTGCCAATGCAGGTGCACTACGGTCCGCTGCAGGCTTGGCCCGCTGTCGGGCCGGAGCCCCTTTTTGCTCTTGATGCGGTCGGCAATTGCATCTTTTACTTTTAAGTTGGCAAAGAGCGGCGTGGTAATGGTGGAATTATTTACATTGGACGTAACAGAAACATAGCCGTCAGCTGCAATGAGTGTTTCCCAGGGAACCTCCGCCAGTGCTTCATAAAGCTCGTGGGGGTCATTTGCGCGAAACGCCTTCAGGGAATAAAAGACCTGGCTGGCGCAATGCAGGTTCAGGTTGAGTCGGATGCAATCGTTGACTGTCCCTTCGAGCTCAATGCCGGTAGCAAAAGCTTGCTTGACATCGAACCCGAGTTGCCTTACTTCGTCTTGCAGGTAGGGCGACAGGCGTCGGTAACACGTGATAATGATTTTAGCCGGGGTGTTGAAAACTTCCATAAGATTTCGGCAAAGTTACCTATTATTGTAGGTAAAAAATTTTTAATTTTACAGTTTCAATAAAATCGCAAAGTAATGGAAATACGAGGAAAAGTACACGAAATTGGTGATGTGCAGCAGGTTACCGATACGTTTAAGAAAAGAGATCTAATCATCCAATATGCGGAGAACCCTCAATTTGTTGAATATATCCGTTTTGAGGCAACGCAGGACCGTACTTCATTGTTTGATAACCTGAGCATCGGTGAAGAGGTGGAAGTTTCATTTAACCTGCGTGGACGTCCCTGGACCAATAAAGACGGGGTAACCAGCTATTTCAATTCGTTGGTGGCCTGGCGGGTAAGTAAAGTGACCGGATCAGAAAACGGAGGGTCAGCTTATGCAGCAGCGCCGGCTCCTAGTACGCCGCCGACAGTCGATATTTCTGCCGACGATGGAAAGGACGACGATCTACCG
Organism: Parapedobacter lycopersici; assembly: GCF_040395035.1. GTDB lineage: Bacteria > Bacteroidota > Bacteroidia > Sphingobacteriales > Sphingobacteriaceae > Parapedobacter > Parapedobacter lycopersici_A. Next base: position 188,478 of record NZ_JBEBRB010000001.1, on the reverse strand, counting down.
TTCTAAAAATGTAAACAACCGTATTTGTTGATAAATCGAAGAGGGTGGCGCAGGATCTGTGCCGCCTTTTTTTGTTGCTTCTTCCCGCCAGGTATGAGGAAGTGCACTGCGTGATTTTCCGGTTACATCATAAAGGGAGATGATAGGGACTTTATAGGGACCTTCTAGGGACATCGTAGGGGGAAATCCCTATGATATCCCTATGGGGTCCGTATCAGATTCCTGTTAATACAGGAGACGACGTGTCGGATTACCGAACATAAAGCATACGGTATTTGAATCCGTCCGGTAGCTGAAAAAGCAAGGTGGAAGCCCTGTAACCGTTTACGTGGAAACGCAGCCAGCAGGTTACTGTTGCAATGGTTCGCCAGGGGTGCCAGCAACCCTCCGTAACAAAAGCCGTTGCCGGCTGAGCCGCTCTTCGAGGATCAGTGAATCGGCTGTATGGTGCAGGATAAGGAAACGCGGTCGATATTTACCGATGTGATGACAACCGGCCGTTTTGAGCTGCCCGTCAGCCTGACGGTACCAGCCCTCCACCAGCAGGCTGTCCTGCCGTACAACGTAGAGGCCCCGGGCATATTCTACCCAGTTTCCATCATTATAGCATGAATCGGCCATTTTTTTTACCCGGGCTGTGGTGTGCAGGGTGAAATAGATGGAGTCGGGGGTGACAGTTAGTTCATGCAGGGTGTATTGCAGCAGGTCACCCTGCATGGCTACGCTGTCCTGTGTCCAGCGGCCATGCAGGTATTCCAGTCCTTCCTGTCGCATGTCGGGGTTAAAACGGCATGCAGAAAGGCAGAGTGCGATCAGCAGCAGTGCCGATAGCGGTTGTAAAACTGATTTTCGGGAGTCGCTGACTGTTACTTCAACCCGCCGATCATATCCTCTGGCCGCACCCATTCGTCAAATTGCTCATTGGTTAACAGGCCCAGCTCCAGCGCCGCTTCGCGGAGCGATTTGTTTTCTTTGTGTGCCTTTTTTGCGATTTTGGCGGCATTTTCATAGCCGATATGCGGATTGAGTGCGGTAACAAGCATCAGCGAATTTTCCACGTGTTTTTTAATACCGGCGTAGTTGGGCTCAATACCAACAGCACAGTGGTCGTTGAAGGATACGCAGGCATCGCCGATCAGCTGTGCGGATTGCAGGAAATTGGCCGCCATCACCGGTTTGAATACGTTGAGCTCATAGTGGCCATTGGCACCGCCGAATGCGATGGTCACGTCATTGCCTATGACCTGTGCGGCAACCATCGTCAGTGCTTCACACTGCGTCGGATTGACCTTTCCGGGCATAATGGACGATCCCGGTTCATTTTCGGGAATCAGGATTTCGCCGATGCCTGAGCGTGGACCGGAAGCCAGCATGCGGATATCGTTGGCGATTTTATGCAACGATACAGCCAGCTGTTTCAGTGCGCCATGGCTTTCCACGATGGCATCGTGGGAAGCAAGTGCCTCGAACTTATTGGGTGCCGTGCGCAAGGGGAGTCCCGTAAACCCGGCGATATACTTGGCCACATGCTCGGCGTAACCTTTTGGCGTGTTAATGCCTGTACCCACGGCCGTTCCGCCAAGTGCCAGTTCCGCCAAATGGTCCAGTGTATTTCTGAGTGCTTTCAAGCCATAATCCAGCTGGGCCACATAACCTGAAAATTCCTGTCCAAGGGTCAGCGGCGTTGCGTCCATCAAGTGGGTGCGTCCGATTTTGACTACACCGGCAAATGCTGCTGATTTTGCCTTCAGCGTATCCCGCAGCTTTTCCACACCCGGGATGGTGGTGGAAATAATCCGCTTATAGGCGGCGATGTGCATAGCCGTAGGATAGGTGTCGTTGGATGACTGCGATTTATTTACGTCGTCATTGGGGTGGATAAAAGGTTTTCCTTCGCCGAGTTTATGTCCCTGTAGCACATGGGCACGGTTGGAGACCACTTCATTCACATTCATATTTGATTGCGTGCCGGAACCGGTCTGCCAGATGACCAGCGGAAACTGATCGTCCAGCTGGCCCGCCAATATTTCGTCACATACCCGGGCGATCAGGTCGCGCTTTTCGGCCGGGAGTATACCTGCATCCGTATTGGTGTAAGCGGCGGCTTTCTTAAGGTAGGCGAATGCCTCAATAATTTCTTTTGGCATGGAGGCTGCCGGACCAATTTTGAAATTGTTGCGTGAGCGTTCGGTTTGCGCTCCCCAATACTTGTCGGCAGGTACCTGCACCTCGCCCATGGTATCGTGTTCTATTCGGTATGACATGGAATCGTTGTTTTTGATTAAATCGTCCAAAGTTACAAATGATATGGGAGATGTGCGGAAATATAATGGAAAATAAGCATAGCCAGCTCATTTGCCACAGTCGTTGCTGCAACTGCTATGCCCAACCGGGCATATCCCGCCGATGCATAACAGTTCATACATGCAAAACTATGATGCCCGTCATTCTCATAACTGACGGCTGTCACGGCGTGGGGGTGGGAAATCGTTAATTTTGTTGGGCTTAATCCGCGATTATGCGCGTGAAGCCGGCACGGAAAAATACACCATGAACGAAACCAATCAACATCACTTTCATATACCCGTCATGGGCCTGGGATTTACGATTGACACACCGCTGAAAGTGGCGCGGTATGGCATTGCATCAGCACTCTCCCTGGCCGACGATCACCTGCTGGAGCAGATGCGGGCGTTTTATACACCGGCATCCGGTCGCCCGTTTCGTCCGATTTCAACTCACGCTGCCGACTACAGGGCCAGGCGGATTACGGCGTACCTCAACCTGGTACACGACATCGTTAATGAGCAAGTGACACGGTTGCGCAACGCACCGTTTGAAGCAGGCAGTGAGCTTAGCCGCTATTTCGAACTGCTGCCGGATGAATCGCCGATGAAACAGGATTACGTAACAATGTGCTCCAGCAAAGGTGCCAAGCGGCAAAGGTTGGCTGCCGTGCTTCGTGCGGCCGTTACCGCCGGCGCGATTGACGTGAATATCATGACCAAGGTCGACAAAATAAATTATACAGCAGATGGCTCTCCATTGCCGCCGGAGTATTCGGATGCGTCGGCTGCGCTGCGGGGATTTGCGATGAGCACACTCCAGTCGGCCGTTATCCTGTCAGCAGGATTAAACCCCCGGCTATATAGCTACTTTGAACAGTTTGACGATTTCTTCCCGGATGGAAACGGCAGGCTTGCTAAACGGATCATTCTGAAGGTAAGTGATTACCGGTCGGCATTGATCCAGGGCAAACTACTGGCGAAGAAAGGGCTCTGGGTGTCCGAGTTCCGGATCGAGTCCGGCCTGAATTGCGGCGGACACGCATTCATCAGTGACGGGATGCTGCTGGGACCGATTATGGAAACATTCAAGACCCAACGGGAGATACTTTATGCCGAGTTGAAAGGCCTGTGCGATACCGCGCTCATCACAAAACAACGGCCGGGGTTCGGAGAGAATCCCCCGCAGCGCATTACTGTACAGGGCGGAATTGGTACAGCTGGTGAGGACCGTTTTCTACGGGATTATTATCAATTGGATGGCACTGGCTGGGGGAGCCCCTTTTTGCTGGTGCCCGAAGCCACGAATGTGGATGAAGATACACTCGGTAAACTGGCGGATGCACAGCCGGGGGATTTTTACCTGAGTAACGCGTCGCCGCTTGGCGTGCCATTCCATAACTTCCGTCCGAGCAGCTCCGAGGAACAACGGAAACTGCGGATCGGCAGGAACCGTCCGGGCAGTCCCTGCCACAAGAAATTCCTTTCGTTTAATACAGAATATACGGATAAGCCGATCTGCACTGCTTCGAGACAGTACCAGTACCTGAAACTGCAAGAAGCACGTATCCGTTTTCCCGATGAGGAGGCATACCGCCAATCGGCTACGGTAATTACGGAAAAGGACTGCCTGTGTGAAGGGCTCGCCGCACCGGCTGTACTGGTCAATAACATAACGCCCGCGCACAACCTCCGGGCAGTAACGATCTGTCCGGGACCCAACCTGGCCTACTTTTCGAGCATCGTTTCGCTGCAGGAAATGGTCGGTCATATTTACGGTAAAGTCAACATATTGAACGACCGTTTCCGCCCAAACCTGTTCGTCAATGAGCTGCGTCTTTATGTCAATTATTTAAAAGGAGAAATCGAAAAACACCGGCATGATTTTACTGAAAAGCGTATTGCCTATTATCAGTCCTTTTGTGATAACCTCCTGCGGGGGATCGAGTATTACCGTACTATTATCCACGAGCTGCAGCGTTATACCCAAGCGGGGGCAGCCGAAATGAAAGCTGCCGTGTCGGATGTAGAAAAAATACAACTTCAATTAGCCGGCGCACATGTAGTGAAGACGTTGTTGTAGTCGGCCGGCAACGAACCGCAGGAAATGTCGCCGAGGGTCCGACAGGGAATACGCAAAGGGTACCATGCGAAAAGAAAAACCCCGGCAGGAATGATTGCCAGGGTTTTTCTTTGAATAGTATGTATGAATCTATGACCGCACTATTTGCTCAGGTACATCGATTTTTTCGCATACATTTCCCGGAAGAACGGATCGTCCAGGTCTTTGATAAAGCGAATCGCCTCACCGGTAGATTTCATCTCCGGGCCGAGCTGTTTGTCGACATCAGGGAATTTATCAAACGAGAAGATCGGTTCTTTAATGGCATAACCCTTCAGTTTGCGTTCGATGGTGAAATCCTTCAGTTTATTGGCGCCCAGCATTACTTTGGTAGCGATATTAATATAAGGCACATCGTATGCCTTGGCAATAAACGGCACCGTCCGGGAAGCGCGAGGGTTCGCTTCAATCACATATACGTTTTCGTCTTTTATGGCAAACTGGATGTTAAGCAGTCCGCTTACGTTAAGCGCTTTGGCGAGCTTGATGGTATATTCCTCCATTTTTTCCTGAACGTTTTTCGACAAGCTGAACGGTGGAAGCACGGCACTTGAATCGCCGGAGTGGATGCCCGCCGGTTCGATGTGCTCCATCATGCCGATAATGTGCACATCCTCACCGTCACAGATGGAGTCGGATTCGGCTTCCTCTGCCCGGTCGAGGAAATGATCGATCAGCACCCGGTTTCCGGGCAGGTTGCGCAGGAGTTTGACTACAGCCGTTTCGAGTTCTTCGTCGTTAATAACAATGCTCATGCGTTCACCACCAAGGACGTAGCTGGGGCGCACAAGTACCGGATAACCCACTTCATTGGCCACCTTAAGGGCTTCTTCTGCACTTTCGGCCACTCCGTACCGCGGGTAGGGAATGTCCAGTGACTTAAGCAAGTCGGAGAACCGGCCGCGGTCTTCGGCAAGGTCCATATTCTGGAACGACGTGCCGATGATCCGGATGCCGTTGGACTCCAGTTGCTCGGCCATTTTGAGTGCGGTTTGCCCGCCGAGCTGTACGATAACGCCAACTGGTTTTTCAAGTTCGATGATTTCACGCACATGCTCCCAGAATACTGGCTCAAAGTAGAGTTTGTCGGCCATGTTAAAATCCGTCGACACCGTTTCGGGGTTACAGTTGATCATGATGGCTTCATAGCCGGCTTCTTTTGCCGCTAACAGGCCATGTACGCAGGAATAATCGAACTCGATGCCCTGACCGATGCGGTTAGGGCCGGATCCCAGTACAATTATTTTTTTCCGGTCGGAAGCGACCGATTCGTTTTCCTCCTCAAATGTGGAATAATAATAGGGGGTCTGCGCCGGGAATTCAGCGGCGCAGGTGTCTACCATTTTGTATACCCGGTGGATGCCAAGTTCCTTGCGCCGGTAATATACGTCATCCTCTGTGACATTACCCAGCAGCCAGGCGAGCTGTGCGTCGGAGTACCCCTTCTGTTTGAGGGTAAGGAAAAAGTCTTTGGGAATGTTGTTGAGCTGGTAGCGGCGCAACTCCGTTTCAAAGTGCACCAGTTCCTGTATTTGCACCAGAAACCATTTGTCTATGTTCGTGGCTTTGCGAATGGATTCGAGCGGTACGCCCATTTCAAATGCGTCCTTAACATGGAAGAGGCGGTCGCTGCTCGGGTGCTCCAGACTGTGCATGATCTCTTCCAGGTTACGGCTCTGCCGTCCATCCGCACCCAGGCCGCTACGACCGATTTCAAGGCTCTGACAGGCTTTCTGCAGGGCTTCGATAAATGTGCGTCCGATTGCCATCACCTCACCCACGGATTTCATCTGCAAGCCCAGTTCGCGGTTTGCGCCCTTAAACTTGGCGAAATTCCAGCGTGGAACTTTCACGATGACATAGTCGAGCGTCGGTTCAAAGTAAGCCGATGTTGTTTTGGTGATCTGGTTTTCAATCTCATCCAGATTATATCCGATGGCCAGTTTGGAAGCGATTTTGGCGATGGGGTATCCAGTGGCTTTCGACGCCAGGGCAGATGACCGGGATACCCGTGGATTGATTTCAATGGCAATGACATCCTCATTTTCCGGATTGACCGAAAACTGGACATTACATCCGCCGGCAAAATTGCCGATCGCACGCATCATTTTAATGGCTTGGTTACGCATCTCCTGATAGCAGCGGTCGCTGAGTGTCATACCCGGGGCTACGGTGATGGAGTCGCCTGTATGGATGCCCATCGGGTCGAAATTTTCGATGGTACAGATGATAATCACATTGTCGTTACCGTCACGCAGCAGTTCGAGCTCAAATTCCTTCCATCCCAACACGGCCTGCTCTACCAGTACTTCGTGTGTAGGCGATGCCTGTAGCCCACGGCTTAAGGCAGCTTCAAAATCTTCTTTTTTATGCACGAATCCCCCGCCGGTCCCGCCAAGGGTATAAGATGGGCGGATAACCAATGGGAATCCAATCTCTTGGGCAGCTTCCTTTCCTTCGAGGAAAGAGTTGGCGATTTTGGACGGGGCTACGCCAACACCGATGTCGACCATCAGTCTGCGGAATTCTTCGCGGTTTTCCGTTTTTTCAATGGCAGCAACATCCACGCCGATTACCTGTACATTGTATTTTTCCCATAATCCCCGCTCATCGGCCTGTATGCAGAGGTTAAGTGCGGTCTGGCCGCCCATCGTGGGTAAAACCGCGTCAATTTGCTGCTCCTGAAGGATCTGCTCAATACTTTCGCAGGTAAGCGGCAATAGATAGACGTGGTCTGCAATAACCTTGTCGGTCATGATGGTCGCCGGATTGGAATTGATAATGGATACGGTGATCCCTTCTTCTTTAAGCGACAGCGCGGCCTGAGAGCCGGAATAGTCAAATTCGCAGGCCTGACCGATGACAATAGGACCTGAGCCGATAATTAATACGGAGTTAATGGAGGTGTTTCTGGGCATTATATGGTGAAAAATGTTAACAAATTCCAACTATCGTTAGGGAACAAAACAGCATGAATGCCTGAGGAACTGTAGGTAGGATATTCCGACTGCTTTGTCGGAGTGCAAAGGTAAACCTTTTTGGGGAATAACCGGTTAAATATTTTAAGAATCAGCCAATAACTTTTCCGTGGAGTGCAGAAAGGAGATGTTGACTGTTTTCTTCAAGGTGGGCGACACTTAACGTTTTTGCATTTATTGCATGATTATACCGGGCTTTTGTTATTATTGCCCCACACCATCTCCATCGGCAATGGGCGATCAGCAGCATGTGATTAAAATAGCGGTAGTGGGACCGGAGTCCACCGGTAAATCCACAATAGCCGGGCAATTGGCGCGGCACTACCATACGGTATGTGTACCCGAATACGCCCGTGCCTATTGCCTGAACCTTAACCGCCAGTATACACTGCAGGATGAGATGAATATGTTTTATGGCCAACTGGCCCTGGAAGAGTCGCTGGTGCCCCTTGCCCAAAACGGCCTGTTAATCTGCGACACCATGTTCCTTACCATTAAGGTATGGTGCGATCACCTGTTTGGGCATACCCCTCAAGCCGTACACGATGAACTGAGCCGGCACCGGTACGACTTCTTTCTTTTAATGGACATCGATCTCCCCTGGATGGATGACCCCCTTCGGGATTTTCCGGATTTAAGAGCACATTTCATGCAGGTATGGCACCGGGAACTGCAGGCTATCCATGCCAGTTACCAGGTGATATCCGGATTGGGCGACCAGCGGTTTGCGCAGGCACTTCAGGCGGTAGACGGGTTTCTTAAAAACAGCAACGGAACCGGTCACTGATCCGGTTCGTACAGCGATGCATTGATGGGTTCCAGCTGTCCGGTTCGGTAAAAATATTTTTCGATCACCAGAAGGGAAATCAGGTTTTCCAGTTGCTGATTTCTGAACTGTGCCACAAAGCGGTGTGCATTAGCTATGATTTTTAATGCCTCGTTTGGATGCTGGATGTAATGTTTTAACTTTTCTTCCAGGTCCGAATAGTCGTCCTTGATGCACACATAATGGAAGTCAGGTATTAACGTCGATTCCATAAACCAGGTCTCAAATTTTGGGATGGGCATTACGGCCAGCGAATTGGACGACATTACCCATTTCAGGTTGGTAGCCACATCGTTGCCTTCCAGCGCCAGGATAAACTTGTAATCCAGGTGTGCGTCGATACTGAGCTTTTCCGTTAACCAGTGCGGGTTGCCGTCTGTATTGATCTGCCCAAGGTCACACAGGGGATGGCCGAAATACTGTTCGTAGAACCGGATGCGGTGCGGTTGGGTAATGACTCCCCTTCCGATCAGTTTATCCTGCTTATGCAGGAATGGCTTTTTGTCGTTGATGAAATTAAAGTGCCTGACCTTATCGAGTTTCAGAATCACTGCGTTGGCATTATCGCCCTGCACCGGCCTGCTTTTTACAAACGCCGGTTCTCCGGGGACGTGGGTAACATCGCCCCAGCGGTAATTGATTTTTAGGGAGGCAGGGAAATAACGCAGGTGCTCCTGAGAGTCAAAACTATATACGCGCGGCCTCGCCAGCCGGTCAACATCGGCAATACGGACCGCGCCGTCCGACAGCTCGTGCCGCCCCGCCAGCCTATTATAATGGTTAACGCGCTGCTTGATTATATGCCTGTCAAATGCCGACACGGAAAGCAGTCTGGTTTTAAGCTGCCGCCGGCAGCTGCTGCGGGGCATTAAGAATGTATTTACAACCGCCCGGATATAATAACCTAGTTTGCTGCGTTTATGCCGCTGGAAAAACATGACGGTTACGTGTCGGGCAGCAGTTGCCCATGTTGCTTAATACCGATAATGTTCCGGTTTGTATGGACCATCCACCGGCACGCCAATGTAATCGGCCTGATGGGCATCGAGGACATCGAGCTCCACCCCGATTTTCGCCAGGTGCAGGCGGGCTACTTTTTCGTCCAGGTGCTTCGGGAGGGTGTATACCTTGTTTTCGTAGTTGCCGCTGTTAGTCCAGAGCTCGATCTGTGCCAGTGTCTGGTTCGTAAACGAATTACTCATGACAAAAGAAGGGTGACCGGTGGCACATCCAAGGTTTACAAGCCGGCCTTCGGCCAGTAAAATGATATCCTTGCCGTCGATCGTGTATTTATCTACCTGCGGCTTGATCTCAATTTTGGTCTGACCGTAATTGGTGTTGAGCCAAGCGACGTCAATTTCATTGTCAAAGTGGCCGATGTTGCATACTACGGTTTTGTCTTTCATGGATTTAAAGTGCTCAGCCCTGACGATATCGCGATTACCGGTTGTTGTTACCACGATGTCAGCCTCTTTTACGGCGTTTGCGAACTTTTTGACTTCGTATCCTTCCATGGCGGCCTGCAATGCACAGATAGGATCAATTTCCGTAACGATAACCCGTACGCCCGCACTGCTAAGCGATTCGGCGGAACCTTTCCCCACATCACCGTACCCCGCCACAACCGCTACCTTACCGGCGAGCATCAGGTCGGTGGCGCGACGGATTGCATCAACCAGCGACTCGCGGCAGCCATATTTATTGTCAAATTTGGATTTGGTGACCGAATCGTTCACATTAATTGCAGGCAGGTGCAATGTGCCGTTTTTCATCCGTTCATACAACCGGTGTACGCCGGTGGTAGTTTCCTCGGAAAGCCCCTTAATACCATCCACCAGTTCGGGGTATTTGTCGAAGACCATGTTGGTTAGGTCGCCGCCATCGTCTAAGATCATATTGAGCGGTTGCCGGGATTCGCCGAAGAACAACGTTTGCTCAATGCACCAGTTGAACTCTTCCTCGGTCATACCTTTCCACGCGTATACGGGAATGCCCTTGGCGGCAATGGCTGCCGCTGCGTGGTCCTGCGTGGAAAATATGTTGCACGACGACCAGGTAACATCAGCACCCAGCTCAATCAGGGTTTCGATCAATACAGCCGTCTGTATGGTCATATGCAGGCAACCGGCGATACGGGCACCCTTCAATGGTTTGGATGTACCGAACTCTTCGCGAAGTGCCATCAGTCCGGGCATTTCGGCCTCGGCCAGTTCGATTTCTTTGCGGCCCCAATCGGCCAGACTGAGGTCTTTAACCTTGTAAGGGATGTATGCGGTTGCTGTTGCTGACATGATTTTCTGTGTTTAATGTTCTATAAATATCGCTGCAAAGGTAGCGGTTTTGGGTCTGAATTTCAAATTTGATGCTCACTGTTAGGGTGTTACTTTCTACGGAAAAAAGTAAGACCCCCGCGGCGAGTGGTAAAAATCTGACATTCTCCTGAAACGTTGTATTTGGTTAACGCCGGGCAGTACTGTATCTTTGTAGCGAATAGCAATTAAATAGATAAATAGAAAGGACTAAACACTATGTATCCAGAATATTTGGTAGCGCCGATGCGCCAGGAGCTGACCGATGTCGGCTTTGAAGAGTTGAAGACCCCAGCGGAAGTAGATGCGGCCATTAATCAGGAAGGCACCGTATTTGTCGTGGTCAATTCAGTTTGCGGCTGTGCGGCAGCGAACGCGCGTCCGGCAGCCCGTGCTGCGATTCAGCATGAGAAACACCCCAATAAGGTGGTAACTGTTTTTGCTGGCATGGAAAAGGATGCGGTGGACAAAGCTCGAGCTTACATGCTGCCCTATCCGCCGTCATCTCCGGCAATGGCATTGTTTAAGGATGGTAAGTTGGTGCACATGATTGAGCGGCATCAGATCGAAGGCCGTCCGGCGCAAATGATTGCCGACAATTTGGTGGCTGCTTTCGACGAATACTGTTAATCTTTCTTTTTAATTTTTTGAATAGTAAGAAAAGCCCCTCTGCCGAATGGCGGAGGGGCTTTTCAATGGATGAATGTTCCGTGGATCAGTAATCCACGGGAATGTTCAGCTCTATCCGGCTGCCACGTTGCGGAACCCCGGTGATGCGTATGATATTACGGTCGGTACTGGACAACGCCTTTTCTACGTCATCAGCACTGTTTACCGGTTGGCCGTTAACATGGGTAATGACCAGTCCGCGCTGTACATTAAAATAGTCGAACAGTCCGTCGGAATGTACCTGGGTGACCACTACACCGGAACTCACACCCAGCTCCTTTTTCTTGGCGTCGGTAGCCGGTACGAAGCCTGCACCTAATCGGTTGTATATTTCCGTTGCGCTTCGCTCGGCTGCTGTTTCTTCCTCGGCCTTGGGACGGTTGTCTTCTTTCAGGGTAACCGTCACTTCACGCTCCCTGTTGTCGCGCTTGTAGGTGAGTTTTACTTTGTCGCCCGGGCGCAGGCGGTATATGCGTTCCTGTAATTGGGCAGATGAGCTGATCAACTGGTCGTCCAGCTTCGTAATGATGTCGCCCTTCCGGATGCCGGCTTCTTCGGCAGCCCCGTTAGGTGTCACGCCGTTTACATACAGCCCGTTGATTTCCTTGATGCCCAGTTCTTTGGCATAGGCGGGGTCAAGTTCCCGGAATGTGATGCCGATCAGGCCCCGTTTTACTTCGCCGTATTTAATGAAGTCGTCCGCAATTTTCTTGACAAGGTTAACCGGAACAGCAAAGCCATATCCGGCATAATACCCAGTAGGTGAGGCAATATTGGAGTTGATGCCGATCAGCTCACCGTGTGCGTTAACCAAAGCACCACCGCTGTTTCCTTTGTTGATAACAGCATCGGTCTGAATGAAGGATTCCACTGCATTGGCGATAAACTCATCGTTTTGCGGGCGGTAACCACGTTGCTGCATTTCCCGCTGGTATTGCTCGTATTGCTCCTGCCGGATGATGCCTGTTGAGCGTCCCGTGGCACTTACGATACCCGCGGTTACCGTCGACTCCAACCCAAGCGGATAGCCGACAGCAAGCACCCATTCGCCGATCTTGACATCGTCAGAATTGCCCAGTTTGACGAACGGCAGTCCAGATGCGCTGATTTTAATCAGTGCAATGTCGGTATTCGGATCGCGGCCAATGATTTTGGCTTCCAGAATCCGCTTGTCGGTAAGCTGCACCTCCACTTTATTGGCGTCCGCCACCACGTGGTTATTGGTAACAATATAGCCGTCTTCTGAAATAATTACACCTGAACCTGTTGCCTGAACGGGCTGCGACCGTTGTTGCTGCCGCTGCCGTGGCATGCCGAAGAACTCCTCAAACATATCGAAAGGACTTGCCCCGTAGGATTGCTGTGCAGTGTACGTTGTGCGGATGTGTACGACGCCGGGTGCTACAGCTGCCGCCGCCTGTGTGAAATCCGGATTGCCTGTGGAGGCCATTATTTCTGAGCTGGGGTTGTTGGCGTAATACAACTCCTGCCTTTCCTCAAAAGACATCTTGCTTTGCCGTTTGTCTTCAAACAGTTTATAACCGCCCACAGCGACCACCCCTCCCACCAGTGCGGTTATTAATGTTAATCCTATTTTTTTCATAATGCAATAATATTATAGTATGATTTGCTGTTATTAGCAATTGTTCAAATGTAATACCATTTGTGACCCTAAAACAAATGGGAAGACCGGTTTTTCTGTTAAATAATGTTAAAGCAGGCGTATTTCCGGTGCAATTAGGTATTACTTATCGACCACAGGCTACTGCCGGCAGCTGACTGTCGTTTGCCGCGTTGTGCCTGTCGCCCGGCTATTTGCAGCTGCCTGCTGTTGTAGCTGATTATTGGACAGATTTGATTACCTTTGGCGATTGAATAATACAGTGGCATCCATGGCGGCATATCCATTTTATAAGTACCAGGGCGCAGGGAATGATTTTATCCTGTTTGACAACAGAACGGGCTTTTTTGACCGAAATAACGAAGCGCTGGTGCGTCAGCTTTGCGACCGGCGGTTCGGCATCGGGGGAGATGGCCTGATGCTGTTGCAGTCCATCGACGGTTATGATTTTGAAATGGTTTATTTCAATGCCGATGGCGGGGAAGGCAGTATGTGCGGCAATGGCGGACGCTGCATCGTGGCATTCGCACGGGATATACGACTGATTGACTCGGAAGCTGACTTTTTGGCAGCAGACGGACGGCATCATGCCCGTATTGCAGGCAATGGACTGATACATCTTAAAATGACGGATGTCGATAAAATCGAACAACAGGCAGGCGCTTATGTTTTAAATACCGGATCACCCCACTATGTGCAGGAAGTAAATGACCTGGCTGCGTTCCCTGTAGTCGCCGAAGGGCAGAAGATACGCTATAACGATACATTCCGGGCACAGGGCATTAACGTTAATTTCGTGCAGCCGGAGGGAGCGGGTTATTTTGTGCGCACTTATGAACGTGGCGTGGAAGACGAAACTCTGGCCTGCGGTACAGGGGCTACGGCGGTAGCGTTGGCCATGGCGTATAAAACGGGTAAATCCGGCGATACGCAGACACCGATTCGGGTTGCCGGCGGACAATTGAATATCCAGTTCCGTAGGCAGGGCGATGAATTCTCCGAGGTCTATCTGGTAGGACCGGCGCAGTTTGTCTTTAAAGGCGAGGTGGCCTGGTAATATAAATAGGCAAATGAAATTTTCGCGTTTCGCCATTCTGTATGTCTCGTTTTCCCTGGCGGTTGCGCTGCTGGCATTGGGCTTGCAGCATTTTCTGGAAACCGTGCCCGTATTGAGTCCGCATTTCTGGCTGCTCTTTGCTGTGATTTTCTTGCTTACCGGCTTGGCTTACGGGTTGAGCGATATTGGCATTCGGAAAGGGGGGCAGGTGTCCATTCTCAGCCTCATGGGAGGGCTTTTTTTGAAGCTGCTGATCAGTTTGGTTGTAATTGCCGTATTGATCATAAAATTTCCTGAAAATAAGCTGCTTACAGCAATCAATTTTTTTTCATTATATTTCTTGTTCACGCTCTTTGAAGTTATATGTTTGTTGCGTAACTTGCGCGACCAAAATCAGACATAAAAAATTGGGAATAGATGGATTTTAGGCACTTTTTCACTTCAAAAAAAATCAGCTTTATCGTATTTTTTGCTGTTTTAGCGACCTTTTCCACCATTCAGGCAGCTCCTGCCGAAACAGACAGTGCTACTGTCGAAAGCCATGGAGCGCATGATGCCGAGGTTTTCAAACCAACTGAAGTGATCATGGAGCACATCAGCGATTCCCATGACTGGCACCTGTGGGGCCATACTTCTATTCCCCTTCCGGTTATCCTGTATACCGATAAGGGATTTGATGTTTTCCTTTCTTCAGCATTCCACCACGGAGAGCAGGATCACCAGGGGAAGCATTATACCTACCGTTGGGTTGACAAAAAGAAAATCCGGGTAGTTGGTGCTTCAGGTGAAGTGGACGAAGCAGCTTCAGCTAAGGTGTGGGACTTTTCCATTACGAAGAACGTGGCTGCCATGTTTTTATCCGTAATCCTGCTGGTGTTGATATTTTCTTCCGTGGCGGGGGCATATAAGAAGCGTGTAGGTAAGGCGCCGAAAGGGTTTCAATCCCTTATCGAGCCAATCATTATTTTTGTGCGGGATGATATTGCCCGTCCGAATATCGGACATACGTATGCGAAGTTTATGCCGCTGCTGCTTACGATTTTCTTCTTTATCTGGTTTAATAATTTACTGGGCTTGATTCCTATTTTTCCGGGCGCGGCTAACGTGACCGGGAATATTGCTACCACCCTTGCCCTCGCGTTGGTTGTATTGGTTGTGGTCAATGTGAACGGGAATAAATACTATTGGGGACACATCCTGAAACCTCATGTACCCTGGTGGCTTTACCCCATCATGATTCCGGTAGAATTAGTAGGTGTAATATCCAAGCCGTTTGCGCTGATGATCCGTTTGTTTGCTAACATCACCGCGGGTCACATCGTTATCCTGAGCTTAATTTCGTTAATTTTTGTATTTAATTCATTAGCCACGGTAATCACGCCTGTTTCCCTCGCGTTTGTATTGTTCATGAACGTGCTGGAATTGCTGGTCGCTTTTTTACAGGCTTTTATATTTACGTTGCTTACCGCGTTGTTTATCGGCATGGCGGTAGAAGAGCATCATTAATGGTAAATCCTTATCTATTAACTATATATTAAATAATTTTATTATGGTAGGTTCAATTGCGGCACTCGGTGCCGGATTAGCAGTGATCGGTGCCGGTATCGGTATCGGACAAGTAGGTGGCAAGGCGATGGAAGGTATCGCACGCCAGCCTGAAGCTGCATCTAAAATTCAGACCGCTATGATTATTGCAGCTGCCCTTATTGAAGGTGTGGCACTTTTTGCAGTGGTAGTAGCATTGATGGGTAACAACCCAGCGTAAGGTTACTGAATACAAAGGCCGGATCCCTGACGGTTGGTCCTGTATCCGGCCTTTATTGCTTGACACACTAATACTTAAACGTGCAATATGAATTTTGATATTGGCAATCCGAGTTACGGATTGGTATTTTGGACATTAATCGCATTCCTGCTGTTGTTGCTGCTTTTGCGGAAGTTTGCCTGGAAACCCATCATGGAGGCGATAGGAGAACGTGAAAAGTCGATCGAAGACGCATTGACTTCTGCCGAAAAGGCCAAGGAGGAAATGGCACGCCTGACGAGTGAAAACGAACAGCTGCTTAAAGAGGCACGCGCCGAGCGCGATGTCATCCTTAAGGAAGCCAAGGTGCTGAAAGACCAGATCGTTGCCGATGCCAAAACCCTGGCACAGACTGAGGGGGCTAAACTGATCGAACAGGCAAAAAAGGAGATCGATGACCAGAAGAAACGGGCGCTTGCTGAAGTTAAGGACCAGGTTTCTTCGCTTTCGCTGGAAATAGCGAAGAAGGTACTCCAAAAGGAATTTGAAGACGATAAAAAGCAGGAAGCATTGGTGGCCGACTTGCTTAAGGACGTAAAATTGAATTAAGAAGCCCTAAGCTAATCGCATAACGATATGTCAGAGTTTAAAGTCGCCTCCCGGTACGCAAAATCACTTATTGATCTGTCACAGGAACGGGGTGTTCTCGAGGAGGTAAAGCAGGATATGGAACAGTTCATTGATGTGTTGTATACCAATAAGGAGCTGCAGGCGATATTCCGTAATCCCATTGTGAAGGGAGACAAGAAAAGTAACATACTGAATGCGTTGTTTGAAAAGAAAGTCCATCCGTCCGTGATGGCCTTTTTCCATATTATGGTGCGTAAGGGCCGTGCAGGAATCCTGTATCCGACAGCGCAGGAATTTATCCGTGAATACAACGACGTAAAAGGCATTGTGCATGCTACGGTAGCATCAGCGTCGGCACTGTCGGAAGCTAATCTTGACGCGTTGAAAAATGCGATCGCAAAAGAGATTAACAAAGAAGTGGTACTGCATAACGAAGTCGACCCCGCATTAATCGGCGGCTTTGTGGTGCGGGTGGGTGACCGGCAGATTGATGCCAGTCTCGCAGGACGGCTCCATAAACTGGAACGTCATTTCGAATCAAGCAGCGTGAATTGATTTTCCCCGACCGGGATATAAAAGTTATAAGTATCAAAAACCCCTAATACAAAAAAAATGATAGAGGTAAGACCAGATGAAGTATCGGCAATTTTAAGAGAGCAATTGTCGGGCTTCAAATCAGAAGCCGAACTTGAGGAAGTGGGTACCGTATTGCAGGTAGGCGACGGTATTGCACGGATTTACGGCTTAACGCAAGTTCAGTCCGGTGAACTGGTTGAATTTGAGAATGGATTACAGGGTATCGTATTGAACCTTGAAGAAGATAATGTGGGCGTCGTGCTCCTGGGCCCTTCCGATGAGATCAAGGAAGGTGATACCATTAAGCGTACCCGCCGGATTGCTTCCATTAAAGTGGGTGAAGGCATGTTGGGTCGGGTGGTGAATACCCTGGGCCAGCCAATTGATGGAAAGGGACCTATCGTCGGTGAAACATACGAAATGCCCATCGAGCGTAAAGCCCCGGGTGTTATTTACCGTCAACCGGTGAACGAGCCTCTGCAAACCGGTATTAAGGCGATTGACGCCATGATCCCCATTGGCCGCGGACAGCGCGAGCTGGTGATCGGCGACCGCCAGACGGGTAAGACAGCCGTTTGTATCGACACGATCATCAATCAAAAAGAATTTTACGATGCCGGCCAGCCGGTATATTGTATTTATGTAGCTGTTGGTCAAAAAAGCTCTACCGTAGCAAACATCGTGCGTACGTTGGAAGAAAATGGGGCAATGCCTTATACGGTTGTCGTTTCCGCATCGGCGGCGGACCCTGCTCCCATGCAGTTCTATGCTCCGATGGCTGGCGCCGCAATCGGGGAATTTTTCCGTGATACCGGCCGCCCTGCCCTGATCATCTATGATGACTTGTCTAAACAGGCTGTGGCATACCGTGAGGTGTCGTTATTATTACGCCGCCCGCCGGGCCGTGAGGCGTATCCGGGTGACGTATTTTACCTGCACAGCCGTTTATTGGAACGTGCGGCTAAGGTCAATACATCAGACACCATCGCGCAGCAGATGAACGATTTGCCAGAGTCCATTCGGCACCTGGTAAAAGGCGGAGGTTCACTTACGGCACTTCCGATCATTGAAACCCAGGCGGGTGACGTGTCGGCCTATATCCCGACCAACGTGATCTCAATTACAGATGGCCAGATATTCTTGGAATCCAACCTGTTCAACGCCGGTGTCCGCCCTGCAATTAACGTAGGTATATCGGTATCGCGCGTGGGTGGTAATGCCCAGATCAAATCCATGAAGAAGGTTGCTGGAACGCTGAAACTTGATCAGGCACAGTATCGCGAACTTGAGGCATTCTCCAAATTCGGATCCGACCTGGATGCGGCTACGAAAGCGGTATTGGATAAAGGGGTGCGTAACGTGGAAATCCTGAAACAGGGCCAGTTTTCACCGGTTGCAGTAGAGAAGCAGGTAGCCATCATCTATGCGGGTACCAAAGGGTTGTTCCGGAACGTACCGGTGAACAAAGTGAAAGAGTTTGAAGCAGAATACTTACAGCAACTTGAGCAACGTCATCCTGAGGTGCTGAGCGCATTGAAAGCGGGTAAGTTCAGCGATGACCTGACTGGCGTTTTGGATACCGTAGCTAAAGAATTAGCAGGCAAGTACTAACTATGGCAAACTTAAAAGAGGTAAGAAATCGTATTGCGTCGGTTACATCTACGCAACAGATAACGAAAGCCATGAAAATGGTTTCCGCGGCTAAGCTCAAACGGGCAACCAATGCAATTACACAATTGCGTCCGTATGCAGAAAAGCTGCGTGAAATTCTGGCCAACGTGTCTGCCAGTGTAGAAGACGGAGCATCGCCGTATACGGTTGATCGCAAACCGGAAAAAGTACTGGTTGTGGTTATCGCCTCCAATAGAGGATTGGCGGGCGCATTTAATACCAACGCGATAAAGACGGCCAATCAGCTGATTACCGCGAAGTATAATGCCCAGTTCCAGGCAGGCAATGTACATATTGTTGCCATCGGGAAAAGGGCACAGGATTATTACTTGAAACGCAGGTATCAAGTAGTTGGCGACAATAATGAGTTGTTTACCACCCTTAATTTTGAGAATACCTCAAAAATCACCGAGGCCATTATGAAAGGGTTCGCGGAGGGTACATATGACCGGGTAGAGCTGGTATATAACCGGTTCCGGAATGCGGCCGTGCAGATACTGACTACCGAGCAACTGTTGCCACTGTTGCCGGCAACGGTAACAACCGAACAGCCCAAAGCCGAGGTCGATTACATTATTGAACCGGACAAAGAGGCGATCGTTGAGGAATTGATTCCAAAGGCCATCAAGGTACAGCTGTACAAAGCGGTACTGGATTCACACGCTTCTGAACACGGTGCCCGGATGACCGCGATGGATAAGGCAACAGATAATGCCGGCGAATTGCTGAAAGCATTGAAGTTATCTTATAACCAGGCCCGGCAGGCTGCAATCACGACCGAACTGACGGAAATCGTGAGCGGAGCAGCTGCATTGTCCAACGGTTAAGAATCAAAACGGAAGGGCTGCCTACCAGTTGGGTTATGTACTCAGCGTGGGAGGCAGCCTTTTCTTTTGCCCTAAAATACGTACAATTGGGTATATTGAATGTTCGGAAATTGCATTATCTTTGTTCAAAATGCCTACAATGTGGATAACTTGCTTTTGGCAGGGTTATTGAGCAGTTTGGGGGTGATGTGTGTTTGGCCTGGTTCTTAACTATATACGCGGCAAGAATCGGGTCTGGTTGATTTTGCAGGGGGGAAGGCACTTAACACTAACACATGAAAGAACTTATACTTCGTTTCAAGACCGTCCCCCGCTGGGCGATATTGCTCTTGGATCTGTTGTTACTGACCTGGGCATTTACGCTTTCCTATTTCATAGCCAAGCAATTTAATTTTCAGGAGATTGTCCGTGGACACTTCTTTATTTATACCGCGGTTTACGGTAGCCTGGCACTGCCCGTCTTCTATTTTATGCGGATCCACACCGGCCTGATTCGGTATTCGGATACACGGGACATGCTGAAGATTTTTTCGGCAATGCTGGTTACGAGCGCGGCCTATGTGGTCGTCATCTACTCGGCACTTATCCCATTGCTGGATATAAAAGGAACGCAGCTTCGCCTCGTTTTGCTGATTAACTTCTTTATCGGAACCTCTCTCCTGGTCATGCTCCGCATCACGGTGAAAAATATTTATTTCATATTGACTCGTAAAGTCCGCGACCTGGATACCGTAAGGGTGCTGATATATGGGGCAGACCAAAATGCAATCATGGCCAAACAGGCCTTGGAAAATAGTACAGAGACCAAGTTTGTCATTGTCGGTTTCATTGATATCAGCCGGGGAAAGCTGAATAGCTATATTGAGCGAAAGCGGGTTTACCACATCAAAGACCTGGCCGCCCTCAAAAAGAAATATGCGATCGATCAGATGATTTTTGTAAAGGATCACCTGGGAACCCGCGATAAAAAAGTAATTGTGGAGCGTTGCCTGCGGTTGGGGATTAAGGTGCTTACCGTACCCCCTGCTTCCGAGTGGGTATCCGGTCGATTGAAAATACAGCAGATCAAAAACCTGCGTATTGAAGACCTGTTGCAGCGCGCCCCGATTAAGATTAATAACGATAAAGTCTGCGACGACCTCTGCGGAAAGCGCATATTGATTACCGGTGCCGCGGGTTCCATCGGATCGGAAATTGTGCGTCAGGTGCTGCGTTATGAGCCGCAGATGCTGGTGCTTTGCGACCAGGCCGAGTCGCCTATGCATGACATTCAGCTCGAAATCGAAGAGAAATTTCCCAATAGCAATGTGGTAATCACCATTGCGGATATCCGGAACCTGGAACGCATGCATCAGATATTTAATGATTATCGCCCCGAGCTGGTGTATCATGCTGCTGCATATAAGCACGTCCCGATGATGGAAAAGAATCCAGGTGAAGCAGTCAGTACCAATGTTGGGGGTACGAAGAATGTGGCCGATTTATCCATTTTGTTCGGGGTCAAAAAATTTGTGATGATTTCGACCGATAAGGCCGTAAATCCGACCAATGTGATGGGCGCTTCAAAACGTATTGCTGAGATTTATACGCAGAGCTTGGACGGTACACAGTCGATGCCGCTGACGCCAGCGACAAACGGCGTTGGGGTAATGGTGAAAGGAACCCGTTTTATCACAACAAGGTTTGGCAATGTCCTTGGCTCGAACGGCTCGGTTATCCCCCGTTTCAGGGCCCAGATCGAAAAAGGCGGACCGATCACCGTTACGCATCCCGAAATTACCCGTTACTTTATGACTATCCCTGAAGCAGTGCAGCTGGTGCTGGAGGCAGGCACCATGGGACAGGGAGGGGAAATCTATGTCTTCGATATGGGCAATCCGGTGAAGATCATTGACCTGGCGAGGAAAATGATCCAGCTTGCCGGACTTAAACCGGAGAAGGATATCGAAATCGTTTATACCGGCCTGCGAAGCGGTGAAAAGCTCTATGAAGAGCTGCTAAATGACGGCGAGAAAGTATTACCTACATACCATCAGAAAATCCATATTGCGAAAGTAAACCCCATTGACCACGAGGTGGCCAAGCGCATGGTATACGAGTTGATCGCCCTGAATGAACGTAAAAATAGCAGCGGAGTGGTCCGGAAGATGAAAGAAATTGTTCCGGAATTCGTAAGCAAGAACTCGCCGTTTGAAGCGTTGGATCCGGTGAGGTAATCAAAGGCCCGCGCCTATAACTGAGGGGTCAATACCTGATCAACGCACTCGCCCAGGTGAATCCGGAACCAAACGCAGCTAGGCATATCAGATCACCATCGCGGATTTTTCCTTCTTCCCACGCTTCACAAAGTGCGATGGGCACGGAAGCTGCAGTGGTATTTCCGTATTTCTGGATGTTGTTGAAAACCTGATCGTCCCGCAATCCCAATGTTTGCTGCACGTACTGGCTGATGCGCAGGTTGGCCTGATGGGGGATGAGTAAATCAAGGTCTTGTGTTGTTAGGTTGTTTGTTGCCAAGGCTTCCCGGATGACTTCTGGAAATTTGACAATCGCCTTCTTAAATACCGCCGGGCCGTCCATGTATGGCCGGGCCTCGCCATTTTCCAACTGTTCCGCGGTAAAAAACAACCCCCCCAGTTCCTGCTCGGGAAAAGGTGGTTTTTCCGGCAACCATTTGTTCGCATGTGACCCGGGGTAATACATGGCCAACGACTCAGCATCCGTCCCATCACTATGCAGATGCGTACTTAATATCCCCTTACCCGCTTCCGTTGTTGGCTGGAGTACTACCGCCCCGGCACCATCTCCAAAAATAACCGATATATTCCGGCTCCGTGTTTCAAAATCCATCGCAAAAGAGTGCTTCTCACTACCGACAACCAGCACATTCTTATACATACCAGTTTTGATAAACTGATCGGCAACGGAAAGGGCATATACAAATCCCGAGCATTGATTCCGGACATCCAACGCACCGATCTCGCCCATACCCATCTCGCGTTGTAACAGCACACCGCAACCGGGAAAATAGTAATCCGGGCTTAACGTGGCAAACACAATGAAGTCAACATCTTTAGCGGTAATGCCCGCGCGTTCCAATGCAATTTTAGCAGCTTCGACGCCCATCGTCGTGGTTGTTTCCCCGTGTCGGTCGGCAAAGCG
This sequence comes from Parapedobacter lycopersici, assembly GCF_040395035.1. Lineage (GTDB taxonomy): Bacteria > Bacteroidota > Bacteroidia > Sphingobacteriales > Sphingobacteriaceae > Parapedobacter > Parapedobacter lycopersici_A. The sequence goes on along the minus strand of NZ_JBEBRB010000001.1, from coordinate 166,001 downwards.
CCGTTCCCGGATTCCAGTCCGCTCCTGTATCCACTCATCGCTAGTGTCCATAAAACGGGTAAGGTCCTGATTGGTGTATACGTGCTGTGGCACATAGTAACCGATTCCTGCTATTTTTGATTGATACATCGTGATGCTTGCGGCTTTGTTTGATGTGCAAAGTACATAAATTTTGTGAGATGACCGGTCGGCCGTCCATCGGGCGTCCTGCAAGTAGCTTTCACTCAAGGTGATGGTGACTGCAGCTTTCCCGGGCACCAGGGAATTAACAATGCCATATGCTTTTTGTTCGCCTGAAGTTGGTGAATGCAGGCCAATTTCGCTAATTTTGTATGCATGACTGTTGAGACACAGGAAGAAACCTATACGCTGGATGAGGTATTGGCAACCATCGCTGCCAGCCATAAGCTAGTCCTATGGAATGACGATACGAATACGTTCGACCACGTCATAAATTGCCTGATGAAACACCTGCAATATACCGAGACACAGGCCGAGAAGATCGCATGGACCGTCCATACCGAGGGCAAATGCATCGTATTGGAGGGAACCTATACCGAGGTGGAAGTTTACCGAAAAATCCTTAAATCCGAAGGCCTGACCGTCAGTGTCGAATAGCACTACGTAACAATGTCATCGAAGCAGCCCTGTAGCTGTAATAATGCGGTTACGCGATACCCCCCATCGTGATAAAAGCATAATCTTTGTGGCTTATATACCAGATCAGATACTATTAACTAAAACAATGAACTTCGTACAACAAGCCGGAAGGATTATATTATTTGCGGTCATCACCATCTCCAGTAATGCCATAGCCCAGGAAAATTCGTCGATAACCGCCGTGGTAGTGGATGCCACGTCGGAAGAACCTGTGGGATTCGCCAGTGCGGCGTTGCTGGAGCAGGGCTCGCAGCGTTATGTCAAGGGGATGCAGACCGTTGATGACGGTAAGATTACTTTTACAGATGTTCCGGCGGGCACGTACATGATCCGGGTAACTTACGTGGGGTATAAGGACTATGTAAGGGAAAATATCGGAATCCAGTCGGGCCGGGCAGCAAACCTCGGAAATATCCCGCTGACACCATCTGGAGAGCTGCTGGAAGAAGTTGTCGTATCGGGTACCCCCCCGGCTATGGAACTGGGGATAGACCGCAAAATTTTTAACGTGGCACAGAGTACCATCAGCGAAGGCGGTACCGCGACAGACCTGCTGGAGAATGTGCCGTCGTTGCAGGTAGATGTAGATGGCAGTGTAAGCCTGCGTGGATCGAGCAGCGTACGGATCCTAATCAACGGACGCGAGTCGGCCATGGCCGGCAGCGACATCACCCAATTGCTCCAGGCCATGCCTGCCAATTCGATCGAAAGGATAGAGGTGGTCACCAATCCTTCCGCCCGGTACGATGCGGAGGGTCAATCGGGCATCATCAATATCGTACTGAAAAAGAATGTGCGGCTGGGTATCAACGGCACAGTAAACGTTTCAGCGGGTTCCTATGATAATTACAACGCCGGGCTGAATCTCAACTACCGGGGCGATAAATGGAACTATTTCGGCGGCTATCACTTTAACCGGCGGAATAGCGTAGGTAATGGATTGAATAACATCGAGTTCTTTTCGAATAACGGCGGTAGCAACAGCATCACGGAGAATGCCAGCAAGAGTGCGAATCTGGGACTGAACCATGGGGTTCGCCTGGGCACGGAGTATTATTTCAGTGATCGGACAATTATTGGTGCTTCGGGAAATTTCAGCCTTCGCGGAAATAATCGGAACGAGGATATTTACTATACTTATTTTAATAATCCCGAACTTACGGGTACCAGCGACCGGTTCTCCCGGCAGGACGAAGATGATTTTGGATATGACCTTAACCTGGATTTTGAACATAACTTCCGCCGCGAGAGCGAAAAGCTGGAAGCCAATTTTTCATTCGGACGGGATACTGAAGATGGGGTGAATACCTTCGACCAAACATTTAGCGATCCATCGGGTGTACAGGATAAGCGGGTAAACAATACCGGAGAGGATGGCAGGAACCTCAACGTGCAGGTAGATTATGTACGGCCATTTGGCAAAGACCAGCGAGTGGAGGCTGGTTACCGCACGTTTATAAGAAGATCCAATGACTCCCAGCATTCTGCCTATTTTGACGTCGATCAGGGAACAATGCTTCCGGATTATGACCTCACCAATGACTTTGAAATGGAGAGCAGTGTACACGCATTATACGCCAATTACCGGAATAAGCTGACGGAGAAATTGGGCTTCCAGGTTGGACTGCGGGCCGAACAGGCCTACCTGAATACCGAATATATTTCATTTGACCCCGAGTTGAGCCCGGAGGACCGCGTAGCCGTGGGAAAGCTGGATTACTTTCGGGTATATCCCAGTGTCTTCCTCACACAGGAGTTTGGCGATCGCCATCAGGTACAGCTGAATTATACCCGGCGGGTAAGCCGGCCACGGGGATGGCAGGTCAACCCATTTATTGACGTCTCTGACCCGATTAACAAGCGTCAGGGTAACCCTAACCTGTTACCGGAAGATATCCATTCCTTTGAGTTAAGTTATGCCAAATTCTGGGATGGGGTTACGTTGAACTCGTCCGTGTACTACCGCCGGGTAAATGATGTAATAAATCCCATTGTTACTACTGCCGAGGGAGCGGGGGGAGCTACTTTTTCGCGCTGGGAAAACATCAGCCGGAATGAATCCGCCGGCTTTGAACTCATATCTCATGTGGATATCACGAAGCAGGTAGATGCCATGTTCAATGCGAATTTATATCATTCCAAGTTCCATGGGAGCGAGGAATTTCATATTGAGCCAACTGAAGGATTCAACTGGAATGCCAATGTTACAGCTAATTACCGTATTAAACCCTGGCTTTCCATGCAGGCACGTGCCGATTATCAGGCACCGCGGGTGATGGCACAGGGCCGGGGGATAGAGATGTTCGTGATCAATGCCGGTATGCGGTGGGATGTGCTGGATAAACGGGGAAGTATTATGTTTAATGTACGAGACCTGCTCAACCAGCGTAAGTGGGGTGGATATACGCAGACCGAACAGTTCTACCGGTATTTCGAAAGCCGCTGGATGCCGCGTATGTTTATGCTCTCATTACGTTACCGTTTTGGGAAGCAGGATTTTCGGCGCCGGAACGACGATGAACAGCGGAATAACGGTATGGAAGGGAGTCCGGGGGAATTTAACGAAGGCGGAGGTTTTTAAGGTGATGGATTTACAAAGTAATCGACCACAGGAACAGGAAAACAAAAAGCGGCGTTCCAATGGAATGCCGCTTTTTGTTTGATCGGTTCAACCGGATATTACATCATGCCGCCCATGCCGCCACCCATAGGGGGGGCACCTGCTGCACCTTTGTCTTCTTCCGGCTCATCAGCCAATACGACTTCAGTAGTCAGCAACATGGAGGCAATTGATGCGGCATTTTCGAGCGCCACACGGGATACCTTAGTCGGGTCAATTACACCGGCACCGATTAAGTTCTCATAGCCATCTGTCCGTGCATTGTAACCAAAGTCGGCTTTGCCTTCTTTTACTTTTTGCACTACGATAGCTCCTTCAATACCGGAGTTATTGCAGATTTGACGCAACGGCTCTTCGATAGCGCGTTTCACGATTTCGATACCGATGTTCTCATCTTCGTTGGCGCCTTTCAGATTAACCAAAGATTCGCCTGCCCGGATGAAAGCCACGCCACCACCGGCTACGATACCTTCTTCAACCGCTGCGCGTGTTGCGTGCAGGGCATCGTCAACCCGGTCTTTCTTCTCTTTCATTTCCACTTCAGTTGCAGCACCTACATACAACACCGCAACACCGCCGGCCAGCTTAGCCAGTCGCTCTTGCAGTTTTTCACGATCGTAATCGGATGTAGTGGTTTCAATCTGTGCCTTAATTTGGTTTACGCGGCCTTTGATGTCTTCTGCACTGCCCGAGCCGTTGATTACTGTGGTATTGTCTTTGTCAACCACTACTTTTTCAGCTTGGCCAAGGTAAGAAAGCTCAGCATTTTCCAGCTTATAGCCTCTTTCTTCAGAGATAACCGTACCACCGGTGAGGATCGCGATATCTTCCAGCATCGCTTTGCGGCGATCGCCAAAGCCGGGTGCCTTAACAGCAGCTACTTTCAATGAGCCCCGGATTTTGTTAACAACCAAGGTTGCCAATGCTTCCCCGTCGAGATCTTCTGCGATGATCAACAGTGGTTTGCCGGTCTGTACTTGTTTTTCAAGGACAGGAAGTAGCTCCTTCATGTTGCTGATCTTCTTGTCGTAGATCAGGATATAAGGATTTTCCAGTTCAGCTTCCATTTTATCGGTGTTGGTCACGAAGTACGGTGACAGGTAACCGCGATCGAATTGCATTCCTTCTACCGTTTTCACTTCGGTTTCCGTTCCTTTTGCTTCTTCCACCGTAATTACGCCGTCTTTACCCACTTTTTCCATTGCTTCAGCGATAAGTGCACCGATTACCTCATCGTTGTTGGCGGAAATGCTCGCAACCTGCTTGATTTTGTTGTTGTCTTCGCCTACGGTCTGGGATTGCGATTGCAGGCTCTCAACGACCTTGCTTACGGCTTTATCAATACCGCGTTTCAGGTCCATTGGGTTTGCACCTGCAGCTACACTTTTCAGTCCCGGAGCGATAATGGCCTGGGCCAATACCGTAGCAGTAGTTGTACCGTCACCAGCCTGATCAGCTGTTTTGGACGCTACTTCTTTAACCATCTGGGCACCCATATTTTCCAGGGCATCTTTCAATTCAATTTCTTTTGCAACGGTAACGCCGTCTTTCGTGATTGCGGGAGAACCGAATTTCTTCTCGATGATCACATTACGTCCTTTGGGACCTAACGTTACCTTTACCGCATTTGCCAACGTGTCTACACCTTTTTTCAGTGCGTCACGTGCTTCTACATTATACTTAACTTGTTTTGCCATTTTTTGAATTAGATTTTGAGCTATTAGATTTTCAGTGATGGGACAGCCGCCGAACGCTACACCCCATTATATTTAACGCTTGAATCGTTTATTGAACCCGTATATACGGACGCGATCCCTTTAGAGGACGGCGTAGATATCTGATTCCTTCATGATCAGATATTCTTTGCCTTCATACGTGATTTCAGTTCCTGAATATTTTCCATACAACACCTGATCGCCTACCTTCACTGTAAGTGGTTCGTCCGGCTTTCCGGTGCCGACAGCAACTACGGTTCCGCGCTGGGGTTTCTCTTTCGCGGTATCCGGGATGTAGATTCCTGAAGCAGTCTTCTCCTCAGCAGGGGCGGATTCCACCACCACTCTGTCTCCAATAGGTTTAATACTTAATGCCATAATTGATTTAATTATTATTGTTATTAATTTGTTTTAATTTTTCTGCAATTAGTTGCTCATCAACTATGCCAAAGGCATTAATTGTTATTCGTTTTTGCCATTTTTTCACGTTATACGGCCATCGCCGGTTTTGGTAAATAGACTGCGTGTCAGGATGGCAGTTGGTTCCCGGATGACGTCAGCGCACGTGTCACGCATAAAAAAACCGCCACCTGCTGGATTAGCGGGTGACGGTAAGTCTGTCAACTGGCTGCGGTTACCGCAGCTATAAATAAATTACTGTGCCGTATCGGTTTCCAGTACGGTATCCGGTGCCTCTGCAGCGGGAAGCGGAGCCGCAGTGGGCGTCTGCTGATTGATCTGATCGGTGAGGCCACCCCTGGATGAACCGGTAGACGGGCCTAAAATGTTGATGACAAGGGAAAATAAAATGATGGCAATCATCAGCCCCCAAGTTCCTTTTTCCAGAATATCGCCTGTACGTTTTACCCCCATCAGGTTAGTACCTCCGGCAAAACCGGATGCCAGACCTCCTCCTTTGGGATTCTGAATCAAGACGATAAAAGAGATTAAAATACTGGCTAAAATAATCAGTATGATCAATAGCGTTTGCATAGTATGTGTTATGTTAACTTGTTTTCCAATGTAGTAATCAGCGCGGCAAAGTAAGCACTTTTTTCAGGATATTTCAAACTTAATTTTTTATAAATGGCTATTGCTTTAGGATATAGCCCCTGATCCTCGTATATTTTTGCCAATGTTTCCGTTACCAGCGTTAGCTGGTCTTCCGCACTTTGCCGTGCCTTGTTTTCCAGATTGATCTTTTCGGGCTGCGGTGGTTTGATCTGGGGCTCCTCACGGATAAACCGCTCGATTACCGGGTCTGTTTTCTGCGGCACCTTAAATGATACGGTGTTGGCTTTATAAGGATCGCTGAGCTTCTCTTCCGGCGATTGCAGGTGAAAGATATTCTCCCGGATCTGCTGGTCAAGCACTTGTTCCTCGTCCGCCCGCGCCGTTGCTGCATTAGGATCCGAAGCGTAGGGCTGATAAGTATGAGCATATTCCATCCGGGTTTTATTGAGCCACCAGAGGAAACTATAAGGCATGTGCTCGTCGTCGTAAAGACTCACTTTTTCATGAGGTGTTCCCTGCGACGCAGGAACAATATCCCGGCGGCCGCGCTGCGGGTCGTCCGTCATTTCCGCGGGAGGCTCTTCATCCGTTAATTGTTCGTAGGCAAGGTAATCTACGGATACCGGGTGATCGGGCAATAGCGGGTCTGCGGTAATGGATGCTTCCGCCGGTTCGTCGTCAGTCCCGTTATCCGAATCAATTTGCTGATCCGGGGCTTCATGTGCCGCCAGTACGGGAGCCTCTTCCCGGAGCATTTCATCAGCGGCTTGTGCCTCAGGGTCGTCAATTCCGAAAGCCGTCCTGTCCTCCGTAGCCCCATGCCGGTCTTCCCGCATCAACTGCAATGCAATTTCCTCCTGTTCATCGATAGCTGCATGGGGTTGCTCACCGGGGTAATAGCTGACTTCCTCCTCATCGGCTGTGTGCAATGGCGAAGCAGTTTCCGTTTGTACCTCCGTTACCTGCTCGTAAAGCCACAGCGGGTTATGGGTATAGAGCAATGCTACATCAAAAGGGTTTGCTACTGCTGCTTCGAGTTGTTTTTGAGCCTGGATAATCCTTAACGATTGTGCGTAGGGATACTGCTGGATCAATCCGGCGATAATTTCCCCATTGTAATCCGAAGGATTGGACAAGATTTGATTATAAAGTACCTGATCAGCCATGTTGCTTCTATTCCATTTCGAACGGATGGTTACCAATTGGCAAATGCCCTGTTGAAAATATCTTCGGTAAGCATCTCGTTTATATCCCGTATTAATGATTCTTCCTGGCCCTGTATGGTATTCGTAGCCGAAGAAAAATCCTTAAACCGGGTAAACGACTGCTCAAAGCTGTCTTCCGGTTTAATGTTGTTGGTATATTTTACGCTAACGGTAATGGACAGCCGGTTCAGTGCCGCGCGGTCCGTTCCGGCCTCCACCGCAGCCGGTGTAATGCTGTATCCCGTAATCCGCCCCTCAAAGATGGCGTCACCCTCACTGTCGACCTGACTGAGGCTCGATTGGCTGCGGACACGTTCCTTCAGCGCCTCGGTGAACGACTGGCTAAGTGTAGGGTAAACGATGGGAGCGGCATTTTCGAAGAACAGGACACTTACGGTCTTCATTCCCTCGGGGATGGAGCCTCCGGTAAAGCCATATTTAACCCCGCAGCTCTGGATACCGGCCAGCAAAAGCAGCAAGCTGAAAAAGAAATGTCTATTGCGTATTGTAAAAGCCATGTTGTTGTCAGTTCAAATTCAGATCCTTGATTTTCCGGTACAGTGTCCTTTCGGATATACCCAGCTCCTGGGCGGCGGATTTACGTTTCCCCTTGTGCTTTTTCAGTGCCTTTTTGATCAGGTCCGATTCCTTTTCCACCAAAGAGAGCGACTCTTCTATTTCCTCCGCGTCCTGCGTCTGAATATTAAAATCATCGTGCTGGCTGCTGGTTTGCGGACGGTGGATCGTAAGCGTGGAAGGTGCGGCCAGCTGCTGCTCCTGCCCCACAGGCGTATCCACTTCGCGGTACAGCTGGTGTATGTAGGGCGAGTTGTCTTCAAAGGTCCGCGAATTAATCCCGTTCTGAATGATTTCGACCACCAGTTTTTTCAGTTCGACCATGTCTTTTTTCATGTCGAAGAGTACTTTGTAAAGTAAATCCCGTTCCGAGAAATCGTCGTTGGACTTCTGTCCCACATATACCGGAAGATTGCTTCGGTTATCCGCCGGCAGGTAATGCTGCAACGTCTGTGCATCAATTACCCGTTCTTTTTCCAGCACTGCAATCTGCTCGGCAATGTTTTTTAGCTGCCTGACGTTGCCGGGCCACGAGAAACCGGAGAGCAGCTGTTGTCCGTCTTCGGTCAGCTGTACACTCGGACTCCGGTATTTGTCGGTAAAATCGGCTACGAATTTGCGAAAGAGCAGGTAAATGTCTTCCTTTCGGTCGCGCAACGGAGGGATCCGTAGGGGAACGGTATTCAGCCGGTAGTAGAGGTCCTCCCTGAACTTACCTTTCTGCACCGCCTCGTAGATGTCCACGTTGGTCGCTGCGATCACGCGTACGTTGGTTTTCTGTACTTTTGACGAACCCACGCGGATGTATTCGCCCGTTTCCAGCACGCGCAGCAGCCGGGCCTGTGTGCCAATGGGTAATTCACCTACCTCGTCGAGGAAAATAGTACCGCCATTAACCACCTCGAAATAACCCTTCCGGGATTCGTGCGCACCGGTAAATGATCCTTTTTCGTGGCCGAAAAGCTCGGAGTCAATGGTGCCTTCCGGAATTGCCCCGCAGTTAACGGCGATAAAAGGCCCGTGTTTGCGTGAACTAAGCTGATGGATAATGTGGGAAAATACCTCTTTCCCGCTTCCGCTTTCGCCTGTAATCAACACCGAGATATCCGTTGGCGCCACCTGACGGGCTACATCAATCGCCCGGTTGAGCAACGGTGAGTTGCCAATGATACCAAATCTATTTTTTATGTCCTGAATGTCCATTTTTATTTCTTAGTTGCGTCCGCGCCATTGGTATCCCCTGGCGCTGATCTTAATCAATCCACAATGCGGCCGATTAATGTGGCCGAAGTGCACCGGTCCGTATAGACATTAACGTAATCGCCGACCTTATAGCGTGTGTCTGCCGGAAAAACCACCATGCTGTTCTGGTCGTTCCGGCCGCAGTAATCCTGGTCGGACCGTTTGGAAAGCCCTTCGATAAGCACTTTGTGTACTTTGCCAACGTAAGTCTGCAAACGTCCCAGGCTGTGTTCGCGTTGTTTATCAACCACCTCAGTGAGTCGCCTTTTCTTCACCTCCTCCGGGATGTCATCGGCATAACGTTTGGCAGCCAGGGTGCCCGGCCGTTCCGAATAGGCAAACATATATGCATAATCGTATTTCACATAGTCCATCATCGCCAATGTATCCCGGTGTTCTTCTTCGGTCTCGCTGCAGAACCCGGTAATTACATCCGTGGAAATACCACATTCCGGAATGATCCGCCGGATGGCGTCCACGCGTTCCATATACCACTCCCGGTCATACGTGCGGTTCATTAGTTCGAGCACGCGTGAATTGCCCGATTGCACCGGCAAATGGATGTATTTACAGATGTTCTCATAACGCGCTATGGTGTGTAATACTTCGTCGGTGATATCCTTCGGATGCGATGTTGAAAAACGTACGCGCAATAACGGATTTACCCGGGCAACCATTTCAAGCAGTTTAGCAAAATTAATCGCCGGTTCAGGTTCCCCGCCATCGGTAGCCGGAGCCGCGTATTTATACGAATCCACGTTCTGACCCAATAATGTTACTTCCCGGTAACCCGCCATAAAAAGATCCTGTGCCTCTTTAACAATGGACTGCGGATCACGGCTGCGTTCCCGGCCCCGGGTAAACGGAACCACACAGAAAGAGCACATATTGTCGCATCCCCGCATGATGGATATAAATGCGGTTACTCCATTGGAATTAAGCCGGACGGGACTGATATCGGCATAAGTCTCCTCACGGGACAACAGTACATTGACCGCCCGGGCACCTTCGTCGACCCGTTCAATCAGGTTGGGAAGGTCCCGGTAGGCATCCGGTCCCACCACCACATCCACCAATTTTTCCTCTTCGAGGAATTTAGATTTAAGCCGTTCGGCCATGCAGCCCAACACGCCGACAACCATGCCGGGATTCTTGGCCTTTGCCGATTCAAATTCTTTCAGCCGGTTGCGCACCCGCTGTTCGGCATTCTCCCGTATTGAACAGGTATTGATAAATACCACATCGGCTTCCCGGTAGTCGCGTGTGGTCTCAAATCCTTTATCCAATAAAATGGAAGCCACGATTTCACTATCGGAAAAATTCATCTGGCAACCATAGCTTTCGATATACAATTTCCGGCCGTCACTTTTTTTGGGGTCCTGCTCCAACAACAGGGCTTCTCCCTGCCGGGATTCATCGTGCTGTTTCGTACTTGTGGGTATTTCAACCATTTTTGTTCATTAAAGCCTACAAAGTTAACAATAATATTTTTGAATGTGTGACAGTTTGGCAGATTGTGCGAGGTGTTGGGTGTTACTTTCTTCCGAAGAAAGTAACCAAAGACTCGCCGCTGTACCCGGATGCTACAATGGTAGTGCATCAACGTGCATATCGCATCCGGCCAAGGCGGCATTGACGGTGAACGGAGGGCTGGTGCTGGACGTGCACGGGACGGCCATTCGGATGAATATTGGCCTTGAAGAATCGGGAAGCAGCGAGAAGCAAAGCATGTGCTACAGTATAAGTATAACCGCATTTTTCACTCCGCCTGTCAGCACAGGCCGTTGGGGTTGCGGAATGCCGCCTAGGAGATCTTACGATTTGCAGTGGGATGCATTGCCATTGTAGTAAGAGATCCAAGCGGCGAGTTTTTGGTTACTTTTTTGCGGAAAAAAAGTAAGGCCTACCCAGCTAAGGCTAAATTTAAGATGAGCCGGCAAATTGCAGTGGGTATGAAAAAAAAGTAAGATGTTTGCAGCATGGCATTTTCCAATGAAATCATGGCCTGGTACCAACGCCACAAACGTGATCTTCCCTGGCGGCATACACACGATCCTTATGTGATCTGGCTTTCGGAGGTGATTCTGCAGCAAACGCGTGTGGAACAGGGCTTGCCTTATTTTTACCGATTTCTGGAACACTACCCTACGGCGACTGATTTTGCCAACGCCCCCGAGGATGAAATATTGCTCCACTGGCAGGGACTGGGGTATTATTCCCGGGCGCGCAACATGCACGCAGCAGCCAAAGCTGTGGTGATGGAACATGGCGGCGTTTTTCCTTCACGGTATGACACCCTGATTAAACTGAAAGGCATCGGGGAATATACGGCAGCAGCCATCGCCTCGTTTTCGGCGAACGAAGCCCGGGCGGTGGTAGACGGCAACGTGTTCCGCGTGCTGGCCCGGTATTTCGGCATCGATGAGCCGATTAATTCCGTGAAAGGCAAGAAGCTTTTCCTGGAGCTGGCACAAAGCCTGCTCGATGAGACACAGCCGGGCCTGTATAACCAAGCCGTTATGGAGTTCGGTGCGTTGCAATGCCGTCCTAAAAATCCCCAATGTGCCAATTGCGTTATCCGCTTAGGCTGCCGGGCCTTCCATGCGGGCGAAGTGGCGCGGTTGCCGGTTAAAATTAAGGGCAAGGCAAGCCGGAACCGCTATTTCAATTATTTCGTCGTGGTGGAGGATAATAGAATGTTAATGCATAAACGTGGGAAGGGCGATATCTGGGAGAACCTATATGAGCTGCCGCTTGTGGAAACAACACATGCCATGGATATCGCCGAACTGGCGGTGCAGGAAGAAGTAGTCGGCCTCTTCGGAAAACACGCCGTGCTGCAGGCCGTATCAGAAACCGTTAAACACGTATTGAGCCACCAAAACCTCTTTGCCCAGTTTATCCTCGTAAGCCGCAGGGACACCTCAATAGCCATAGAAAAAAAGATCAGTGGGAATTATGTATTTTTAAAAGATTTGAATACATTAGCTAAACCTAAACTGATTTTTTCCTTTTTGGAAAATTTTATGGTTAAACTGTAATACCTAAATTATTATGTCGGGCATCAACAAAGTCATTTTAGTGGGGCACCTGGGGAAGGATCCGGAAATTCGTCATTTAGAAGGTAACGTGACTGTTGCCAGTTTTCCGCTGGCTACGTCGGAAACGTACAATAAAGACGGCCGGAAGATGGAACAGACGGAGTGGCATAACATTGTGATGTGGCGCGGACTGGCTGAAGTAGCAGCAAAATACCTGTTCAAAGGGAAGTTAGTATACATTGAGGGCAAGCTCCGGACGCGCACGTATGAGGATAAGGAAGGGATCCGTCGTTACACCACTGAAATTGTTGCCGAGAACTTTACGCTGCTGGGGCGCCGGAGTGATTTTGAGCCAACGGGCAGCGCCGGCGTATCGGGCGGGGAACAGGCGGCAAAGAAGACGGATGGCGATGCCGAGGTGGATTTCAAGGAAAATGATGACGAAGATGATGCGCTTTTTTAACGTATCCCTTACTCCACAGACCCGGCTGGTGCGGGAGCGGTTCACCGAAGGTAAAGCGCGTTTCGCTTTTGGCGGCTTTGCCTGCATCGGGTCAACCCATAAGCACCCACTCCACGGGTAATAACGGATTTTGTCGCGAAGCCATTGCTAATAGCTGCTCGCTAATTTATTTTTTTGCTGTATCTTTGGCGTCATGTTGCAAGAGAAAATACAGCAGTATACCAAAGAAATAGAAGCGTTTAACCCGAAATCCGCTGACGATGCCGAAGCATTCCGGCTTAAGTTTTTAGTAACCAAAGGCATTGTGCGGAATTTGTTCGAAGCATTCAAAACAGTGCCCGCGGAAGAGAAGCGTGTGCTGGGCAAGGTGCTGAATGAATTCAAGCAGCTTGCCGAGAGCCGTTATGCGGCATTTCAGGAACAATTTTCTTCGGCCTCATCGGCATCCAAACATGCACAGTACGACCTTACGCTCCCCGGAGAGGGGTTTGCAGTGGGATCACGGCACCCGTTGTCCCTGGTGCGGAAGGAAATCGTGGAGATTTTTAAAAAACTGGGTTTTACGGTTGCGGAAGGCCCGGAAATCGAGGACGACTGGCACAATTTCACGGCACTTAATTTCCCTCCCGAACATCCCGCCCGTGACATGCAGGATACCTTTTTCATTAAAAAGCAGGAAGGAAACGATATTGCACTGCGTACCCATACGTCGTCTGTGCAGGTGCGGATGATGGAAAACGGCACGCCGCCCTTCCGTTCCATTATGCCGGGCCGGGTTTACCGAAACGAAGCCATCTCGGCACGCGCACACTGCTTTTTCCACCAGGTAGAGGGGCTCTACATCGACGAAGGGGTGTCCTTCTCCGATCTGAAACAGACCCTGTACTACTTTGTGCAGGAACTCTTTGGTGCCGATACACAGGTGCGTTTCCGCCCGTCTTACTTCCCGTTTACAGAGCCCTCGGCCGAGATGGACATCAGCTGTACCATCTGCAAGGGGAAAGGCTGCCAGCTGTGTAAACAAACCGGCTGGGTGGAGATACTGGGTTGCGGAATGGTAGATCCTAACGTGCTCGAAAACTGTGGGATTGACAGCACGAAATACAGTGGTTTTGCTTTCGGAATGGGTATCGAACGCATTACCAACCTGAAATATGAAATCAAGGATCTGAGGTTGTTTTCCGAAAATGACGTCCGTTTCCTTAGCCAGTTTGACACGGAGTTAATTTAAATGTCCAACATACTGTACATCGTTTCTTTTGTTTTGCTGGTCTTGCCCATGGCCTGCAAAAAAGGAGGATGTAACGTCATTGAAAACATGCCGGTAACGGAACAGGTGTCCATGATCCAGTATTCCCAGCTCTATGTGCCCAATGGGGTAGCGGTGACGGACCGCGGAGGGGTGGCCGGATTAATTGTGGTGAATACCGGAAATGGTTATGTGGCTTTTGACCGGTGCAGTACGGTAAATCCGGAAAAGCGCTGTGCAGTTGTTGTGGAAGAAAATGGTGTGGTAGCCAGGGACCCCTGTTCAGGTGCGCGGTATCTGCTGGTCAACGGATCGCCGGCTGAATTGGCAGAGTGCCCGCTGAAACCATACCATGCGTCTCGAAATGGCGAAACCATAATCGTATCAAATTAATGGAAGCCGATAAAGTTAAAGAATCAATAAAGCGATCAGCCCGGGAACTATTCCGCCGCTATGGGTATAAAAAAACCAGTGTCAACGAAATTGCCCGGAAGGCAAAGATTGCCAAAGCGACGATTTATAAGTATTTTGACAGTAAAGAGCTGGTATTGCATGCCATCCTGATGGATTACATCCGCGAGAGTGTAGACGACCTGTTGGGCAAATACAACAACCAGGCCGACCTGGAAACCTACCTGGGGAATACTATTCTGCGGGTCAGCCGCCTGACATATACCATCTGCAACGAATTTTTGGGCTGGGACTTTATCCGGGAGTCGGCCAATACGCAGGAGTACCTCAAAACACTGTCAGACGACCTGGAGTTTCTGCTGGTCAGCTCGTTTATCAATAGCACGGAAATCGGCCGTGCCGTAGCACCTGAAAAGCTAACTTTTCTGATCAAAGCCAGTAAAAACATCGTGTTCTCATTTGCCTTTACATCGGTAAGCGAGGCGGACGTGCGTAAGAATTTCGTCTCCTTCCAAAAGGAAATCCTTCCGTATCTGGTGAAGGCAACGGTGGATGGCGACTAATTTGAAAGATAACCGGCAAAACCCGTACCTTTGCACCTTATGAGCAGACGAAGGATTCCGCCCGAAAAGCGGCTGATACAGGATATCACCATTACGGATATCGCCGAAGAGGGAAAAGGGGTTGGCAAGGCAGAAGACCTGGTTCTTTTTGTGGATAAAGCCATTCCCGGCGATGTGGTTGACGTGGAGTTAACCCGCAAGAAAAAGAACTTCGCCGAGGCAAGGATCGTTCAGCTCAAGACGGATTCCCCGCACCGGATTAAACCATTCTGTGATCATTTCGGGGTATGCGGCGGCTGCAAATGGCAGCACATGGAATACCCCGCACAGCTTACCTACAAACAGAACAGCGTAGCAAACGCCCTTTCACGCCTGGGTAAGGTTGATACGTCGCGCATGGAGGCGATACTGCCGGCCCCGGAGACAACCTACTACCGCAATAAACTTGAATATACCTTTTCCAATAAACGGTGGCTGACACAGGTAGACGACGAACAGGCCGCTACAGAGATGAACGCGCTGGGCTTTCACGTCCCTGGCCGGTTTGATAAAATTCTGGACGTCGACCATTGCTACCTGCAACAGGATCCGTCAAATGCCATCCGTAACCGGTTGCGGGCATTTGCACTGGCGGAGCAGATTTCGTTTTATGACCTCCGGCAACACGAAGGTGCGTTACGGAATCTCATTATCCGCACGGCATCAACAGGGGAGCTGATGGTGATTGTCGTGTTTGCCTATGCCGATGCGGAAACCGTGCAGAAGACCATGGCCTTTCTCCAGGAAGAATTTCCACAGGTTACGTCGCTGCTCTATATCCTCAACCAGAAAAAAAACGACACTATTTTTGATCAGGATATCCACCTTTTTGCCGGTCGCGACCATATTTTTGAAGAAATGGAAGGCCTGCGGTTTAAAATCGGAGCCAAGTCTTTTTACCAGACCAACTCTCAGCAGGCCTATGCGCTTTATCAGATTACGCGTGATTTTGCGGCTTTTGAAGGCCACGAACGGGTATACGACCTGTATACCGGCGCAGGCACTATTGCCAATTTTATTGCCGGGCATGTGCAGGAAGTAATCGGGGTGGAGTATGTGCCCACAGCTATTGAAGATGCCAAAATCAATTCGGCCGTTAATGGCATTGCCAATACGAAGTTTTTCGCGGGCGACATGAAAGACGTATTGACCCCGGATTTCATTGCCGAGCACGGCAAGCCGGATGTCGTGATCACGGACCCGCCGCGTGCCGGCATGCATGCCGATGTCGTGGCCCGGTTATTGGAGATGGAAGCCGGGAAGATCGTATACGTGAGCTGCAACGCGGCAACACAGGCCCGGGACCTGGCCCTGCTACAGGAAAAATATGAAGTGGTACGGATCCGTCCGGTAGATATGTTCCCGCAGACCCAGCACGTTGAAAATGTGGTTTTATTGAAGCTAAAAGGATAACCAGCTTATGGAATTGGCGGATTTATTGGGTGCACAGGCCGGCGACGATGGCCAGCCAAAAAAAGAGAGCCCGCTTAAAAGCTTAAAAGTAGACCTGGATTTTTACAGCGAATCCATTAAGGAAACCGCGGTGGAAATCATGGCAGAAGGATTTTCGGCGTACCCCATTTTTGTGGCGCACCAGCACGAGGTCAGTCTGGGTGAGCTGATCCTGGATAAAAACGAACTGGGTACCGAATGGTCGGTGCATGCCTCCTCCCTGGAAGAATTTATCGAGCGCGGGATCGTTAAAGAGGAGCGGAAGGCCCATTTTATTAAAAAATATAAAAAGCCGGAAGATTTTATGTGTGTTTTCGTTATCGTTCCTGAAGGCGCTAATTTTGTGTACTATCCGTACCAAAAATAAGAAAATCAACCGGCGGGTTAAACGTTGGGGCGCATAAACGGTCAAACCCTTTATGGCGGATGACGGCAACCGAACCCGCCGCTGCAGACATGTAAATGAATTGCCTTACCAAAATAACGTTTCTCTTTCTCTGCAATGTCTTATTGCCGGTGTGGTTATGTGCCCAGGAGTCGGGCGTAATACGGGGTATTGTCGTCGAGGCAGGCAGTAGCAAACGATTAAGCGGGGTAACCGTTACGAACAAAAACACACAGCGTACCGCTATATCCAATAACCTTGGCACCTTTGAGATTTATGTAACGGTGGGTGATAGCCTGACCGCCAGCAGTGTGGGTTATGTACCTGTCGCCACGGAAATTACCACCCTCAGTGATATCCTGCTGGATATGAAGATGGGGACGATTCAGCTGGAAACCGCAACGGTGGACCGGATGAGTAAGGAGGCAGAACTCCGCGATGCCATGCAGGGCTACCGGAAGCAAGGTGTCTACTATAATGGCAAACCTCCGGCTTTGGCGTATATTTTTAATCCCGTCACTTCGCTTTATGAGCTATTCGGCCGCACACCGAGGAATGCGCGGCGCTTCCAGAATTACATGAGCCAGGAGCTTGAGGCGACGGAAGTCGACCGGAAATTCAATAAGACACTGATCCAGGACCTAACCGGCCTCGAAGGGGAAGATCTCAATAACTTTATCGTCTGGTTCCGTCCTTCCTACGAAAAAATACAGCACTGGCAGGAATACGATATGACGGCGTATATTATGCAATCGTTTAAACAGTTTGAACGGGATGGCCGTCCGGCCCCGCCGAAACTGCCTGAATTAAAGGCCGACCCGCCCGAAGATTAACGATCGCGTTTTGTGGCGGCTCACGGAGGCCGCATGTTTTGGCACTGGGTTTGCATCTGTTAATACATAACAAAACTTAAACATTATGACTGGGAATAGAAAACTCACCTTATTTGGGCTGTCGGTAGCAACATCGATGATGCTGTTCAGTGGTTGCAGCACCATACAGTCCATGTCCAATACGCAGAAAGGAGCAGCCGTTGGCGTAGCTGCCGGTGGCGCATTGGGTGCCCTTATCGGGGGCAAGGCCGGCAATACGGCAATCGGTGCATTAGCGGGTGCAGCCATTGGCGGTGTTGCAGGCGGACTTATCGGTAAAAAAATGGATAAGCAGGCGGCTGAGATTGAGCGTACGGTAGCGGGAGCGGAAGTAATTAAAGCGGAAGAAGGTATTGTTGTCAAGTTTGATTCGGGTATTCTTTTCGATTTTGATAAGACCGAGGTCAAGACCGCTGCCCGCGAAAACATTGCAGATCTGGTGGCTTCGCTGAACAATAACCCGGACACTGATATTCTGGTTATCGGGCACACGGATAATAAGGGTACCGATCAGTATAACCAAGGGCTTTCCGAGCGCAGGGCCAAGGCGGTACGCGACTATGCCGTATCACAGGGATTGGCGGCACGCCGGATCAAAACCGAGGGCCGGAGTTTCCATGAACCCATCGAAGATAACAGTACAGAGGCTGGCCGGGCACAGAACCGCCGCGTGGAGATTGTGATTGTTGCGAACGACAAAATGATTGAGGAAGCCCAGAAGCAGGCAAACCAATCGTAAACGGGTTCGCCACGGTGGTAGCGGCTTAGCTGCGGCAGCGGCGCAGCCAAGGAATATATCCAAAGGCCGGAATAACCTGAGTAGCGGGTTGCTCCGGCCTTTGCCTGTTTAGCTGCCCCAGGTCGTAATCAGCAGCTTCCGCTGCCCGCCATAATTCCGGTGTTCGCATAAATATACGCCCTGCCAGGTTCCCAGCGCCAGTTTCCCGTTCCGGATCGGAACATTCAGCGATGCCCCCATCAACGATGCCTTGAGGTGCGCGGGCATGTCATCGGAACCTTCATCGTTATGCAGGTAATCCGGATCATTTTCCGGAACAGCTTTATCGAAATACGTTTCGAAGTCGCGGCGCACCGTCGGGTCGGCATTTTCGTTGATGGTCAGCGAAGCCGAAGTGTGCTGGATAAACAGGTTACAGATGCCCGATTTCCATTGCCGTGCCGGACCTAAACACGCGTTAATTTCATCCGTGATTAAATGGAATCCCCGTGGGTATGCGCGGAGCGTAAGCTGCTTTTGGTGTATTTGCATTATGTTCCTTTTTCCAGCAGTTCTTCCAGTTTATTCCGCAGTGCCTGTCCGCGCAGGTCTTTTGCAATGATTTTTCCCGAAGGATCAAGCAGGTAGTTTGTCGGGATGCTGTTGATGCCAAAATGTGCAATCGCAGCGCTGTTCCAATGTTTTAAGTCAGACACTTGGGGCCAGGTCAATTTATCTTTTTGGATGGCCACTAGCCATTCATTCCTGGAATTGTCCAATGAAATACCGAGGATATTGAAGTTTTTATCTTGATATTTCCGGTACATCGCCACAAGGTTTGGATTTTCCACCCGGCAGGGAGCGCACCACGCTGCCCACAGATCGACCAACAAGTATTGCCCCTTAAAATCCGTTGAGCTGATCGGATTACCGTTAGTATCGGGTAACGTTATTTCGGGCATTACTACACCCATTGCAAATAGTTTTATTCTTGCCAATCTGGTTGCGAGATCCTGGCCCAAAGGCGACTGCCTAAGCTCACTGGAGAGGTTATTGTAGAGGGATTCCACTTGTT
Organism: Parapedobacter lycopersici; assembly: GCF_040395035.1. GTDB lineage: Bacteria > Bacteroidota > Bacteroidia > Sphingobacteriales > Sphingobacteriaceae > Parapedobacter > Parapedobacter lycopersici_A. Next base: position 146,701 of record NZ_JBEBRB010000001.1, on the reverse strand, counting down.
CGTCAGGAGCTACTCCAACCATTCTCATCAAATAATTCAGGCTGACAATGACATTTGGGTTGTGCTGGATGAAATCGCTATGAAGCTTGATAGCATGATCGAGGTACTGTGCTTCCGCAGCAGCCAATTCTGCTTTGAACCCGTCGTCTTCCAGCATTTCGGGTGTTGCCTCTTGTTGTTTTTTTGTTAATTGCATTTCCGCTTCCTGAAGCGGTAAGGTTACCTCTTTATAAATGCGCAATTGTGCATCATTATTTGGTGTGCCACTGATGACGGCTTCACGCAGACTTCCCGTACTATCTTTTATGGTGATGACACCGTCTTCCAGAAATAAGCCTTTAGATTCGGCAGCGCGCTCATAGCCTGATCCTTCTCTGTTCAGTACGATTTGTAATCCGATAATGGAGTCAATATCACCCTCAAATGTGAATTTACCATTTTCCAGCACAGCCGAATCACGGACAACATACGCCTGATCCTGCACTTCCAGCAGGTAAACGGTAGCAGGGGCATTCAGGTTACCCAATGATCCCTGTATGGTGTAACGCTGCTTTTTCGAGCAATCTGTCAGCAGCAGCACAGCCAGTACGGCTAAAATAATGGAAAATCTTTTCATAATTCATTGGTTTACAATATTGGAATTGTATTGGTCGAGTTAAAGTTAACGGATTTTCCGCAATTTATGAAATGCATTGGACCAAAGGAAGCCGGTCAGGGATTGCCCGGAAACGGCAGGATACAGGTAGGCTTTGTGTGTACGGTACTCCCGGGATGCTTCCACAGCAGGTCCACCTGTTAACCGAAGAAACGTGGACTCACCGTGGACTCATGGTGGAGTCACTGTGGACTCATCCCGAAGAAAGGGCATCGGTGTCCCGGTGAAAAAGCAGGCTACTGATACTGGATATAAATGGGTGCCGGTGTCAGTGCCAGCACTTCGTCCAGTGTCATCATCCGGTGCGGTGCCGGGATCAGGTCGTTCTTATAAAAGAACTTAAATCCGGTGAACTGAATGGGTTCGGGAAAAATGTAGCTTCGATAGGTGTTTTTCTTCAACGCCGGCGCACCCCATCCGTCCATGTTGATGACCTGCTGCACTTCGGGGTGCAGCTTGATCTGCTGATAATCCTTAATCATACCCTGGGTAAAGCGATGCACCACAAGGACCTTGGGAGGGAGGTTATTGTTGCGGACCAGTTTGGCAAGATGCGCGGCGGCAAAATTGATGTCCTTAGCGGTAAATGAGCCAATCCGTTTGCCCGGGGGTAGGTCTTCTTTCATGGAAAATTCAGGGTCAATACCCAGGTGCACGTGCGGCATACGCAGAAAGGTGTCGAGGCGCGGGATCTCGTCTTCCAGCGTGCTGAAGCCGACCTGGATGTCCAGAAAGACCAGCGCATCTCTTTTTTTGGCAATGCGAAGCACGGAATCGATCTGGCTGAATGGCATGCGCAGCCGGTGTTTGCCGTCCCGTCCGGGACTGCCCTGTGCGGTGACGGCAATGTAATGGAGTGCGGGAACTGCCGGAATACCCGTATCCGCTGCATTCCAGGCAGCCACTTCGGCATCCAGTTTATCCAGCATTTGCACAGGGGGCAGTTCACCAAGAATACCCATCTGACGGGAATATAGGTTTCCATAATAGGCGATGATCCGTTTGCCGGGCAATACAGCCCCTTTAAGCGGAATCGGCTGGTCCGCTACGGGCCACCTTCCGGTGGTATCGCCATGAGCCAGTGCATGCAACCCCGCCCAGTAGACGGCGGAATCAACCCTGCCGTCGGAAGAAGGTTCCGCTGCCGGCATTGCCGGCTGTTCCGTTGCTTCGGCGGTAGGTGGAATTGATCCCCCGGTGCCCTCCTGTTTTGCATTTTCTGTCAATTGACAGGCGCTAAATAATAAACCCAGGTAAAGAAAAACGGAGGACTTGTTGCTGTGTGCCATATTGGAATCAGTTTAGCAGGAGCGATCATCCGGCTATGTTTCTTGCGCAAAGAAACATAAAAAAATGAAAGCTTCCTGCGGAACAAGTTAATTCTGATCTCCAGGTTAGCTTTGGCACTGAATAATGGCCGACATTTAAAACGATACTGATAACCAGGGCCACTGACACGGGTTTTGAGTCAGACGGACTGACATGCAAACTTGACTTCGTGCTTCTATTAAACTTTAGCAATACATTGAAACTTTGTACTCCAACCCGTCGGAACGCAAAGACTTGAGCCGTTATAGGCAGGGCTAATAGACATTAAACCACGACAAAGCCCCATCAAAACCATTTCTACAAAATGCTAACTGAAAAAAATGAACAAAAACTTGTGTAGTTAAATGACTACGCTTACATTTGTAGCCAAATGACTTCAATATGAAAACAAGAAGAGACGTATTTCAAGCAATTTCCGACCCCACAAGGCGGGCAATTTTATTGTTGCTTGCTACTCAGGCAATGCCGGCAGGCGCTATCGCTGCTAATTTTGATTATTCGCGACCCACGATTTCTAACCACATTAAAATATTAACTGAATGTGATTTGCTCAAACAAGAACAAAATGGGAGGGAAATTCATTATCAACTTAATCCCGAAAAAATGAAAGCCGTGGACGATTTTTTAGCGCCTTTCCGCAAAATGTGGGACGACAGGTTCAATAAATTAGAATCCCTAATGAAGCATTATAAAAACAAAAAATGAAATGGAGCAAAAAACCAAAATTGTAGCTGAAGAAGGCAAACAGGAATTAACGATTGTACGAGAATTTGATTTGCCCTTGGAATTGCTTTTTAAAGCTTATGAAGAACCAGAACTTGTTGAACAATGGATGGGAGCAAAAGTGTTGAAATTAGACAACAAAAAACACGGTTCTTATGCTTTTGAAACGTCGCACAACGGAACTGTTGTTTTCCGTGCAAACGGGACAATACACGAATTTGTGTCAAACCAGAAGATCATACGGACATTTGAAATGGAAAATATGTCTATAGGCGCTCAACTTGAATTTTTGGAATTTGAAAAACTGACAGATGATACAAGCAAATTGACAATACAAATCATTTACAGGTCGGAGCAACATAGAGCAGAACAATTAAAACTTCCATTTGCGTATGGACTTAATATGGCTCACAATAAACTACAAGAAATAGTAAACAGATTAAAATAGCAAAGCATGAAAAAAAGAGATAAAATAATTTATTGGATAGCAACCGTGTGGTTATGTCTGGGTATGGTATCTACCGCCATTATTCAGCTATTTAGGATACAGGCTGACGGGCCGGGTACCGAAGAAAACCTAACACATTTAGGTTATCCCGCTTACATTCTTACACTACTCGGAATATGGAAAATACTGGGTGTGATTGCATTTCTTATTCCAAAATTTCCATTGCTGAAAGAATGGGCTTATGCGGGTATCTTCTTCACCGTAACCGGGGCCTTATATTCACACATTGCATCGGGCGATACTTTCAATTTGATATTGCCTTCTTTACTTTACCTTGTGCTGATTGCAATTTCCTGGTATTTCAGACCTTCGGACAGAAAAATCATCCTAATAACAAATAAATTATAAAATATGACAACAACGATAGATTTTAAAAATGTGTCCATAACAGGCTTAGCGTCATCTCCTGTTGCAGCAGCGCTTGCTGGTTTACGTGCAAATGAAGCACGATATTTTATGAATAAATACAACACGGAATTTAGTGTTACGCCAGCCGATGAAAGCATTGAAACAATCGCGTGGGTTCATAAAATATTAAAGGAAGAGCGCGGTATAGTGATCGCATCGAAACCCTTGGAAACAGCAACATTGCAGGTTGAAAATATAAAATGGGTGTTCGTTTTTTACGAAAGCGGCCTTGGAATTAATGTTTTATACCCACTTGACAATCCGAAAAAAAGGGCTGTAGGATTTAAACTTTCCGAAGGAATGGAAGTGCCGGAGGAATTGAGCAAATTCAAATTTGCTCGCCAAAAATCTAAGTTGGCGGGAACCATTAGAGGGTCATTTTTTGTCATAAAAGGAGCGTATTAAAATAATCAATCTAGTTAGCTCGGATTGAAAAAGCACAAGCGACACATTAACTGCAAGATGCACGGCAACTGTTACTAAAATTAGATCATCATTGTTTTACTTGAACATAACGGCAGGCAAATTTAGTCGTTTGGAAATGGGGAAATTCAAGAACCTAAGCGTTTAAATAAATGAAGGTATCAAATATTCAAACAACGAAAACCCAACGATCCAACGCAGGAATCAGTAACTTTATTAACGAAATCTGCTCTTAGATAGCGATAAATATGTCCACTTTTGCTGACGATTACAGTAGTTTCGCGTACTTGCAGTTCATTTGACCGTAATTTTGTAGTGTGATAATTTTAAATTATAGCTTTTGGACCGCTTGTCTTGCATCAAAAAAGTTTAAATCACTTCAATAAGATTATTAACGAAGATGATGTAATTGTCTTCCGTTATTTATATCATTTATCGTTGGATCAAAAATGGCGGGTATTTATTTTCATATTCCTTTTTGTAAGCAGGCGTGTCATTACTGCGATTTTCATTTCAGCACTTCGCTGAAATACCGCGATGAAATGATCGACGCCATGCAGCGCGAATTGAACCTGCGGAAGGCATACCTGGGCAATGAGCCCGTCGAAACCATTTATTTCGGCGGGGGCACCCCTTCACTGCTCGCGCCGGATGAAATACGGCGACTGCTTGGAACCGTGACGGATCTATTTCCGGTGTCATCGGGCGCCGAAATCACACTGGAGGCCAATCCGGATGATTTGCATGCCGGTTTCATTGCCGGGCTTCGCGATACACCGGTGAATCGCCTGAGCGTTGGCATTCAGTCATTTTTTGAGGAGGACCTGCGCTGGATGAACCGCGCACACGGGGCTGCGGACGCCGAAACTGCGATAAAACGGCTTCAGGATGCCGGTTTTGACAATATCACGGCCGACCTGATTTATGGTTATCCATTGCTCACCAACGAGAAGTGGCAGCGGAACGTGGCAAAAATGCTTGCATTTAATGTGCCGCACATTTCTGCATACAGCATGACTGTGGAACCGCAGACCGCGTTGGCGGCCCTGATCCGGAAAGGGAAGCAGCGGCCGATGGACGAGCAGCAAAGTGCGGTGCAATTTGAATACCTGATGGATGCGCTGGACCAGGCCGGGTATATCCAATACGAAATATCGAATTTCGCCCGGGAAGGGCGCTACGCAAGGCACAACAGCAACTATTGGAGGGGTGTTTCCTACCTCGGTGTCGGTCCCTCCGCCCATTCCTTTGATGGCGGTACGCGGCAATGGAATGTAAGCAATAATGTGAAATACCTCCGGGCGTTGCAGGACAATAAACTGCCCGGGGAACGTGAATTCCTGACGAGCCGGGATCGATTGAACGAGTACATTATGACATCATTGCGGACGGTCTGGGGACTTGATCTGCGGATTGTTGAAACTGAATTCGGCCGGGAGCGCCGGCTCGTCCTCGCGGCAGCATTACAGGCATTCCTGCAGTCTGGGGATATCCTGGTAAGGGAGGAGGTGGCTACACTGACCAGGAGTGGAAAACTGCTGGCCGACCACATCGCTTCGGAACTGTTTTTTACCGATTAATTCCCGGAACCTTTTTCCCGTACGGGCGCTATTTTTGCCATGATGATGGCTGTGGCCCCGGCCTTGCGGGCCACATAAGCCCCGCTCTTCCGTCCGGCCACGAGACGTTGTCCCTCCGTTTGCAGCTCGTTAAAAACCGCAGCCAGTCCGTCGGCGTCCGCGACCGTGAAACCGCCACCTTCGACGATCAGGTCCTTTGCCTCCTGGAATTTCCGGTAATTGGGGCCGAATACAACGGGAATGCCGTAAGTGGCCGCCTCCAGCGTATTGTGAATGCCCTTGCCAAAGCCGCCGCCGATATAGGCTACGTGACCGTAACCATACAGCGTGGAAAGCATACCAATGTTATCGATGATGAGGGTGGTTGATAGCCGACGGTCCACGGCCGGTGTTGCGCGGCCGGTGACCTGATTTCCGGTAACTGAAAGCCGATCGGTGCCTCCGTTCATATGAGAATACCGCTGGCTGTCCGGAAATAGCTTTTCGATGGAAAGGATGTGCTCTTCGTGGATTTCATGCGGCGCAAGGATGAGTTTCCAGTCGGGATACCGCCCGCGCAGACCAGCGAGCAGGACTTCGTCTGCAGGCCAGGTGCTGCCGGCGACCAGCACCGGATGACCGGCTACGAAGTCTGCAATCCCGGGGAGTTCTTTGCGCATCCGGGGCAGCGTAACCACGCGGTCGAACCGGGTATCCCCGGCAAGCACGGCATTGGTATGGCCCAGCGGTGCCAGCAACCGCAGGCTTTCTTCATTCTGGGTGAAAAAGAAAGTCACGCACCGGAGTGCTTTGCGGAACAGGCCCCCATACCAGCGGAAGAACACCTGTCCGGGCCGGAAAATAGCGGAAATCAGATACAGGGGAACGTTCCTGCGGTGCAGCGCCTGAAAATAATACGGCCAGTATTCGTATTTGGTGAAAACCGCAAATTCGGGATTAACCAGTTCAACAAAGCGGCGAGCATTGCGCGGGGTGTCGGCGGGCAGGTAATAGACGTGGTCGGCCAAGGGGGTGTTTTTGCGGATTTCATAACCCGAAGGCGAGTAAAAAGTGACCAGAAAAGGCTTATCGGTCCGTCGGGCGCGCAACGCCTCCAATACCGGGCGTCCTTGCTCGAACTCGCCCAGTGAGGCAAAGTGAAACCAGATGCATCCGCGGTCCGGATCAACCTCCCGTGCGATGCGGTGCAGGAGATTCCGGCGACCGCCGACCCACTTTCGGGCCTTGGCGTGAAAGGGCGATAACAGCCATAAAAATAAACCGTAAATTTTGATACTGACCAGGTAAATTGCCTGCATAATCCTTATATTCGCCTCAAACTTAACTAAAGTTACCTACTTAAGCAATTGGGCTCAGGGGGTAAATGATATGCAAATTAGCTTATGTCAAAAGCGCGGATACTTATCACTGGTGCAGCGGGTTTTTTGGGGTCCCACCTCTGCGATCGTTTTATCCATGAAGATTACCATGTCATCGGGATGGACAACCTGATTACGGGTGATCTCCGTAATATTGAACACCTGTTCAAGCTGCCTAATTTCGAATTTTACCGGCATGATGTATCTACCTTTGTGCATGTGCCGGGCAAATTGGACTATATTCTTCACTTTGCGTCGCCAGCAAGCCCGATCGATTACCTGAAGATCCCCATCCAGACCCTGAAAGTGGGCTCGCTGGGTACCCACCACCTGCTGGGCCTGGCCCGGGCGAAAGGTGCCCGGATTCTGGTAGCCTCTACATCGGAAGTGTATGGTGATCCTACGCTAAGCCCCCAGCCGGAAACGTACTGGGGAAATGTGAACCCGGTGGGACCACGGGGTGTTTACGATGAGGCGAAGCGCTTTCAGGAGGCCATTACCATGGCGTACCACACCTTCCATGGACTGGAAACACGTATTGTGCGCATTTTTAATACTTATGGTCCCCGGATGCGGCTCAATGACGGCCGGGTATTGCCGGCATTTATCGGGCAGGCATTGCGCGACGAAGACCTGACGGTTTTCGGCGACGGCTCCCAGACACGGTCTTTCTGCTATGTAGACGATCAAGTGGAGGGTATTTATCGGCTGCTCCTGAGCGACTACCCGCATCCCGTAAACATCGGTAACCCCGATGAGATTACCATCCGGCAGTTTGGCGAGGAGATTATTAAACTCACCGGTACGGACAGGCAGCTGGTTTACCGGGATCTGCCGGTGGACGATCCCAAGCAGCGGCGGCCTGATATTACCAAAGCGCGGGAAATCCTGGGATGGGAACCCAAAGTAGGGCGGGAAGAAGGGCTCCGGATTACGTATGATTATTTTAAATCGTTGCCCGACCAGGAAATAGCACATAAGGATTTTACGTATTATAATAAACGATAAATGAGCAAAATCTTAGTAACTGGCGGTACCGGCTACATCGGTTCGCACACGGTGGTTGCGTTGCAGCAGGCCGGATATACGCCGGTAATTGTGGATAACCTTTCCAATTCCAATGTGCGGGTACTTGACCAGATTGAAAAAATTACCGGTGAAAAGCCGGAATTCCACGAGTTTGATCTTTGCGACGAACAGCGGGTCCGGGCATTCGTAGCGGCTAATCCGGATGTCAGCGGGATCATTCACTTTGCGGCTTATAAGGCCGTGGGTGAATCTGTTCAACAGCCGCTTAAATATTATCACAACAATTTATTTTCGTTGATTAACTTGCTTAATGCCTATGCAGGTAAGCCGGTAAATTTTGTGTTTTCATCCAGCTGCACCGTATATGGCCAGCCCGATCAATTACCGGTAACCGAAACGGCACCCGTAAAGCAGGCCGAATCACCCTATGGCAATACGAAACAGATTGCTGAGGAAATCCTGTCTGAAACAGCGGCGGCATCTGATAATTACCGGATCATATCGCTTCGGTACTTTAATCCGGTGGGTGCCCATGAAAGCGCGCTCATTGGCGAACTGCCCCTTGGTGTGCCGCAGAATCTCATTCCGTTTATTACCCAAAGCGCAATTGGCAAGCGCGGCCCGATTACGGTTTTCGGCGACGACTACAGTACGCCCGACGGCTCGGCAATACGCGATTATATCCATGTGGTGGATCTGGCCAGAGCACACGTGGCAGCTATTGACCTGCTGGAACAAGGAAACCCGGATGGAAACTACGACGTATTCAATGTAGGGACGGGCACCGGCAATTCGGTGCTGGAAGTTATCCGGGCATTCGAGGAATCCACGGGTGTGAAGCTTGATTATCAGATCGGACCCCGCCGTGCCGGAGATGTGGAACAGGTGTGGGGGGATGTAACGAAATCCACCGAGAAGCTGGGCTGGAAGGCTGCATTGGGAATTGAAGAGATGATGCAGTCGGCATGGAAATGGGAACAGTATTTGAAGACGAATCCGCTGAGTTAGTTATTGAGTAGTTGTATTATGAAAAAAATTATCATTACCGGCGGAGCCGGGTTTATCGGATCGCATGTAGTCCGGCGGTTTGTGACCCGTTATTCCGATTACGAAGTGATTAACCTGGATAAGTTGACTTATGCCGGTAACTTGGCGAATCTTCGCGATATCGAAGACCGGCCCAACTACCGGTTTGTGAAGGGCGATATCACAGACACGGCTTTTCTGGATGAACTGTTTGCGGCTGAGCGGCCTGCGGCCGTGATTCACCTGGCGGCAGAGTCGCATGTCGACCGCTCCATCAGCAGTCCGCTGGAGTTTGTACTGACCAATGTGGTAGGTACCGTAAACCTGCTGAACGCGGCGAAAAAGTATTGGGAAGGCGAATATGCGGAACACCGGTTTTATCATGTGTCTACGGACGAGGTCTACGGGGCACTGGGCGATACGGGTATGTTTACCGAAGAGACAAAGTATGATCCCCATTCACCTTATTCGGCATCCAAAGCTTCTTCTGACCATTTTGTAAGGGCGTACCATGATACGTACGGGCTGGATACGGTGATTTCCAACTGTTCCAATAATTACGGATCCTTCCACTTTCCGGAGAAACTGATCCCGTTGGCCATTAATAATATTAAAAATAACCGGCCGGTGCCGGTGTATGGCAAAGGCGAGAACGTGCGCGATTGGCTTTGGGTGGAGGACCATGCACGTGCTATTGATGTGATCTTCCATGGGGCAGCCCCGGGCCAGACCTACAATATCGGCGGGCATAATGAATGGAAGAATATTGACCTGATCCAGCTGCTCTGCCGGATTATGGATAAAAAACTGGGGCGGGCAGCAGGGGAATCCGCCAAGCTCATCACGTTTGTAAAAGACCGCGCAGGGCACGATTTGCGGTATGCCATTGATGCCACCAGGCTGAAACAGGACCTGGATTGGGAGCCCAGCCTGCAGTTTGAGGAAGGGCTGGAAAAAACGGTGGACTGGTACCTCGCAAATGAAGAATGGCTGCAGGATGTAACGTCCGGCCATTATCAGCAATATTACGCGGAACAGTACGGCGGTTAGCGCCCGGCTATCCGAACTTCGGCATCTTTTAGTACAGGCACCAAGGTATCCATATTATTACCATGATCCCGGGGTACGACCCGGATAAAATGGTATGTTTGTTTGTAAACATAACTAACGTAACGATGAAATGTCCGAATTGCAATGAAACGTTATTGATGTCCGTAAGGAATCAGGTAGAGATCGATTATTGTCCGTCGTGCAGGGGAATATGGCTGGACCGGGGTGAGCTCGACAAAATTATCAGCTACGCTGAAAGGGAAGAAACAAATGCCTCCCGCAACCCGTCGGGAGATTGGGATCGCGACCGCGACCGTCCGAAGTACGACGACCGGTACCACCAGAGTCATCCCCGTAAGAAAAAGTCCTTTTTAGGCGACTTTTTTGACTTTGACTAACCCCCTTTTATTAGTTAGTGGCCGAAAGGCGGATTTTTTGCAGTATGGGTGAACAGCGTTTTCCTCCAAACCGGTTTTTCGTGATCACGGGTGGACCGGGAACGGGCAAAACAACCCTGCTGGATGCCCTGCGGGCGAAACAATTTCCCTGCATTCCAGAGGTTGCCCGTGAAATTATCCGGGAACAGGTTGCCTGTGGCGGTGATGCACTGCCGTGGCAAAATAAAGCCGCTTATACCCAGCTGATGCTAAAGACGTCCGTGGAGAGCTACCTGCAAACGATGGATGAATACACACCGGGCAGCGTGGTGTTTTTTGACCGGGGAATACCGGATACATTATGTTATGCGGCCATGATCGGTCTGGAAATTCCCGACGAGCCGGAGCTGGCCAGCCGGTACCGTTATCATCGCCGTGTGTTTATTTTGCCTCCCTGGCCAGAAATCTATCATACCGACGCCGAACGAAAGCAAACGTGGGAAGAGGCGGTGTTTACCTATGAAATGATGAAAAAGACCTACAGCAAATACGGCTATCAATTGATTGACGTACCCCTGGTACCTGTTGTGGAGCGGGTTAAGTTTCTGGAACGCCATATCCGGGAGGAGCACACGTAAGGTCCGTGGTGAATTTTTGGCGACGGAACCTCAGGTATATCTGTGCCGATTTTTTATTACAGCACCTGTTTACCGGTGAGCATACGGCCGTCAACCTCCTTGTCAACCGTAATATAGCCGGGGTAGTTCAGTTGTTTATTGCCCAGTGCAAGCGTCGGCTTAATCTTCAGGCTTACTTTGATTTTTTCGTCCGACTGGCCATTTTGTACCTTTTTCAGGAACGTCAGCAGTTTGCCCTGGGTTTGCCTGTCGGAAAGAAAGGAATATACATTTGCCTGCAATTTTACCGGAACAATGACAGTTTCCCCCGCTGGAATAATGACCGGAAGATCGGACGTTCCGTCCATGACCTCGCGGTCCTCGATCAGGATTTTATAAGCGAATTGCTGTATACCGGCCCGGCTTCTGGTCGGGTTGGTGACCCGTACCTGTAATAAACCGGACAGTGGGACATCCCGGTTTAAGAACCCCAGCGCAACGCCCGGAAGACTCCCCACATCAAGGCGGCCGCCGGCGATCAGCCGACCCACGTCCGTTCCGGCCAGAAAGATACTGTCAGCGGATACAAATTCATAGCGGCAGTTTTCCAGTGCGCGCAGTTCTTTTGCCTGTTTGTCCAAACCGCAGGCCATCAGGAGAGTAATTATCCCGATGAGTAATGTGCATTTTTTCAGCATGAAAACAATATAGCAACATTAACGCCAAATCAGGTTAAAATCCGGGAAATTTAATTGCTTGCTGCGCGGTGGGTGCCTGCTACGTTGCTATTTAGGTTTATTTCGTGTACAGAAATGCCGTTTTTTCGTTACCTTTGCCCCCGTTTTACCGCAGTGGGCATCGATGATATATTAGCGAATTATCGTCAAAGCGAGCACGTAACAGCCTTGACGAAGGCATTGCACGGAAAAAATCCGAAAGTCCAGCTTAAGGGACTGATCGGGTCGGCTGATGCGATGGTGGCTGTGGCTTGCTATCAGCTTCAGGAAAAGCCCATGGTGTTTGTGCTGCCCACCCATGAGGAGGCGTCGTATTTCCTGAGTGACCTGGAGAGCCTGTTCGACAAACAGGTACTGTTCTTCCCGGCTTCGTACCGCAAAGCATTTGATTTTACCCAAACCGATAGCGCCCATGTGCTGCAGCGTGCAGAAACATTGAACACGCTGAACCATGTGTCGGAACTGCCCCGGTTGGTGGTCACTTACCCCGAAGCATTGGCTGAAAAGGTGATCAACCGGACCGATCTGGAAAAAAACACATTGGAAATCAGTCAGAACGCGTCATTGGATATCGATTTCATCAATGAATTCCTCCAGGAGTATGCGTTTGAGCGGGTCGACTTCGTATACGAACCGGGCCAGTACGCGATCCGTGGCGGTATCGTGGATATTTTTTCTTTTTCGAACGACTTGCCTTACCGCATTGAGTTTTTCGGGAACGACATTGATAGCATCCGTACGTTTGATGTGGAAAGCCAGCTTTCCGTCAGCAAAATACGGACGGTGACGATTGTACCAAATGTGCAGGCGAAATTCCTCACGGAAGGAAACATCGCTTTGCTGGAATACGTTTCGGCGGATTCCGCCATCTGGTTCAAGGACGTCCAGTTTACGCTGGATGTGGTAGGTAAGGGATATAAGAAAGCCCAGGAACTCTGGAAAGCGCTTCCGGAAGCCGATAGACAGCAGCATCCCGAATGGGTAAACCCGTTGTTTAATTTTGTCGACGAAAAAAACCTGTCGGCCATGTTGCGCGACTTTGCCGTCGTGGAGTTCGGCAAGCAGTTTTTTTACGACGCCACGCACACCATTACGTTTGCACAGCGCCCGCAGCCTTCGTTCAATAAGGACTTTAACCTGCTGATCCATAATTTCAGGGAAAATGAACAGGCAAAAATGCAGAACTGCATTTTCAGTGATTCACCGAAGCAGATCGAACGGCTGATCGCTATCCTGGATGACCTGGATAAATCCATTACGTTTACACCCATCCACCTGTCGCTGCGGGAAGGGTTCGCCGATCTGGACCGGGGCATCGCCTGTTATACTGACCACCAGATATTCGACCGTTATTATAAATATAAACGTAAAAAAGGCTACGAACGCTCCCAGGCGATTACGCTCAAGGAGCTGCGTGAGCTGAAGCCGGGGGATTTTATCACACATATTGACCACGGTATCGGCAAGTATGCCGGACTGGAAAAGGTGGAGGTAAACGGGAAGGTGCAGGAGATGATCCGGTTGGTATATGCAGACAATGACCTGCTGTATGTCAACATCAATTCCCTCAACCGCATTTCCAAGTACAGCGGAAAGGAGGGTGCGGTACCCAAAATGAACAAACTGGGTACCGATGCGTGGGAAAAACTGAAGAAGACCACTAAAAAAAAAGTTAAGGATATTGCGCGTGACCTGATCCGGCTTTACGCCAAGCGCAAAGCCCAGACCGGCAATGCCTTTAACCCCGATACGTACCTGCAGACGGAGCTGGAGGCTTCATTTATCTATGAAGATACCCCCGATCAGGAGAAGGCTACGCTAGACGTCAAGCGCGATATGGAATCGCCCCACCCGATGGACCGCCTGGTATGCGGCGACGTAGGGTTCGGTAAAACGGAAGTAGCCGTCCGTGCGGCGTTCAAGGCGGTGGCCGACAGCAAGCAGGTGGCCGTGCTGGTACCGACCACGATCCTGGCCATGCAGCATTACCGTACGTTTTCCGAAAGGCTTGAAGGGTTTCCCTGCTCGGTGGACTACATCAACCGTTTTAAGACATCGAAAGAAATCAAGGCAACCCTGGCAAGACTTGCCGAAGGTAAACTGGATATCATAATCGGCACACACCGGCTGGTAAGCAAGGATGTGAAGTTTAAGGACCTCGGCCTGATGATCGTAGACGAGGAGCAGAAATTCGGCGTTGGAGTGAAGGAAAAACTCAAGCAGCTCCGTGCCAACGTGGATGCGCTTACGCTGACGGCTACGCCGATTCCGCGTACGTTGCATTTTTCATTGATGGGCGCCCGTGATCTCAGCATCATCAATACACCGCCACCCAACCGCCAGCCCGTGCAGACCGAACTCCACGTCTTCAATGAAACGCTGATCCAGGAGGCTGTTTCGTATGAAATCGACCGCGGGGGGCAGGTGTTTTTTATCCACAACCGCGTGGCTGATCTCCCCCAGCTGGGCAACATGATCAAGAAGCTGGTGCCCCAGGCCCGCGTTGGCGTGGCTCACGGACAATTGGAAGGCGATGCGCTTGAGGATGTGATGCTCAAGTTTATCAACCACGAATACGATGTCCTGGTAGCCACAACCATCATTGAGGCAGGCCTTGATATTCCCAATGCCAATACGATTATCATCAACCACGCCCATATGTTTGGGCTGAGCGATCTCCATCAGATGCGCGGACGGGTAGGCAGGTCCAATAAAAAGGCCTTCTGTTACCTGTTGAGTCCACCGCTGTCTACCCTTACTGCCGAGGCTTATAAACGGCTTAGCGCCATCGAGGAATTCTCGGAGCTCGGCAGCGGCTTTAACGTGGCTATGCGCGACCTTGATATCCGGGGCAGCGGCAACCTGCTGGGAGCGGAACAGAGCGGCTTTATCGCCGAAATCGGCTTCGAAATGTACCACAAAATCCTCGACGAGGCTATACAGGAACTGAAGGACGATGAATTTGCAGACCTGTTCAAGGATGTTAAGCCGCGTGATTTTGTATCATTCACGCAGATTGATACCGACCTGGAAGTGCTTATTCCCGATGAGTACGTTACCCATGTAGGTGAGCGGTATAATCTCTATAATGAAATTGCCAAACTCGAAAATGAAGAGCAACTGGAAGCTTTTAGGCAATCGCTGCGCGACCGTTTCGGTCCGACGCCCCGTCAGGTAGAGGAGCTGCTCAACACGCTGCGCCTGCAATGGCTGGGGAGGGAAATCGGCTTTGAGAAAATTTCGTTCAAGAAGCAGGTGCTCCGGGGTTATTTTTCCACTAATCCGGGCTATTTTGAAAGCGACCAGTTTGGCAGGGTATTGCAGTTTGTGCAGCAGAATCCGACAATCTGCAACCTGAAAGAGGTAAAGGGTTCCCTTCGCATAGCCTTTGAACAGGTTCCCGATATTGAACAGGCGATCCGCATACTGCGGGATATGACCACTTAGTCTTTCCAGAATTCGTCTCCCCACTCGGGCGCATGCGCCGCGCCGCCATGGTGTTCGGCTATCTCGGCCAGCTGCGGGGTGGTAGCCACGCGTTGTAACTCGCTGAACAGCACCCGCTCCTCAAAACGGATGTGTTCGTCCAGTTCCTCTTCAATCAAACTCAGGGAGCGCCACACTTCCGTTTCCTGTTCGAACAACCGCTTCAGCCGCCTATGCTCGGCAAGCGCCCGTTTCACCAGCTCGTGGCCGTCGCCAAGAACGGGAAAGATGTACCGCTCTTCCAGGGCGAAATGATCGATGAGGTGCGCCCGCCAGAACCAGTCGGCGTACTGTTTAATACGATCCGCGGCGACACCCCGTTTGAACCCTTCCCGGATTTTCCAGCAGAACAGCAATCCATGGTGGTGATCGCGGCTGATGGACTTTAAATACGCGCTTCTTTTCAGTGGCTTGTTATCCATGATCGCGGTTGTTGAGTGGCCCACTGTCAGGACGACAGCTCGCTTTCCATTTGGACTGCTTTCGGAAATAGGATGTTATTTTCCAGGTGAATATGCAGGTGGAGGTCGGCTTCAAATTCCTGCAGCAAGGCCAGGGTTACCCGGTAGGTGTTGCAGGCATCCGATGGGGGAGTGTAATTTCCGGACAGCGCGGCAATCTGGCGGAAGCGCTCGCCTTCGCCATCGTGGTCGTGCTCCATCATGGCGATCGGATTGGCTACCGTCCCAAAGCGGGAGGGCGGCAGCGGTTCCCCTTGGCGCTGTGCCTGTGCCATCCGCCGGATAAACGGGAAGAGCATCAGCTCTTCTTTCTTCATGTGCAAAGTGAGTTCCCCGCCGGCTTCCGTAAACAAGTCCATGATCCGGGCAAGTTCCGGATGGCGGTCGCCATGCACTGTTTTTATTTTCTGAAGCAGTGGCGTAATTTCCGAGATCCTGGATTCGACATAGCGGTGATGTGTATCTTCAATATGGTCGGCGAGCATGTCAAGCGGCCACGCGTCGTAGTCATTTTCCCCGGTACCCTGATCCGTCGTAAGGGCGGCTTTAAGGGCGTCGATCAGGGGAGCAGGGGCGACACCTGCCTGCTGGCAGGCTTCGTCGATGGTCCGGTTGCCTCCGCAGCAAAAATCGATTCCGGCCTTGCTGAATACAGCGGCCGAGCGGTAGTCTCTGGCGACCACCTGGCCGACAGTATGTTGGGTTGTAATTTCCATGGCGGTATTTTTAGGTAGTTTTTTCAAAGTGGCCGATTGCCGCGGCAAAGAGGCCTGCAATTTTCAGCACTTCCGCCCCAATGAACAGGTAATGCAGATTGGAGGGCGGAAGCGGCTTGTTTTCGATAACCAGTTGAGCCCGGGCATCCAATGTGGGCAACAGCCACGCCGTTTGCAGGATGAGGATGATAACCGCAAGAAGCAGAAATGCATTCCTGGCTGAAAACAGCGTATTGGTGTGCATCATGGCGGTGACCACAACGATGGCGGCAAGCACCCATTCTACTTTGTTGAGGGTATTGAAAACGAGGCGGCCGATTCCCAGGCCGATCGGCATCGTGACACCGGGTGCGCGGAATTTAAGCCAGGCTTCCAGGAAACTAATGCCGCAGACCATGCCGATCCAGATAAAAAGACAGGCAACCGCAGTAGGTTGTTTAACGAGGGTACTCATAACAGCGGGGATGATTGATTATTTCTGAAGTAGTCGATTTTGGCAAGAAACATTTCGGCCATCTTATCGCCCCGCCATTTTGCTTCTGTAGCCTTCTCTCCCTCAAAAAACTGGTCGATGGTAGCGTGCCACAGTCCCAGCCAGGTGTCGAAATGCCGCCGATCCACCGGAAGCTGGGCATGCGGGGGGAATGGACTGCCGAAATACGTGTGTTCGCCGAACAGCACGGTTTGCCAGAACCGGTACATTTTTGCGAGATGCTCCGGCCAGCGATCGCCGATTACGCCATTGAAGATTGGCCCTATTAATGGATTTTCCCTTACCTTGCCGTAAAACGTGTCTACCAGTTGCTGGATATCGTCAATTGTTGTGATGTCGTTTTTCTTTTCCATGATCGTTCCCATTTTTACGCCTTATAGCGGCATTGCAAAATACCTAAATAGATAGAATAATGCCCACCCTGCAAAACCAATAATCAAAATCCATACCCAGGCAGGTATGCTCTGGGGAGTTTCACTCCCTGAGATCAGAAAGTCCTTCTGATCGCCTTTGCCGTATGCATTGATCATGAGTGGCACAATACCGTCCACCACGGCGTTTTCCCGGATGCCCTCGATGCTGATGGCAGGTCCATTCCGTACTTCAAAAGGAACTTTGCGGATTCCTTCCTTGCCGGTCGGATCCTTACTGATGATGGTGAGCTCGTGCAGGCCATCAACCAGCTTCCGGGTATCCAGTTCGAAATTAACCGGGGTATCGAAAGCCGCGATGGGGTTGGGCTCGTCATCGATGTAGATTATGACTTTACTTTTCGCTGCCATCTTCCAAAGTTAATATGGTATGTTTAATATGATTCGGCTTGTTTTCTCCCGGCCGTACCAGCATCTTAACGGAGAAATAGAGCGTAAAGACAACGATTGCCACCATAATGGCGATAATCAGGTAGTCCCAATCGCTGGCTGGCCCTGCGCCGTGGGTTATTCCCTGGAACAGTTTCGGCTGCTGCCTTTCACACACCGGGCATGCCAACCCGGTAAGGGTGGGAAGCATCAGACTCAGTAGGGTATATATTCTTTTTTTCATTTGATTTACTTTTAAAGGCAATGAATCTTGCGTGAATTACTCATGTCTTTGGTGTAATGGGTATTTTCTGCAGGTTTCATCTGTATGTGAGTTTTTGTTGCCGTACATGACAGTCGCAGCTTAATTCGCGGTTTCCAATAGGGTTAAAATTTCCTGTACTTCTTCCGCCGTCACCTGTTTGCCGCCGTTGCCCCAGCTGGTCCGTTCATGATTAATAATGGCTGCAACTTCCTCGGCGGAAAAGCCCATCATTGTACCCACACCCGGCATGGCACCATATTCCGGCCGTGCGTCATAACCGTTCATGATAATGTCTACGTACAGCGACAGATCGTTGCCCGTTACTACCGGGCTGCCGGCCAGTGAGGGAAATGCGCCGGCCAGCCCTTTTCCGTCGGCCTGGTGGCATGCCTGGCAGTTATTGGCGTAAAGTAGGGCACCATCGGCACCCACGGTGGTTCCGCCGGAACTGTCTGTTGCGTCCGCTTCTCTTTTATAGAGGAACTGGGGCGTCGGGCTTTCTCCCGGTAATTCCACCTGTTTCAATGATTGCAGGTATGCGACGAGCTGCAGGGCCTCTTTTTTTGCTACTACTTTTCCTTCCTTCCCGTTGAGAAAGGCTTCGGGTACGGTGACAGCCACGTCTCCTTTTGAAAGCACGGTTTTATATTCAAATAACCAGGGATAAGCTGGCATAATAGATTCCATGACCACAATCCGTGGATTATAGAGGTGAACCAGGTTCCAGTCGAGACTCGGTTGCCTGTTGCCTACATCGGTGAGGTCCGGACCGGTGCGCTCAGTGCCGGCGAGCGTTGCCGTATTGCGCCAGATATCCATTCGCTTCATGCCCGCATAGTCGGCGGCGATGCCCGGCCGGCTTCCCCAACGGCTGTCCATATCCACGTTGCGCACTTGTTGCGTATGACAGGCGACACAACCGTTGGCGATGAACAGTTCCTTGCCCTTCCGGGCATCTTCGCTGAGCGGTACCGCATTCGGCAGTTCGGCATTGCGCTGTTGGTTGCTAATGGCGGGGATAATCACCACGAACAGCGTAAGTATCGCAAAGAAGAGAAAGGCGGTGGTGAAGAGTTTAGTATGGTTGTTGAAAAATTCCATGGGTGCTTATCATTACTTTGTTTGCGTGACCTGAGCGTCATTACCGGTCAGTTTTTCGAGTGCTTCTTCGACGATGTTCGATTGCTTGTCTGTGCTGTACATTTTGTAAAGATTATAGGCGAACAGCAGGTGTGAGAGCCACATCAGCGTGCCTCCGATGGCCCGCCACAGCCAATAGGGAGCCATCAGCACCACGCTGTCGATAAACGGCTTTCCGTCCATCCACATCAGGCCGCGTAAGGAGCTGCCATACATGAGCGGTACGGTATAGAACATCAGGCCGATGAGCGAGAACCAGAAATGAGCCCCAACGGTGAGCTGGGGAGGTTCCTGACCCGTGAGGCGCGGCACTACGGCATACATGCTTCCCCAGAGGAGGAACGAGATAATGCCGTACATGGTGAGGTGCGAGTGGGCCACCGTAAAGTCGGTGAAATGCCAGATGAGGTTGGTGTATCGGAACGCTTCAGCCGTACCCTGCATGGAACCGGTAAAATAGAAGATAATACCAGCCAGGAAGAAAGGAAGCGTGTAGCTGTCTTTTACTTTATACCAAGCGCCTTTGAATGTCATCAGGAAATTGGTGGTGCCGGCCACTACTGGAATGGCCATACCCGCACTGCCCACGATGGCTACCGTCTGCAGCCACCATGGAATGGCGCTGAAGATGAAGTGGTGGGTGCCAATCAGCGTATAAAATAAAATCTGCGTCCAGAAAGCGAGGATGCCGAGGCTGTAGGAGTAGATCGGTTTATTAAGCTGCTGCGGCAGGAAGTAATATACAATGCCCAGTGTAAAAAGCATAAACCACATACCTACGCCCTGGTGCATGTAGTAGCCCTGTACAATAATTTCCCCGAGACCATTCTGCCAAAAAGGAAGATAAGCCACCAGCGCAATGACAATCGTGAAAATGATGGCCGAAATCATATACCAGTTGGAGATGTAGATTTCCGTAGTTTTCCGGCGGGCAACGGTTTTTAGGAAATTCGTCAGGGTTAGCACCAACGCTACAGCAAACGGGAGCATGACCGGCCAGATATATTCGCGATATTCGCCACCGCCATTGTTGATACCTGCCATGAGGCTGACGGTACCCAGTACAACCGTAACGTTGATCAGGATCAGCGAGAGCCAGCCGTGCCGAAGGTTTGCGATGGGCGTATTACTTACCCGGGGTACGATGTAGTAACCCAATCCCAGCATGCCCAGTGATGCCCATCCCCAGAATACCGCATTGGTGTGTACCGGACGGAGCCGGCCAAAACTCAGCCAGCTTAGCTGATCGGCATCCGGTGCGAGAAATTTGATGCCGAGGTATTGGCCAACCGTTGTACCGAATAGTAGCCAGAATGCTGAGGTGCCGATGTACCACAGCACCAGTTTGGCCAGGTTACTGTCTATATTGGGCCGTCGTACCGCCCGTTTTTTTGGCGCGGCAATGGGCAAATTCACGTCGCTGCTCGCAGAAGCTACCAGGCCCCGCCTGTCGTGTACGTCGCTGTTGCCGGCGAGTTCGGTATTTGTCAGCTGGTAGTCCAGCGCCGACTTCCGTCTGGTCAACTGATCCAGTTCTTCGCTTTTTGTTAGTCCATCCAGGTACTGGGCCAATTCATCGGCCAATGCACTGTGCTGCCGGCGTTGGTAGCGGGTTAGTGTCCGCCGGATCTTCACAACCATTAAAACGAGGCCGCAGAGTACAGGAATGAGTATAAGTACAAGGGTGATGACAATGCCGGCACTACCCCAGGCAATACCCGAAGCAGCACCGTCGGGCTGCGCCCACGCAGGGAGGCCGGCCAGTAACGCCATCATCAGAAGCACCGCCTTTCCCGATGCTGCGAGGGTACCCCGTTTTTGACCACCCTGTTTTTTGTGTTGCAGCACGATGTCCAGCTGGCGGCCGTTGAGCTGGCTGAGCTGGCGTCTGATCCGGATATCAAACCCACCCTGGATGCTGTTACGGATGGCAGTAACCCGCCGGTATAACGATAACAGTACCCCAAGCAGTACCAGGAGCATAACGACGAGTGCACCCATTGCCAACTCGGACCAGCCGAGCTGCAATGAATAAATATTGGGTACCTGCAATGTAACGCCAACCAGGGATAGGTTTGCTTTGTTGTAAAGTGTCATAAAAACGATATTAATACCTTTTTGTCTTTTATTAATTCAAAAAATTTTACTTACTGCCCAGATAAAAGATGGAGGCATCAAATTTATCCTGTAATTCACTCAGTTTTGTCCGCGCCAGCAGTGCGTGCAGTTCCTTTCGGATATGCCTGAATTCAAAGTGCAGGGGACAGGGCCGTTTCTCCGAACATTCGTTTAGCCCGAGCGCGCAGCCGGTGAGCAGTTTATCGCCGTCAATGGCCACCACGATATCGGCTAACGTATAATCAAGTGATTGTCCGTCCATATAGAATCCGCCGGTGGGACCTTTCAGCGACTGGATAATCCCCTTTTTACTGAGCTCCTGCAGAATTTTGGCGATGAAATATACCGGTGAACCGATGCCTTGGGCGATTTCCCGGACACCGACACGCCGTCCGTCTTTCGACTCGCGTGCGATGAAGATCACAGCCCTTATTGCATACTCGCAGGTTTTAGAGAACATTCACGTTTGTTTATGGTACAAAAGTAATGTTATTTTAATAAAAGACAAAAAACTCTTTTATTTTTTTGGCAGCCCTTCCGGACTGAAAACAGGTGTTTATTACTTATTCGGGAGGATATTGCATCAATGGCAGTATTTTGTCGTGATAACCCCTCAAAGATGACACTTTCACACCACCCCACTGTCGGATTTTATCAGGAATTTTGTTTTAGCCAAGGCAGAAAGACGATGAGAAGGAAAAGATGATTGAGGAATATATTTTATTATTGAACAATTATAAACGTTAAAAATGAACACGATGAAAGCGAAAATTTTATTTGTACTGAGTCTCTTATTCGGATTGGGTTACATCAACTCGGGATTGAACAAAATTTTTAATTACATGCCGGTACCCCCTGACCTGCCGGAAGAGCTGATCAAGGACAGCATGGCACTGATGGAAGTCAGCTGGCTGATGCCGTTGGTGGCCGCCATCGAAATTATCGGCGGCGTGCTTTTTATCCCGGCAAGGTCCCGGGCACTTGGGGCCATTGTCATCCTGCCCATTACAGTTGGCGTGCTGTGCGTACATTCAACCGTAGCACCATCGGGATTACCGGTTGCGCTGTTTATTATGGCCACTAATATCTGGGTCATTATTGAGAACCGCCGGAAGTACCTGCCAATGATCAGCAAATAACAGGACCACTACACAGAACACATTAAAAGGCATTTCATCCCGTTATACAGGGGGGCGGGTACTATTGCTGCGGCTATTTCATCAGGGATAGCCGCAGTGCGTTCCATCCCGGAGTTGCCTATGGTTTCGGAAGGCGGAAAGGGACATCCATCGGGCCGGTTTCATTGCCGGTATATTTGTTTTCGCCGAAGATCTCCTTACCTTAGCCTTATCAAATTTCAAACAGCATGAACCATATTGAAACGGATTTAATCCATTCGGGTAATGCATTTAATACATCCCGTTCTGTAGTACCTCCAATTTACCAAACCGCAACCTATTATGCCCCGCCGGGGGTGGATGAATTCATTGAAGCAGCTACTGCGCCGAGGTACCCGCATTTCTATCAGCGGCATGGCAATCCGGTCAGCAGCCAGACGGCCGAGCTGTTAGCCAGGCTGGAGGGCAAGGAGGCTGCGCTGTTGACGGCCACCGGCATGGCGGCCATCAGTACCGCAATCCTGTCGATAGTCAAAGCGGGTGACCATGTGGTTGCCCAGCTGTCCCATTATTCGGCCGCCGGCATATTTCTTCGGGAAGTTTTGCCGCAATTTGGGATATCGGTATCCTATGCCGACCAACGTGACAATAATTCTTTCCGGGAAGCAATCCGCGAAAATACCACCCTGATTTATCTGGAAACACCATCCAATCCGAATCTGGCCATAACCGACCTGGCTTTCGTGGGTACATTGGCAAGAGGGAATGGCATTACGACGATCTGCGACAATACCTTCGCGAGTCCCATCAACCAGCGGCCGGGCGATTTCGGGATTGACATCGTGGTGCACAGCGCGACAAAATACCTCGGCGGGCACAGCGATCTTACAGCGGGCGTCATCTGCGGTACAACGGAAGCGATTAATATTGCCTGGAAAAAACTGCTTTCATTCGGCGGTGCGCTGGCACCGTTTGATACCTGGTTATTGCTCCGGGGGCTGCGCACGCTCGCCATGCGTGTACGTCAGATTAATGAAAATGCGCTGCAATTGGCGCAGTGGCTTGAACAACAACCGCTGGTCCGGCGCGTCATTTATAGCGGACTTCCCTCGCATCCGCAGCATGAATTGGCTAAGACCCAAATGAGGGGTTTTACCGGAATGCTTTGTATTGAGGTGGATGGAAAGGATGAGCAACAGCAGTTCCACCGTGCACAGAACATACTCCGTCAATTGAAGATCTTTGCGAATGCGGCCAGCCTGGGTGGTGTAGAGTCGCTGATTGTGCACCCGGCCAGCATGTGGGGGAAGCACCACTCCAAGCAGGAGAAGGAGCGGGCAGGGATTAACGAAGGCTTATTGCGGATTTCCGTGGGCATAGAACATATCGATGACCTGATCGCGGATTTTGCGCAGGCTTTCCAATATGTAAACGATTAGTGACAAGACCGCTTTATCCTGATATTTATTAAGCGTAATTCCCCGGAATATGGCTATTTTCGTATATTAGCCACCCAATTTTCCGATCATGAATGAACAACATAACATACTGTCGTTTGGCGAGCTGCTGCTTCGACTGAGCTCGGCCGGCGAGACTTTTTTAGGTGAGGGTAATGGGGTGACGGTTTTCCCGGGAGGGTCTGAAGCCAATGTCGCGGCCTCGCTCGGCCAATGGGGACTACGATGCAGTTACATGAGTCGAATCCCGGATAACGAATTATCAAAACAGGTGATACAGGTACTCCATAAACTGGGTGTGGATACCACGCCCTGTCTGCTTGAAGGCGATCGCCTGGGGCTGTACTTCCTGCTTTCCGCCAACGGACTATCAAAAGGCGAAGTGGTGTACGACCGCAAGTATTCCGCGCTTAGTCAACTGGAGCCCGGTATGATCGACTGGGACCGTGTGCTCGAAGGCTATACCTGGTTTCACTGGAGTGCGCTTACCCCTGCGTTGAATACCGCGTTGGCAGAAGTCTGCAAAGAAGCATTGGCGACTGCCCAACGGAAAGGGCTGACTGTGTCTGTCGATCTTAACTACCGCAATAAGCTTTGGAATTACGGTAAGCAGCCCATTGAGGTTATGCCTGACCTGCTGCAATACTGCGACGTGGTGATGGGGAATATTTGGGCGGCAAATAAAATGCTGGGCACCGCAGTGCTGGAAACGCTGGGCAGGGATACCCCTGCCGACGTTTATTTTGAGCACGCGACACAGTCGGCACGCGAAATCTTTGACCTTATCCCACGGTGTAAGCATGTTGCTTATACCTTCCGTTTTATGGACTCTCCGACTCACAACCTGCTGTACGGTACATACCACGACAGGGAAAGCAATTTTATTTCGACGATCCACGAGACGAATGAAGTGGTAGACCGTATTGGCAGCGGTGACGCATTTATGGCGGGACTTATTTATGCGCTTACGGCGGGGAAACCGGGTCAGGAAATTGTGGATACGGCAACTTCCGCCGGATTTAAGAAGTTGTTTGTAAAAGGAGATTTCGGAGACGGGGAAATATAAATTAACAGTAGCCGTACGCGAAAGGGAAGCAGTAGAACAGCTTAGGCCCGGCGTGTATCGCATAAAGCAAAACATAATGGAAAAAATACTTGATCATATTCTTGCCTATCCGGTATTGCCGGTTTATTACCACGATAACCCGCAAACGTGTATCGATGTGGTTAATGCGTGCTATGAGGGAGGGATTCGGGTTTTTGAATTTGTAAACCGGGGTGCCAATGCGCTGGATAATTTTGGGCATTTGCTTGAATTCCGGAATGCGAATCTCCCGGAGCTGAAACTGGGAATAGGCACGATTAAGGATGCCGCCACAGCAACGCAATACCTGAAGGCCGGGGCTGATTTTATCGTCAGTCCGGTGGTTAAAAGAGAAATCGCGGAGGTAACCTTACAGCAAAACGTATTGTGGATACCGGGCTGCATGACACCGACGGAGATCAGTCTGGCGGAAGACCTTGGCGCGCCATTGGTAAAACTGTTTCCCGGTGATACTTTGGGCACGAAGTTTTTAAAAGCGATTAAGCCGCTTTTCCCCACGATGCGTTTTATGCCGACCGGCGGAGTGAGCCCAGACCAACAGAATATTTCCGAATGGTTTGAAGCGGGTGTCAGTGCTGTGGGCATGGGATCCAAGTTATTTGCCCAACCGGATGGTGCTGCGGGTTACGACTGGCTGGCAGCACGTGCCGGACAATTAATGGGCTGGGTGAAATAGGCCGGATCAGGCCAGTCCCAGCAGCAAAACAAGATAAAAGGCTATCGATAAGAAAAGATAGCCTTTTCTTTTGGTTACTACCGATGTGCCGAGCATTAAAAATGAAACGGTCAATGCGGCAGTGTACCACTCTCCCTGCCAACCGAGCTATAGGTAACCTGCGTTTTCTTTTTCTGCCGATTAATGTAAAATGCAAGTCCGTTATCTAAACTGCAATAGTGAATATTGAGAACATACAGATCCGCCGCACGGGTCAGTGCCTGTCTGTGCCGCGTAATATCAACCGGAGGAATTATATGGGTCATTTTTTGGATAAACCGTGCTTTTATTAGCAATTAATCCGTAATATTGGTGAGGGTTTCACAGGAAACTGCCAAATTAGGCGGATTGCTGATTCGCCGAACCACTTTTTATCGCAGGAGTTTTTAATGGCCAGTAGGTATCATCAGTTGCAGGGGTTCGCAATTGGCGGTTATCAGGTTTGTTAGCTGTTGCCGCAAATACGACTTTGAATATGAACACTTAAAATAACAATTATGGAATCTAAAGCGAAACAGACATTATCGAATCGGCGGGAGATGCTAAAGCTACTGGGCCTGGGCTCGGCTGCGGGTGCATTTGGACTCATGGGTATGGGTGAGGCGCGTGGTATGGACCGGCTGACGCCACAATATGCGCGCG
This sequence comes from Parapedobacter lycopersici, assembly GCF_040395035.1. GTDB lineage: Bacteria > Bacteroidota > Bacteroidia > Sphingobacteriales > Sphingobacteriaceae > Parapedobacter > Parapedobacter lycopersici_A. The sequence continues at coordinate 120,365 of NZ_JBEBRB010000001.1, read as the reverse complement.
GTGCGGCACCGGTTACGATCACGCGTGTGCGGGCAATTACGACGGCCCCCGGTGGGGCAAACCTGGTGATTGTAAAGGTTGAAACCAGCGAGCCGGGTCTTTACGGACTTGGCTGTGCTACATTTACCCAGCGAGCCGCGGTAGTGGTGCCAGCGATTGATATTTATTTAAACGAATTCTGCCAGGGACGTGATGTGGATAACATCGAAGACATGTGGCAGGCGGCATATGTAAGTTCGTACTGGCGGAACGGGCCGGTGCTGAACAATGCGCTTTCGGGCCTGGACCAGGCACTTTGGGATATTAAAGGCAAGCGTCTTGGTGTACCGGTATACCAGCTTCTGGGTGGTAAAACACGGTTTGCGATTGATACTTACGCACACGCAAGCGGACGGGATATCGAAGAAGTTTGCGATAATGTTGCGGGGTATGTGGAGCGCGGTTTCCGGCATGTGCGGATCCAGCTGGGTGCATACGGAGGTGTGGGGCTCGACAAGGACTATGTTCCGGATTTCCGGGCGGCGGGCTACGGTAAGGAGAGCGATGAGTACATGGACCAACGGTCTTATCTGGAAACGGTTCCCAAGATGTTTGAAGCAGTAAGGAAGCGGTTTGGGGAGAAACTGGAACTGTGCCATGACGTCCACGAGCGCGTGGAGCCGATGGATGCGATCAATATGATCAAGCGTCTGGAAGAGTACCGGCCATTTTTCATTGAGGATCCGTTTTCGCCTGAGAATATGGGCTGGTTCCGGCAGCTCCGAGCATCGACGACGGTTCCGTTGGCGATGGGCGAATTGTTCAATAATATCAATGAGTTCCGGGACTACATGAAGGACCAGCTTTTTGACTATATACGGATTCACATTTCGCAGATCGGAGGCATTACACCGGCGATGAAAGTGGCCCGGCTGGGCGAATGGTTTAACGTGAAGACGGCATGGCACGGACCGGGAGATACTTCTCCGGTTGGACATGCGGCAAATAACGCAATCAACGCCGCAGTTTGGAATTTTGGCATCCAGGAGTCCCAGTTTTTCAACGAGCGGGTTCATGAGGTACTGCCGGGCACTCCGGTCATTGAGAATGGATACTTCCAACTGAGTGACAAACCGGGACTGGGTGTGGATATCAATGAGAAGGAAGCGGCGAAATATCCGATCGGCACCCGCTCTCGGTGGACGATCCGCAAAGGAGACGGTACAATCATCCGGCCTTAAGGGATTTGACAACTCTCAATACGAATATTAGCATGATGCGGAATGGACTCATAGCATGCCTGCTGGCAACAGGTGTGCTATACATAAACTGTACGGGAAGCGGCACGGCTTATGATTATAAGACTGGGACAGACTGGCCGGTTTACGGGGGCAATAAGGCCGGGAACCGGTATTCGCCGCTGACGCAGATTACCCCGGACAACGTAGGCCAGCTGGAGGTTGCATGGATGTTTGATGCAGCTGAAACGCCCGAACCCGGTAAGGAACCCCGTGCCCTGCAGATTCAAACCCAGCCGATTGTGGTTCGGGGCGTGCTATATGGCACAACTCCGGGACTGAAGCTGTTTGCGGTGGATGCGGCCACGGGAGAATTGCGCTGGAAATTCGACCCGCCTGAAAAGCGGATACACGTAAACCGCGGTGTGGTATACTGGGAGCGCGGAAACGACCGGCGCATATTGTATACCGTTGGCCCTAACCTCTATGCGGTTGATGCCGACCGCGGCGTACTGGTGGAGGGTTTCGGTACCGGTGGCGCGGTAAGCCTTTACCAGGGGCTGGATGACGGGCTCGACCGTGAGGTTTCGGGACTTAACGTCAATGCGACAAGTCCCGGTGTGATCTACAAAGACGTGCTGGTGATGGGCTCCTCGGTATCGGAGGACGGAAATGCAGCACCGGGTTATGTGCGGGGTTTCGATGTGGTAACCGGAAAGCTGCTATGGGTATTCCATACCGTGCCGCATCCCGGCGAGGTTGGATACGATACCTGGCCCCCTGATGCTTACCAGCGGATCGGCGGCGTGAATAGCTGGCCGGGAATGGTGGTGGACGAGTCGCGGGGCACGGTGTATTTTGGTACGGGCTCCCCTGCTTCGGACTTTTATGGCGGCGACCGCCCTGGCGCCAACCTCTTTTCCAACAGTATCGTTGCGCTGGATGCGGAAACCGGGAAGCTCAAATGGTATTATCAGACCATCCGCCACGACCTGTGGGACCGGGATATTCCGAGCCAGCCGAACCTGGTAACGGTAAGACATAACGGAAAACTGGTGGATGCGGTAGCGCAGGCAACCAAGGACGGGCTGGTTTATGTGCTCGACAGGGACAGCGGCGAGCCGCTTTTTCCGGTGGAGGAACGACCGGTGCCCACCGCCGGCCTGCCGGGTGAACAGCCCTATCCCACACAGAAATTCCCGCTCAAGCCGGCCCCTTTTGCCCATCAGGTTTTTACGGAGGATGATATCACCGACATTTCCCCCGAATCGCACGCCTATATCCGGGAACGGTACCTGAAATACCGGACCGACCACAAGTATACCCCGCCCAGCGTGGAGGGGACGATCCTGTTTGGTTACAGCGGTGGGGCCGAGTGGGGCGGTAATGCTACGGACCCGGAAGGCATATTGTATGTCAACTCGAATAACGATCCATGGCTGCTCCAGATGGTGGATACGGCAACGCTCAACGCACAGACCGCTAAATTATCGGAAGGACATGCGCTGTATGCGGTTAACTGTGCGTCATGCCACGGCGCTGACCGCCGGGGCAACGGATTGGAGTTTCCTTCGCTCCGGGACATTGGCGGTAAGCTTTCGGCAGGTCAGCTGAAGGCGTTGATTGCCGCGGGAACGGGGCGCATGCCCTCATTCGGACATCTTCCCGAAGGTGACCGTGAACGGATTGTTGATTATTTGCTTAATCCCGATGCCGCCCGTCCGCGTACAGGCGACGGAAAGCGCGTGGAAAGTAGTGAACAGACGGCGGAGCGACAGCCTTTCGGCTTTAAGCCACGTTATGTTAAAAAAGTGTGGGAACGACTGACGGATCAGGACGGTTACCCGGGGGTGAAGCCACCCTGGGGAACACTGAATGCCATTGACCTGAATACCGGTGAATACGTGTGGCGGGTTCCGCTGGGCGAATATCCGGAACTGACAGCGAAGGGCGTTCCCGTTACGGGTACGGAAAATTACGGCGGACCGGTGGTTACGGCCAGCGGACTGATTTTTATTGCCGGCACAAGGGATGAGCGGATCCGCGCATTTGATAAAAAAACAGGAAAGGTGCTTTGGGAATACCAGCTGCCGGCGGGCGGATTTGCGACACCGATTACTTATGAAGTGGATGGCCGGCAATACGTGGTTATTGCCGCAGGCGGGGCAAGAGGTGCGAAGCTGGGGGGGAATTACATTGCATTTGCACTTAAATGATCTCCCGTTCGGAGGCGCAACGGAATATCTATAAATCGTTTATCCGAAGCCACGATACAGTCATCTAACGTCGTTATATTTGCGTCCGGATAATGTAAATTAACCGAGTGACTGGAAAGACGGCGTCCAGGATGGAAGCAAGGCAAAACTTTTTTGCTTATCTTCAAGTATTATTTGTCGGGAAAACGAATAAGACGAACGGATAATCTCCACTGTTAGCAATATGAAAATAGGCATAGCGGCCGACCATGCCGGTTTTGAACAGAAACAGGCTGTGATAGCTGAGTTAAATAAGCAATACGAAGTGATTGATTTCGGTGCAATGACACCGGACCCTGATGACGATTACCCAGATATTGTGGTGCCATTGGCAGAAGCGATTGCCAGCAAGACGGTTGAGCGGGGTATTGCTATCTGTGGAAGCGGGGTGGGTGTATCCATTGCTGCCAATAAGATATCCGGCGTACGTGCTGCCCTCATTACAGACACGTATTCTGCCCGTCAGGGCGTGGAACATGATGACATGAACCTCTTATGTATAGGCGGTCGGGTTACCGGCCCGATGCTTATCCGGGAGCTGGTCGATACCTTCCTGCGGGCCCGGTATATCGGCACGGGCCGATTTGAGCGTAGGCTGCAGAAAGTCATTGCATTGGAACATCGGCGATGATCACATTCACATAATGGAAACAATTAAAGAAGGATAATATGAGTCAATACGATTTTGGTATTGTGGGGCTGGGTGTGATGGGAAGAAATTTACTCTTGAATATGGCCGACCATGGTTTTGCCGTAGCGGGTCTGGATCTGGATGCGGTAAAGGTTACTTCACTGGAGAAAGAAGCCACCCGTGATCAACAGGTGATGGGCACCACTTCGGTAGCGGAGTTTGCCGGGTCGCTTAAACACCCCAGGGCACTGATGCTGCTGGTGCCGGCCGGCGGGCCTGTCGATGGTGCTATAGCATCGTTGCTTCCTTACCTGGAGAACGGAGATATCATTGTAGATGGCGGCAACACTTATTTTACGGATACAGACCGCCGGGTAACGGAACTGGCAGCGAAGGGGATCCACTTTTTCGGAATGGGTATTTCGGGTGGCGAACACGGCGCCCGTTTCGGACCAAGCATGATGCCGGGCGGCGACCGGCGTGCGTATGAACGGCTGCGCCCCGTTTTTGAAGCCGTTGCCGCAAAGGTAAACGGAGATGCGTGTGTGGCTTACATGGGCAGTGGTTCTGCAGGAAACTACGTGAAAATGGTGCATAATGGTATTGAGTATGCGATTATGCAGCTGATTGCGGAAACATATGATCTATTGAAGAGGGGGCTGGGTTTACCTGATGACCGGCTGCAGCAGACGTTTGAAGCCTGGAATGAAACGGAACTTAATTCCTTTTTAATTGAGATAACGGCGAAAGTGTTGAATGAGGTTGATACCGAAACCGGGCAGCGGCTCGTTAATGTTATTTCCGACTGGGCAAAGGCCAAAGGCACGGGGAAATGGACGTCGCAAAATGCGATGGACTTACAGGCACCTGTACCCACCATCGACGCCGCGGTGACTATGCGCGACTTATCCAAGCTCAAGACGGAACGTACGGAGGCGGCAAAGCGGTTACGCTGGAAACCGGTAGTACATGAGTCACTGCTCGAAGAACAGTTTATTGCGCAAGTGAAAAATGCATATTACGTTGCGATGACGGCAATTTATGCTCAGGGTCTGGCTCAGTTGCGGATTGCATCTGAGGCTTACCAGTATGGGCTGCAATTGGATGAAATCATCCGGATCTGGCGTGGTGGATGCATCATCCGCGCGGCTTGCCTGGAAGACTTCAGGGCGGCTTACCAACGAGACCGGGCGCTTCCCAACCTGTTGCTCGATGACGAAATTGGCCGTCGGGTTGTCAATATGCAGCAACATATCCGTGCCGTCGTCGCCGAAGCTGTAAACAGAGGGATTCCTGTACCGGCCTTTATGTCTGCGCTCGCTTACTTTGACGCTTACCGTAGCGAAACGTTGCCGACTAACCTGATCCAGGCGCAACGAGACTTTTTTGGTGCGCATCAATATGAACGCATTGACCGTGAAGGGGTATTCCACACACAGTGGAATGGATGATTAATAGATAGTGTTTTATTTGGAAAGTGATGAACATGAAAGCAGGCAAAAAAATAACCCCGACCATCATTATCATTTTTGGCGGTACCGGAGACCTTGCCAAAAGAAAGCTGATTCCCGCATTTTACAACCTCTACCTGGAAGGGTGGATGCCTGATAAATTTGCGATTATTGGATTGGGGCGGACGCCGTTAACGGACAAGACATATCACGAACACCTGCATGAAGGCTTGTTGCAGTTTTCTAGAAGCGGGGTACCTGACAAGGAAAAATGGAAACAGTTCAGTGCGTCGGTTTCCTACCTTAAATCAGACATTAACGACCCGGAAGCGTATCAACAACTCGGATCGGACCTTGCTAAGCTGGACAGCGAATGGAAGCTGCGCGCAAACCGGCTGTTTTATTTATCAATTGCACCACAGTTTATCGATATGGCGGCAACGAATATCGGTAAATATGCCTTGGCAAACGAAGCTACCCAGGACCGTATCGTAATTGAAAAGCCTTTTGGATACAATAAGCAGACGGCCGTAGCCTTAAACCAATTATTTGGAAACACTTTTCAGGAAGAACAGATTTACCGTATTGACCATTACCTGGGTAAGGAAACTGTACAGAATATCCTGGCTTTCCGTTTTGCCAATGCGTTGTTTGAACCGCTATGGAACCGAAATTATATTGATTATATCCAGATTACCGTTGCTGAACAGGTGGGCGTGGAGGACCGCGGTGGTTATTACGAGCAGTCCGGTGCGCTTCGCGACATGATCCAGAACCACTTGCTGCAGGTGCTGTGTATGGTCGCCATGGAAGCGCCCATTTCATTGGCAGCCGAAGAGATACGTAACCGCAAAGTGGACGTGTTGCGCGCGGTACGCAGGTTTAAGCCGGAAGAAATACATCAATATGCCATAAGAGGACAATACAATAGTGGTTGGTTAGCCGGCAAAAAGGTGCCGTCATACCGGCAGGAAAGCGGCGTTAGCCCTTCTTCCAATACGGAGACTTTTGTCGCCATGCAATTATACATTGACAATTGGCGGTGGCAGGGGGTGCCGTTTTATTTACGGACAGGGAAGCGGATGCAGGAAAAGACCTCTTCCATTACGATTCAATTCCGTCCGGTACCTCATTCCACCTTTTCACCGGCACAGGCGGGCAACCTCATGCCCAATCGGTTAACGATTAATATACAGCCGCAGATGGATATCCGTTTGCGTTTTACCACGAAGAAAACCGGATTGGAAATGAGCCTTAATCCGGCGGAAATGGTGTTTGATTACGACAAATGTTCTACACAGACTCCCGAAGCATACGAAACGTTATTGCTGGATGCCATGCGGGGCGACGCCACGTTGTTTATGCGCTCTGACCAGGTGGAAGAGGCCTGGGACGTAATAACACCGATATTGGAGGCCTGGGAAAGCAGAGATTCACTTGATTTTCCCAATTACGCTGCCGGCACCTGGGGTCCGGAAAGTGCAGAGGCATTAATTGCCCGGCAGGGTCATGTCTGGGCGTTGAATATGCATACTTAAAGCAAAAGTTATGGCAAACCGGATTAAGCAATTTTCAACAATACCGGAGTTGAATCTTGATCTTGCTGCATTGTTTGCACAAGCAGCGAAACAGGCTATCGCCGAAAAGGGACATTTTACCGTAGCGCTTACGGGTGGTTCCTCGCCGGTCGGATTATATGAGTTGCTGGCGAAAACTCCTTACCGGGAACAGGTTGCCTGGGAACACGTATATGTTTTCTGGGGGGACGAGCGGTGGGTACCGCTGACCGACAGCCGCAGCAATGCGAAAATGTCATTTGAAACACTGCTTAACCATGTGCCGGTGCCTGATGAACAGGTTTTTCCGATGTGGTCAGACGAGTTGGATGCAATTGAGTTTGCAGTAGCGTATGAGCGGCTGCTGAAACGCTACCTGGGAGACGAAGGCGTGTTTGACCTGATCCTACTGGGCATGGGAGCAGATGGACACACCGCATCCTGGTTTCCGGGAACGGCTGTGCTGGATGAACGTGCAAAATGGGTGGACGCTTATTATTTACCATCACAGGAAATGTATCGCGTTACGCTGACGGTGTCATTGGTGAACCATGCGAAGCAAATTGCCGTAGTTGCCTATGGTGCTAATAAAGCGGAAGCTCTGCATCAGGTATTGGAAGGGGCGACCAATCCACAGGTATATCCGGCTCAACTTATTGATGCTCGTGATGTCACCTGGTTTGTTGATCAGGCGGCCGCGTCCAAGCTAACCCATTGATGCCTCACTTATATGGCGCAATAAAAAGCTCATAGTTCCTTGTCCCGCTCAAATAATTTTTTATTTTTGACATAAAACTAAATCGTTATGGGAAAATTTGTTGTAAAAACGGCAAAGAATGGGCAGTTTCATTTTGCCCTGAAAGCAGGAAATGGTGAAACCATTTTAAGCAGCGAAATGTATAATTCCAAAGCCTCGCTAAAGAATGGTATTAAGTCGGTTAAGGAGAATGCATCCAAGGATGAACGTTATGAGAAGAAAACGGCGACCAACGGTAAACACTATTTTGTCTTAAAGGCCGGTAACCATCAGGTCATCGGAAACAGTGAAATGTACGAAAGTGCTTCGGGAAGAGATAATGGTATCTCCTCTGTCAAAAAAAATGCACCGGAAGCCGGAATAGAAGAGGCTTAACGAGACCAGTGCATTAACGTAACGATACCCCCCGATACCGGAATAGGATTAGGGAACGGTTTGCCGTTTCCTAATCCTATATCGTCAGCTCTTTTAGGGATAGGGTGGTCAGGTGGGTGCTATACTTACTATAGGACCGTATTATACCCGTAACAGTCCGCGGAATCCCCTGGCGGCGTAATAAGAGTCCGCACCATTGTGATAAATGAAAACGCGGCCGAAACGCCAGTCGCCAAAAATGGCGCCGCCAAGTTCCCTGACATTTGACGGTGTTTCTATCCAGCTTGACGTTTTTGTGTCGAATTTTCCGAATTGCTGCAGGAGTTGATATTGTTTTTCGGTCAATAGGGTGATGCCCAGTTCGGCGGCCATATCTTTCGCACTGTTTTCGGGCTTATGTGCTTTTCTGGCGTCAAGTGCTTCGCGGTCATAACAGAGGCTTCTTCGACCTTTTGGACTTTCTGCTGAACAATCGTAAAAAATATATTCACCGGTATTCCGGTCGTGTTCAATCACATCGGGCTCACCACCAGTGTTCTCCATGTTATGGAGTGACCATAATTTTTCGGTATTGGTCTCCAGTTTAGTCTGTACCTGTTCCCAATTCATGCCTTTGTGCCGGTTCATGTTTTTCTCGAAACGGAGTTTCAATATGTGCAACAGGTCTTCCCGGACAGTCGGTGCCAATTCTTTTGTACTTTTCATTGTCTATATATGCTTAATTAAACTGCAATTTTCTGCCTTCGGGTCTAAAAAGCCAGGAAACGACGGTGAGAACAAGTAACAACGTAGGTCCGAAAAGTTCTTTTGCGCCATTTCCAATAATCAAGTGTGAGACGATTGCTCCGGTCATTGCAAAAAAGAAACCGGCATAAGCCCATTCTTTAAGTAAAGCAAATTTAGGGATAAGTATGGCAATAACACCAAGTAGCTTCCATGTACCCAATATGCTAAGTAAGTAAGCCGGATAACCCAGAAGAGTCATTGCATCCATCTCCTCTTTCATTTTGATCAATTGCACGACTCCGGTTGAAAGCATTCCCAGGGCCAACCAGCAAGTGGCGATCCAGTAGATGATTTTGTTTCGCTTTGTCATAATTTCTTTGTTTTACGTGATTAGTGTTTAGTTCAGTTGGCGTCGTCCGTGAGTTTTCAGAATCCAGGAATTCAAGCTGAGCGGCAAACGGTGTATTATTGTTTGCCGCGATGATCCAAAATTTTCAGCTATAGCACTGGGTGTCATGGCCTGAAGTGCTATCAAAGTAATTATTGCCCTTCGGATAGGGTCAGCTATCGCCTGAAATACATCTCTTCTTAATTCCATCATACAGCTATTTGAATGCAAATATATATGCAGTCAAATAGCTGCGCATTTTTTTTGTATTTTTTTTATAATCGACGAGTTGCAGCATGGAGATATCGGCCTTTTTAACGAATGCTGCTTCTGGGCTGCAATTCGAACGCGCATTAATTCTGATCAAGCCGGAATGATACAACCTGACAAGTCATCGGAAGGAGTTGCAGGCTGATAAAGCAGAACGGGAATACAAGCGGTAAAATACCCGAAAGCGAGTATTTTTTTCCTTTCGGAATCTCCTTATTTTAGCTACTTACAAGTTTACATTCTTTTATTTAGCATGGATACCAATCGTTTTCAGGACCAAAAAAAGCGTCTTTCGGATTTCCGGGAAGAAGTTTGGGTCTGCTGTCCAAAGTGTGCCCTAAAGGCAATTGCAAAAGTCGACTACGAATCACACCGAGCGAGGTTGGTATGCTTAAGCTGCAGTTATAATCGTGAAAGTTCAGGTGAAATATCGTTTTTAGGCACAACCGGAAAATGGATTCTACCGGCCCACGCGTACTTTGATGGAACGCTATGGCTGCAATATCCCTTTAAAAACGAGGTGTTTTGGGCTTATAATTTGGCTCATTTGGAATACCTAGAACGGTACATTGCTGCCGGGTTGAGGGAGCACAAAGACCGCTCGCATTTCACTTTGCTGGAAAAACTCCCCCGCTTCTATCATGAAGCTAAGAACCGGGCGTCATTGCTGAGAATTATAGCCCAGTTGAAACGAAAATAGAGCCAACTCATTTTAAAAGTTACGAAGTAAAATAACATTAGTTAATAAGCTTAGCTTGTACTTCTGCTGTCTTATTGTGTTTACGAAAAAGTAAGGAAAAGAATAATTGATGACTTACTTTTCTCGGGAATCATTGTAAGTCTATATGCTTAAAAGTAAAAAAGCCCGCAAACTTGCAGGCTTTTGTGTGTTTTAGATGTAGCCCGTAGGGGAATCGAACCCCTGTTTCAAGAATGAAAATCTTGCGTCCTAACCCCTAGACGAACGGGCCGTATTTTTTTCGGTCTGCAAAGATAGAAGTAATTCCATTCCCTCCAAAGGTTTCGATAATTTTTTTCTATCTGTTAGCTATTATGACGGCGATGTGCAGTGATAAATATTTCTTCGCGGATTACTTCTCGCTTGGCGGCACTGACCGTCGGGTGGTTCCGGCTAACGGTATCCGTTAGCAAGAAACCGCTGTTGCGCAATAACGCCGCCGCTTCTTCCGGCGTGTAAAGGATAAAGCCATAAGCCGTAAAAGGGAGTTGTTCCATGAATTCCCGGCTGGCTATTGCGAGACAAAAAACACCATTTGGCTTCAGCATCCTTCTGATTGCAGCAAGTTGTGTTGTTGGATTTTGCCAAAAATACAATGTATTAACCGTAAATATCCTGTCGAACGTGTGATCAGCAAAAGGAAAATGCGAGCCATCGGTCCACTCGAAGATCGCCTGTCCCGCATCGACGTGCTGTTTGTTGATTTTCCGGGCCGTCTCCACCATAGTTTCGGAGATATCCACTCCTGTATAATGGATGTCGCTGCCTTTGGATAATACATATCCGGCAAACCGTCCGTTCCCGGGTCCAATTTCCAGTACACGATCGCCATTCGCGCAATTCAGTAGGTCAATTGCATGCCGGGTCATATCGCCGTTGCTGATGTTCATACGCTCGGCTACCCCGATCCCGGTATCTCCAGTTGGTTTGGCCAATTGGGCTGCTACTGCTTTGTAGTCTATTGGTTCGTCCATTGCAGTTGTGCTAACGTTTATCTACACTGTATTTGCCGGGCCCTACAAAAGCCAGTCCCAAAAATACGATGCCCATTTCGATGGCATGGGATGCGGTCATTAACCCATCACCCGACTTCAAATGATGCAAAGTGGCCATCAACATAGTAAAGGCCAGTAAAATTGCCGCGGGACGGAAGAAAAGACCAATGATGAGGCATATTCCGCCTCCGGTTTCAACGATAGCCGCAAGTAACCCCCAAACGACGGGAAGGAAATGAATACCGATATGCTGCATCGCCTGACCCACACCTTCCCAGTATGCCGGACCACCCATAAGTTTTGGGTAACCGTGTACGATAAACATGATACCCAGTCCCAAACGGATGAGCAATAGTCCGCTATTCCTGAATCTGCCCCATGACGATAATGCTGTCATACTGATTGTTGATTTTATCTGCCCGCGTTATTTTATTCCACGCAAATTGACTTATCTTTGCGCAAAGATGCAAATTACAGCATTCATCTTTCTGTAAAATTGATTTCATTACCCACTAATTAGCTGAACGACATTGAGTAATATCGCTTTACCATTTAAACGCTATACCATCACATCCGCATTACCTTATGCGAATGGTCCGTTACATATTGGGCATTTGGCTGGGGCATATATCCCAGCGGATATCTATGTTCGCTTCCTGCGGCTGCAGGGTAAAGATGTGGTATACGTGTGCGGTTCGGATGAACATGGTGCCGCTATCACCATCAAGGCCAAGAAGGAAGGCACAACACCTCAGGCCATCATCGATAAATACCATGCACAAATTAAGGATAGCTTTGCACAGTTCGGAATTTCATTTGATATTTATCATCGTACATCCGAACCGTTGCATCACGAGTTGTCTCAGGAGTTTTTTCTCAATTTGTATGAAAAAGGGGAGTTTATCGAACAGGTAACCGAACAATATTACGATAAGGAATATCATCAGTTTTTAGCCGACCGCTACATTACCGGTACATGCCCCAATTGCAAAAGCGAGGGCGCGTATGGTGATCAATGCGAAAAATGCGGCACGTCACTCAACCCGACAGATCTGATCAATCCTATTTCAACACTCAGCGGTAAACCGCCGGTGCTCCGTGAAACCAAACATTGGTACCTTCCGTTGGATAAATACCAGCCCTGGCTGGAAAAATGGCTGCTTGAAGGCAAGAAAGATGTACTGAAACCTAATGTATACGGACAGTGCCGTTCCTGGCTTAAATCCGGATTGCAGCCACGTTCTATGACGCGGGATCTTGACTGGGGCGTGGATGTGCCACTGGAAGAGGCGGCAGGCAAAAAACTATATGTATGGCTCGATGCGCCAATTGGCTATATTTCGGCTACGAAACAATGGGCACTGGATACCGGAAACGACTGGGAGAAATACTGGAAGCAACAACCTGATCCGGCTGACAATACCTGCCTGATCCATTTCATCGGTAAGGATAATATCGTGTTCCACTGTATTACCTTTCCCAGTATCCTTCATGCACATGGTGAATACGTATTGCCTGAAAATATTCCGGCTAACGAATTCCTTAACCTGGAGGGAGAGAAATTGTCTACATCTCGCAACCATGCAGTGTGGCTACATGAATACTTGGAGGAGTTCCCGGATAAGCAGGACGAACTGCGATACGTACTGACATCCATATTGCCGGAAACGTCGGATAGTGAGTTTACATGGAAAGACTTCCAAGCCCGCGTGAATAACGAGCTGGTTGCTATTTTGGGTAATTTTGTCAATCGAGTACTGGTGCTTTCACATAAGTACTTTGATGGGAGGGTAATGCCGGCAGAAGGACTGACCGAGACTGATCGGTTCATCTTCTCAGAATTGGAGCGATACCCGCAGCATATTGCTGTCTCCCTTTCGCAATATCGCTTTCGCGAAGCGCTGGCCCAGGTAATGAATGTAGCCCGGCTAGGAAATAAATACCTGGCCGATGCAGAGCCATGGAAACTAATAAAAACTGATGAATCGAGGGTGAAGACGGTGTTAAATGTGAGTTTGCAAATTGCCGCAAACCTCGCCGTACTGGCGCAGCCTTTCCTGCCCCATACAGCAGATAAACTGTTCGCCATGCTTAATCTGGAAGCCCGAGACTGGAAAGCCGCTGGTGGGGATGCGCTTCTGTCAGCCGGCCATCAACTGGGACAGGCACTGCTCCTTTTTGAAAAAATTACTGACGACCAGGTAGATCGTCAGCTTGAAAAGCTTGCCCGAGCCCGGCAAACGGCGGAAACTGCGACGAAGACAGTCCAGCCACTTAAAGATAATATTGCGTTTGAAGACTTTATTAAATTGGATATCCGCACGGCGACCATTATAGGGGCGGAAAAAGTGGCGAAGACCAAAAAACTCCTTAAGCTTACGTTGAATACGGGCATTGACCAACGCATCGTTGTATCCGGTATTGCGGAATTTTTTGATCCTGAGGCTATTGTCGGTAAGCAGGTGTCTTTATTGGCTAACCTGGAACCACGGGAAATAAAAGGAATTCGCTCGCAGGGGATGATCTTGATGGCTGAGGATGCTGATGGGCGATTGGATTTTGTGGCACCGCAAACGGGTACCGTGCCCGGAAGTATTATCCGTTAACTTTTTGTTTGAAGGTTGGACGAAGCAGCGTGATAACTTCTTTAGCTGCCTTCACGTCGTGTACGCGCAAAAGCTGAACTCCGCTGTTCAACAATAACGCATGGAGTGCTGTAGTGCCGTTCAACGCCTCTTCTGCGGTTATTCCAAGTGTCTTGTAGATAAGTGATTTGCGGGAGACTGCACCAAGCAAAGGACATCCAAAAATATGGAATTCATCCATGCGGTTCAGCAGTTCAAAATTTTGGGACATCGTTTTCCCAAAACCAGGTCCGGGATCCAGGATAATATCCTTTACGCCGAGAGCCTGCAGACTGGCGACCCGTCGGCCAAAATACAAGGCTACTTCCCGAACAATGTCAATATCATCAGTCTTTTGATGCATGGTTTTGTGTGTTCCGCGGGCATGCATGAGGATATAGGGTACATTAAGCTCGGCCACGGTGGCAAACATCGCTTCATCAAACGTCCCACCGGATATATCATTGATGATATTTGCCCCGGCTTCCACCGCCCGGCGTGCTACTTCGGACCGGAAGGTGTCGACCGATAGGGGTACGGTGTCTCCGAATGCTGCGTGAAGTGCTTTTACAACCGGGATCAGCCGGCTAATTTCTTCCGCTGTTGAGATGTGTTCGGCATTTGGGCGCGTGGAAAAGGCACCAACGTCTAACAGATCCGCCCCCTCCTCAACTAACTTTTCCGCCTGTGCCAGTGCTTTCTGTACCGTGTTATAGCGTCCGCCATCAAAAAACGAATCCGGAGTAACATTGAGGATCCCCATGATTTTGGGAGAAGACAGGTCCAATAAGCGGCCGCCTGCATTGATGGTTAAGTGTGTCGCGTTATATCGCATACTATTTCCGGATAAAAGTAAACCTACCCCCAGCTTCGAGCTTGATAACCACGGATGGTTTACCGACCGCTAAATTCTCCCGGCCATATTCCACAATATAATCTACCCCGAGGCGTATTTCTTCTGAAATATCTGCGTAATTTCCGGGTGCGGATTGACCGCTGATATTGGCGGAAGTGGAGAGGATCGGTTTGCGGAAGCGCTGAAGCAGGCGCTCACAAAAGGGATGTTTAACAATACGGATCCCGATGCTACCATCAGTAGCCAGTACATTTGGGGCGAGATTTTTTGCTGAAGAATACACGATGGTGAGCGGGCGCTCCGTATATTCAATAAGTTGGTAGGCGATTTCCGGAACGTCCGCAACATAGCTTTCCAACTGGCTTACGTGATGCAGTAACGTGATAAAACTTTTGTCGGAATGGCGTCCCTTCAGCTGATACACTTTTTCAACAGCGACCGGGTCCGTTGCATCACAGCCGATCCCCCAAATGGTATCAGTAGGGTAGAGCAGGAGCCCACCTGTGCGGAGCGTATCCAGAGCTTGTTGGATATCCAACGGCTGTACGGTGCTAATCATGGTATCTTTTCCACAGCGTAGGGAGGTGAAGCCGACGCCAGTATATTCTTATTTCCGATAATCGATTGCTTCCGGATTACACCGCAACATGATGTTCGCGTAGCGCATCGTTGAGCGATGTTTTTTTATCCGTGGAATCTTTCCGTTTGCCAATGATCAATGCACAGGGTACTTGATATTCGCCAGCCGGAAATTTCTTGGAATAAGACCCGGGGATTACCACAGACCGCGCAGGCACTACGCCCTTGTATTCCACGGGCTCCGGACCGGTTACATCGATAATTTTAGTCGATGCGGTAAGTACGACGTTTGCCCCTAACACAGCCTCGGATTCTACATGTACGCCTTCTACGACAATGGCTCGCGACCCAACAAATACGTTGTCTTCAATAATGACGGGCGATGCCTGTACAGGTTCCAGTACGCCGCCGATACCTACCCCGCCACTCAGGTGCACGTGTTTGCCGATTTGGGCACATGATCCGACAGTAGCCCAGGTGTCCACCATGGTACCTTCATCAACATACGCGCCTATATTGACATAGGAGGGCATCATAATTACACCTTTGGCTAGGTATGCGCCATAGCGGGCGATGCCATGGGGCACAACACGGACACCGAGTTCTTTGTAATTTGTCTTTAATTTCATCTTGTCATGGAAGACAAAAGGTCCTACCTGTTCCTCTTCCATTTTCCGGATCGGAAAATAAAGGATGACAGCCTTTTTTATCCAATCGTTTACATGCCAGCGACTGCCAACGGGTTCTGCCACACGCAATTCACCGCGATCCAGCCGCTGTATGATGGCTTCAACAGCTTCGTTGTATTCTTTATATTCCAATAATTGCCGGTCGTTCCAAGCGGCTTCAATCCGTTTCTTTAATTCAAAAATCATAGCAAGGTAATATGTTGTAATCTGAAGAACAAAGTAAGTAAATTCCAATGATATCTTCGTGCCGACATTGATAAATCATGAGATTTAGGGATTAATCGCTAATTTTGTGATATGGCAAGTGAATTGGAGAAACTACGGATCGATAAATACTTATGGGCTATTCGCTTATTTAAAACCCGTAGCTTGGCCACGGATGCTTGCAGGGCGGGGCGGGTTAAATCGGGAGGACAGCAAGCGGTAAAGCCATCCCATGTTGTGAGAATCGGTGACAATTATCATGTACAGAAGGGGGCAGAGAAAAAAGTGCTGCGTGTCACCGGTTTATTGGACAAACGGGTGGACGCGAAAACAGCAGTGAATTTTTACGAGGACCTCACCCCCGTAGAGGAAACATGGGGTTACAAATCACTAATTCATGCTTCCACGCTTAAAAGAGACCGGGGTACGGGCCGTCCGACAAAGAAAGATCGTCGAGAGATCGATGAATTGCAAAGCGACTGGTGGAAGAAAGAGGAATGAGTTAAGCCAATTGCTGTAAAAGCACTTCCATATCAATATCACTATGCGATGCGTGATATATACATTGATCCCCTTTGATTAATAATAACTGAGGCGATTCATGCTTAATACCCCACCATTCCGCAATCGCATTGGAGATTTCGCGAAATGCAATGAGGTCTAGAAAATACGGCGTAATGTCATCCGGAACAGGGATGCTGGTATATTCGATGTTACGTTTTGCCATACTGCTTACGGGACAGCGTGTGCTGTGCTTAAAAATAATGCAAGTTTGCTCAGGATTGTTCTTGATGGCCTCCAATTGATCTATTGAATGCAATGTTATCCAGTTCATTCGTTTACGGTCTGTTAAATTTATGTGCTTCTATGTTGACAAGCGCTGCAGCCAGCGGGTACGTTATGGTTGCTGTACTGTCATTTCCACTGAAACGAGTCGGTAAAACCAGTCCTCCCCCAATATCTTTAAAGCCACTTATTGCGTAATAAATCGGCTGATCGGTCTGCGTTGGTAGCCAGTGTTGAATATGGCCCGTCTGTTCGTTGATATATAATAAGCCTTTCACAGAAGTTTCGAAACTGGTTTTATGATTTTGAAGCTTAATTACCTTGAATCGTTTGGAGCCAATTAATTTTTCTTCCTCTACAATATAAGAAACATCTTTTCCTTCCAGCGAGGTTGGTAGAAATAATAAATTAGCATCCGTTTCGAATGCCGAAAGTGCCTCCTCAACGAGTGTTGTTGCCTGTTGATCTTCCTGCTGCTCCTCATTCACATATGCGGCACCCGAAGACGTCTTTAAGTTGAATAATACCACAAGCGTATCCTCATCTGCTGTAATTCCTTCAAACCTGCAATCACCCGTCTGTTTGTCCCATAAATACCGGCGTTCGCCCTGCACGAAATGCTGGCCCTTACCGCCGAGACAGCTAAACATAAAATACCTTGCTTTCTGCCAATTTTCTTTTCCCCCAATACCTTTCCAGATTTTAGCTTCCAGGGCGGTATCTGCCGTTTGGCCATAAGAAGTGGTACAATAACTAAATAAGAATAATAATACGCTTAGATAGATTTTTACGTGATTATCCATCATCCCTCAAGTCTCTGTCAATAACCAGTCCCGAATAACCTGAACTTTAATCGTCCCGGCGCCAACTGGATTGTCTAAGTGAAGCTAACAATTATCGAATGCGTTTTGTTTTCGGATAGGTATTATAGGCCGCGCACGTTCTCCTTGAGCAGGATTGCAATGCTAAGCATCCAAGCAATAAAAAAATCAAACCAATCGTGATCGTCTTTTTCATGTCAGCGGATTTCGTTTTACAAAGATAACTATTTTGTTAAAACTGGTATAACCCCGTACTAATCCGTGCCCGTAGCCGGAGGAGCATGGCGATTGCTTAATGCCGCCATCTGGATTGCCGTAATAGCGGCCTCTTCCCCTTTGTTGCCATGTATCCCGCCCGACCGATCCAGCGCTTGTTGCAGATTATCTGTAGTCAAAACGCCAAAAACAACTGGTTTATTATATTTTATTGCCACCTGAGTGACACCATGAGCGACGGCACTGCAGATGTAGTCAAAATGGCGGGTTTCCCCCTGTATTACGCAGCCCAAACAGATTACAGCATCCAAAGACGGGTCACGAAGTAAAATATCAGCTCCGGTAGTTAACTCGTAACTGCCGGGTACTTCAGCAAGGAGAATGTTTTCTTCATGTGCGCCATGTTTTTTCAGCGACTGTAATGCACCGTTCAATAAGCTTTCAGTTACTTGGGCGTTCCATTGGGAAACCACAATGCCAAATCGGTAAGGCGCGGCTGAAGCCACATGGAGGTGGGAAAAGTCCGATAAACTTTTAAGATTGCTGGCCATAGCAAATACAGAAATGTGTGGGGCAGGTCAGTGCCTGCCGTTGCTAATATATTAGGTAGGCTACAGTTGTGCTTCCGCACGGGCTATGTAGCTTTCTACTGTGGACGCCTCGTGGCTCTCCGGATAATCTGCCTGGATCTGCTTGTAAACCGTTATTGCCTGTTTAAAATCATTCTGTGCTTCATACACAAGCCCTAATTTCTTCAGCAAAAGGGGCGAGGTAAACATATTCTGGTTTTTTTCGGCAGCCTTTTTATAATAGGAAGCCGCTTTTTTATAGTCCTTAAGTTCGCTGTATGCATCGCCAAGCAACCCGATAACCAGCGGATCGAGAATGGTGCTGCCCGTGTTGCTGTACTTTTCCAGTGCATTTATGGCCTCTTGGTATTTACCTTGGCGTAAATATAGGCCACCCAAATAGGCATTTGCAATATTAGCGGACTTTGTATTTTCATATTCGTCCGCAATTTCTTTAAATCCCGGATAGGATCCATCACCGTCAATTGCTCTTTGCTGCAATGAGTCGATGGTCGCATATGTCTCTGCTTTGTAGAGCTGGTTTGCAGCTGTTTCCGCCCGTGGCGCCAAATAAAACCGCTGATAACCGATGTATAACAGAATCAACACGACAATTGCACCAAGGATGAAGACCAGACTTTTTTGATTTTCCAGGATGAAGCTACCGCTTCCCTTTTTAACCGGAGCAGTCGCCGTAGCTTTATGTTTTTGATTACTTGACATTTCTGTGTTTAAATTCGGACTGCAAAAATACACTTTTACAAATGATATGCAAGTTTTGTCTCCGAAATACTATGTGCCCATATTTTTCCGTCTATCCAATTCCTCATAGACGGAATTATTACTCTTGAACTCGGGAACCATTTCCTTCATTTTGAATACGATCTCCCGTTCATTTTGATGCCTTGCGCTTGCAACCAGGCTGTCAATCTGTTTGTTGACTGCTTCAAAATCATATTCCCTTACCTTGGCGATCATGATCTTGTGATGGTGTGTGGGTAAGGTGTTTTCTAAATCGTTCAACAACTCTTCGTATAATTTTTCACCGGGACGAAGTCCCGAATATTCAATCGTAATATCTTTGTTGGGTATAAGGCCAGATAATTTGATCATTTTGTTCGCCAGCTCCACAATTTTTACCGACTCACCCATGTCAAACACATAGATTTCCCCGCCTTTTCCCATAGAGCCTGCCTCCAGTACCAGTTGGCAGGCTTCGGGAATGGTCATGAAAAAACGAGTGATTTCGGGATGGGTTACCGTTAGTGGTCCGCCCTTTTCAATCTGAGCTTGAAACCTTGGTATCACGGAGCCGTTGGATCCCAGTACATTCCCGAACCGGGTGGTAATAAAAAGTGTGTGTGGTTGGCTATTATTGCCCTCCAGCAATGTGTTCTTTTGTAAGAGGTGATTGAAATAAGTTTGTACATAGATCTCTGCGATGCGTTTGGATGCGCCCATTACGTTAGTAGGATTTACCGCTTTATCTGTAGAGATCATAACAAATTTTTCGACACCGTACTGTACGGCCAGACGGGCAAGAAGACGGGTGCCCATGATATTTGTCCGGACGGCTTCTACGGGATGGTTTTCCATCATCGGCACGTGTTTATATGCCGCAGCATGATATACGTAATGTGGCTTGAATGTGCGAAACAACGACTCCATACGCTCCGAGTCACGAATATCACCGATATAAGCATGGTATACCTGACTTTTTTGACTCTCTAGCAACTCGAGGTGCAATTCATGTAAAGGTGTTTCAGCTTGATCATTCAGGATGACCATCTGGGGCGCATAATGCCCCAGCTGCCGTGCAATTTCGCTGCCGATGGATCCGGCCGCACCGGTTACTAAAATACGTTTACCCTTCAGCTGCCGGCTGATGGATTGATTGTTGATTTTAATAGCTTCGCGTTCGAGCAGGTCCTCGATCCGCATTTTCTGGATGTGGCTTGCATTAACTTCGCCGTTGATAAGGCGGTGAACCGGTGGCATGGTAAGCACCTTTACGTTTTTTTCCAGGCACAAATCGACGATTCTCGTCTTCTTCTCAACAGGGATATTATGTGTGGATATGATTAACTCGTCCACTTTCCCCAGTAGGATGAGCTGCTCAAAATATTCCGTATCATAAATCCGTACACCATCAATGACTTTGCCGATTTTCTGCGTGTTGTCGTCAATGAAACCAACAACGACATTATTGGTGTTATGATCGTGATCCAGGGTCCGTTTAGTGGCAATGCCTACATCGCCGGCACCGTATATAATTGTCTGCCGCCGGTTGACCTTCATGTTTTTAATGTATAGAAAGAAAAGCTTAACCGCGGACCGGTAGGTAATAAGAAACAGAAAACTCATTAATCCATAAGTAATTAACTGGCTGTTGGTTAATAGCGGCGCACGGTTGAATGCGATCAGTATATTGTTTAAGAGAAAGAGGATGATCACTGTTAATGATATGGATGATAGAATGCGTACGGAATCCAATGCACTTGTGTATCGCACGATGCCGGCATACATTTGCAGCCGGTAAAACACCATTACATTAACGCCTAACAGAATAAGCAGGTTCCGGCTGAATGTCGTCGAATGAATTGCCTGGTAATTGAATCCATTTAATAATAATGACGCAAAGAACAATGCTACAGCGCTGCAGCACAAATCCAGCATAAAAATCACCCAACGGGGTACGATGCTAAACCGATCAAACATTTAGTTTACTGTATAGGGTGACAATTGATAGTTTTCAAATATACTATTTTCCGATAGAAAAAAAGATTCAGCTGCTCATTTGCATTTTTAGCCATTTATCGGAAATTTTAATGCAGGCAAAGCCCATCGGCTGTCGTTATTGTTAATAACTTTGATTATTTTCGCGTATTACAATTTTGCGAATGTGAACCCTATGAATGAGCTATCTAAATTGGCGCGTCAGGCGTTGTTGCAGCCCCAAGAAGCTGTGTTGGAAAACCGGAAAAAGAAAGACAGCCTCTTCATTGGAATACCTAAAGAAATCAGCTTTCAGGAGAATCGTGTTCCCTTAACGCCTCTTTCCGTGGCGTTGCTCATTGAAAATGGCCATGAAGTAGTGTTGGAAAGTGGGGCCGGAAACGCCGCTAATTTTTTAGACCATCATTACAGCGAACAGGGGGCGCGTATTGTACACAACAAAGAAGAAGTCTATAAAGCTAATATTGTCATCAAGATCGCTCCGCCTACACTGGAAGAAGTGGAGTTGATGCGGAGCGGACAGATGCTGCTTTCCTCTCAACAGCCTTCGCTGATGAGCCTTGAGCTGTTGCAGGCGCTGATGAAAAAGAAGATAACAGCTTTATCGTATGAATACCTGCGCGACGAGGGAGGCACGCTTACTGTCGTACGGGCAATGAGTGAAATTGTCGGTGCTACTTCAGTGCTGATAGCGGCAGAATATCTTAGCAATGTTTTTGATGGAAAAGGATTGATGCTTGGTGGAATTACCGGTGTTCCGCCAACGGAAATGGTTATCATTGGAGCGGGTACGGTAGGAGAGTTTGCTGCACGGACAGCCATTTCACTGGGAGCCCAGGTTAAGGTATTTGACTCATCCGTGTACCGACTCAGGCGGTTGCAGAATAATGTGGGAAGCCGGGTGTTTACCTCGGTTATTCAGCCAATTGTTTTGCGCAAGGCGGTAATTTCCTGTGATGTGGTGATTGGCGCCGTCCGGGCAACCAACGGCCGGAGCCCGTGTGTCATCAGCGAAGAAACTGTCGCCAAAATGAAGCCGAATTCGGTACTTATAGATGTGAGTATCGATCAGGGGGGATGTTTTGAAACTTCTCAGATAACGAATCATGCGGAGCCCGTATTCCGTAAATATGATGTTATTCATTACTGCGTTCCCAATATTGCGTCGCGGGTCGCACGTACAGCAACATACGCACTAACCAATATCCTAACACCAATCCTGCTGGATGTTGGAGAAATGGGGAGTGTAATGAATCTGATTTGGTCAAGGCCCGGTATCCGCAATGCGATATACCTTTTTCAGGGTCACCTTACTAATAAAGATATGGCCAATAAGTTTGGAATGACACCCAAAGACCTGGATTTACTGGTTATTTCTAACCATTAGCCGGTAATTATACCGTCATAATATCCTTTTCTTTAGCTTCGGCAAGTCGGTCAACTGCGGCAATGTATTTGTCTGTCAGCTTCTGTACTTCGGCTTCCCCGGCTTTGATCTCGTCTTCGGAAACGCCATCATTTTTAAGCTTTTTGATCCCGTCATTGGCGTCTTTGCGTAAGTTCCTAACGGTTACGCGGCCTTTTTCAGCTTCTTCTTTTACCTTTTTTACGAGATCCCGTCTGCGTTCCTCGGTAAGGGGGGGGATGATCAGCCGGATGACATTGCCATCATTTTGGGGCGTTAAACCGATATTTGCATCCAGAATAGCTTTTTCGATGGCCGATAACATGTTTTTCTCCCAAGGTTGTATCGTCAGTGTACGGGCGTCGGGGGTATTGACATTGCTAATCTGCGCTAGCGGTGTCGCAGTGCCGTAGTAATCTACGTATATACCGTCAAGCATGGAAGGCATGGCCTTTCCGGCGCGGATTTTGGTCAGTTCAGATTCGGTATGAGCCACCGCCTTCGCCATTTCGGCGGCACTGTCTTCTAATTGTAGCGCTATAAGTTCGTCCATGTCATTTATTTATTTGATAAAACAACTATTCTTTCACTAACGTCCCAATGGATTCGCCATTGGCAAGCCGCGCCAAATTCCCAGGTTTGTTCATGTCGAAGACAATAATGGGTAATTTATTTTCCTGGCATAATGTGAAAGCGGTCATGTCCATTACATTCAGTCCGCGGTTGTATACGTCTTGAAAAGTGATCTCGTCAAATCGTGTGGCTTTCGGATCTTTCAGCGGGTCTGCCGTATAAATACCGTCTACGCGGGTTCCTTTAAGTACAACGTCTGCATTGATTTCGATAGCACGTAGCGAAGCGGCGGTATCGGTAGTAAAATATGGGTTTCCCGTACCCGCACCAAAAATAACAACCCTTCCCTTTTCAAGGTGTCGGACAGCACGCCGCCTGATGAACGGCTCACAGATCTGCTCCATTTTGATTGCAGTGAGCAGCCGGGTCTTGATCTGCAGCTTTTCCAAAGCATCCTGCAGTGCCATGCTGTTGATAACGGTAGCCAGCATACCCATGTAATCCGCCTGCACACGATCCATTCCCGCCTGTTCGGCACTAAGCCCGCGGTAGATGTTGCCGCCACCGATGACGATGGCTATTTCCATTCCCTTACCGTGGATTTCCTTGATATCTTTGGCGTATTGAAGGACCCGATTAATGTCGATGCCGTAGCTCTGATCACCCATCAGCGCTTCACCGCTGAGTTTCAGAAGGATGCGTTTATATTTCATATATTATTGCCTTGGGAAAGACTTTTCAACCGCCAAAGATAAAAGTTTTTTTGTACCGTCGGCCCGTCAATCGCAAGAAATCGGTTATACCGGCGTTACGAAGAAGCAACTTCAGCAATGACCTCCTGGTAATACTGCTCATAAAGCGGCATGATATTGGCCAGCTGAAAATCTTTTGCCCGGTTCAGGGCAGCCTCCTTAAACTGCTCAAGCCGGTCGTTATCTTCCAGGATATGAATGGCATTGGCGGCCATGTCATCGACATCACCTACTTCGCTGAGGTAACCGGTAACCCCATTGTGATTTAGCTCAGGTAACCCGCCGGTGTTGGATGAAATAATGGGTACTTTACAGGCCATGGCTTCCAATGCCGCAAGCCCGAAACTTTCCGAGCCAGAGGGAATCAGGAATAGGTCAGATACAGACAGGATTTCTTCAATGGCGTCCTGCTTTCCGAGAAATCGGACATCATCGGCGACACCGAGTTCGCGTGACAATTGTTCTGCATGCGTGCGCTCGGGTCCATCACCTACCATCAGCAGTTTACTCGGTATTCTTTCCTTTACTTTTTTAAATATCCGGATTACATCGGTTGTACGCTTTACTTTCCGGAAGTTAGACGTGTGCACCAATACCCGTTCATCGCCAGGAGCAATAGCTTGCTTAAAATGCTGTCGCGGCTTGAGGTTAAATCGCGCAAGATCGATGAAATTGGGTATGACGCAGATTTCGCGATGGATATCAAAGTGGTTCAATGTTTCCGCTTTCAGATTCTGCGAAACGGCAGTAACCCCGTCCGATTGGTTAATGGAAAAAGTAACGACCGGGCTATAACTCGCGTCTTTGCCAACCAGCGTAATGTCTGTGCCGTGCAGCGTAGTCACCACCGGAATTTTGATATTATAGGTGGCCAGTATTTGTTTGGCCATAAAGGCGGCAGAGGCGTGTGGAATTGCATAATGAACATGCAGGATATCCAGTTGTTCAAAACGGACCACATCAACCAATTTACTGGCAAGTGCTAGTTCATAAGGGGGGAAATCAAAAAGCGGGTATTTGGAAATGGTAACTTCGTGATAAAACAGGTTTTCAGAAAAAAAATCAAGTCGTGCCGGCTGACTGTACGTGATGAAATGGATCTGGTGCCCATGGGCAGCTAACGCTTTCCCCAATTCCGTTGCTACTACACCACTTCCGCCGAAGGTAGGATAGCATACAATGCCTATTTTCATTTGAATATGTTATTTGTAATATAAACTGCCATAGGCGTCCACATAAGGAGCCTGTACTTTTACCTATCGCAAAATACGGGTATTTTTCTCGATGGTAAGCTCATCTTAACGTAAAAAGATTGCGGGATTGAGCGCCTTGCTATTGTTGGCTAACTGAGTAGTAAAGTAAAAACGAATCAAGTTGGCAGGAAATAATAGCCCGGCTGCCACGAAGAATGGTTCCGAAATGATGGTAAACAGTGATCGCCAAGCTAGCGGCCGCTGGTTGTCTGTGGCGGAACGGGGTACTGTGCCATCACCTGGGCAACTACTTCTGGAAGCTTATTGATTGCGTCTTCGGGGGTTCGTACCTCACCCGTACCCCTTGCCTGCCAGATCACGGCGTCCGTTTTTCGTTCCCGGGCTTCAATGATAATGTGTCCTGCACGGTATAATGCTTTTCCCGCCGGTTGATTCCAGCCCATGTGCCATCCACCCCACATCCACGGATTGTACCCCCACATTCCCCAGGGATAAAAACCATAAGCAGGGGCATATAAAGGCTTGCTTTTATTGTTTACGATGGCAATATACCGGAATAGCAGGTCGGGATTGTCTTTGGTATAGGTCAGTCCGCGGGCCTCCAATTCCCGGTTCGCCGTTTCCATAATGTTGTTTTGCGCAATATCGTTGTCAAAATACGACTTGGAAAGCGAATCTACCGGCGGTAGCCAGCCATAGGTATGGAACTGCGAAAAGTCTCTTCCGGTCATTTTGGTCATATGATACCGGTATGAAGAACAGGAAAGTGCCACCATAACCAATGGTAGCATATATATAATCAGCTTTTTCATTTGTCAGCCTCCTTTCGGTATAGACAATCGCCTATGTGGTAATCAGTCATTTATTAGACGATTAATCCCAAAAAAGGTTTAACGGATTTTAATACTAATCAATGGGCTTAAAGGGGGTATTTGGCTACCAGCGGCATCACTCGTCCGCCACCAAATGCCTTATTGCTTATCCGCAGTATAGGCGGACTTTGGAAACGTTTGAATTCAGCCTGGTTGACTAATCTCAGGATGCGGTTCACTAATGCAGGTTCGAAGCCCAGACCGACAAGTTGTTCCGCACTTTTTTCGTGTTCAATATATTGAAAGAGCACCGCATCCAACAGCGCATATTCCGGCAGTGAGTCGCTGTCCTGCTGGTCTGGCCGTAATTCCGCGGAAGGGGGCTTTACTAACGTGTTGTGGGGGATGAGTACTCGGTCGCGGTTAATGTAGTGCGCCAATTGATATACCTGCGTCTTATACACATCACCGATTACGCCCAATGCGCCTGCCATATCCCCGTATAAGGTGCCGTAGCCAACCGCAGCTTCGCTTTTATTGGAAGTGTTCAGCAGAATGTAACCGTGTTTATTTGCCATGGCCATCAGCAGGGTGCCACGAATACGGGCCTGGATATTTTCCTCAGTGATATCCTGCGACAACCCTTTAAAGGCTGTCGTTAACTGGTCATTGAACGCTTCGGCGATCGGTTGTATAGGAATAATCTCATGCAGGCATCCGGTATAGTGTACCAGATCAAGTGCATCGCTGATGGAATGATCGCTCGAATACACGGAAGGCATAAGGACGGCCATCACATTCTCCGGCCCAAGCGCCTCGCATGCAAGTGCCGCAACGACTGCAGAATCAATGCCGCCTGATAATCCCACTACCGCCCGCGTAAATCCCGATTTTTTGAAATAATCCCGGATGCCAAGCAACAATGCCTGGTAAATCAGGGCGACTTCATCCGGTTGCTGCAGATCGCTGCGTTTTTGCAGTGGCGTAATGTCGTTGCTTTCAAACCGGTAATAACGAATATCCTCTTCGAAGGGTGCCATCGTGTCCACCAGCTCACCTTCGTCTGAAAGAATAATGGACCGGCCATCAAAAATGATATCAGTATGCGCCCCCACCTGGTTCAGGTACAGCAACGGCAGTTTTGACCGTCTTGCTTCACCCTGCAATACGGCAATGCGCTCTTGCTGGTGACTGTATGAAAATGGTGACGCGGCAATATTGATAATTATGTCCGGATGTTCTTCACGTAACTTGTCCATCGGACTCCCTGCATATAATTTAGGTTCCACAGCATTCCAGAGATCCTCACAGATAGTTAGCGCAATCCGGTGCCCCTGATAGGATATGCAGTGATGCGTGTCGGCTGGTTGGAAATAACGGTATTCATCAAATATGTCATAATCGGGCAACAACCCTTTGTTGACGATTTGCTGCACTTTGCCTTCAGCTAAAAAGGCTGCCGCGTTGAACAGTGCTTTACCCCTGCCTGTCGTGTTGGGCAAAGGCACGCCAATGATGCAGGCAATGCCGAGGCTTTGTTCGGCGATCTGAAGCAACGATTGTTGGCAGGCCGTCAGAAAAGCGTCAGACCGTAATAAATCCTTTGCCGGGTAACCGCCAATCGCCAGTTCGGCAAACACAACAAGGTCAGCGCCCTGATCCCGGGCAGCATGAATGGTCCGGATTATTTTAGCAGTATTTTGCTCAAAATTACCGATGTGGTAGTTGAGCTGTGCCAGCGCGATGATCATGTGCGTTTATTAAGCCTGGTTAGAAGAAAATACCGAAGTTGAATGCGGCATACGAGTTTCGTGGTTCGCCGGCTCTGATAGCCTGCGTAAATCCGTTGTTGAACGTCAGCCCGGTCATCATCACCAGGTTGTGATCCAGTTGCCATTCAACGCCACCCCCAATCTGTAATGCCAGACGCAGTAAATCTGCCTCCTTACCCAGAGAGGTACGGGTATCGGCACCTTGTTGTTTTTCTTTCGCGTTCAATTTAAAACCGGCGGTGAATCCAAATAGCCCGTAGTAACTGCGGAAGTACCGCTGGGTACTTTTCAATTTTAGGGCAATGGGTATTTCCGCATATTGAATCCGGTACTCCCGGTCCATCGTTGCGCTTGTCACATCCGCAATCGGTTCCGAACTTTTTGTGTTCAATGTGTTGATTAATAATCCTGAAGAAAAATAATAGTTCTCCGAAAAGGCAAAATCTGCCAATAAACCATAGGCATATCCCAATTTTGCCGCGCCCTTGTATTGGTCTGAATCACCGTATCGCATCCATCCCATATTGGGTGAAAACGTGATACCCAGCGATATGGGCTTGTATTGATAAGTAGAACTGTAATAGTCCTGTGCCGAAGTCCGGCCACTCAGGGTAAGTAAGATAACTAAAAATAAAAATGGGATGATGCGTCGTAACATATGGGTTGCGTTATACCTGTGGGCTGTCTGAATACCAACTTTTCATTAACTTCGTTGCCAATAACGAAACAAAAATAATGCTTGAAATTCGAACGCCGCTAATTTATGGCTTTTTTTTGATTATCGTCCTGGCTTCCTGCGGAGGGAGGGAACGCATAGACACCAGCCATATTGATGTGGTTGTTCACATCGAGCGATTTGATAAGGCATTGGATAGCCTCCGTCGGGATAATATCCTTCAGAAGAACCGGGAGTGGATTAACCGGTACGATTATTTCTATGCCGATTATATACAGCATATGCTGGAGGCTGGTAATCCACTGGATAGCCTGCGCATTGCAGAAGTTTTGAAACAGGTAATTGAAACGGACGATTTTAAGGCGCTCAAAAGCAGTGTCTACACTACCTATCCGGATCTGATAGTACATGAGGCGGGTTTAACCGATGCTTTTAAACATTTGAAATACTATTTTCCAGAAATGACTGTTCCGCGGTTTATTGCCTTTTTCTCGGGATTTGCTATACAGGTTCCTATCGGACAGGGATACATCGGTATCGGGCTGGATATGTTCCTGGGGAGGGAATCCGAATTTTATCCGGCGTTGCGCGAGAGCATTCCACATTACCTGTCTCGCCGGTTTACCCCTGAAAATATCGTCCCCCGTGTGGTGGAAAGCTATATACGCCAGGAGTTACTGCCACAGGACGATCTCAATGTCAACCTCCTTCAGCATATGGTATATCAGGGAAAAATTCTTTATACGATGGATCAGGTACTTCCGAATGTTGCGGATAGCCTTAAAATCGGATATACCGGACAGCAGCAGGAGTGGGCAGCACGCTACGAACGGGATATTTGGGCCTGGTTTTTACAGGAAAAATTGTTGTATGATGCCGATTATTACCGCATTCAGAAATACCTTGGTGAGGCGCCCTTTACACCTGAATTAGGTGTAGGGAATGAGTCGGCACCCAAATTAGGGGTTTTTATCGGATGGCAAATCGTACGGAATTATATGGACCGCCACCCGGAGGTTTCGCTTACAGCCCTGCTCGCCAACAAAGACGCCCAGCAAATACTGGACGAATCGAGGTACAGGGGAGGCCGATGAGCGCTTGTTTTTATTTCTATTTCTTAACCTCTACTTCAAAGTCCAACGTCAGGAATGGACCAATGCTACCCGTAGAGCTTCCGGTAAGGCCATAGGCATGGGCACTTGGCGTGAAGAACCTGATTTTTCCACCTTTTTTAATCAAGGGGATGATCTTAGGCCACGCCTCAATGGTACCGCCGCCTAAACTGAATTCTGCATCCGTTCCCGAATCGATGGTGATACCCGCGGAATTCCGCAGGGTATAATCAACCGTTACCGTGGAATCCGTAGTAATCACATCACCATCACCGGGCGTAATGATATGGTAATAGATATTATCTTCCCGTTTGGTAAAATCAGCGATGTCCAATCCTGCTTTGGCAATCGCGTTACGAATAACCCCGTCTTCATAATCTTCAAAATTATCATGGACGGTCACCTCGTAATCCAGTGATGCATTGGGCGGAACGCCGAGTGCTGTATTGCCTTTGCGTCCATACATCAGCCGGGAGGGAACGATGATCCGGATCTTGCCATTGGTGCGCTGTAACGCTTCCCGGATAACTTCTTTAAAGTCGCCGGTTTGCTCGACCGGTGAGTTTGGTAGGCCGGCGAGGGACGATCCGAATGGGAAATAACCGAAGTAATCGCCATATCGGTTATTCGTGTTTAGGGTATCATTGGCACTGTATACCCCATCGTGACTTTTGACGGTATATACAACCGGGTAAACCTGATCATAGCTGATCGGTCTCCCGGTACCTTCGTTCAGTACTTCGTAAAAAAGATCGGTTTCTTTATACCGCTGCACATTTAGGTTGTTCTTCCGGATGTAGTCCTGGATATTGATGCTATCCATCTCTTCAACCGATTGATATTCTTTTTTCTCACAACCTGCCAGTGATATAATCATTGCGAGTCCGGCAGCAGTAAAATAAGAAGTTGATTTGGTCATATTTTATGTGAAATACTTTATTTACTTATAGATATAGCCGTTACTCCGCGTCATCATCAGGCGAATGGATGTCGAGTACCTCGATATCAAATACCAATGGTGTGTTTGGAGCAATGCCGTTACTGCCACTATTGCGGTATGCCCAACGTGAGGGTGTTGCAATGCGGATTCGCGAGCCTTTCTTTAAGCCATTTTCTGTTAGTCCTGAAAATGATCGTCCGTCAATCTGCTGTGGTAAAAATGCATATTGCCAAGCATAGATGGTTCTTCCCAGTGGCATCTCTACGCCAGCTGATTTTTCTTCCACTACCGTATTGTCAAGGAGCTTTAAGGTATATTTTACTAAGACTTCGGGTGCCTCTACATACGGATTATTAGGATTCTCCGCATTTTGGATAATTTTATACTCATATGAATCGGGATCACCCTCAGCCAGCACTTCATACCAGATACCCAACGTTTCATTGAGCTGTGGGTCATCGAAATTTTCTGTTGCATATTTTTCCAACCGGGGTTTTTCAAGTTCAAACTGCGCGCTTTCGTCAAATGAATCTTCTTTCAGACAGGAAGAAAAACCCATCGTGACGACCAAGCCCAGTACAAGTAAATTTACTTTTTTCATGTTGTTCATGTTAGCACCTTGCAACCGCAAAGTTATTTAAATAATCCGATTAATAGACCAATTAACACAATTTAACAAACCACCGGGTAAATGCAATTACCGGTGATCCTATGCGTTTTATAACGTTGGGTTGCCCTGGATTGCTACACCCCAAAGCGAAATTACAGCAACTCCAAAAGCTTTTTGCTATCCAGGTATTGAAAACTGCGGTGTACCATCCGGAAGTCCGGATCCAGCAGAAGCGTTACCGGTACGGCAAATTGACCGTTTCGCGAACCCAACAGTAAGGCGATATCGTGAAAACCTTTTCTGCGTTTGGTTGCACGACGGTTTAAAAACAGTTGCCCGTCAAAATGAATCGCATCGGTAGACTCGGCATCAAACCTTACCGCATAATAGGCGGTATTCACCTGACGTACGACTTTGGGATTGGTGAAAACCTCCTGGTGCATTTTATGACAATAAACACACCAATCGGTATAGAAACTGATTAACACTTTTTTCGGGTTGCGGGCGAGAGAATCGGATAGTTGCTCAAACGTCAGCCAGTTAATCTGTGGCTTCTGCAGTGCGCTGACAAACCCTGGGGGAACGATGCACGCCACAAGGCAACAATAGGAAATAAATGTCCGTCGGTTCATATCAATAGAGGTATTTTAATGGAAGTGTCCGATTTTTAACCCCAGGAAATAGGTGCGTGGCCTTGCCGGGCCGTAAATATAGTCAGCGTCCCTCGCCGGACCTGTATCAAAATCTTTTTGATAGCTATTCAATACGTTTTGCACCCCTCCGCTCAATTCTATGCTAAAGTCTTTTCTGACGTTAAATACATAACCCAGGCGCATGTTAAGCTCAACAAACTCCGGAGTATTTTTCAATAGGACGAAGGCGTTGTCATTTACCACGTGCGGAACGATCATTGATCCTGTGTATGTGCCGGTTACGTCGACGCTGAGTTGGTCGGTTGCTTTCCAGTTACTGCTGACATAGCCGTATACATCGGGCGATTTTACAAATTCATCCGTGGTTACTGGCGGGAGCCCCGCGGCGCCGTCAAACAGTACCTGGGCATCGCGATAATGCGAGCGTTGCACGGTGCCTCCGGCCTGCAGGCTATAGCGGGCGGACGGGGCCATACTCAGTTCGATGTTAGTGCCGGTCACATAGGCCCCCTCGCCATTCCGCATTTCCTCAAACAGCACACCTGCCAGCTCCGTTGATAACACATTTGTAAACGGGTTGCGCAGATCGGTGTAAAAGCCTTCGACCAATGCGCTGAACTGTATGTCTCCAATATTTTTCATTAAATTTAACGACGCCGTGTATGCGTTGGAATATTCTGTTTTCAGGTTGTTGGAAATCAGGACAAACACCTGCTGGCCTCCAACTGAGGATACGTGCATGTCTTCATTGAACGCCTGTGGTGCCCGGAATCCCCGGGCGTAACCACCCCGGAACTGGAGGTAGTCGGTCATGTTGTACAGCAACGTAAGCCGTGGACTGAGCACACCGGTACGGATGTCGCCAGTCCGGTTGATGTTATGGAGCGTGTAACGGCCGTTAATGGTCACATAATCATAGCGTGCACCCACGAGCGCCGTAAATGCACGCACTGGTTTCCATTCGTATTGTGCATAAAGCCCGGTACTGTTGGCGGTCTGGTCGACTAAACGGGCATATCCGGCGATTTCATCCTGGGTGTCGTTGAGCTGATGTTCGGCTCCCGCGGTCAGCACGTCATTCGCAAAGGTGTGTGTGAACTGCAATCCGCCTACCCATGCCAGGTCGTCGGTATGGCCGTAGGCGTTGTTCGCCAGTAAACTGTCCGCAGGTGTCCTGTTTCCTCCCATGCCGCCATAGAAACTATTCCGTTTTCCTTTCTGAGCAGAAGTATAAGCTGAAAACTTGCTTTTATAGTCCGTACTGTAATGGTCGAATGTAAATCCACCCAAAAATGTACTATAATCCAGTTGTTCCGTGATGTCGGTAAAATGCGGAGCTAGGTCAAGGCGATCTCCCCCGCGGCGGAATTCGTTTATCACACTGAAATCCAGCGTTATTCGGTTAACATCGGAGGGCATATAAAATGCCTTTCCACCAAAAGTCGTGTTTTTCAGCTTCGTCATTTCCGTAAATCCGTCGCCATTGGCATCAAATGCCTGCCGATTCCGGTTCATGCCGTAAAAAGTTACGCCCGTGGCTAGATCCTCCGAGATGATCGAGGCATTGAAATCGACGGTGTTGTCCCATTTGGAGCCGTCGACCAGTGCGTTGGTGGAACCGATTTGCCAGGTGTTTTCCACCGGGTCCTTGGTAATTACATTGATGGTTCCGGCAATGGCATTCGATCCGAATAGCGCTGATCCACCACTCCGTACCACCTCAATGCGGTCGACCATGCTGGTAGGGATCTGATCAAGGCCGTATACACTGCTAAGGGCGCTGAACACGGGCCGGCTATTGATCAGGATCTGCGAATATGCACCCCCCAGTCCATTGAGCCTTACCTGCGTAAATCCACAATTCTGACAGTTGGTCTCCACGCGTACACCCGGTTGGTAATTCAGTGTTTCAGACATGGCGACAGACTGTGTTGCATTGAATATTTTCGGGCTGATCACATTTACAATGACCGGGGCCTCCCGACGGTCTACGCCGTACCGGGTGGCACTGACGACAACTTCATTTAAGTTGAGGTGGTCTTCCTGTAATGTCGCATCCATAACAGTGACATTGCCCGGTGCAACAATAACGGTTTTCCGGTAGGGCTGATAACCGACTGTGCGTATCCATACATCGTATTTACCGGGAGGAAGATGGAACTCAAATCTCCCGTCTGTGCCGGTTGTGGTGCCTAAATCGGTGCGTTCAATGGTAACGGATGCCTTGTCAAGGGGAAGGGAATCTATGGCGGTAACCTTTCCGGTCAATGTGCCGGTATCCTGTGCATGAAGATGACCCCAAAGGGTACTGAATAAGCCAACTAAAAAAAGATGTTTTAATAACGCCCGAAAAAAGGGGATAGGCTTGATGTGGAGGAGAAAGAATCGATTCATTAACAACTAATTTTTACTGTTTAACCATACCAATACAAGAGTAACTCCTGCAAAGGTAGTTATAAAGTTTGATTAGCCTAACATTTTGATTAGGATAATCTAAAATTAGTGTTAGTTGTTGTCGTGTCCTAAATTAACTTATTGTTTTCATCAGGAAAAACCAGTATTGGTTGATGCGTTTTTGCCGCTTCAAATTCCATTTGCGCGTATGAAATAATGATGATTACATCGCCTACCTGTGCAAGCCGCGCCGCGGCTCCGTTCAGGCAAATCGTACCCGAACCCCGTTCCCCCTTAATTACATATGTTTCAAAGCGGGCGCCGTTGTTGTTGTTTACGACCTGCACCTTTTCATTCGCGAGCATATTCGCCGCATCCAGCAAATCCTCATCAATCGTGATACTACCCACATAGTTCAATTCTGCCTGTGTGACCCGTACCCGATGAATCTTGGATTTCAATACCTCTATGATCATGGTACAAAGATACAGAAAATCTAATTATTCACTGGCGCTCAATAAAAAGCACTGTCTCCCTTACTGGAACATCACGCGCAGATTAAAGCCGAAATTCGCATAGGAAGTGGCAAAAGTCTGTGAGGTATATGGTCGTACGGAATTGCTGTCAAAAAACAATCGGATATTAAACCGCTGGTTTATGACATAGTCAATGGACGGGCGGTAGGAAATGCTTTTATTCCCTGCGGACACTTCCGATTCGTTAATATCCGAGCGATATACCAGTGTTTTCAGATCGTTGATAGACACATCCAGCCGAAAGTTAAGGTCGTTGCTCATCTTGAAATTGCTGAACCATCCAAACGGCATCCGGAAGCCGGTCGCGCGATAACCCATACCCAGCACAAAGGATTCGTCGTTGAGCAGCGCCAGCTGGCTATTTTGCAGACTGAGATTCAACGTACGGCCTCTCCGATATTCCACATTGGCAGTCAGATCGTTCTTAAAACGTGCGTCCATGCCCAATAGCGGTGTAAACTGCTCAAAGATCGAGATTTGCTGAAACTGATATTCCGGCAGGAAATTGCCATTGATATCCCGCTCAAACGGAAATCCATTTACCTCCGAATAGCGGATCACCGAATTGTATCCATTAATGGAATACCGGCTATTGTAACCGTGACGCAGGGTCAGTGAGGTAACAAATTCGCTAAGCAGGGGTATTTTACTCAGGCCATTATAAGTAACATTCCAATTCGGAAACGGGATATTCGGAAAACTGGTTAATTTACTCCGACGCGCATCCTTGCCGCGATAAGCCGCCAAAAAAGCGTTGACGACTACATCTTGAGAGGTGCGGTCGTAACCATCTGCGAACCCGTCTTCCGAGCCGGTTGAATTCGGGTTACGTTGTCCCAGTCGCTGGGAAACGGCCTGCCTGTTTCGTTCAAATGTACGGAACAGCTGTTCGTGGTCTTTAAATGCCGTACCGATGGAGAGGTAAGAAATGCTGTAGTTCCCCGTGGTCACCGGGGTAAGGTTCCGGTAATTGTCCGTTTCGCCAGTATACTGGAAAGATGAAGTGTAGTTCCGGTTATTTAGTTTTACCGCGGTAAGCTCAATATTAAGGTCGCGGAAAGGCTCCATCAGGGCGCGTAGTGAGAAATCCTCCGTTAGCGAATTCATATAAAGCTGCGTCTGCAATGTGTCGGTAGTGATCCATCCATTGGCCGCCGCACGCATGCGGATGTCACGCTGACTGCCAAACAGGAATCCCCATCCGGGCGCATTTCGGTCAAAGTCATACCCCAGCATATTTGTCTTTGGCAGGTAACCGGGTAAAAAGGTGTTCTGTACCCGCGTATAGGCCGCATTAATATTTTTGATGCTGGTTAGTAAACCGGTAAAAAATGCCGCTGTACCCGATGCGTCCAGCCCGGTATTATTGCGGATGAAACCAAATTTATTATATAAGCCCGCCATGTTTAATGTCGGATTTACCTGAATTGTACGTGAATTCTGGATGCTGTTTCCCATGTTGATTTCGGCGCTGTTAATGGATAGCAATGGCTCGGTCTGCCAGGCAAACTGAGCACCGTACCGGGCATCCACATTGATCCAGTCTAAGCCGGGGATTTTGCTGATCGGCAATGAATAGGTAATATTCAGCATGTGGTTGTAGTCCGTCGTGCGACCCAGCCGCCAGAAATTTTCCCAGAGTGTATCCCGTTTCAGCCCATACAGTCGCCCGTCGGGCTCATCTACAATGGCGTAATTCGTGGCGTTAAAATCAAGCCTTAATGACTTCGTCAGGTTCCAGCTGATGCCGTATATCCGGTTCATCGTAAAATTCTTATTATACAGCGTTCCCATGCTTGGCAGAAAATTGTCGGGCGAGTTGTCGCGGAGCGTATTTTCGTTGTATATCCGGTTTACATCAATGCGGAAATTGAGCAACGAGGGCATCAGATTGAAATTAAAATCCCGCAGCAAGCTCAGGTAATTTTTCTTAAAGCTGTTTTTTAAAGGCTCAATAAAGTGTTCGCCGCTGGCACTGAATGTGTAATCCAGTGC
This sequence comes from Parapedobacter lycopersici, assembly GCF_040395035.1. Lineage (GTDB taxonomy): Bacteria > Bacteroidota > Bacteroidia > Sphingobacteriales > Sphingobacteriaceae > Parapedobacter > Parapedobacter lycopersici_A. The sequence goes on along the minus strand of NZ_JBEBRB010000001.1, from coordinate 83,481 downwards.
TGCACGGTAATTTTTCTGCAACGCAATTTCGGTTAAATAATCGCGGTGATAATACTGCGAATAAGCATACGTGGCACTGAAGTTCTCGATATCCCAAGGGCGAACCGGCTTCTCAATATCCGTACGGATTTTGCGGACGTTGGTGAGGTTAAAACTTTTGCGGGTGGTGTAATCCTGGGTAACCCGCAAAAGCGAATCGCGACTATTGCGTGATAAATTGGCCAGCGCGCTGTTCATCTCAATATCCGGCATGAGGGGATTGTATTCCGGCGTGCTTACCTGGTTCGTGTAGCTAAAGAACAGCGGAATACGCAGGCCATAATCTGTCGGAAAGAATTTGCCCAGTTCCGCGTTGGTCACAATATCGAAATAGCGGTCCTCGCTGCGGCTGCGTTCGCCGATGCGCTGGTCTATCGAGCCAAAGCCGATGGTGCTTTTGCTGCCCGAAACGGTAATGTTCGCAAAGTCGGCTAACTTCGCATTCATCCTTGCCGTAACCGCCCAGCCACCTTTGTCATCGAAGTCGCTCAGGCGCAATTCATTAAACCAGAAGAGACCGGATTTATCCAGGCCGTCATCGCCGGGAATACTTACCTCGCTGCCGCGAAGGGGATTCATCACGCCAAGCATGTAAAAACGCACCTTGCTGATATCGGGCTGCCCCATCACGATTACCCGATTCTGGCCATCAAAATAGGTAAAAGGCTCATCAATTGGCCATGGCTGTCCATTAAGCGTTGCCTTATTCCGTGCCTCCTTAGCCTCCTGGAAAATTTGGATACGGATATTCATCCGGTTTTCCTGGGGCCAGATGGTTTCCGGATCTGCCGTGCCGGGCTGTGTGACTTTCAGCGGCATGTCATACTGGTAGTAGTTATACTGGTCATCGGTACCTACCCGTATAAATGCACGGAAATCCCCATCCTTTAAGTACATCCCTTCGGCGTGGATAAACATTTCCAGACGGCCATAGGCCCTGAAATCGTTGGTTGCCGTGCGGTATGCTGCGCGTCCGTAACCGTCGCGTAAGTTTTTTACATCCAACGACAGGGATTGTTCGTTAAGCCTCACGTTGGTGTTCAGGTTACCCCAGTCCATTTGGCGTTCAATACCCGGCGGAACCACATATGGTATCGGTTGACGGTTCCCATTTTGCTCAATATTGACCGCTGCCACTTCAATGGTGGACTGATCCAGGCTCACGTTGCCCATGCTGGGATCAACGATTACCTTGGCGGTATTGTTTTCCGCATTATACCGTCGCCATTCGCCACGGGCGAGCTGTACCTGCGCCAGGCGGACAACGGCAGTATCGGCAAAATCGGTCATAAACATCCGGATGAAACGGATCGATTTAAAATCGCGGATATCACCGATACGCTCTTTATACTGCGCGAGCGGAATACGGAACTGGTACCATTTGACCTGTTCCTTCGTGCCATTGGGTAGTGAAACTTCCGCAACATGCATGTCGGAGATGTAGTTTTCACCAACTACCATGTCCTGTGGCCGGAGTGACACCTTATACTGGTAGTATTCTTCCGCCTCGTTCATGTTATTATCCCGGTTGATGTCTTCCCCATCCGGGAGGAGGGTGGAAGCCGATGTTTCCACGCCGAATTCGTTCTGTGATTGTTCCGGGGTGCGTGCATTGCCTTCCGGACCATTGAAACGTTCGTACCGTTTCAGAATACCTGCGTTCTGGTTGTCCAGGTCCGGCCCGCGGAAATAACGGAAGTTGTCACCCGAGGGGTCATCCATCAGCTCCTGGGCAGCACTGGAATTGAGCAGTGCCTGTGTCTGGGTGAGGAAACTGGCATGAAAATCCCGCTCGTCGCTGTCGTTTAACCCGTCCAGTCCAATATCCTGCCGTGCCCGTGCTGCGGGGTCGTTATCAAATGCCTGGATTACCGGCTGCTGCCGGGGTACCCTTCCCCAGTTCGTTTCATCAATCTGCGAGAGATCGCCCGAGGGCGACATGCCGTTTTCCATTGCCTTCCGGCCATCCTTCAGGATATCTTCGGAGATATTACCCAGATTGAAGTACAGGTCTCCGCCCGGTGAACCGGGGTTAGTGGCAAATGGATCCATCATCCACAGTTCGATGAATTCGATGTTCTGCGCCTCGAAATCGGGGGCGTCGATTTTCCGGAACATACCGCCCCACCTGCGGCGCGGGTTGGTAAGCGTTCCGTCGGGGTTAACACCGGTGGTGGTGTAGTTATACGGGCCGCGGATAGTCGGATAAAACGCCAGGTCAAGCGTCGATAGGAACAAGGGCAAGCCAGTGGTAGATTCACGGTATGGAAAAACTTCCTGCTCCAGTACTTCACGAACCCGGTGACTGGATAACTCCGTATGGTTGATGTTACTTGGCGTAAGGTTGATGTTCCGGTAAAATATCGGATCAATATTATAAAAGGCTAACCGTGCCCGATTGAATCCATACGGCAGCGAATCGATCAGCTGCGATTCCGGGAATAATTGCGGTGTACCCGACAACTGCCAGTTATATGCCCCTTTAAGGTCGATAAACGAGCGGCTATTTTCGAAATCATCGACATAGGTTATCCCGCTCCGTGTGCCGGCAAAGTTCAGTGCCCGCGGATGGCCGGGCAGCAGCTGGGCAAACTCACCATAAAAGGAGATTGATGATTCTTCCCGGGTGTCAATAAAGGGAATTTTATCAACGAGCCGCGTTAACCACCGCGATGGTGAATTATACGTCATATCCAGTCCCCACATCGTATTTGATATGGGTTCCTCTCCGATGTTTACCTTTTGGGTTAGCGGTCGTTCCGTCAGGTTCATGATGGTACCGCCCAGCTGTAGTTTGTCATTTACCAGGTAATCGAGCCGCCCGCCTAACATGGTGCGTTGCTGCAGTCCGAATAGCTCATTGTTCTCCATTTTTATGCGGATGGGCTGTCCGGATTGCAGCAGTGCCTGATTGAGAATCCGTACACGGCCGATATCGTAATCGACCATAAAATCGACGCCTTCCTGGAGCGGTGCCGGCCCGGCGAATACCTGTACGGAACCCCGTGGGACGTTAATAGCGCCCAGCTGGAACTCGGTGCCTACTTCCGATTCATAAGTGCCTTTAATGAGGTAGCGGTTTTTATTGGGAAACAACTGCTGTGCGATCACTTTGGTCGAGTCGTACAGCGCCTGGTAAGCATACTTGTCGATTAATGCCTGTTCGGCCCCGGGCACAAACTGCCTGGCCAGGTCACTGCCGAAGGGTTCGACGACGGGGAACATGACGCGTCCCCGTTCCGGATCAATGGTCAACCCCGGCAGAAAGTCAAAGAACCCATCGGGCTGCTGTGCGTTTTGCGGATTGAGCCGATCGAGCCCTGTTAGCTGTATCCAGAGTTTATTCTGTGTGTTTTGTCCCTCATACATAGCCGGGCGCTCTACACCGCTCTCGTCTTCAATCCGGAAAATATTGAACTTAAAGTTGAGCTGCCCCACCCCATAGGCTCCGATCGAGTAGATATTCTTCATCATCAAGTCCCATGTGGGCAAATTGGTCTTCAGGATTTCATTTTTCAGCAGTTTAGCATAAAGCATCTGCGGTTGCGAGGGAGTTACCGGAATATCCGTGGAGAATTCCCCCACCTGATATTCCCGTCCATTGGCGGTGTAGCGATAAGCTACCGCGAGTATCTGGTCACCATTCAGGGGCATGTTCAGCGAGATAAAGCCCAGGCGTCGGTTCACCGTATATTCCGTTCCTTCATTCAGCTTGCGTGCGTAAGTCAGCTTGGCATAGTTGTCGTTGCCGCCGGTGCCTTGGAAAAAGGCCTGCACACCATTGGATTGCGTATAACGTGCATCCGGTGGGAGCAGCGTCAGGAGGTTGTTGGATACCTGCGTGGCTAATTCGCCCGGTATACCCGTCGACGGGTACCGGGAGCTGCCGCGGCTGACCAGCGAATTATATGGTGTGTATTCACCCAGGTCCATTAACGCCAGCACGTCCCTTGAATCATTAACCGAATTGCTGCGGTTGCTGATCCACACTTCAATCTGTGTAATGTTGATGTCGGTCGTGATCAGCGGAGCCAACGCCATGGCGCGGTTGAAATTGTCGCGGAAATACTGGGATAGAAAGTAGTGCTGGTTGTCTTCGTACTCATCGGCCTTCAATGCAAACTCACTCTCTTGGGCGCCATTTTTAATGGTGATTTCCCGCTGTTGCGAACGCTGTTGCGAGAAAATTCCGGTTACGTTCAACCGTCCGAACTGTAACTGGGTTTTGAGGCCGAATAATGCCTGCGTACCACTGATTAATGTCGTATTAAGGGGCATGCTGACATTCCCCAGTTCGATGCGCTGAATGATGTCGTCATCTTTGCCCGTATAGTCCAGCCGGATCTGGTTTTCAAAATCAAACTGCGCCTCAGTATTGTAATTGGTAGTGATCTTCAGCCGGTCGCCGATCTGGCCGGTCAGGTTCATTTGAATACGCTGATCGAAATCGAATCCCCATTGCCTGCGCTGGCGCTCATTGAACATCGGGTTCGCGTTCTTATTACGCTGTGCCATAATACTGATATCCGCACTGCCCCGGGGGATGATGTCGATGGTATTTCCGCCGAAAATCCGCTCAAATGCCTCACTTTGTACATAAATGGTAGGTATCAGTCGTTCCTGCCGTGCCGTGGTAAGCTGCCGGTCCGATAATTCCCGCCAGTAATTCTGTTTAAGCAGTCGCTGCTCATATTGCTGATACTCGTCAATGGTAAGATACTGTGGCGGCCGGTACAGCCGGCTCCCTAATTTTTCACGGATAATGTATTGCCGGGTAATCGGGTCAAAAATAACTTCCCGGTCAATATTTGAAGGATTGCCTAAGCGGAAGCCTCCTCGCTTTGGATAGAGGTTCAAAAAAGGAAGGTCGTCAAATGGATACCTTAGTTTAATACTGTCCCGGCTGATCGAGTCTACGACAGTTTGGCCCGAGCTATGCACAGCAATAGCCAGCAATGATAGCAACAACAGCAGGCCGCGGAACGGCAGTTTTCTTTTCAATTGATACAAGGTAGATGTAAAATTGGTATCAGTTAGTGTTCCATTCTCTTATAATTTCTTCAAGGCCTCTTTAATAAGCGCTTCCACCGTTAACGGAGGCTGGTGCTGCACGATGCCGGCTAACGTCTTCTCCGCCTGTGGCCGGGCAAACCCAAGCATAACCAGCGCACTTAATGCTTCTTCCGGAATACTTTGGGGTCTGTGGACAGCAATTAGCGTATCCCCGCCCTGTTTCTTCAGCTTGTCCTGTAATTCAAGCACCATCCGCTGGGCGGTTTTTGGTCCAATACCCTTGATGCGTTGAATTAGGGGCACATTCCCATTAATGATCGCCGATTGGATCTCATCCGGTGTGATGGAAGAAAGAATCATCCTTCCGGTACCCGGCCCGATCCCCGATACGGAAATCAGGTGTTCAAACAGGCGGCGTTCACCTTCCTCGGCAAACCCGTAAAGGGTATGCGCATCTTCGCGGACCTGGAAGCTGATATACAGCTTGCATTGTTCGGCATCCTTGATCTGTGCAAAGGTATGCAGTGAGATGTGTATATGGTAGCCGACGCCGCCAACGTCCAACACCACATAGGTTGGTGCTTTAAAAGCCAGTTTTCCACTTAGGTATTCATACATGGTAGTCCAGGTCGTTAACGTAAATTAGTTTCTCTTGATTGTACATCCACTACGGCAATGGTCACCATGTTTACAATTTCACGAACTGAACTGTCGAGCTGCAATACATGCACCGGTTTATTCATGCCGAGCAGAATCGGTCCGACAGCCTCTGCGTTGCCAATTTCCTGAAGGAGTTTATAGGCGATATTACCCGATTCCAGATTAGGAAATACGAGTGTATTCGCCGGACTTCCGTTCAGTGTACTGAATGGAAAATTAGCAGCAAGCAGGTCGGCGTTCACCGCAAAGTTAGCCTGCATCTCCCCGTCCACTAAAATATCCGGATGTTTTTCGCGGAGTATTTTTGCCGCATCACGGACTTTAAAAGGAACTTCCCCATCATTGGAACCGAAGTTCGAATAGGAGAGTAATGCGATACGGGGAGCAATATTCATTTTTTTGACCGCCTCATTCAACAACAAGGTAATGTCTACCAATTCCTCGGTTGTTGGATTCGCATTGATGGTTGTATCGCCGAAAAATACCGGTCCTTTTGGCGTGAGCATCATGTACATCCCCGCCAGTTTACTGCCTGGCCGTGTACCGATGACGTGCAGCGCCGGCCGGATGGTCGTCGCGTAATTCTTCGTCAGGCCGGAGATCAGCGTGTCTGCTTCGTCAAACTGAACCATACAGGCCCCGAAATAATTCCGGTCGAGCATTAGTTTACGGGCATCCAATAAAGAAACGCCGCGGCGCTGCCGCTTGGCATACAGGTAATCCACGTATTGCTGGAACCGTTCGGTTGCCACTTCCTCCAATGGATCAATAATCTGCACATCATCGAGGTCCAGCAGGTTGTCTGCGATCAACCGCTCGATTTTCTGTTTGTTTCCCAGCAGGATGGGAATGGCAATGCCATCCTCTTTAACAATCTGCGCGGCGCGGAGGGTCTTGTAATTATCAGCCTCCGCGAACACAACCCGTTTCGGGTTTCGCTTGGCGGCATCGCTGAGGTTACGCATTAAGCGATCGTCCAGCCCGAGCCGCTGGCGCAGCTCTTCGGTGTATTTATCCCAGTCCGTAATGTTCGTCCGCGCGACACCTGATGCGATCGCCGCCTTTGCCACAGCGGGAGCAACCTCCGTAATCAACCGGGGATCTGTGGGCTTGGGAATGATGTATTCCGGGCCGAACTTCAGGTTGCTGGTATTATACGCCTGGTTTACAGATTCGGGTACCGGTTGTTTGGCCAATGCCGCAATGGCCTTTACCGCCGCGATTTTCATTTCTTCATTGATAGTCGTGGCCCGGACGTCAAGCGCACCCCGGAAAATATAGGGGAATCCCAGCACATTATTTACTTGGTTGGGGTAATCGGAGCGCCCGGTAGCCATGATTACATCCTTGCGGGTCTTTACCGCCAGGGGATAGGAAATTTCCGGATCGGGGTTTGCCATGGCAAAAACAATCGGATTTTTGGCCATGCTTTTCAGCATTTCGGGAGAAACAACGTCAGCAACCGAGAGGCCGATAAAAACATCCGCACCTTTTAACGCTTCTTCCAGCGTGTCAACCGACTGGTCAGTGGCAAATTCCGCTTTCGTATTATTCAGGTCGGTGCGGCTTTTCCGGATGCACCCCTTACTGTCGAGCATGATGATGTTTTCCTTCTGCGCACCAAGTGCAATATACATGCGTGTACAGGAAATGGCGGCCGCACCGGCACCATTTACCACGATCTTTACCTTTTCGATCTTCTTTTTCTGCATGGCACAGGCATTGATCAGGGCGGCCCCTGAAATGATGGCAGTCCCATGCTGATCGTCGTGCATAACCGGGATGTTAATTTCCTCTTTCAACCTCCGCTCAATTTCGAAACATTCCGGGGCTTTGATGTCTTCCAGGTTGATGCCTCCGAAGGTGGGCTCCAGGCATTTCACGGTGCGTACGAATTCGTCAACATCTTTGGTGTTTAGTTCAATGTCAAACACGTCGATGTCGGCAAAGATCTTAAAAAGCAGTCCTTTGCCTTCCATAACCGGTTTCCCGGCTTCGGGGCCGATATCCCCGAGCCCAAGCACTGCAGTGCCGTTGCTGATCACAGCAACCAGGTTGCCCTTGGCCGTGTACTTATATACGTCGTCTTTATTCTCGGCTATCTTTAGGCAGGGTTCGGCTACCCCGGGGGAGTAAGCCAGGGAAAGGTCACGTTGCGACTGGGTCGGTTTGGTTGGTACCACCGCAATTTTCCCAGGTCTGCCCTTTGCGTGATAATTCAGCGCATCCTGCTTACGATTTGTTTTGTTCATGGTAACTGTGTTGGCTAATAGCAAGTCGTTGCAAAGTTATGATTCTTTTCTGATTGGTAAACAGCTGTTTGGTATTGTCATGTGTCTACACCTATGTCTTTTTTCTTGGTCTTCCGACTACAAACGGGTCATTTCAACGTATTGAGCAATCGGAACATGCGCTGGCGCATGGGCTGCGCAGGCCCCTGATAATTGTTTACCAGCAGCGAAAACACCAGTGGCGTTCCATCGGTCGCAGTCTGGTAACCGGTATAGCCCAGTACACCGCCGATGGTACCGCTTTTCATCTTCATTCCATTGTATGTCGGCAAGCTTTCGTAAAAACTCCCGAACCAGGGTGCGGTGCGGATCGAGGTGAGAATGCGCGCCATTGCATGTGTGGTAATCCGGTTCTCCGGTGATAGTCCGCTGCCATCCATTAGCTTTAGTTCACCCGGGGCAATAGCTAGCTTATCAGCCCAGAAATCCCGGAGCATCTCCGCCCCGTCACGGGTATCGGTCTTGCCTTCTTCCTGGTATACCATGGTTTTCAGGAAAGCCTCGCCATATAGGTTAATGCTTTTTTGGTTAAACCAGTAAATCAATTCGCGTAATGCGGGCGACCGGTAGTTTTCCAGCACCTTACCCGGTTGCGGAACCTCACTGCCCGCCAGCTTCAGCAGGTGAAATGTTGTGGGGGCACTGGTCTGGTCAATCCCTGCGTTTGCCAATGCCGTGTGCAGTTGGTACGCAGCATCATAAGCACCGTCCGGCAACGAAAGATAGACGGTTTTCCGAAGGTCAATGCCATAGGTTCCCCGAAGGTAAATGCGAGACGCGTAGGGTGCGGAAAAAGCATATACCCGATCGCCTGTACCACGTTCGCCGGTGGTCGTTTCATTAACCAATTGCAGGTAAGAGATATCAGCTGTAGTACCCACGATAGCAGTGGGCGCATTCACGGTATTACCTGCGCGGAAATTAACGCCCACCGCGTTCTCCCGCCAGTTCAGGGCAGATACGCCCGCACCGTAGTAATTGCCCATGTCCTGCCAGGTCCATCCGCCCGGTGCCGTGTGGCCGTTATAGCGGGAGTCGTCTACAATCACCGCGCCGTCGATGTGCCTGATTCCTGCCTGTTGTATTGCCTTTACCCAGCCCGAAAGCACGGTTTGGTCCGATGTCTGGGGGAACCGGTCACTGCCCAGTGACGGATCGCCGCTTCCGCGGATAATAATATCCCCTTTTAGGTTTCCCTGGGGGTCAATTTCGCCGCTGTAAGCCAGTGTGGTTTCATAAGTATAATCAGCGCCAAGCAGGTAATACGCAGCAGCCGAGGTAAGCGTTTTCAGCGTGGAAGCCGGGGCGAGGCCAACCTTTTCGTTGGCCGAAAACACTATTTGGTTTGTCTTGGCGTTGATTACCGTCAGTGAAGCGGTGCCGTAAGCCAAGCTTTCATGCGATGCAAATTGGTGGAAAGCCGTGGTGATTTTCTGCGATAGGGACTGGGCAAGGGCAATGGATGTGAAACATGCGGCAACACTGGCAAGTAGTAACTGTCTTATTTGGAACATCGCGTCGGTAATACGTAGCTAATGAAATATGCTGGTTTTGTATCAGCTAAGTTAGCCAAAAAAAAATAAGAACGGAAGGACAATATTATTCCTCGTCTTCAATCAGGTTGCTGTCAATCTGCTTGCTTGCGCGGGCTCCCAGTTTCTTTAGCTTCTCCACCTTTTTAATGACGTTTCCGGGCCCGCTGCCTAATTTTTTGGTAGCATCTTCATGTGAACGCACCGCCCGGTTCAATTGTTCTCCCAAGCGATCCATATCCTGCAGAAAGCCCACGAACTTATCGTAAAGCGCACCGGCTTCTTTTGCGATCTCCAGTACATTGCGTGTTTGTCGCTCCTGTTTCCACATGCTCGCGATCGTCCGCAGGGTAGCCAACAGGGTAGATGGGCTTACAATTACTACCCGCCGATCCCATGCGTCACTGAAAAGATCCGCTTTATACGTAATGGACATGCTGAATGCCGATTCGATGGGCATAAAAAGCAATACGAAATCCGGTGAATTGATCTGGTACAGGTCGTGGTAATTTTTTGCCGAAAGGCCTTTCACGTGATTTTCTATTGACAGGATGTGCTGCTTGGCAAATGCCTCCCGGTCTTCGTCGGTTTCGGCGTTCACCCAACGCTCATAAGCAACTAGCGACACTTTGGAATCCACCACCAGGTGCTTCTCATCGGGCAGGTCAATAATGGCATCGGGTTGCAGGCGCTTGCCCTCTTCGCCGATCAGCGATGCCTGCAGGCGGTATTCCCGGTCTTTGACTAATCCCGAACGCTCCAGTACCCGTTCCAGGATCACCTCCCCCCAATTGCCCTGCTTTTTGCTGTCGCCCCGGAGCGCACGCGTCAGGTTATTGGCCTCATCCTTGATGCGCAGGCTCTGTTCCATCAGCTGCTGCACGACACCTTTCAGGGTATTCCGTTCGCTGGCCTCGGTTTGATAGGTTTTTTCTACCTTCTCTTCAAATGTCTTTATCTTTTCCTTAAGCGGATTCAGAATCTGGTCAAGGGACTTGCTGTTGGTTTCCGTAAATTTTTGCGTCTTTTCTTCCAGTATTTTGCTGGCAATAACCTGAAACTCGGTATTGAATTGCTGTTTAATGGTCTCAATTTCGGTTTTCTGCTCTTTTAGCTTCTCCTGCTGCGAGGTATAGTACGCCCGGGCGTTTTCAAGTGCTTTTTCTGCCTCGGCCAACCGCGCGCGTTCCTGTTGCAACTCATTGATGAGCCGTTGCTGTTCTTCCCGCAGCAGGACCGTGATCCGCTCTTTTTCGGCAGCCAGGCTCTCGGCCTGTTGTTCCGCACGGGCCAGCTGAATCACCAGCACTTCTTTTTCCTGTTGCAATGTGGTCAATTCCGGTGTCCCGGCGTGTCGGGGGCGTTTGATCAGCAATACAACGGCAACGATCAGGATAATGAGGGCGACGGCAATCAGGTAAATCTCCATGGTAAAAACTATTCGTCAAATTAATTTTTGGTGGGTTTTCCACCACAGATCAGGCATTTCGCCGCCAACGGCCAGCTGATAGTCTTCGTAACGGCAGGGCACCAGGTGATACCGTTCATTAACGGATTTGACTCCCGAATAGGGTACCTGCATCCACCACCGGTCCGACTTCTTGCTCTTCACAAATACCAGTTCATAGCTGGCGTCGTCATCAAGGGTGGTACGATAGGTGATGTAAGCGGATTTCGGTACCAGCGGCACATCGTGCTTCCGGTGATAGAATCCGTCGATAAAATACCAGATCATCTGCGAAACCAGCATCCCCGTCTGCTTGCTTCGGTCGAGCCGCGGATTGCACTCATAGAAACCAATGGACGTGAGCTTATCGCTCATGCCGGCATACCGGCAGATTTGGCAGGCCTCATCGCCAAACAGGCCATTAACCGTTGCACGGGCATTGCCCGGCGCGTCCGAAAACCGTACCGCTCCAATGTCAAAGCTCAGCATATCTGCTGCTCGGACAATGGGTTCCACCTGGTCGGCTTTGCCGGCAATGAGGCCGAGCCGCATCGCATTAAAGTACAGCTTATCGTACATGGCGATGGATTCCTGGCTCACAAAATACGTCTGATACGCCAGATTACTCAAATTAAACAGGTAATCCGGCTGGTGCAGGATGATGTGGTTCAGGTAAGTCAGCGAATTCAGCGGCGCGTTTTCGGTATTTTCCTGATCTAGATCGAACCGGGAATCCACCAGCGCAACTTCCACCTTCTGCTCCAGTTTTTCATAAGCGAGGTATTGCGCATAAGTAATGTCCTGGCCACCGCCGATGATCACCGGAATGATATTCGATTTGATCAGCTCGGCACAGACGGTTTTTACCGCCGCATAGGTGTCCGTTACCGTTTCTCCCGCCAAAATATTTCCCAGATCGGCCATCCGAAGTTTATAATCGCCCTGGTACAGCTGATAAAGGTGTTCCCGTACAGCGTCCGGTGCCTGTGCACAGCCATCATTGCCGATCGCCATCCGGTCGTCCAGCACTCCAAATAGCGCGAGATCCGGCTTGTCTTCGGTGAGGTCGGGGAATTCGCGGTCAAAGGCGCGGATTATTTTTCCGATTTGCGAATTCAAATAGCCGTTTTCGGGGGCCAGGTTATCGGGTGAAACGGGAGCAAAAAAATCAGATAAGGACATCGTATTTCCGTGTTGTAGGTCAAAACGCCAAAAAAATTAGAATCATGGCCTGATATTCCACAAATATCCATTTATTACCTTACTTTTGGAAGCATTATTTTACCAAGGGTTTATCGACAGTGGTTTTAGTAACAGGAGGAACAGGCTTTCTCGGTTCGGCATTAATTCAGCAGCTCATCGACTCGGGGGTTCATGTGCGCGCGACAAAACGCGATTCTTCCCAAATTCCAGTATCCCTGGAAAATCAGCCGCAGCTGCAATGGGTTACAGCTGATATTAATGATTTTTTCGCGTTGGAAGAAGCATTTGAAGGGGTTACCGAAGTTTATCACTGCGCGGCTTTTATTTCCTTTCACCCGGCGGACCGCCATCGGCTGCGAAAAATCAATGTCGAGGGGACAGCCCATATCGTGACACTTGCGCTCGAAAACGGCGCCCGGCTGTTGCACGTGAGTTCAGTGGCTGCATTAGGCAAGTCCAAATCCGGTGCGGCGGTTACGGAAAACGACCTCTGGGAATATAACAACGGCAAATCGGGCTATTCCATTGCAAAATATGAAGCGGAGCAGGAAGTCTGGCGGGGCATTGCGGAAGGGCTGGATGCCATCATTGTCAATCCTGCACTGATTATCGGCGCTAATGCCCGTGCCGGAGGGAACGGAACAACCGGGACACTTTTCGCCAACCTGCAAAACGGCCTGAATTTTTATGCGACGGGGAATGTCGGACTTATTGACGTCCAGGATGTGGCAAGGGCGATGATTCTCCTGATGGAAAACAGAACGATACGCGGCGAGCGTTTTTTGTTAAGCAACGTCAACATGTCCAACAGGGAATTGCTGGCAAAATGCAGCGCCTACCTCGGTCGGCCGGCCCCGCGCTTTAAAGCAACCCCGTTCATGCTGGGCCTGGCTTGGCGGATGGCGCACGGGTTGGCCTGGCTCACCGGCAAACGACCATCACTCACCCGTGAGATTGCCCGGTCGGCCAGCCGGATCCGGCAGTTTTCCAATGAAAAGGTTCGCCGGGCGACCGGCATCACGTTCCGTCCCATCGACGATACCCTGCGCGAAATCTGTACCGCATTAGCAACAAAACAATAACATACATAAATAACGGATGAACTATTACATCATCGATTTTGACAGCACCTTTACGCAGGTGGAAGCGTTAGACGAATTGGCTCGGATATCATTGGCTAAACACCCAGCCAGGGAACTGATTTATGAGGAAATAGAGCGATTGACAAATCTCGCCATGAATGGCCAGCTGTCTTTCCGTGACAGCCTCGCGGGCAGGATCAGGTTATTGGAGGCCAATCGCGACCACCTTAAGAAACTGGTGTCGGTATTGAAGAAAAAAGTGTCTCCGTCATTTCTCCGCAACCGCGAATTCTTCAAAAAGCATAGCGAAAGCGCCCTCATTGTGTCCGGCGGCTTTAAGGAGTTTATTATTCCCGTCGTATCGCCGTACCATATCCAGCAGGAAAATGTATATGCCAATACCTTTACATTTGACGAAGAGGGAAACATCACCGGCTACGATGAAAACAATCCGCTATCGGAAGAGGGCGGCAAGGTGAAGCTACTGAAACAACTGCAGCTACCCGGTAAAATTTACGGTATCGGTGATGGTTATTCGGACTTTCAGTTAAAGGAATCCGGATTAATTGAACGTTTCTTTGCGTTTACCGAAAATATCGAGCGTAAAAGCGTGTCGGAAAAGGCCGATCACATTACACCAAGTTTTGACGAATTCCTGTATGTCAATGATCTGCCCAGGGCGATCTCTTATCCCAAGAATCGGATTCTGTGCCTGATTGTGGGGAATGTCCCTGAAATTGCGGCTCACATCCTCAAACGGGATGGCTTCTCGATCCGTGTCAAGGAAACGTTTGAAGAAAAGTACGTGAAAGACGTCGGGATGCTGCTACTGGGAAGCAATGTGAAGCTGAGCGACGACCAGTTGACGCGCGCGGATAAGCTGAAAACACTCGGCTACCTGGGCGATAGCAAAGATCAGGTAAACCGGGAAATCTGCAATGAAAAGGGAATTGTGCTGTTCGACGATAAAAAAGCGAAAAAGCGCAACTGTGAATTTATTCCCCGGCGCATGGCCGATTTTATCAATCGGGGAGATACCTATATGAGCCGTAATTTTCCGAATTTGCAGCTGCCAAAAGTGGAAAAAGCTCACCGCTTGCTTCACATTCATCAGAACGTGCCCGGCGTTATGGCGCAGATCAATCAGCTGTTCGCGGAAAATCAGATTAATATCATCGCACAGTTTCTGATGACCAAAGGCAATATAGGCTATGCGGTAACCGATGTTGACACGGCATACGACCGGAAGTTGCTTAAACAGCTGCGGCAGATTGACCACACCATCAAATTCCGGATACTGTATTAGCCGTGTCCGGTCCGCCGAATGCCCACCGTCCGTTGGGGGTAATGCAGTGGGAGAGGGGGATGTCGTGGGCGTGCAGGTCACTGATCGCTTCCACCGGGTCGAACAATGATAATCCGATGCGGAGCGCGTCCGGCCGGCATGTATCCAGGAAACGATCGTAAAACCCCTTTCCGTAACCTACGCGGTTTCCATTTTTGTCAAAGACGAGCAGGGGTATAAACAACGCATCAATAGTGTCCGCAGGAATGGACACACCCTGTTCCGGTTCGGGAATTTTCCAGCGGTTTTCCTTCAGCGGCGCCCGGCGATCCCAGATGACCGGCGTCATCGCCTGCATATCCTTCCCGTGCTGGGTAGTGGCCAGCCGGATGCCCGGATACCGTTCCAGCAGCCAATCCGCAATGGCAAATGTGTCGGGTTCGTGATTTCCCTTAATTGGTAAAAATAAGTGTGCCGTGCGGATACCCGCCATGTCGAATTGCTTAACCTGCGCCAGGAGCGCTTCGTTTAACCGGTTGAGTTCATCGGCAGAAAGCCGGATCCGTTTTTCCCGGTAGGCTTGACGTAATGCTTGTTTGGTCTGGTCCATATTCCCGTTGTCCGGTGCGAATATACCGAATAAAGTACCCCAAAAAAACATCGGCCTTGGAGCGGGGAGCCCCAAGACCGAATAATCAACCTAAACCTAAAAATTTGATATCTTTATTTCACCCGTTCGATATAATCTCCCGTACGTGTATCTACTTTTACTTTATCTCCCTGATTTACAAAAAGAGGCACCTTAATCTCCACTCCCGTTTCCACTGTCGCACTTTTTAAGGCATTGGTAGATGTGTCGCCTTTAACTGCCGGTTCCGTATAGGTAATTTCCAATTCTACGGTTGTGGGTGCCTGAGCCATGATCGGTTCATCGCTTTCAAGCGCCACAATCACCTGCATACCTTCCTTCAAAAACCGTGCCGAATCACCGAAAAGATGCTTCGGAACATTAAATTGTTCAAACGTATTGTTGTCCATCACCACAAATGTCTCGCCCTCCTCATACAGATACTGGTAATCGCTGGTTTCTACCCGCGCGATTTCAACTTCCTCATCTGTACGGAAACGGTATTCAACGAGTTTCCCGGTTTTTACATTGCGCATCCGCGCCTGATAAAACGCCCGCAGGTTGCCGGGCGTGCGGTGAATAAATTCCTCTACGTTTACCAGTGCACCATTGAAACGTAAAATATTACCTGTCTTTACTTCTGAAGCTTTAGCCATACGTATTGCTATTCGTAATTCTTAACTGTCCAAAAATACAGAATTCGGTCCCCAGATACAAATGCATCACAAAAAAACACGCCTGTCGCGGGTAACGTATTATGCCTGTTTGTAATCGGTAATCCGCAGGGTTTCCGTGCAGAAACGGTACTCGTGTTCCTGGTTGGAGCATACGATCAGCAACCGGTTTTCCTGGGTTGCCCCGACCAGCTCCAGGTACCAGTCGATCCCCGCACGGTCCAGGTTGGATGTGGGCTCGTCCAGTAACAGGACAGGCACATCCGAGCAGCAGGCCAGCGCCAGTTTTACCCGTTGCCGCATACCCGAAGAAAAGTGGCGCAGCGCCTTATCGCGGGCTGCCTGCAGTCCCATCAGTTCAATGATTGCCTGGAGGTCGTATCCAGGGAGGTATTTTTTAAATGAAAAATGGAACGCGACCAGTTCGGCGAGCGTAAACTCTTCAATCAGTTCCATGTAGGGCGCTGCGATGGCCATGAGCCGGTACACGTGGTCGATAGCTACGGCCGACCCGTCCAGTGCGTACCGGATATGGCCCGTAGAAGGGGTAAGGCTGGAAGCAATGACCTGTAGCAGTGTAGATTTACCGGAACCGTTCGGTCCCAGTACGGCATAGCTTTGCCCAGCTGAAAATCGGTAGTCCAGGTGCCGGAAAATCCATTCCCGGTTAAACCGTCTACCCATATCTTCGAGCACTATCTCCACGTGGCCGGCATTAGTAGTCCTTATCCCTTAAAGCATACCCTTGCTCTGACCGAATCCCTTCATTACGCCGCGGTTGGAATTCCGGATGAAATCCAGTATTTCATCGCGGACCTCTGTGGGTTTATATTCCGCTTCGATGATATCCAGGGCCTTCGTCAGGTTGTTATTCTTAACGAAAAGAATCCGGTAAATATCCTGTATTTCATTGATCTGGCTGGAGGAAAATCCCCGTCTCCGGAGGCCAACGGAGTTGATGCCCACGTAGGCAAGCGGCTCCCGCGCAGCCTTAACGAACGGCGGCACATCTTTCCGCACCAATGAACCTCCAGCGATGAACGCATGTGACCCAATGTGGCAGAACTGGTGGACCGCTACCAGGCCAGCCAGTACCACATAGTCGCCCACGGTAATATGTCCGGCCAGTGTGCTGCTGTTTGAGAAAATACAGTTGTCGCCGATAATACAGTCGTGTGCAATATGGCTGTATGCCTGGATGAGGCAATTCTTTCCGATGACGGTCTTCCATTTGTCCTTTGTGCCCCGGTTTACCGTGACGCACTCCCGGATGGTGGTGTTGTCCCCGATTTCAACCGTTGTGTCCTCGCCATCGAACTTCAGGTCCTGCGGGATTCCCGATATGACTGCCCCGGGAAATATGCGGCAGTTCTTTCCGATCCGTGCACCGTCCATGATTGTTACGTTGGAGCCGATCCACGTGCCGTCTTCGATGACAACATCCTTGTGTATCGTAACAAAGGGTTCAATAACCACATTACCGGCAATCCTAGCCTGTGGGTGTATATACGCAAGTGGCTGTATCATGATGCCTGGTTATCCTTTACTTTTACGATTTGTGCCATTAATTCTGCTTCTACAACGACCTTTTCCCCTACCATGCCGATGCCCTTCATCTGGGCAATACCCCGGCGGATGGGCTCCAGCAGGTCACACCGGAAGATGATGGTGTCGCCGGGATTGACCTGTGCTTTAAAACGGGCGTTCTCAATTTTGAGAAACAGCGTCAGGTAATTTTCCGGATCGGGTACTGTGCTCAATACCAGTATCCCGCCTGTCTGCGCCATGGCCTCGATTTGCAGTACACCCGGAAAAACGGGTGCCCCGGGGAAATGCCCCATGAACAGGTCTTCATTCATGGTCACATTCTTTAATCCCACCACATGGGTTTTTGTCAACTCCAGAATCTTATCCACCATCAGGAACGGCTGCCTATGCGGCAGGATCTTCATGATCTGTATCGTGTCATACAACGGCGGTACATTGGGGTTATAGACCTTGGCGTATTTCCGGCCCTTCTCCTTTTTTATCTGGGCTTTTATCTTTTTAGCAAACGCGACGTTCGCCGCGTGCCCCGGTCTCGCCGCCATGATGTGGCCTTTGATCGGCCGCCCCACCAGGGCAAGGTCGCCAATCATATCCAGTAACTTATGTCGGGCCGGCTCATTCTGGTAACGCAGCTCAATGTTATCCAGGATGCCTTCCTTGGCCACGTCAATGTCCTCGCGGTTGAACAGCTTGGCCAGGTTCCGCAGTTCTTCCCTGCTTACCTCTTTGTCTACCACAACGATGGCATTGTTCAGGTCGCCTCCCTTGATCAGGTTGTTTTTCAACAGCATTTCCAGTTCATGCAGGAAACAGAACGTGCGGGATAGCGCAATATCCTTAGCGAACTCGTCGATGTTACTGATGGATGCATGCTGGCTCCCCAGTACCGGCGAGTTAAAATCAATCATGCAAGTAAAACGGTAGCCATCGAGCGGCATGGCAACCATCTCCACCTTGCGGTCGGATTCGGTATGGTGGATATTATGCGGAATTTCGTAATAATCGCGGTCGGCATTCTGATCGGTATAGCCTGCCTGCTCCAGCACTTTTACAAATGGAGCCGAGCTACCGTCCATGATCGGCACTTCCGGTCCGTCGATATCGATCAGTACGTTGTCGATTTGCAACCCCACCAGCGCAGCCATTAAATGCTCGATGGTACTGACACTGGCGCCGTTCTGGGAGATCGTTGTACCACGGGACGTGTCCGAAACATGATCAGCGTCAACTAAGACAGTGGGTTGGTTTTCCAGGTCGATGCGTCTGAATTTATACCAATGATGCTCCGGAGCAGGTTTCAGTGTCATGGTTACCGGCTTCCCGGTATGTAAACCGACACCTGAGACGGTAATTTCAGACTTAATTGTTCTTTGTTTTACATTCATAGTCATTATGACTGATCCCCGAACGGGATTAAGGTAGATTTATTTCGATTCTTCTTTAGTTAATAGTAATTGTTCCAGTTCTTCCAGCCGCCGCTCCAATTCCGGCAGGCGGGCATAAATTACCTGTGAGCGCATTTGGGCGTTATAAGGTGTGGCGGGGCTTCCCGACCATTTTTTTCCTTCTTCCACAATGGCCCGGTTGACACCGGACTGGGCCTGTATCTGGCTCCCGTTAGCGATGCTGATGTGGCCGACAACGCCTACCTGTCCGCCAATTACGGCATGTTCTCCGATTTTTGTACTGCCGGAAATACCTGACTGTGCCGCGATGACCGTGTTTTTACCCACCTCCACGTTGTGGGCAATCTGAATCAGGTTGTCCAGTTTTACGCCCTGGCGAATAATAGTCGACCCCATCGTAGCGCGGTCGATTACCGTATTGGCGCCTACCTCCACGTGATCCTCGATCAGCACATTGCCAATCTGGTTGATTTTCTGATAAGTACCGTCTTCTTTCGGGGCAAACCCGAAGCCATCACTCCCAATCACCGTACCCGAGTGTACGGTCACGTGCGCACCGATGACACAGTCGTAATAAACGCACACGCGGGGAAACAGGGTCGTGTCGTTCCCGATCTGCACATGGTCGCCCACGTAAACGTGGGGATATATTTTACAGTTATCGCCGATAACCGCATCCTTGTCAATATAAGCAAAAGCACCTACGTAAACGTTTTTCCCGATTTTCGCGCTGGGATGAATATAAGAAGGCTGTTCCACTCCTGTTTTTTCCAGGCGCATCTTATTGTATACCTCCAGCAGGGTGGAAAACGCGGAATATGCGTTCTTGGTCCGGATAATCGTACTCTGTACCGGCCTGTCCAGTTTCTGGTCGGCATTGACAATCACGACCGATGCCTGTGTGGTATAGAGGTAAGGTTCGTATTTCGGATTGGATAAAAAGGATAAAGAGCCACTTGACGCCTCCTCAATCTTGGCCAATTGTCCCACCATCACATTAGGGTCTCCTTCCAGGGACCCGCCTACGAGTGTTGCGATTTGATGTGCGGAAAATTGCATCTGCAAATTTATAAGTTTAAATACTATAAACAAACTATTGCTGGTTGTCAGTCCATTGTATGGAAATCACCGCAATAATTCCTTGGGAAAAGAAACAGCAAATTTTTGGACTTTCTTTGATAATGTTTCCAGGTTAGCTAAATCTGAAGCTTCGGCGATATCCAATATGCTGCCGTCCTTCATTAAAATTTTTATATTACTGTCATTCAGTTCGTAGGCGCTATTCTCAATGGGTTGCACCCAAACATAATAATCCGCTTTTGACGGATCAATTCCAAAAAATGTTACGGCCTTTTGTTTCAGATCCGCAAGCTGCTCCCGTGCCGGAGCAGTCGTATGCAGTTCCGTATGGTAAAGCTCCCTCGTGATTAACCGGCTACACAGCATGCTCAATACATCGTCTGTGTGATATGCCCACGTCTTGATTGCCGACAAAATATCCGTGTCATCAAGACGCGAAAAATGTACCAAATGTGACACATCCCCAGTGAAATTTTCCCGGGTAATCCTGTTGCACAAAAAATGTTCCAAGGATGGTGACGCAAATAAGGTAATACCCATTCCACACAGTTCCTTAGCCCGTTGGAGAATTTTAAGGAGCATCTGCTCGGCACTTAACACGGTCTTATGCAGGTATACCTGCCAATACATCAGCCGGCGCGCGATCAGGAATTTTTCGGCGGAATAAATTCCCTTTTGTTCGAGTACCAATTCATTGCCGGCAACATTCAGCATTTTGATGATCCGGTCAAAACTGATCACGCCTTCATAAACACCTGTAAAGAAGCTGTCGCGGTTCAGGTAATCCATCCGATCGATATCGAGCTGTCCGGACACCAACTGGTGAAGAAATTTTTTGGGATAACTGTTGTTGAAAATCGTAATCGCCAGATCAAGCCGTCCCTCAAAGGTCTGGTTCAGTTCATTCATCATGAGCATCGACAGCATTTCATGGGAAAC
This sequence comes from Parapedobacter lycopersici, assembly GCF_040395035.1. Lineage (GTDB taxonomy): Bacteria > Bacteroidota > Bacteroidia > Sphingobacteriales > Sphingobacteriaceae > Parapedobacter > Parapedobacter lycopersici_A. Next base: position 62,654 of record NZ_JBEBRB010000001.1, on the reverse strand, counting down.
GCCTTCTACCAACGTATGTTCCAGCGAATGGGAAAAAGGGCCATGGCCGATGTCGTGCAGTAAAATGGCCGCCAGTACGGCCTCCTCCTCTTCCGGGGTAATCACGATATCTTTGTTCCGCAGCGTTTCAATCGCCAGGCCCATCAGGTGCATGGCGCCCAGCGCATGCTGGAACCGGGTATGCAAAGCGCCCGGATAAACCAAGTGGGTCATGCTGACCTGCTTGATGTAACGCAGCCGCTGAAAATACGGGTGTTGGATCAGGTCAAAAATAAAAGCAGACGGAATGGAAATGAATCCATATACCGGGTCGTTTATTATTTTTTTCTTATTCAATGCGCGTTCCAATTGCAGGATAGCCCTGATGGCTTCACCTGCCTGCAAAGATACAAGACCTGCCTGTTAATTAATGTTAAAAATCGCCGGATCAGTCAACTTTTCGTTATGTTCGTGGAAAATAGACAGGGTAAGCAGTTGCTGCTTACCGAACGAACGGTAAAAATTAGCGAAGGATACTGAAAACGATGCAGGAAACGAATATACTCTGGGCAGATGACGAGATTGATTTGTTGAAGCCGCACATCATGCTGCTCAATGAAAAAGGCTACAGCGTGAAAACCGTAACGAACGGAAACGATGCCGTAGACGCATTCAAAAAGGGGTTTTACGACCTGGTTTTCCTGGACGAAAACATGCCTGGCCTCACCGGCCTGGAAACGCTGTTTGAGCTGAAGAACATCAATCCCGCCGTACCCATGGTACTGGTTACAAAAAACGAGGAAGAACACCTGATGGAGGAGGCGATCGGGTTTAAGATCGATGATTACCTGATTAAGCCGGTAAACCCCAAGCAGATCCTGCTTACCATTAAGAAACTGACAGAAAACAAGCGGCTGGTGAGTGAAAAAACCTCCATGGCTTACCAGCAGGATTTCCGTAACCTGGGCATGATCCTTAATGACAACCTGGATTTCCGGCAATGGGAAGACGTGTATAAAAAGCTGGTTTACTGGGAGCTGTCCCTGGAAAAGCTGGAAGACGCCGGGATGCATGAGGTGCTTACGCTGCAAAAAGCAGAGGCTAATATGCAGTTTTCCAAGTTTATGGAAAAGAACTACCTCCGGTGGATTGCCTCCCCCGAAAGTGGTCCGGTCATGTCGGATCAGCTGTTCCGTAAAAAAGTCTTTCCGGGTCTTCAGGAGGATAGGCCCACGTTCTTTTTTCTGATAGACAACCTGCGGTACGATCAATGGCGGGTGATTAACGAAGTCATCACCAATTATTTCCGCCTGGAAGAAGAAGATAGCTATTACAGCATCCTGCCAACGGCCACCCAGTATGCCCGTAACGCGATATTCAGCGGATTGATGCCGCTGGAGATGGAAAAGCGGTTTCCGGATCTCTGGCAGAATGATGAGGATGAGGGAGGCAAAAACCTGCATGAAGATAAGTTTCTGGCCGATCAGATTAAACGGCTGTACCGCAGGGAGTGCAAGCACGCGTACCATAAGATACTTACGCTTGACCAGGGGCGCGACCTCGCCGAAAACCTAAGCAACCTGATGGGAAATGACCTGAATGTGCTGGTGTATAATTTCGTGGATATGCTTTCGCATGCCCGCACGGACATGGCCATGATCCGCGAATTAGCCAATGATGAAGCGGCCTATCGTTCACTGACCTTGTCGTGGTTTGAGCATTCCCCGTTGCTGGATGCCCTGAAATGGCTGTCACAGAAACAGGTGCGGGTCATTATTACCACCGATCATGGCACCATCCGGGTCAAGCATGCCAGCAAGGTAATCGGCGACCGGAACACCAACACCAATCTGCGTTATAAACAGGGGAAAAACCTGAATTATATCGCTAAGGATGTTTTCCACATCAAGAATCCGCATGACGCCATGTTGCCCAAGCTGCACGTAAGCTCCAGCTTCATTTTTGCAAAAGAGGATACCTATTTTGTCTACCCGAATAATTACAACCATTTTGTCAATTATTTCAATGAGACGTTCCAGCATGGCGGCATATCGCTCGAAGAGGTCATAATTCCCTACATTACGTACACCACCAAATAGCAAAAACCGTATTTTTGCCGCATGGTTATCGAAATCGCGCATTTGGCCGCCCTTTCCGATGCGGCGGCAAAGCTGCTGGACGCTGCCGGTACGCGGCGTGTATTGCTATTCTATGGTCCGATGGGCGCAGGTAAAACGACCTTGATTAAGGCCATTTGCGGGCAACTGGGGGTAACCGACGCCACGGCAAGTCCTACCTTCTCCATTGTCAATGAATATACAACCCCCCGCGGCCCGGTTTATCACTTTGATTTTTACCGCATCAAATCCGAACAGGAGGCATTCGACCTGGGCTATGAGGAGTATTTTTATTCCGGCAACTATTGTTTTGTCGAGTGGCCCGAAAAAATAGCCGGCCTGTTGCCGCCCGATGCCGTTTCCGTTCGGATTGATGCGGAGGCGGACGGAAAACGTACCTGCACGGTTTCCCTGGGTTAAGCTGCCCGGCTCACCGCATACCGACCCGTTGCCGCCGGCCCGGCCTAAAAAATATCCTTTCCATGCAACCTTTTCCCAATTAATTGCATCTTAGCAATAAACGCATCAGCATTGGAGCAAACCGTTGCATTAGATCATTTGTATGAAGGTTGTAAAGCAAACAACCCCCGCGCCCAGGAAATGCTGTATCGCACGCTGGCCTCCGGCATGCTGGGTGTGTGTATGCGTTACGTGAGAACCACTGCCGAGGCCGAAGATGTGCTGCAGGCCGGGTTTATTAAGGTGTTTACCCAGATCGAAAGCTTTCGCGGTGAGGGTTCATTTGAAGGCTGGATCCGCCGGGTAATGATTAACACCGCCATTGAAACGTACCGGAAAAACGGCCGTTCCGTGCAGGTAGTGGAACTGGTGGAAGTAACGGACGCGTCGCAGGAGGCAACAGTGATCGATGCACTCGCATGCGAAGACCTGCTGGCTATGATCCGGCTGTTGCCGGACGGTTACCGGGCCGTATTTAACCTGTATGCCATCGAGGGATATTCGCATAAGGAGATTGCCGAGCTGCTGGACATCAGCGAGGGGGCATCCAAATCGCAGTTATCACGGGCCAGAAACTGGCTTAAAGAACGAATCAAGCAAATAAAAGCATATGAATCCAGATGATAATCCATTTGATCGCCATATCCGGGATAAGATGAAAAATTTTACCCCGGACGTCTCTGCCGGCCTGTGGGATAAGATTGAGGCAGGCCTGGCCCGCCAAACGCCGGACCGGGCTGCGATGTCCGTCCGGCGCCGTACCGTGCCTGTTGCCTGGCGCTGGGCTGCAGCTGCAGCGCTGCTGGTGGGGGTGCTTTCCTACTGGGCCAGCCGTCCGGTACCGGTTATTTACCTGCAGGGCCAAGCAGCGGCGCCGGTGGCTGAAACAGATACACAGCCTGCCGGTCCCGTTTCAGCCAGCCGACCGACCCGGCCGGCTGCATCGGGAATGCCCGGGCGTACCCCGATAGCGCGGGCAACACCACGAAAAACACGGTCGGAGCCGATACCGGCGGTAGCGGTGCCGATACCCGAAGCGGTTACTTCCGAACCAGTCGTAAAGCAAATGTCAACCGCGCGGCCATCGCCCGTCGCGGCCCCATCATCACCCCGCGCCACCCCGGAAGCCGGCAGTTCCGGATCGGATACTTCCGGAGTGCCCGACGTGCAGCCGCCCGTGGTGCTGGACGACACGGCAGCGGAAATGCTGGCATCCGCACCGCGCTCCAATCCGTTCGGCGTGAGCCAGCTGCTGAATTTCGTAGTGGGAACGGTAGACCGAAGGGAAGAAAAAGCGGTGCTGTTTTCCAGCGATAGCGAAGGCTCCATAAAAATCGAATTTAACCTGGCACGAAACCGAAGCAGGAAATAATACGTTACTAAATCAGTCAGATATGAAATACACCAGCCTTACATTAGTTTTATGCACCCTCGCCCTGGCATCCGCTGCCCAGGAACGTCAGCGTGCAGAGCGCCAGCGCCAGCGTGCGATTTCGGCCGACACGGTCATTGTGGAAGACGTGGATACCGGAGAGAAACGCAAGGTACGGATTTTGGTTCCCGGTGAAGACGAAGGCATCATCCGTGTCGGAAGTGAGGAAAAGACATACCGGCTCCAGACGGATGAACCGGAGGAAACAGAACGTGATACCCGGAGCGCGCGCCCCATTTATGGCATTACCCTGTCGCGGATTGATCTCGGGCTGGTCAGGTTAGTAGATAACGGAAGCTTTACGTTGTCCGATAATAACCGCGACTTCCGTTACCGGCCCGGGAAGACGGTTAATTTCGGGTTCGACCTACTGCAGGTGGGCTACCGTTTCAACGACCACTTCCGTATCTTTTTATCCGGCGGGTTTGACTGGACCTATATCCGGTTCCGCGAGAACATCGATCTGCGGGAAAACACCACCCCGCTGGCCTGGGATATCGTCGACCGTAACGAAATCAATTATACAAAGAACCGGCTGACAGCCACCTACCTCCGGCTGCCGCTCACGTTTGAGTGGCGCAGCCGTCATTATGACGGGTTGGGCCGACTGAAATTTGCGGTCGGACCAGAGGGTGGTTTCCTGCTGAAGGGCACCCAGCGCTTCAAAAGCGATGAACTGGGAAAGCAGAAATTTAAGGATGATTACAATTTAGCGCAGTTCCGCTACGGTGCATTTGCCCGGGTTGGTGTAGGCCCTTTTGGTATTTATGCCAAATATTACATTAACGATAGTTTTGAAAACAGTCCGCAGCAGGAAGGACTGCGCAATTTCGCATTCGGGTTGATGTTTGGGTTCTGACAACGCCTCCGCCGACAGGGACCGGCCATCACCGTTGCTGGCAATCCGGTACATTTTTCGTAATTTTGTGCCGTCCCGGTACCTGCCGGGGCGGCTTTTTTATGGCTGTACCCGCTACAAATTCCCCTTCCTGTTCCGTACCCGCCGATGTGCTGCGCGAAGGCCTGGCCTTCATTCATGGTGAAAACGTCGGCCGCTCGTTTTCGGGTAAACAACCGGTTATTGCGGTAAGCGGACTGTCTTTTCAAATCGGGGAGGGGAAAATTACGGCAATTGTTGGTGAAAGCGGGAGCGGGAAGAGTACCTTGCTGCGACTGATTTATGGCCTCTTGGAACTTCAGGAAGGCGAAATCCGCTACCGGGGAAGGAAAGTGCCCGGCCCGCAGGAAAAGCTGATTCCCGGGCATGAGGCCATGCGGATGGTCTCGCAGGGCTTTGACGACCTGAATACCTATGCCAATGTGTGGGACAATATCGCCTCACAGCTGCCGAATACGGATCTGGACGCAAAACAGGCAAAAACCGAACGTATTTTAAGGCAGCTGCGCATCGCGCACCTGGATAAACAGCGCGTTGCCGACCTCAGTGGCGGAGAAAAGCAGCGGGTGGCCATCGCCCGGGCACTGGTTAATGAGCCGGAAGTATTGCTGATGGACGAACCGTTCAACCAGGTAGATGCCTCCTTCCGGGACTCCCTGCAACGCGATATCCGTTCCATTGTGGCAGATACCGGCCTTACGGTGATCCTGGTGTCACACGATCCGGCCGAAGTACTTTCCATGGCCGATGAGCTGATCATCCTGCGTGGCGGGCGACTGGTGGCGGCGGGTAACCCATTGACGCTTTACCAGCAGCCCCCGGATGCTTACACCGCCCGTTTGCTGGCGCGGAGCAACGTGCTGAACCCGATCGAGGCCCTGGTACTGGACATCCGTAGCGGAACCTCGGTAGCCATCCATCCCGAGTGGATTGTCCTGACTCCTGACCCGGCGGGGACGTTTGAGCTGCTGGAAGTGCGCTTCAAAGGATTTTATGAGGAATTGACCGTCGGCTGCAACGGCGTGACGCTTCAGGCAATACACCGGGACATCGGTACTTACCGTGCCGGCATGCGTGCTAACCTCCGGGTCGAGCGGTACCAGCCGCTCGGATGACAGGTAAAATTCAATCCGTATCCAACAGTACCCGTGTCTGCTTTTCGGTCTCTGTTTTTATCCGGAGATCGTGCACCCCGTCAATAATGGCTATTTCCGCATCCCGGTTTTTTGCCGACCGGTGAATGTCCACGGTCTGCCGGTCACGCAGCGCTACATCGTATGCATCCCGCATGCTCATCAGCTTGACCAGTACCGGCAGGCATTCAAAGAAGATAAAAAGCAACATGATAAAGGTGATCGCCGCATAATTGGCGGTATTCACGCTGCCGTCGGCACGGTATTTCAGGTCGCCTAACGCCGCATTCCGATCGGCAAAGCCGGCATGCTGGACCACGCTGTCCAGTCGCGCGCCCGTAAGCAGCCGCTCATCCGATAGGCCTTCCGCTTGTTTTTGTTCCCGGATAAATGTTTCCTGGTGTTGGATGCGCGTGCGTAACGTGTCCAGGTACTGTTCCTGTTTATCCAGGTCGGCCTGCCGTCTTTTGGCATATGGTCCATAACCGGTAATTCCCGAAGTCTCCGGCGTTTTATCGCCGAACGTCTCCTGGTACAGCTTGACGTGCGCCGACTTGATGGCAGCCTCCAGCGTATCCCGTTCGCTGCGCAGGGCGGCCAGCCGCTCCAGTTCCAGGGCGTATTTACGGTCAAATGCGAGATTCAACGTATCCAGCGTGGCGCGTTGCTGGTTCAGGTAATTGGTGGCCAGCTGTTGGCGGATCTCCTTATCGAATATTTTGAGTTCGAGCGGTCGTGAGATGACGATGCCAATCAGGATGGCGAGCAGTATCCGGGGAGTAGCCTGCAGCAGCTGCTTGCCTCCCGGGGCATTTTTATTAATACTGGAAACGATGTAACGGTCCATGTTAAAGATGGCCAGACCCCATAATAGTCCGAAAAATAGTGCATATAAGCCCGCGGGTCCGCTGCCGCTGAACACGAAATACAGCGCATACCCACCCGACAATGCAGCAAAAAGTCCGGTGAAAAATATCGTGGCTCCGATACCGACGTATTTATGCCGTTCGGCGGGATACTGTTCCAGCGTTTCCCGGTGCATGCCGCTGCACCACCAGAAGAAGAGGGTTACCTGTTTCATCGCATCAGGGGTTTGATCGGTTAGACCGCACGGCAGCGATATTGTTACGTTGATCCGCCGGCATAAAGCGGCTGGGTTTACGTGCTATTCCCACGGCGGTACAGACAGTTTTACCACGTTGCCGTAGCTGCTTCGCGCTGAACCCGCCAGCAGTCCGGGGTGAGTCCAGCTATTTACGTAAAAAACTGGACTCACACTGGACTCATTCCGGACTCACCCTGGACTCACTATGGACTCACTCCGAAGAAATGTGCCGGAAGTCTTCACCCTTTCCCATACCTCATCGCCCTGCCGTTCATTGACTTGGTTTCTTCCGGATATTACTAACTTTGGATAAACCGCGTGATACATGATGATACGCCATTTATTATTCCTTGCCGTGACATTGGGCCTTTTGCTGCCGTCTGCCGCGGCACAGTCCCTTCCTGAACAGCTGGATGCCGTGATGCGGCAGCATTATCCATCGGACCGGGTACCCGGAGGTGTACTGGTGGTCAAACAAGGAGATGAACCGGTTTTCAGCCGGGGGTTTGGCTCGGCGGACCCGAAAACAGGTGCCGCCATAAAAGCCGATACGCATTTCCGCATGGCCTCGGTGAGCAAGCAGTTTACCGCGATGGCCGTTTACCTGTTGGCGGAAGCAGGGAAACTAACCCTGGACGATCCGCTGGCGCAGTTTTTTGAGGGTCTTGCCGATACCGTGGGTGCGATCACCATCCGGCAGCTGCTGAACCACACGTCGGGTATCTGGGATTATGAGGCCTTAATTCCCGATTCACAGACCGTACAGGTACTGGATGCGGATGTGCTGCGGCTGATCAGAAGGCAGGAGCATACCTACTTCGCACCCGGTACCCGGTTCCGGTATAGTAACACCGGTTATTGCCTGCTGTCACTCATCGTTGCGAAAGTAAGCGGCCAGCGCTACGCCGATTTTGTAAAGCAGCGTATCTTTTTGCCACTGGGGATGGATGAAGCACTGGTGTATGAACCACAGGTGGAAATCGCCAACCGGGCATATGGTTATCACCCGGATGGAGACCGTTTTGTATTTGCCGACCAGAGCCTTACCAGTGCTGCCCAGGGCGATGGGGGCGTGTATCTGTCGGCACAGGAATACCTGCGCTGGGCCGAAGCATTGCTGGTCGGCGGGTTCCCCTCATCCGCCTATCGGGATTCGCTGGAAGCCGAAAAATCGCCAGTAAATGGGAACGTGTACTATAGCATGGGTTGGTTCATTGGCCGCGAAAAAGATGGGACTGCCTGCCTGTTCCATTCAGGGGAGAGTACCGGCTTCCACAACATCGTATACCTGAACCCGCACCGTGGATTGACAGTCGCGTTATTCACTAACCGGGATGACATGGAAATAGCTGGGATTTTCGAGCGGGTGGCACAGCTTATAGGGATCAACCCCCAGGTAGCGGCGACCGGCGAATCCGTGTCGCTTTTCCGCTGGCTGAATGAAGTCTATTAGATTCCTGCCGAATTAAATTGCAGATCGTACAGGCGTTTGTAATAGCCGTCGATGCGGAGTAATTCCTGGTGTGATCCCATTTCTTTCATTTCCCCTTTGTCCAGCACGATAATTTTGTCGGCTTTCTGGATGGTCGAAAGGCGGTGGGCAATCACAATGGAAGTACGCCCTTTCATTAGTGTGTCAATGGCCTGCTGGATCAGGATTTCGGTCTCGGTATCGACCGCCGATGTGGCCTCGTCGAGCACCAGGATTTTCGGATCGTGCACCAGCGCCCGGATAAAGGAGATGAGCTGGGCCTGCCCCGAAGACAGCGTAGCCCCGCGTTCCTGGACCTGGTAGTCGTATCCACCGGGCAGCCGCTGGATGAAATCATGTGCTCCCACCTGCCGGGATGCCTGAATGATCTGTTCGCGGGTAATATCCGGATTGTTGAGGCTGATGTTGTTCGCAATGGAATCGGCAAACAGAAAAACGTCCTGCAAAACAGTGGCGATGGTACGGCGCAGGAAATTAAGTTCATATTCGCGGATATCCATGTTGTCGAGCAGAATGGCGCCCCGGTTCACCTCGTAAAACCGGCTCAGGATATTGATGGTAGATGATTTTCCGGCCCCGGTGGCACCAACAAGTGCCAATGTCTCTCCCGGTCGGATATGGAAATTCAAGTCTTTAAGCACCCACTTTTCCTCGTCGTAGGCGAACCATACCTTGTTGAACGTGATTTCGCCACGGACGTGGGCGGGCTGTTGCCGCCCGTCATTGGCTGATTTTTCGTCGGTGTCGAGTACGGCAAAGATGCGCTCGGCACTGACCATGCCCATCTGCAGCGTATTGAATTTATCGACGAGTTCCCGGATGGGGCGGAAAATCATGTTTATGTACATGATGAATGCGACGATGACGCCCGGTGAAAGCCGGTCGGCCAGCACTTCCCTTGAACCGTACCAGACCAAGAGCCCCAGGGCAATGGCCATGATGATTTCGATGACCGGGAAGAAAATCGAGAAATACCAGTTGGCCCGGATATGTGCGTTACGGTGTTCGGCATTGGTTGCCTTGAATTTCCGCATTTCCTGTTCCTCACGGGCAAAATACTGAATGATGCTGATGCCGGAAATGTGTTCCTGGAGAAAGGTATTTAAGTTGGAAATCCACTGACGCACGTCCTGGAAAGCCGATTTCATGGCCTCTTTGAAAACGTATGTGGCGCCAATCATCAACGGCATGGGAATCAATACGATAAGTGTGAGTTTCCAGTCGCTGTAAAACATAACGCCGAGGATAACGACCAGTTGCAGCACGTCGCCGATGATCTGGAGCAGTCCTTCTGAAAAGATATTGGCAATGGTTTCCAGGTCGGAGATCGTACGGGTAATCAACCGCCCGATCGGTGTGCGGTCAAAATATTTAAGCCGGAGCCCGGTAATATGATTAAACACATCAATCCGCAGGTCGCGGATGACCGATTGCCCTAATGTATTGGTCATCAGCGTGTGAAAATAGCGGATGACCGTCTGGAGCAGCAGCAGTCCGAGCATCAGTATCAGCATCATGCGCAGCCCGTCGGTGTCGTTCTGGAGGATAAACCGGTCCAGCGTATATTCAATCAGCATGGGCAGCGCCGGTGCCACGGCCGCCATAACCAGGGTGAGCACGATGGAACCGATAAAAATACCCCGATAGGGTTTTACATAACGCATGACCCGCCGGAGCAGGTGCGCATCGTATGTTTTACCGGTAACCTGGGACTCGCTCAATTTACTTGTTCTTGGCTGTCAGCAATAGGACAGGATGCAAAAGTACGGATTTTTTTCACGTATCTTACCCGGGAATGTAGGGATATACGACTTCGGTGAGGTACAGGCCGTGAGCCGGTACGGAGGTGCCCGCCGCGCTGCGGTTCCGGCTGGCAACCACGGTATGCATGTGTTCAGGGGGCTTTTCCTTTCGGCCGATTTCCAGGAGGGTGCCCACAATGGCGCGTACCATGTTGCGGAGGAACCGGTCGGCGGAAATATAAAAAATGAGCCTGCCGTCCGGTGTCCATTGCCATTCGGCCCGGGTGAGTTTGCAGGTAAAGGTGGCCACCTGGGTGTTGGATTTGCTGAAACAGGCGAAATCGTGATAATCCAGCAGGTAGCCGGCCGCCTCGTTCATGGCGTCTACGTCAGGAATGCCGTGTACCTGCCAGGACCGCCTTTGCAGAAAGGGGTTCTTGTCGAAGTGAAGGTGATATTCATAAGACCGTTTTACCGCATCGAACCGGGCATGGGCATCCGACGGTACGGCAATCAGCCTTTTGGCCGCAATGTCCGGGGGCAGCAGCGAATTCAGGCTGTGCAGCATCCGCTGCGGGTCAGGTATGTCGTTACCCGCCGCGAGATCGAAGTGCGCATACAGCTGCCGGGCATGTACGCCGGCATCGGTACGGCCGCATCCTGTGGTTGCGATCGGCTGGCGCACCACCACGCCAAGCGCGGCGTCCAGCAATTCCTGCACGGTGCGGGCATTGGGCTGCGCCTGCCAGCCGTGGTAAGCGCCTCCGTCAAAAGCAATTTCAATAAAATACCGTGTTTGCAAGGTTTTCACAGGAACAAAGGTAGGATTTAAAACAATTTTTCTAAGTTTGCCTTATCTAATCGATAATCAGGTTACGTCCTTATGATACAGCGCATACAAACTATTTGGTTGTTTCTGGCTTCTGCCACCATTTTTGCGTTATTCCTTTTTCCCTACCTGCAATATGCAGATCTTGCCGGCATGGGCCAGGCGCTGAAGGTGACGGGAAAATACCGTGGATTTGAAGGACAGGCCATCCGTGAGGAATGGTTTCTGCTGCAGACCATAGCTACGGTGATACTGGGCATCTTTCCTTTGTACATCGTTTTTCAGTATAAACAGCGCAAGCTGCAGGTGCAGCTGATTGTGCTCGAGCTGGTACTGATTCTCCTGTTCGGCTTTTGGCTGTATTCGTCGGCAAGTACGGCGTTGACCGAAGCCCGGCAGTTCCTTTCGGCCCGGAACATCGGCGTCGGCTTTTTCCTGCTACCCATTGCGATGATCTTTCTGTTGATGGCCATGGGCGGGGTGCGCAAGGACGAAAAACTAATCAAGTCGGCCGACCGGCTCCGGTAACACCACCGCATGAAATTGAGCTCCCGACTATACCTGCTGATCCTTTGCATGGCGCCCGTTCTGGCGGCGGCACAGTCGGGGAACGCTGTAACGGGCCCGACGGATTCTGCTACCGTGGTGGTGGACAGTGTGCAGTTCGACGTGGTGGACTTCCGGATCGACTCAGCTACGCACACCGCGACTGTAGAGATCACGCTGACTAACCTTAAAGCCAATCCGCGCGAACTGAAGATCAACGTTTATGGTACCCAGCTGGTCGACGATCAGCAGAATGCATATTACTTTTCCACCATGGCTTTGGGACAGGTACGCATGCGGTTCACGGACCGGCAGAATTACCTGCATTACGTACTGCAGCCCCGTACGGCAGTTCCGTTAACTGTTACGGCGGAACGCATTGCGCCGGATGCCAAACGGATAGCGGTAACGAAAGTGGTATTTGAAGACCGGTCGGAAGTGGGCCGGTTTTTGGATGTTTACCTGGCCAATTGACCTACCGGTACCGGATCTGCTGCTTATCCATCAGCCCCATCTGGTCTTTCATCAGTTTGATCTGGTCGGCCAGCAGTTTGTTCTTGTCTGCTTTTTTTGCCTCCTGCAGGTATTTGGTAGCTTCCCTTTTATTGCGCTTGGCCATAGCAATACCGGCCAGGCTTAATTTCGCCAGCGCAACGTTGTGCCCCATGTGCAGGCCCAGCGTCAGTGCCCGTTTGAAATATTTTTCCGACTGGAGCGGTGCTTTCTGGGATTCGAGCAGGCCAAGTAGCAGGTGGTAATAACCATGCTGCGCGCGGATGAGTTGTTTTTCATACTGCGTAATGTTCCCCAGCCACTTAGCGGCTTTTGGCATATTTTCTTTGCGCAGGTAAAATTGCGCAATAAGCATGTTCTCGTTGAAAAAAACGGTGACGAATGCGATAAGGGTAAGGAAGATACCCAATATTCCCCAGCCCCACTCGCCATAAATGAATAAGGCCACGGTGCCCAGCAGCAGGAGTGAAGAGAGGATAATTCGAACAATATTTGACATGTAATCTATTTCTTTGCGTAACCCAACAAAATAAAAATTAGGCAAATATCCGTTTATTTGGGCGCTTCTACAACCTGTTTTCTTTACATTTTGTAAAATTTATTTATTTGTACCGACTGTTTTCAACCGGGTATTGCCAAATAAAGAATATATTGCCAACGCATATGAACATTCAATTAGAAAGCAGTTGGAAGGCCGTACTGGGGCCGGAATTTGAAAAACCCTATATGCAGGCACTTAAGGGGTTTTTAAAATCCGAATTGCAGCAGCACGCCGTCTTTCCGCCGAACCGGCTCATTTTTAACGCATTTGAACACACCCCATTTGATCGGGTAAAGGTGGTGATCCTGGGACAGGACCCATACCACAACGTCGGGCAGGCCATGGGGCTATCCTTTTCGGTGCCCCGTGGCATTGAAATCCCGCCGTCACTGCGGAATATGTATAAGGAATTGCAGACGGATATCCCGGATTTCCGGATTCCGGACCATGGTGACCTGACGGCCTGGGCCGATCAGGGGGTACTGCTGCTTAATGCAACGCTGACGGTGCGTGCGCATACCGCCGGATCACATCAGCGGAAAGGATGGGAAACGTTTACCGATAAGGCTATTGCCGAATTGTCGGCGCAACGCGAAGGATTGGTTTTTCTGCTGTGGGGGAGGTATGCCAAGGACAAGGCGGCCTTAATCGATTACCGGAAGCACCATATCCTGACCGCCGCGCACCCCTCGCCGTTATCAGCCCACAATGGTTTCTTCGGATGCAGGCATTTTTCCAGGGCCAACCAGTTTTTGGAACAGCACGGACGAAAGCCGATCGACTGGCAGGTCTGATCAGTACTCCATGGGCACGATGGGTTCTTTCTTGCTGGTCGACATGATCATCATCGTCTGGAATGTTTTCACGTAGGGAATCTTGCTTATTTTTTCCATGATGACGGCCTCGTAGGCTTTGATGTCTTTTACATATACCTTCAGGATAAAATCGCACTGGCCTGTTACGTGGTGGCACTCGGTCACCTCTTTGATGTGCTGCACGGCGGCGACAAACTCCGGAATGGCATTATGCGTGTGGAAGTCGAGGGAAACCTGGATAAACGATTTGATGCCCAGTCCGAGTTTCTCTTCGTCGACAAAAGCATGGTAGCTTTTGATGTATCCTGAGTTTTCCAATTTACGTACCCGTTCCAGCGTGGGAGCAGGCGAGAGGCCGATGCTCGACGCTAACTGTAGATTGGTGATTCGCCCATTTTCCTGCAGCAATTTCAGGATTTTGAAATCGGTTTTATCGGGTTGGAAAGGCATAACTGTGTTTTTAATATGCTAAACAGGGCAATATACCAAATTATATTTGGCAATAATACAATTAATTTTTGAAGAATTGATGCGCGGTCACGGTGCCTGGCCCCACGGCACCGGATGATGGGCGAATTTTCCATTATCACCGATTTGTAAAAATACCGGATCGATGGGATGGAAACCGCAAATCTGCTTGATTTTCGCTATTTTACACGAAAAGAACGGCGTATGCATAAGGTTTATTGCGGCCAAAACCGTAACTTTGCAGGGCTAAAGCGGAGATGCCGCCAGCCGTTATGATGTTTACATTTTGTGAAGGAGCATTATGAGTACAAAAGACGATGAAATGTTAAAAGAGCTCGCGCTCGAAGAGTATAAATACGGGTTTACCACCGATATCGAAATGGATATTGCCCCCAAGGGGCTGAATGAGGATACGGTGCGCTTAATCTCAGCAAAGAAAAATGAACCGGAATGGCTGCTGGAATGGCGGCTTAAGGCGTTGCGCCATTTCATGAAGATGGATATGCCTGCCTGGCAGAATTTTACGCTTCCGGAAGTAGACTTCCAGGATATTTCCTACTACGCGGCTCCCAAAGCGAAACCCAAGCTGAACAGCCTGGATGAAGTGGACCCTGAATTGCTTTCTACCTTTGAAAAGCTGGGGATTCCGCTTGATGAACAGAAAGTACTGGCCGGCGTGGTTGCCGTGGATGCGGTGTTTGACAGCGTGTCGGTAAAAACCACATTCCGTGAAAAACTGAAGGAACAGGGTGTTATTTTCTGTTCTTTTGGCGAAGCGGTACAGGAGCATCCTGAGCTGGTGAAACAATACCTTGGCAGCGTGGTGCCGCAGACGGACAACGTATATGCGGCATTGAACTCGGCCGTATTTTCCGACGGCTCGTTTGTGTATATCCCCAAGGGGGTGCGCTGTCCGATGGAGCTTTCCACCTATTTCCGAATTAATGCGGAAAATACCGGCCAGTTTGAGCGGACGTTGATCATTGCCGACGAGGGAGCCTATGTCAGTTACCTTGAAGGATGTACGGCCCCGATGCGGGATGAGAACCAACTGCATGCCGCGGTTGTGGAACTGATCGCGCTGAAGGATGCCGAAATTAAATATTCAACCGTGCAGAACTGGTATCCGGGCGATAAGGACGGCAAAGGCGGAATTTATAATTTCGTGACCAAGCGCGGCATATGCAAAGGCGATAACAGCAAAATCTCCTGGACCCAGGTAGAAACCGGATCGGCGATTACCTGGAAATATCCGGGTGTAATCCTGAAAGGCGATCATTCGGTCGGCGAGTTTTATTCCGTCGCCCTGACGCGTAACAAGCAGCTTGCGGATACAGGTACGAAAATGATTCACCTGGGTAAGCATACGCGCAGCAAGATTGTGTCAAAGGGCATATCGGCGGGTACCAGCCACAACAGCTACCGCGGACTGGTGAAGATTGGTCCCGGTGCGGACGGCTCCCGTAATTTTACGCAATGTGATTCGCTGTTGATCGGTGACCGCTGCGGTGCACATACATTTCCCTATATCGAAAACCGGAATAGAACGGCTACGCTCGAACACGAAGCAACTACGTCCAAGATCGGGGAAGACCAACTGTTCTACCTTACCCAGCGGGGGATCGACCCGGAGAAAGCGGTGGGCCTGATTGTCAACGGGTATGCCAAGGAAGTGCTTAATCAGCTCCCGATGGAATTTGCTGTTGAAGCACAGAAACTGCTGGCAATTTCCCTGGAAGGCAGTGTCGGGTAGGTGTCCGGGCGGCTCCATTTGAATGAAATTAAACGCAAATAATTTATAGTACGCAAAATAGAATGTTAACAATCAATAATTTACACGCAGCAGTCGAAAGTCAGGAAATCCTGAAGGGCTTAAATCTGGAGGTAAAGGCGGGCGAGGTACATGCCATCATGGGACCCAACGGTTCGGGCAAGAGTACGCTCGGGAATGTGCTTGCCGGACGGGAGTCCTACGAAGTGACTGCTGGCGAGGTGTTGCTGGACGGGAAGGATTTGCTGGAACTCTCGCCCGAAGACCGGGCGCGCGAAGGCGTATTCCTGGCCTTCCAATATCCGGTGGAGATTCCCGGTGTATCCAATATCAACTTTTTGAAGACCGCGCTGAGTGAAATCCGCGCTTACAAAGGCTTACCGCCGCTGGAAGCCCGGGATTTCCTGAAGCTGGTAAAGGAAAAACAGCAGCTGGTCGAGTTTGATGCCAAGCTGGCTAACCGGTCGTTGAACGAAGGGTTCTCGGGCGGTGAAAAGAAACGCAATGAAATTTTCCAGTTGGCGATGCTGGAACCGAAGCTGGCCATTCTTGATGAAACCGATTCAGGACTGGATATCGATGCCCTGCGCATTGTGGCCAGCGGGGTAAATCACCTGCGCTCAAAGGATAATGCCTTCATCGTGATTACCCACTACCAGCGGCTGCTGGAATACATTGTTCCGGATTTCGTACACGTGCTGTATAAAGGACGTATTGTACGTTCAGGTACCAAGGAACTGGCATTGGAGCTGGAAGAAAAAGGATACGACTGGATTAAAGAAACTGTTGGGGCGGAAAACGCTGTTTAATAAAATAAGACGGTATTATCGAACGCCACTAGCGAAAGAAATAATGATTACACAAGTAACGGAATCCCTATATAACCAACTCACCCGCGCATATGAGGAGGACCGCGCGGTGCAGGCACCGCATCCGCTCGGTGAACTGCGTAAGCTTGCTTTTGAGCGGTTTAAACAAACCGGTTTCCCTACAGTGAAATGGGAAGACTGGAAATATACCAATACGCAACCGCTCCTGAATCAGCCGTATACATTGGCCGGCGCAGATCAGCCCTTGCATGCAGACCTGGCATTGGCGGCCATTCCGGGGCTGGATGCCTATCGGATTGTATTGGTAGACGGTGTTTTTAGCGAAGCGCTGTCTGATTCGGTACCGGTAGCGGGGTTAACGGTGCTGCCCATGGAAAAGGCGATCGATGAATTGGCTTTTACCAAGCATTTTGCGGAATACGCCGATAAAACGGATAACCCTTTTGTTGCGCTGAATACGGCGCTGTTTAAATCCGGGGTTTTTATTTCACTGGCGCCTGATGCGGTGCTGGATAAACCGGTGCATATCATCCATGTGGCTGCAGCGGAGACACCGTTGTTCGCCCAGGTACGCAACCTGTACGTGGTTGGCCGGCATGCAGAAATGGAAATCATTGAGTCGCTGGTTACGGAAGGCGGTGCGACACAGTACCTGAACAACCACGTAAGTGAAATTGTGGTACATGAGGGAGGCAAATTGCAACACTATGCCCTGCAGGTAGCGGGTGAATCCGGCAATTACCTCAACCACATAGAAGTATACCAGGAGAAACACAGCCTGTATAATAATTATAACTGCAGTTTTCCCGGGGCATCCTTCGTCCGGAATAATATCAATGTCCGGTTGGATGCCAGTGAAGTAGAAAGCCACCTTTATGGCATTGCATTGACGGCGGGCAACCAGTTTGTGGATAACCATACCATCGTAGACCACCTCAAACCCCATTGCGAAAGCTACGAATGGTATAAGAATATTACGCAGGATACATCCACGGCGGTATTCAACGGCAAGATATTTGTCCGCGAGGATGCACAGAAAACAAACGCCTTCCAGCAAAACAACAATATGCTGATTGGTGAGCAGTCGGCGGTTTATACCAAACCGCAGCTGGAGATCTTTGCTGACGATGTAAAATGCAGTCACGGCTGCACAATCGGCCAATTTGACCCCGAAGCACTTTTTTACCTGCGGGCGAGGGGAATCAGCGAAGCACAGGCCCGGGTATTGTTGGTGCATGCCTTTGCTTTTGACGTGACCAGCCGCTTTGCCAACGATACGGTGCGGAAGTATGTAGAGCACCTCGTCGAAGAGGGACTTTAACCACACGGTATCGGGCAACTACCCCGCAATCCGGTCGGCACAATTCATGCCGTCAATGGCGGCGGAGACAATCCCGCCGGCATATCCGGCCCCTTCACCACAGGGATACAGTCCCTTTACCTGCGGATGCTGCAGGGTTTCTTTATCCCGGGGAATACGGACCGGAGAGGATGTGCGCGACTCTACACCCACTAATAAAGCCTCGTTGGTGTAATAACCTTTTATTTTTTTGCCGAACAGCGGAAGTGCCTGCCGAAGCGCGTCGTGTACGAAAGCGGGCAGCACTTCGGCCAGCGGTGCGCTTTTCGTACCGGGTTTGTAGGAGTTTTCCGGTAATGTGGCCGACAACTTCCCGGCTACAAAATCAACCATCCGCTGGGCAGGTGCCACGAGATTACCTCCACCTGCCTCGAAAGCGCGATGTTCAACGGCTTGTTGAAACTCGAGGAGCGCGAACGGATTTGTCGCGGCATCGGGAACATCGCCGAAATCAACCTGCACCACCGTGCCGGAGTTGGCATGCGGGTTATTGCGCCGGGAGGGCGACCAGCCGTTGACGACCACCTCACCGGCACCTGTAGCACATGGCGCAATGATGCCCCCGGGGCACATGCAGAAGGAGAATACCCCGCGTGAACCCACCTGTTCCACAATACTGTAATAAGCCGGAGGAAGGTGCGGGCCACGTACGTCACAATGGTACTGCGCCCGGTCAATTATTTCCTGCGGATGTTCGATCCGCACACCTAACGCAAACGGTTTGGCCTCCACCAGCCAGTTTTTCCGGCGGAACAACGCGAATATATCCCGGGCGGAATGTCCAGTGGCTACGATGACGTGGCGCGCCGCGAAGCGGTCGCCGGATACCAGCTCCACGCCGGCTACCTGCCCTGCCTGTTCCAATATATCGCAGACCTCGCTGTCGAACCGGATTTCGCCGCCATACGCCAAAATAGTTTGGCGTATGGCCTGGATGATGTGGGGCAGTTTATTGGTTCCAATGTGCGGACGGGCATCCACCAGAATGTCGGGCGGGGCGCCGTGGGCAACCAGGAACTGCAGCACCTGCTGCACATCGCCCCGTTTGTTCGACCGGGTATAAAGCTTTCCATCGGAATAGGTGCCGGCTCCGCCTTCCCCGAAACAGTAGTTGGAATTGGGATTTACGATGCCCTCTTTGTTCAGCAGTGCCAGGTCCCGGCGGCGTTCCTGTACCGATTTGCCGCGTTCCAACACGATGGGCCGCAACCCGCGCGCGATGCAGCGCAGCGCGGCAAAAAGGCCGGCCGGACCTGCACCGATAATAATTACCGGCGGGGCAGCTGCAACATTGGCATATGAAAAAAGGAACCTGTCAGGGACAGGCTGTTCGCCAATGAATACGACTACCCGGATCCGGTAGAGCACGTGCTTCGCACGGGCATCGATTGACCGTTTGCGTATTTTTATAGCAGTAATGTCGGAAACGGGAAGTTGAAGGGCTGCGGCGACCTGCTGGATAAGGTAACTTTCGTCCGCGATTTTATCCGGCGAAATGCCGAGTTCGATTTCTTTTTGCATGCTGGTGTGTCAGGTTTTTATCCCAAAGCGTAACAAAGGTATGGATTTTGCCGTCAAAGTAGTACATTCGTGTGATTAACATATGCTAAATCAAATCAATATGAAAAGATTATTTATCCTGATGGCGGGGGTGCTTACCGCATTGTCGTTCAGCTCCTGCGGGTACAACTCACTCGTTAACCTGGAAGAAAATGTAAAGGGCAAATGGGCCCAGGTGGAAAATGCCTACCAACGGCGGGCAGACCTGATCCCGAACCTGGTAAACACGGTTAAGGGAGCTGCTAATTTTGAACAGGAAACCCTTACCCAGGTAATTGAAGCCCGGGCAAAGGCTTCATCGGTTACGGTTGATCCGGAAAACCTGACACCGGAAGCGATCCAGCAGTTTCAGCAGTCGCAGGATGCGCTGTCGCAATCTCTGGGGCGCCTGCTGGTTACGGTTGAGCGCTATCCCGAGCTGAAGGCCAACCAGAACTTCATGGAATTACAGGCACAGCTGGAAGGTACGGAAAACCGGATCAGCACGGAGCGTAGGGCTTTCAACGAAGCTACGCAGGAATACAACTCCTCCGTGAGGCGGTTTCCGAATAACATTACCGCAGGCTTATTTGGTTTCAAGCAGAAAGGATATTTTGCCGCGGAAGCGGGAGCGGAACAGGCCCCCGAGGTACAATTTTAATTGTTGACCTGAAATGGAGTTGTTTACAGCAGAACAGCAGGAAAAGATTGTGCATGCCATCAGTGTGGCGGAGAACCATACGTCAGGGGAAATCCGCCTGGCGATAGAGCCGCGCTGCAAGGGTGAGGTGCTGGATCGCGCGGTATGGTATTTTCGCCGGTTGGGCATGGACCGAACGGCCCTCCGCAACGGGGTGTTGATTTACATGTCGGTGGAAGACCATCAGTTTGCGATTATCGGCGACCATGGAATCGACAGGAAAGTGCCTGCGGATTTCTGGGAAGAAACACGGGACCTGATGTTACAGGCATTCCGGAAGGACGACCTGGTACGTGGACTGATCGATGGTATTACGCATGCCGGCAAACAACTGCAGCAATTTTTCCCGCGTATGGAAGACGACATTAACGAACTGCCCAATGACGTCGTTTTCGGTAAAGGTGATGATTATGATGGCAAATAGGCAGGAGATGATGGGCAGACAGCGAAACATGTACCGACAGTTTATTTTTTTTCTGATACTGGTTACAGGCCTGTGCGGTGCCGTGTACGGGCAGGATTTTCCGCCGCAGCCCAACCGGCTTGTTAACGACTACACCAATACGCTGAATGCGGCACAGATCGCGCAGCTGGAACGGAAACTGGTTGCCTTCGACGACAGTACGTCGACCCAGATTGCGGTCGTGGTGATGCAGTCGACCGGCCAATATGATATCGCCGACTATGGTGTGCGGCTGGCGCAGCAATGGGGCATTGGCGGTAAGGAACACGATAATGGGATTTTGTTGCTGGTGGCGCTGGGAGACCGGGCGATGACCATCCAGACGGGATATGGCGTAGAAGGCGCTGTGCCCGATGCGATTGCCTATCGTATTATTGAAAACGAAATTAAGCCGGCTTTCCGGCAGGGCGACTACTTTACCGGCATCGACCGAGGTACGGACGCCCTGATATCCTATACCAAGGGTGAATACAAGGCGTCTCCGAAAAAATCAGCTAAAGGCAGTGGCTTCGGCGGCTTGCTTTTTTTGGTGATCGTGGTTGTAGTTATTATGGCGTTGGTAGGCCGTGGACGCGGTGGCGGCGGAGGCGGCGTAATGGATCGCCGTGGTACGTCGGACCTGCTGTGGTGGACATTGCTGAGCGGCCTGGGCCGTGGTGGCGGAGGCGGTGGCTTTGGTGGGGGTGGTGGCTTCGGCGGAGGCGGCGGTGGTTTCGGCGGCTTTGGTGGAGGAGGTTTTGGCGGTGGCGGAGCCAGCGGAAGGTGGTAATGGCAGGAGTGACACATATTAGCGCTCAAAAGCAGAATGAAATTAACAGGATCGTGATGAAACCTGCGGGGAGCTGTCGCTCAAAATGACGGGAGTAAAACAGCTCGTGCAAGCTTCATTAGCGATAAGAGACAAATGTACAGATGAAAAAAGGAGTATGGATTGCGCTGGCGTGTGTTCCGCTGGGTGTGATGGCGCAGGAAGATTTTACGGTAACGGGAAAAATCGGAACACGGCCGGAAAAAGTATATTTAAGCTACCAAACGGCAACCGGTATGGCGCTGGATTCGACGACGGTATCGCCCGAGGGTTTGTTTGAATTCCGAGGGAGCGTGGATGCGCCGTCGCGCGCGTTGGTGGTAAGCCTTCCCGAAACGGAGGAATCGATGCCCGACCGTAAGGAAATTTACCTGGAACGGGGCATCATCCGGATCACGTCAGCTGACTCGCTCACCCACGCAACGGTGAAGGGAGGGCGGGTAAACCGGGATTTCACAACCTACCAGATGCAATTGGCCGAACCGATGGCGAAGGTTACCGAAGTCAGAAGACAATATAATGCAGCTTCCAAGGAACAACAGCAGGATCCCGCTTTCCAGGCTGCGCTTTCTGCCCGGATGATGGCGATTATGGAAGAGCAGGAGGCGATTGATTTTCAATTCATAAAGAAACATCCCAAAAGCCCTTTAAGCCTTGACCTGTTGTATGTTTATGTAGAGAAACCCGGCAATCATGAACTGGTGGTGCCTAGTTTTAAACGGCTTTCGGCCAGACTTAAACGCACGGAAAAAGGACAGGTTATCAAGGAATTGGTGGCTAATATAGAACGCGTCGGTGTGGGAGCGGTAGCGCCGGAATTTGCCCAGCCTGATACGGCCGGGAATGAAATTGCACTCTCCTCCTTCAGGGGTAAATACGTATTGATCGATTTCTGGGCCAGCTGGTGCCTGCCCTGCAGGCACGAAAACCCGAATGTGGTGGCTGCCTACCAGCGGTTCAAGGACCGGAATTTTACCGTATTCGGCGTATCGCTGGATCGCCCGGGCGCAAAGGAAGCCTGGTTAAAGGCCATCCATACCGACGGCCTGCAGGACTGGGCCCATGTATCGGAATTGAAATGGTGGCAAACCAGCGTCGTGCAGCAGTATGCCATCAAAGGCATTCCCGCGAATTTCCTGCTGGACCCCGAGGGGAAGATTATTGCCAAAGACTTACGTGGCGAAGCGTTGCATGCAAAACTGGAAGAGCTGCTAAACTAACCGCTGACTGCCGCATTAAATCGACAGGATATCCACAATCCGGATCAGGTTTTCGTTGATGTTGCTGATGTGCTTAATGGCCTTGCTGAACGGGGTAAATTCAACCTGCCCGTGAATTAGCCCGGCCATTTCTCCTTTACGTCCGTTTAACAAACCCTCTACGGCAGCCACGCCGAGGCGGCTGGCCAGCACACGGTCCATACAGGTAGGGCTGCCTCCGCGCTGGATATGGCCCAGTATAGACACCCGGAGATCGTAGTGGGGGAAGCGGGCCTTAACCCGCTCGGCGACGGCAAACCCCCCGCCGGCGTCATCACCTTCAGCCACGATAATGATACGTGAGGCCTTGTTTTTTCGGGTCCGGTCGAGCCTGGCCATCATGGCTTCGTAGTCCACCTTGATTTCGGGAATAAGCACGCACTCCGCACCAACGCTGATGCCCGAACGCAGCGCAATTAAGCCGGAATCGCGGCCCATCACTTCCACGACAAATACCCGATCATGTGATTCGGCGGTGTCCCGGATCTTATCGACTGCTTCGATAACGGTATTGATTGCCGTATCGTATCCGATGGTAAAATCAGTGCCTGCAAGATCGTTGTCAATGGTACCAGGCAAACCGATGACCGGAATGTCGAACTCTTCAATGAACTTGGCGGCACCGGTAAACGTGCCATCGCCCCCGATAGCGACAAGGGCGTCAATGCCACGGGCGCGGAGGTTATCATACGCCTGTTTCCGGCCCGCGATCGTTCTGAATTCTTCGCTCCTGGCCGTTTTTAAGATGGTTCCCCCCCGTTGGATGATGTTGGCCACTGATTTGGCGTCCATCGGAAAGATGTCGTTATGCACCATGCCATCGTACCCGCGGCCGATGCCGAACACATTCAGGTTGTAATACAGTCCAGCCCGCACTACGGCCCTTATGGCGGCATTCATGCCGGGGGCATCCCCGCCGGAGGTAAATACTGCGATGTTCTTGATGTTGCTCATGCCAATCGTTCTTATTGCGTTTAATTTGCGCCGGCGGTGCCATGAAAGGCTGCCAGACCACTGTCCAGAAAATTAATGTAATTTTCGATATCTTCATTATAGGCCTGTGCAGGAACCAATTGATTCCCTTCCCCATCCACGATCACATAGTAAGGCTGCGCGTTGGCGCCGAAACGTGCGGCCTGGAAGTCCGACCACTTCTGGCCGACACGCCGGATTTTTTTTCCGCTGAACTCGGAGGTATACTGCTCTTCGGGAGTCAGTTCCGTGCGGTCATCGACGTATAATGATACCAATATGAAATCTTCCTTCAGGCGTTTCAGTACCCGGGGATCGGGCCACACCGACTCTTCCATCTTCCGGCAATTCACACAGCTCCAGCCGGTAAAATCGAGCAACAGGGGCTTATTCACCTGCTGTGAATGGGCCAGTGCCTGGTCGTAGTCGTAAAAGGCATCGATGCCGTGGGGTGCGTGGAACAGGTTGCCGTATTTTTTGGCAACGCCACTACCCGCCTGGGTTCCGCCGGTGGTATACATCGCCTGATGAAGATTGAAATCCTGCGTAGGTGATGGCGGCAGCCAGGCACTTAATGCCTTAAGCGGCGCTCCCCACATTCCCGGGATCATGTAAACGGTAAATGAAAGCACGGCGATGGCAATAAAAAGACGTGGGACGGATAAGAACGGCATATCGCTGTCATGCGAAAAGCGCAATTTGCCCAGCAGGTACAGTCCAAATAATCCGAAGATCACGATCCATATGGCCAGAAATACTTCGCGGTCCAGTATTCCCCAGTGATAGGCGAGATCAACGTTGGACAGGAATTTGAATGCCAATGCCAATTCGAGGAAACCCAGTGAAACCTTCACGGTATTGAGCCACCCGCCCGATTTAGGCATTTCCTTGAGCCACGAGGGGAAAAAGGCAAATAGCATAAAGGGGATGGCCAATGCGATCGAGAAGCCAAGCATGCCAATCGCGGGGCCCATCAATGCTCCCTTGGATACGGCTTCAACCAATAAATAGCCAATGATGGGTCCGGTGCAGGAAAAGGATACAAGGGCAAGCGTGAATGCCATAAAGAATAAACCCAGTAAGCCGCCCCGATTGGACTTCTCGTCCATTTTGTTGACAAAGCGTGAAGGTAGGGTGATCTCAAATGCGCCCAGAAAAGAAACTGCGAAAATGATAATAATGACAAAAAATATCAGGTTGAACCAGGCACTGCTGGCCGCCTCGTTGAGCGCGGATGCGCCGAAAAGCAGCGTCACCAGCATGCCGAGCGCAACATAAATGACAATGATAAAGACTCCGTATAACAGGGCATTGATAACGCCCTTGGACCTCGAACCGCTCCGTTTGGTGAAAAAAGACACGGTGAGCGGTACCATTGGATAAATACAGGGCATCAGGAAAGCCGCAAAACCACCAATAATCCCCGCAATGAAAATGCCCCAGAGGGTATCGGGAGCTCCGTCTGCCGGTGCTGCCGGCGATAGGGTTGCAGGAGACGATATGCCGGTTGCCGGTGCAACCGCCGTGTCCGTCGCGGGAGCAGTATCCTGTCCGTCGGTAAACTCGACGTCATCGAAACTGAGTAATGTGTCGGCTTGTCCGAATGCTGACGGTGCGGCCAGTACGGACATGGTAATGCTAAACAGTATAAGGAGGTTGAATAAGCGTTTCATGCCGGGAACCTGTTATTTTACTGCGATCGTAAATTCAACTTCATCCGGCGGCAGACACTGCGTGGCATTGCAGGCCATAAACTCCACCGTTCCTTTTACGGAGGTAGCACCTTTGGTTAATTTTACTTTTTGCTGGAAAACAACTTCATTTTCAAAATAAGCCACATCCATATCAAACACTTGTTCGTGCTTGGTTTTGGGTTTTGGTTCGGCCGGCTTGCCGATCAGTGAATAAGCATTGGATGGCGTGAACGCAAAGGATGTCGGTATAGGGCCGCCTTCTCCCAGGTGTTGTGAATAAATATACCAGCCCTTATTCATCGTGGCCTTCATAAAGACAACTGCTTCAGTATCGCTTATTTTTTTTGCACCGAACTGCCACTTAACGGGTTTCAGTAGTTGGGCCGTGGCGCCGCTTACTGCAAATAATAGAATAACGGAAGCAAAAAGGATTTTTTTCATGATATGGGACAATATTAATCGTTTGCAAACTAATGGAACATAACGTTTGGGATGCAGCGCTGTGCATCAAGGCTGATATTGCCGGGCAACCGATACTGGAGTCGCAAAATTACGAATTAAAGATTAAAATACGAATTCCACCTCTTTAATGTCAAAGGCCGCTACATGGCCGTTAAAATCGATCATGAGCTTGCCTGTCTCGGTCACGCCGCACAATATACCCGTTACCTGTACGCCGTCAATCAGAAAGGGATGGGTCTCCCCCAACCGGTACAGCCGTTGCTTGTATTGCGCCAGCTGGGCCTCATGCCCCCCGCTTTTTAGTGCCAGGTACTCCTGTTCCAGGTAGTTGCAAAGATCGGACAATAATTCAGGGATATTGCTATCCCTATGTAAAAATTGTTTGATGGAACAGGGTCGGCGGGCGGCCCCGACGGGAAAATCCGTTTGGTTGACGTTAATGCCGATTCCGACGATAGCCGACTTCCACGTCTGGCCTTTGAGCATATTTTCGACTAAAATACCGGCAATTTTTCGTCCGTCAACATAACTGTCGTTCGGCCATTTTATACTAACGGGGTGCTGCAATACAGATTCCAGCCAGCGGGCGAGCGCCAGGCTAATGGCTACCGTTAAACGGAATTGGTTGCCGGGGTGCAGGAACACCGGATTGAACAGTACGCTAAAGGTCAGGTTTTTTCCCGCCTCGCTATGCCAGACAGCTCCTTTCTGTCCGCGACCCGCAACCTGCTCGACTGCCATTATTACAGTCCCTTCGACAACTGGCGTGGATTTTGACAGTTCAGCCTTGAGGTATTCGTTTGTCGAATCCACGGAGGGTAAGGTAATAACATTTTGTCCAACAAATAATCCCAAAATTGTGTTACTTTGCAATACGGTTAATATAGTGGGTAATTTTGCTCAAAACTATAACAATTTTTAATGGTAAAAAATAAAAAATCAGGCCTGTCTACCCATTTATCCGAGGTTGTTATACACGGAATGCAGGAAAAGAAGGGAAATGAAATTGCGCGGCTTGATTTGAGGAATATCCATAGTTCTCTTGCTGATTATTTCGTTATTTGCCACGCTGATTCTGCGGTTCAGGTGCATGCTTTGGCGAGGAGTGTGGAAGAAGAAGTATATAAAGTATTAAAACAAGAACCCTGGCGAAAAGAAGGGTTGGAACATGGAGAGTGGATTCTGCTGGATTTTGTAGACGTGGTGGTCCATATATTCAAAACTGACAAACGCAAACACTTCGGCATCGAAGACCTATGGGGCGATGCTGAAACGGAGTATTATCAAAGTGCATAAGCTAAGTAAACGAAAACGATAAGGAAAGAAATGTCGAACGGAGCTGATAGAATGAAGCGAGTACCCACGAAAAAGGTTACGCCAAAGCCACCGAAATTTAATATCATGTGGCTGTGGATTGCAATGATTTTGGGCTTTTTTGCCCTTCAATATATATTTAGTGACGAACAGGCCAAGCAAATTACTTATCAGGAATTTGAGAAGAATATGCTGCAGTCGGGCGATGTAGACCGGCTGGTGGCTTATAAGCAGAACGACCTGGTATTTGTTGAGGTGTATATCAAGAAAGACCGGCTGACCGATGCCAAGTACGAAGATGTACGGCCTAACCCTAATTCCCTGCTCCTCGCGCCGAGTTCGGGACCGAATTATTATTTTACCGATGGTTCCTATGATGCATTGGAGCGGAAACTCAATGCCGCACAGGAGAGCCTGGACCCCAGTGACCGGGTATCCCTGAAACTGGAAGACCGGACCAATGCGTGGACGGGATGGATTTTTTCCATCATGCTTCCGCTATTGCTGATTATTGTGTTCTGGGTTTTTATTATGCGGCGTATGGGCGGTGGTGGAGGTGGCCCCGGCGGCCAGATTTTCAATATAGGAAAATCGAAAGCCACCCTGTTTGACAAGGAATCGCAAGTGGCCATTACGTTCAATGATGTTGCCGGACTGGAAGAAGCCAAGCAGGAGGTAATGGAAGTGGTAGACTTCCTCAAAAACCCGAAAAAATATACGAACCTGGGGGGTAAGATACCCAAAGGTGTGCTGCTCGTCGGCTCACCGGGTACCGGAAAAACATTACTGGCGAAGGCCGTAGCCGGCGAAGCACAGGTGCCATTTTTCTCACTGTCGGGATCGGACTTCGTGGAGATGTTTGTCGGCGTTGGCGCATCCCGGGTGCGTGACCTTTTCCGGCAGGCAAAGGATAAAGCACCGTGTATCATTTTTATTGATGAGATCGATGCCATTGGCCGGGCACGTGGAAAAAACAGTGTCATGGGCGGAAATGATGAGCGGGAAAATACGCTGAACCAGTTGCTGGTGGAAATGGACGGCTTTGGTACGGATTCCGGAATCATCATTATGGCGGCCACTAACCGGCCGGATGTACTGGACTCCGCCCTGTTGCGCCCGGGGCGTTTTGATCGGCAGATATCCATCGATAAGCCGGATCTCGTTGGCCGGGAGCAGATCTTTAAGGTACACCTTAAGCCGTTGAAATTGGCCGCTGAGGTCGACGCCAAAAAACTGTCAGCCCAGACACCGGGTTTTGCCGGCGCTGAAATTGCCAACGTCTGTAACGAGGCGGCACTGATTGCGGCACGGCGGAATAAGACGGCAATTGATATGCAGGACTTCCAGGATGCCATTGACCGCGTGATCGGCGGACTGGAGAAGAAAAATAAGATTATTTCGCCTGAAGAGAAACGCATCGTTGCCTATCACGAAGCGGGGCATGCGATTGCTGGATGGTTCCTTGAACATGCGGATCCACTGGTGAAGGTATCCATTGTTCCCCGTGGGGTTGCTGCGCTGGGTTATGCGCAATACCTGCCTAAAGAGCAGTTCCTTTATACGACCGAACAGCTGGTGGATGGGATGTGTATGACCATGGGTGGACGGGTTGCCGAGGACATCACATTTGGCAAAATATCCACCGGAGCGCAGAATGACCTGGAACGGATTACGAAGCTTGCCTACGCTATGGTTGCCGTATATGGCATGAATCATCGGGTAGGGAACGTATCGTTCAACGACAATCAGGAAACGCAGTTCCATAAGCCGTATTCGGAGAAGACAGCGCAGTTGATCGACGATGAAGTGCGGCAACTTATATCGGACATTTACGAAAAGACCAAAAAACTGTTACTCGAAAATCAGGCCGGCCTCATCGCCCTCGCGGAGAAACTGCTGGAGAAAGAAATTCTTTTCCAGTCCGATCTGGAGGAAATTTTAGGTAAACGTCCATTTGACCACCGTACCACGTATGATGAGTTCGTGAACGGAAACCACGACGAAGGTGACCAGAGTAAGGCTGCCGAGGGTATGATCCACGAGGGCGTGGAGGATCACTCGGATACATTCGAAAATGGGCCGTCCAGCCCCAATCCCGAAGACGAAGAAGTCAACCGTAAGGTGGAGTAGTCCTGCCGGTACGGTTGTTTAAATAACACCCGCTTTGCAGAAAAATACCAAGCATACCACATCGAAGGAGCTGATGCTGAAGAAAGTCCGGCAGGCATTGCTTCAGAAGCGGGAGCATCCGTACCCCAGCTTTGAGGAAACATCCCTGTATCCGGAAGATGAAGAGTCTATCGATATCCGGTTTGCGCATCAGTTTACGGCGATTGCCGGGCAGTTTGTGTACTGTGAAGACGAACTGCAGCTGATTGAGAATCTGGTGCTGCTGGCCGAAAAGGAAAAGCTGCGCAAAATGTACGCCTGGGAACCGCATATCCAGGAACTGCTTGCCCGTTATGATTTTCCTGTTTACGTTACCGATCAGGATTTCACCGATGCGGAGGCTGGCATCACCGCCTGTGAAGCACTCGTTGCCCGTTCGGGCAGCATATTGGTAAGTAATGGAAATGCTGCCGGACGGCGATTAGGCATCTATCCCCACATCCATATTGTAATCGCGTTTACTTCGCAGCTGGTGTGGGACATCAAAGATGGGCTGGCACTTGTAACGCAACGGTATGGCGATCGGCTTCCTTCCATGATCAACCTGATTACCGGTCCCAGCCGGACTGCAGATATCGAAAAGACGCTCGTTATGGGCGCACACGGCCCAAAAAGCCTTTACCTGTTTCTACTGGAAGGATAATCAACCGCGGATACATCGCATTGTGTTGCTAAAAATATTAGTATATTTGTGTGATGGATACCATACAGAATACTACATATTTTAAAGGCAGGGGTGCACAGGTTAACACCCATAACAAATTCGCAGCTAATCGCTACGTGGCCGAGCACGTGGAGGGACTGGACGAGGAATTCCTGGAGCATTCAGATACCCAGCTTATTGAAGAACATCCAAAGAAAATCATCAGCGTCAGTGACAGTCCGGATCTGCGTATGGCGTATTCCGTTAATCCATACCAGGGATGTGAACACGGGTGTATTTATTGCTACGCCCGCAACGCGCATGAATATTGGGGGTATAGCGCCGGGCTGGATTTCGAGCGGAAGATCATCGTCAAGCGGAACGCGGCGACCCTATTGGAAAAGCAGTTCAACGCCAAAGGGTATAAGCCGTCGGTGATCATGCTTTCGGGGAATACAGACTGCTATCAGCCGGTTGAACGCAAGCTGAAAATTACCCGTTCCATTCTGCAGGTGATGCTGGATTACAGGCACCCGGTTTCCATCATCAGCAAAAATAACCTTGTATTGCGTGACATTGATCTGCTGGCCGAACTAGCCCGGCTACAGCTTGTTCACGTAGCCGTCACCCTCAACTCCCTGAATGAGGAACTGCGCATGAAAATGGAACCGCGGACGGTCACCGCCAGGGGAAGGCTTACTGTAATGCGGAAACTGAGTGATGCAGGCATACCGGTCATGCTCATGTGTGCACCCATCGTCCCCGGGCTGAATAGCAACGAAATGCCGGCGGTTATTGAGGCCGCGGCTGCTCACGGCGCCCGGGCTGCCTCGTATACCATTGTCCGGCTGAACGGTGCGATTGGCGAACTGTTCGTGGACTGGGTGCATAAGGCTTATCCTGAACGCGCGGAAAAAGTGCTCCACGGCATCGCGGCCTGCCACGGCGGAAAGCTCAACGACAGTCGATGGGGTGTCCGGATGCGTGGTGAAGGCAAAGAGGCCGATAGCATTAACCAGCTGTTCCGGCTCGGCCTGAGCCGCTATATGCCCGATGCGGGTTTGCCGCCGCTCCGCTTGGATTTGTTTACTCCGCGTACCGGGCGGCAGCTGGAACTTTTTTAATAGCCGGATTTTTTTGTTATTTTCGACAGCTTAAGCAGTTTTAATGGAACAATACCTGATCGGAACTCCGGTGGCCAGCATTATTTTTGCCTTTACCATCGCCACCAGCATTTATACATTTTCAAATCATCAGTTTTATGAACGGTTTATGCTGCATCCCTTCACGGTAAGCAAGGGGAAACAGTTACATACATTGCTGACCAGCGGACTGATTCACCGCGATTGGGGACACCTGCTGTTCAATATGCTGACCTTTTATTTTTTCGGCTTTTCGTTGGAGGCTTTACTGGCAAACCTGAGCAGCTGGGGACATTTGCAGTTTGCGATTATCTATGTACTTGGACTGGTGCTGAGCGACGTGGGTACGGTGTATAAAGAACGGAATAACCCTTCCTATTACAGCCTGGGTGCCTCCGGCGCAATATGTGCAGTGCTGTTCAGCTTCATTCTATTTGATCCGAAAATGATGCTGGGTGTATTCCTGATTATTCCTATGCCTGCCTGGTTGTTCGGGATCCTGTTCCTGGGTTATTGTGTCTGGGCTTCAAAGAATGCACGGGACGGCATTAATCACGATGCCCACTTTTACGGGGCTGTTTTTGGCATCGTACTTACCATACTTTTTTATCCCTGGGTTATCCAGCATTTTATCGAACAATTTGCGTAACCGCGTCGTGTTTGCTTAACGCTCGTTTCCTACACCGACCAGTTGTATCTGATCCCGGATTCGCTGTAAAATCATATTACGTCCTATTGGAATCTTGTAATTAATAGTTACATTAGTAGTCCGTTATAACCAATTTAAAGGCCTGCCAATGCATACGTTAGCGTTTTCAGATTACCTGGTTTTTTTGACCTATTTTATTGTTGTTTCAGGATATGGCTTATGGATTTACTACCGTAAGAAGGCCAAAGCGCTGAATACGAAAGATTACTTTCTGGCTGAGGGGTCGCTTACCTGGTGGGCCATCGGCGCTTCGCTGATTGCGTCCAACATCTCTGCCGAACAGTTTATCGGCATGAGTGGCGACGGGTTCAAGTTGGGGCTGGCCATCGCGGCCTATGAGTGGCTGGCGGCGGCGACGCTGCTTATTGTAGCCGTGTTTTTTATCCCTGTTTACCTCAAAAACAAGATCTATACTATGCCGCAGTTTCTCGCGCAGCGGTATAACGGAACGGTGAGTACCATTATGGCCGTGTTTTGGCTGCTTTTGTATATCGTTGTTAACCTGACTTCAATCCTTTACCTGGGTGCGCTGGCCGTTTCTTCCATTTCGGCGATCAACTTCAACGTATGCATGTACGGGATTGCCATTTTTGCTATATTCATTACCCTGGGGGGGATGAAAGTGATCGGTTATACAGATGTCTTACAGGTGCTGGTACTAATCCTGGGTGGGCTGGCTACTACTTACCTGGCCTTGGATATGGTGGCCGACCATTATCAAACAACGGGTATATGGAAGGGGCTGGGCCTGCTGTATGAAAAAGCCCCGTCACATTTTGACATGATTTTCACCAAAGACCAGGAACATTACATTAGTTTGCCCGGGCTGTCCGTATTAATAGGAGGTATGTGGATTGTCAACCTTAACTACTGGGGATGCAATCAATACATCACCCAACGTGCTTTGGGTGCCGACCTGAAGACGGCGCGGAACGGCATTCTCTTTGCCGCGTTTCTGAAGATGCTGATGCCGGTTATTGTGGTATTGCCCGGTATCGCGGCATGGGTGCTGTATAGCGAAGGGTTCTTCCAGGCGGATATGCTGGTAAACGGCATTGTCCGCGCAGATAAGGCTTATCCTGTATTGCTCAACCTACTCCCTGTGGGCCTTAAGGGACTGGCTTTTGCGGCGCTTACTGCTGCGGTTGTTGCTTCATTGGCCGGAAAATCCAATAGCATAGCCACGATTTTCTCACTGGACATTTATAAGAAATTGTTTGATAAAGAAGCCGACGAACGAAAGCTCGTCAATATTGGAAAGATTACCATTGTATTTACCATGGTGTTGGCTGTGATTATTGCCCCGCACTTGGGGATTGAAAAGGGTGGATTTCAGTATATCCAGGAATATACGGGTTTCGTATCGCCCGGTATCTTTGCCATGTTTATTCTTGGATTCTTTTGGCGGAAGACAACCTCCAATGCAGCCCTTTTTGCTACAATAGGTGGCTTTGCCCTATCGGTGGTCCTGAAGTTTATCCCCGACTGGGTAAACCTGGACTTCTTATATCCTTATGGTTTTGCGGTACCCAACGGCTCGGGTGTTTATGAAATCCCGTTTATTGACCGGATGGGGTTTGTCTTTGTATTCTGCGTGATTGGTATGTACCTGATCAGTGTGTGGGAAAACAGACGGGGTATCGTGCCGAATGGACTCCAGGTAGACCGCAATATGTTTAAGGTACACCCGGCTTTTCTCGCCGGTTCGTTAATCATCGCCGGATTGCTGGTTGCTATTTATACCATTTTCTGGTAGTACTGTTAATTTGCCCAGTTCTCCCGGTCAAGGCTGCGCAGCTGGATGGCTTCAGCCAGGTGTTCGGTCGTTATTCCTCCACTTCCCGCCATGTCGGCAATGGTACGTGATACTTTCAGTATGCGGTCGTATGCTCTCGCCGAGAGTCCCAGCCGTTCCATAGCTGTTTTCAGCAACGCCTGTCCGGCATTGTCAATCGAGCAGATGTCACGTACCAGCCGCGACCCCATCTGGGCATTGCAATGGATATGGGGATAAGCACTGAACCGCCGTGTCTGTATTTTCCGTGCACACACAACCCGCTCGCGTATCGTTGCACTTTTTTCTGTTTTTTGTGGCGTTGTCATTGCATTGAAATCAACCGGGGTTACTTCAATATGGAGATCGATACGGTCCATTAAAGGGCCGGATATCCGGCCCAGGTATTTATGTACCATTCCGGGATGGCATACGCATGTTTTTTCCGGGTGGTTATGAAATCCGCATGGGCAGGGATTCATGGCCGCGATCAACATAAAACTCGCCGGATACACCACTGCGAAGCGGGCGCGGGATATCGCGATCTGCCGCGACTCCAGCGGCTGGCGCAGCACTTCCAGTACGGCCCGCCTGAATTCGGGCAATTCGTCCAGAAAAAGCACGCCGTTGTGCGATAACGAAATTTCCCCCGGCTGCGGATTGGCCCCGCCACCTACCAGCGCAACGTCACTAATGGTGTGATGCGGCGAACGGAATGGCCTACCGGTCATCAGCGCTGTAGTGTCGGTCAGTTTACCCGATACCGAATGTATTTTCGTGGTCTCCAGTGCTTCTTCAAAACTTAACGGGGGTAGTATAGTTGGCAGCCGTTTGGCAAGCATTGTTTTTCCTGATCCGGGCGGACCGATCAGCACGGCATTATGCCCGCCGGCAGCAGCAATTTCCAACGCCCGTTTGATGTGTTCCTGCCCCCTGACATCGGCAAAGTCACTGTCGTAATGATCCGTTTTTTTCAGAAAAAGGGAGTCGTTATCCACGGCTAGCGGGTCGGGTCGGCTGGCACCGGCGATGAAGTCGGCTACTGCTTTTATGTTTTTCATGCCGTACACCTCCAGGTCGCTAACCACGGCGGCTTCACGGGCATTAGCCTCGGGTAACAGCATGCCCTTGAACCCGTCCTCTCGGGCCTGTATAGCAATGGGCAACGCTCCCTTTATTGGCTGTATGGTGCCGTCGAGCGACAGCTCACCCAATATGAGGAATGACGCCAATTTATCGGAAACAAGCTGGCCGGAAGCGGCCAGTATGCCAATGGCAATGGCTAGGTCGTACGCAGATCCTTCCTTGCGGATATCGGCAGGGGCGAGATTAATGACAATCTTCTGCCTTGGCATCCGGAATCCGGATGCAGTTAATGCACTTTCAACCCTGCGGAGACTTTCCTTAACGGCATTGTCGGGCAGCCCGACGATGTAATACTTAATTCCCGCGGAAATATGGACTTCCACGGAAACCGTAGTGGCCTCAATGCCCTGTACGGCACTCCCATAAGTTTTAATAAGCATAGGTTTAGCTGATATTTTCCCTAAAGCTAAGGAAAAAAGGCTAAAAGAAAAAAACGGGGGAAACGAAACAGGGCTGTGCGCCGCTTGGCTTAATTTTGGTGCTGTTTCTCTTCGTATTGCTGCAGGGCTCCTTCCGCCATTTCACGCGCATGATCACGTAACTGATAGATTTTCTCACTATCTGCTTCGTCAGCTGCTTGCGCCTGGGACTGCATAATGGCCTGCCGCACATCATATAGCCAGAGCATTGTATTCATGAGCAGCGCCATGAGTCCAATAAACAACAGTAACTCAACGGTGCCAATATGCTGGAAAGATAACGCGAAGCCGATAATCAGCAGATTGAAACCCGAAAGCACCAACGTGGCCTGCGTATGATTCATACCCGTGTCCAGCAGCCGGTGATGCAGGTGATTGCGGTCGGCTATAAATGGCGACTTACCCTGAGATAGGCGGATTACGACTACCCGCAGGGTGTCAAATATCGGAATAATGAGGATGGCGATAGCCACCGCCGGCACCGACTGCACAAATGAATCGGCCAGCCCGACATCCTGCGCTTTGTTCAGCTCAATAAACTGGATAGCCAATACGGAAATGATAAACCCAATGGTATAGGCACCGGCATCCCCCATAAAAATACGGGCCCGGCCAGCGTTGTAACGTAAAAACCCTAAAATAGAACCTGCCATGCTTATTGCAAGCAGCGCCAGGCCGTGCTCCTCCATCCGGAAAAAAACATAGCCGAACGTCAGGCTCACAATCACGCTTACGCTGCCCAGCAATCCATTGATGCCATCAATGAGGTTAAATGCATTGATGATAAATACGATGAGCAAGCTCGAAAACAGGTAACTGACCACGGGATGGATATCCTGAATGCCAAATACCCCGTAAAAGCTTGTCAGCCGAATATCGGCGAAATAGACAACAATCAGCGCAGTAATGGATTGGGCAAGGAATTTTTTATAAGGATTCAATGCAGCTAGGTCGTCTTTCAAGCCCACCAAAAAAATGAGCAGACCCGATGCAAAGATGTAATTGGCATAAGGCAAGAGGTTGCCGGAGATGCATAGGCAAGCGGTAAAAGCGAAAGACGTCAATACGGCAATTCCTCCCAGATTCGGCGTACGATACTTGTGTATCTTCCGTTCCTCGAGTGCCGGATCATCAAACAGGCGCTTCTGATACGCCAGTTTGATCATCGAAGGAACCGCGTACAACGTGATCACGCACGAAAACAAAAAAGAAAAAATGACCAAGTAAATGTCTATCATATAAAATGGTGTAATCGTACGGTTTTCCGCCACAAAGATAAGGTAAATAACAATGCCCGCATCTTTGGACTTTTAAATTATTTCTCTTCTGTAATATTGTCAGCACGCAATATTTATGCCACGAATGATTAATGCGTCAGGCACATAGACAAATGCGGATACGGGCCGATGTTTTTCGTTTTTTGGCAAACGATTTGCTTATTTGTTTGTATATTTAGCAAGGAGCTGTCTTAAAAGCCATACGCCGTCCGTCAGCTAGCCCGGTGTTAACCGATGCGGTGGTTAGGTATAAGAGATATGCTGAATCAAACATAAAAAACGACTTGTATTCAATTCAAAACACAATAAGTTATGAGTGATAACACGAAAGTAGTAGCAGCATTGCTGGCCGGATTAGCTGCAGGAGCAGCACTAGGAATTTTGTTTGCACCTGACAAGGGATCTGAGACGCGTGACAAACTGAATGATTCATTAAAAGACCTCGGTGATGCATTGAAGGAACGCAGTGCGGAACAAATGGATCACCTGAATGATTTCAAAGAAAAGATGCTGGCGATGGTGAAAACCAAGTTGAGCAAAAATGCGCACACCGTTGAGGAGGCGCTGGAAGAGCACGCCTGAATATAGAAAGGGGCTCGGCCCTATGCCACGAGTGGCACAGGCAGCGATAGTTTCTTCGGGGCTGTTCCATGGGCATGCTATGCAGATTAAGTAGCGCGTAGCATCCCGTATCATCTGAATCAGTACTACCTTGACCCAAGCAAATGGAGGATAAAAAGTTTTCGATTAAGGGCGTATTTCAAAAGAGCAAGGAATACATTGACACGCGATTTAAGCTGGCCAAACTCCGGTTGGTGGAGCGTTCTTCGCGGCTTAT
This sequence comes from Parapedobacter lycopersici, assembly GCF_040395035.1. GTDB lineage: Bacteria > Bacteroidota > Bacteroidia > Sphingobacteriales > Sphingobacteriaceae > Parapedobacter > Parapedobacter lycopersici_A. The sequence continues at coordinate 25,296 of NZ_JBEBRB010000001.1, read as the reverse complement.
CGCCAGCTTACTCGTCGACGGTATTAAAGCAGTTTTTGCCATCTTCGTCATTTTCTTTCTGAGTTTGGCGCTTGGTTTCTATCTGAGTGAGCTGCTGGGCAGCTCTTCATTAGGATTTTTGGCCACCGGTGGTATTTTCGTATTGCTCATCATATTGGTCTCACTCGTTGAAAGCCGCTTGGAACGCCTATTTATGAACCTCTCCATTAAGCGTTTTCTGCAGAAATGGAATGATGAAATAACCGAAGACGATGAGCAAGGAAAGCAAAATTAAGAACCTGGCGGATCTGCGGCTGGAAATAGACCGGCTTAAAGTACTCGCCCGGGAACAGGAGAGTTATCTGAACGATCAATACATACTATTCAACGAGAAGATTGAGGCGCCTGTCCGGTTTATTAAGTCGGCCATCTCCTGGGTACCGGGGGTCGATCTGGCCAAGGGCGTCTTTGCGAAACGCAAAGGCGATGAAGACTGGATCACCAGGGTGCTCCGGATCGGTTTTCCGGTAATCCTTAACCGCTTTTTCCTACGCAGGGCGGGATTCATTAAACGGGCATTGGTGACACTGCTTTCCCAGCAGGCGGCAAGTGTGTTAAACAAAGATACGCTGGCCGGGCTAATTGATAAGGTAACGCATTTTATCCAACCGGCGAAACGAAAAAAAGGCAGGGCCAGGCATACTGATTACGGAATTCCACCCGACAGCGAAACCTATTGATCGCCAAATCGTTTCAGGAAGTCGCTGTACGCCAGCTTAATGCCTGCTTTCAGGCCAACTGTATGATGCCATCCCAATTCATGCAGTCTGCTCACATCCATTAATTTGCGGGGCGTCCCGTCCGGCTTCGACGTGTCAAACAGTAGGTCGCCAGAATATCCCACAATATCCTGTATCATATGTGCCAGTTCGCGGATACTGATGTCGGCACCCGTCCCGATATTGATCAACTCCGGGCTATCGTAACGTTCCATCAAAAATACACAAGCATCTGCCAGGTCGTCCGAAAAAAGAAATTCGCGTTTTGGCGTGCCGGTACCCCAGATGGTCACGCTGGGCTGATTGCTGCGCTTTGCTTCGTGGAAGCGCCGAATCAATGCGGGTAGCACGTGCGCGTTTTCGGGATGGTAATTATCCTGATAACCGTACAGGTTTGTAGGCATCACCGATATAAAATTACAGCCATACTGATCGTGGTAGGCCTGGCAGAGCTTAATGCCGGCAATTTTGGCAATGGCATATGGCTCATTGGTGGGCTCTAGCAATCCGGTTAACAGGTACTCTTCCCGGATCGGCTGGGGGGCGAACTTCGGATAGATACAGCTGGAACCCAGAAATAGTAATTTTCTGACACCCTGGACATATGATTCATGGATGACATTGTTCTGGATGGCCAGGTTTTCATAGAGGAAATCTGCCCGGTAGGTGTTATTTGCCCATATACCACCCACTTTGGCCGCCGCCAGGAACACGTAATCCGGCTTTTCCATGGCGAAGAATCCGGCAACGGCCTGCTGGTCGCGCAGATCCAGTTCTGCAGAGGTACGCAGAACGAAATTGCGGAATCCCATTCCACTTAATTTTCGATGGATAGCCGAACCAACCATACCCCGATGGCCCGCGATGTATATTTTAGCCTCTTTTTCCACAAGTACCCTTTTGATACAAAAATAGCCAATTTGTTCGGTATACGCGACCCGAAAAAGTGCGCACGGCAACGTCGGCGGGAAAACTTTTTTTAGCCGGAATATAAGCCTATTTTTGCGCCATATTTATGGGAAAGGACAAATTACGCAAGTTTGCAGAAATTAATTCGTTTGGCAATGTCTTTCAGCTGGACGAAGGCAGGGAATTAAAGGGCCAGTGGGCATCCGGTTACTTTGGCAATGCAAATCCCCTGGTGCTTGAATTGGCCTGCGGTAAGGGCGAGTACACCGTGAATATGGCAAAGCTGTTCCCCGAGAAAAATTTCATCGGCGTTGATTACAAAGGCAACCGCATCTGGCGCGGCGCGAAGACGGCGCTGGAAGAACACATTCCAAATGTCGCGTTTCTCCGTATTCAGATTGAAACGCTGCTCGACTATTTCGATCGCGGGGAGGTGGATGAAATCTGGATTACGTTCCCTGATCCACAGCCGCAGCAAAGCCGGGAAAAAAAGCGACTGACGGCTCCGCCTTTTTTGGCACGGTACCAGCAGGTGCTCCGCCCCGGCGCAGACATGCACCTAAAAACCGACAACGATGGGCTGCATGCATACACACTGGAAAAGTTAACCGAGCTTGGGTTGGAGCCATTAGTGCAAACGACGGACCTTTACCATTCCGGCTTTGTTGATGAGGTGCTCGCGATCAAAACCTATTATGAACGGAAATACCTTGCCAGCGACAAAAACATCAATTACCTGAAATGGCGTTTTACCGGTGACGATAAAATCACTTCTTCAGAAAAGCAAAAAACACAGCCAGTATAATAAGCGCAAAGGCGACGGCATGATTCCAAGCGATCCGTTCCGTCTTGAATAACAGTAGGGCAAATACCAGAAAAATCCCGATGGAAAGCGCCTCCTGCACGATTTTGAGCTGCATAAGACTAAACGGCCCGCCGTTTCCGCGGAAGCCCAGCCGATTGGCCGGAACCTGAAAAGTATATTCCACCAGTGCGATTGCCCAGCTGATGAGAATAATCGCGAAGAGCCCGAGGCTTTTACCCCATTCCATGTCCTTAAAACGCAGATGGCCATACCAGGCCAATGTCATAAACACGTTTGATGCACATAGCATCAGAATGACCAAGAGGGCGCGCATCGTATGTAGTGGTGGGTTAAAGCGATGAAGACGGCATTGCCTGTTGTTTGTGTTTGCGCTTGCTGAGTTTCTCCGTATTGACTGGCTGCGGCAGTTTAACATAATATCCCGTACCATCATAGGGGCGCTTCCTGGGATGCGTTGTACAGGTATCCGAACAGCACCCCTCCATGCTCCACCCACAGGCTTCGCATTGGGTGAAGTGCTCGTTGCATTCCGGATTGGCGCAGTTAATCATCCGGTCGGTCGGCGCCCCGCAGTTCAGGCATTGTGAAATAACCTTTGGGTTAACGTGGTTCACGTCGACGGTTACCCGGTTATCAAAAACATAGCATTTACCGTCAAAGTCTTTTCCGCCGGCCTCCTTGCCATATTTGATAATGCCGCCATGCAGCTGATATACGTCCTTAAATCCTTCCTTCAGCAGCAGTGCGGAGGCCTTTTCACATTTAATTCCGCCGGTACAGTAGGTGAGGATTTTTTTATCCCGATACTGTGCAAGCTCATTGATCTTCTGGGGGAATTCACGGAAGTTTTCGATATCGAGTGTTACGGCATTCTTAAACCGACCGACCTGGTGTTCGTAGTTGGAGCGTACATCCAGCACAATCACGTCATCACGGTCTTTCATCTCCATAAATTCAGCAGGCTCCAGGTGTTTGCCTGTTTCCGTATTGGGGTCAATGACTTTCGGGTCGCGTAGTCCGGAATGCACAATCTCCGGTTTGTAACGACAGTGCATTTTAATGAATGACGGCTGGTCAACCTCGTCAATCTTGAAGTCTGTATGTGCGAACCGCTCGTCGGCATGTATCGCATCCATATACGTACGGCACGCTTCGGGGGTACCGGAAACCGTACCATTCAGGCCTTCGTCGGCAACAATAATCCGGCCGACCAGGTTGAGGGATTGACAGAATAAGAGGTGATCCGCGGCAAACTGTTCCGCATGGGCAATCGGGCTGTAGCAATAATACAGCAGGGTCTGGTATTTTTTCATGAGTTCATTGATACCGCTGCAAACGGCGTTTAATGTTTAATCGGCTACAAAAGTACGGAATATCAGGAAAAATACACAATCAACTAACATCCAGGTCGAAAGTGCTTCCGTCCGGCCAATGTCCGTGCAATTCGTGCAATTCCGGCTGTTTTTCCCGGCCGTGCAGCGTGATTACCTGGCCAACAGCAACCTGGCTTGGGAACCCCAGCCGCCAATAAAGACATCCGGCAGCCCATCACCGTTCAGATCGCCGACGGCAATCCCCCAGCTTCTTCCTACGGTGGTTTTGGGAATTACCTCGCCGGTTACATCGGTGAAATTTCCCTTGCCGTCGTTACGGTAGGCGTGTACCTGCATGGCTTCGAACGGCGGAATTTTCATCGCACTCAGCAACAGGTCTGGATGTCCGTCCCGGTCAATATCAAAAGGTGCAGCTGCGTAAGTGGAAAAGGTATTCTCGGGCAGTTGCGATTCGGTTACATCGGTAAAGCGGGCATTACCATCATTAAGCAACAACCGTGTCCGCGGATCCTTATCACGCTCCCCACCATTGCTGGTCAGGTTGGCAAATACGATATCCAGGTCCCCATCATTGTCGACATCAAAAACGAGTACTTCACGCGTATGCAGGGATGTGGGTAAGTCCAACTGATCGGCGTGTTCGGTGAAGCGACCCTGGCCATCGTTGAGCAGCAGCCGGTTGGGAGGTACTTCATTGCCGATTACCATATCCAGATCGCCGTCACCGTCCAGGTCCGCAAGTTTAATGCTCTGCGTCTGGTCGTCGACCGCGGGCAGGTGTGTGTTCGTTCGGTCGATGAAGTAACCCGGTCGGTCAGGGTCGTTGATCCAGAGGAAATTCCGGGCAGCCGCCCCCGAATTTCCAACGACGATATCCGGCAGGCCATCACCATTCACGTCGCCCACGTCGAGTCCATTTCCTTCGCTTTTGGCAGGTAACCTGTCGCTTACATCGCGGAAGGTACCATCGCCATTGCCCAGGTAATATTCGTGGTTCTGGTCATCCTCGGCAACGAAGATGCAATCGAGGATACCGTCATTATCCAAGTCCGCAACCCGGATATGCTCCATATCGTGGGATACCTCGGTGAAAGCTCCCTTTTTCCAAGTCAGCGTTCCATTTCCATTGTTTATATACAGGCGGTTGGGTGCGGCCTCCAGTGCCAGGATCACATCCAGGTCGCCATCGTTATCCACATCAGCCAGCGCTGCATCCAGCGCGTGGGCGTCCGGATCGGCAGGCACATGAGTAGCCGTCACGTCGCGGAAGTAAGCTGTTTCGTCGGATTGCGCAGCCGCGCAGCCATAAAGGCAGGTCATTGCCGCACCAATGAAAAATATATTTTTTGAGGCTATCCGGGGGAGATGAATTGTATTCATGGTCGTTGAGATTGGTGCGTTTCCGTTATTACGCAAAAGTAAATAATTTTATACTTATCCCTTTTTATTACCTTTGGTATATAAACCCAAATGCATTTAGCTGATAAACCATGGATGAAACCGTAACGAACACCGCCTGGATTCAACAGGATGGCGGCATATTTGGATTGTTAATGGTCATATTAGCCATTATCTTCTATACTGCTAACAGTAACCACCCGGGGTTAAAAAAGTTTTATTCGATTCTGCCCCCGTTGCTGCTCTGTTATTTCGTGCCCGGTCTGTTTAACTCATTCGGCGTGATATCCGGAAGCGATTCGCAGTTGTATGACATGAGCTCGAATTACCTGCTGCCGGCATGTCTCGTATTATTTACGCTGAATATGAATTTCGGGGAAATCTGGAAGCTCCGTAAAAAAATGGGCCTGCTTTTTTTCGCCGGCATGATCGGTATTATCCTGGGCGGCCCGCTCGCTGTCTGGATTTTTTCGCTGTTTGCCCCGCAGGTAGTGGGTGGAGAGGTATGGAGAGGCCTGGCTACATTGGCGGGTTCGTGGATCGGCGGCGGGGCCAACCAAGCCGCCCTGTTCCGTATTTTTGAACCACCCCCCGAAATCTTTGCCGCAGTAGTGGCCGTGGATGTGTTTGTGGCGTACGGATGGATGGCGCTAATACTTTACGGCGCCGACAAGCATAAACGACTTGATCGCTATTTTAAAGTAGAAGGCAATGAGGTAGAGGAATTGACCACACGTATGGAGGCGTTTCGTGGGGCGAATGATAAAACCCCTGAAACCAAGGATTACATTATTATGTTGGGTGTGGCCTTCGGCGTAACGGGGATTTCACATCTGCTATCGGGGCCGATCGCAACTTACATTGCGGAGAATGCACCGCAGCTCGATCGGTTTAGCCTAACATCTAGTTTCTTCTGGCTTATTTTCCTGGCGACATTAATGGGTATCGGATTGTCGTTTACCAAAGCCCGTCGATTGGAACAGGTCGGTGCCTCGCGGTTGGCAACTGTCTTTCTTTACGTGTTGATTGCCACGATTGGCATGCAGATCAATATTTTTGCCGTATTGGACAACCCCGCATTATTCTTTGTCGGCGTTACCTGGCTGCTGTTCCATGTAATTATTATGGTCGTCGTGGCGAAGCTCATCCGTGCGCCATTCTTCTTCTTTGCGGTAGGCAGCATGAGTAATATTGGAGGCGTTGCTTCCGCATCGGTTGCCGCAGGGGCATTTCATCCAGCGCTGGTGCCGATCGGCGTAGTTATGGCCGTACTGGGGTATGCCATTGGAACGTATGGCGGCTACCTATCCGCGATCCTCATGCAATGGGTTGCCCCATAATTACTGCTTGTTGGAATCCACCACCAGCCGGTTGTCACGGTTGGCTACTTCCCAGGCCGTGTAGAAAGCCAATTTTGCGCGTTTGGTCAGCATTTCAAAGTTGATCTTATCCGGCGTATCCGCAGGTGTATGATAATCGGGGTGCAGTCCGCTGAAATAGAAAATTACCGGAATGCCGTACTTGGCAAAATTATACTGATCCGACCGGTAGTAAATCCGCATGGGATCCCGGGGGTCGTTGTACATGTAATCCAGCTCCATTTGCGTGTAAGCAGCATTGGCCTTTTCATTGATGGCATGGAGCTCGGAGCTCAGCTTATCGGCTCCGATAACATGGATATAATTATGATTCCCCTGGAGGTGCTTGTCGTCTATTCGGCCGATCATGTCCATATTGAGGTTAACGACTGTGTTTTCCAATGGGAAAACCGGATGCTGTCCGTAGTAATTGGATCCCAGCAACCCTTTTTCTTCAGCAGTAAATCCAATAAAGAGAATGCTCCGGCGCGGTCCGTGTCCTTCCGCTTTGGCCTTGGCAAAAGCGCGGGCTACTTCCAATACGCCGGTGGTGCCTGATGCATTGTCGTCGGCACCGAAAAAGATCTCGCCGTCCTGGTTGCCCTCGTGGTCGTAATGCGCAGAGATCACCAGCAGCTCATTCTTCAGGTCCGTCCCTTCGAGATAACCCAATACATTATTGGAAGTGAAAGGTTCGGAGGACGACCCGAAAGTAGCACTGAAATCCGTTACCGCGAAGGTGGCAGACTGGCTTTTTTTCCGGCGTGTAATTTTTTTGGTTAACGTATTCAGGGTGGTATTGGCCTGCTGCAATAAGGCATCAGCCATTTCCGTACTGATGTTGGCCACTGCAGTTGCGGCGGCGTTTTGCTGCGTGCGGTCTTCTGCCAGCGTAATGCGCGGCCGGGTGGTTTGCCCTCCCATACGCGTCAATGCCTCTGCAAGCCCGTTTGATACAGCCAATACCAGTTTGGGTTTCTTCGATAGGACGTTCTGGAGTCTTTTGGTGCGTGAGGTGGCCCATTCAGAAGGCGCGTCGGTACCCGTGACGAGGGAACGGCCGCGCGCATCCAGAGGTTCGCCGTCATTGATGACCAGCACCACCTTACCTGCGATATCCACGCCGTTAAGGTCGTCATACTTCGCATCACTGATGCCGTAGCCGATAAAGACAATCTCCCGGGCGTTGACAGTCGTTTCAGGTCCGGGAGCAATCAGGTAAAAATCCCGTCCGTTGGTAAATTCGGTTCCATTGATCCGCAATTCGCCCTTAGCCACATTCCTGGTTAACTCAACAGGCTGGTAGTACGAGCCGGCTACCGGTCCGGTGAGCCCAAGTTTCCGGAACTCTTCCGCCAGGTAGGCGGCTGCTTTATCGCCACCTTCCTCGCCTGTACCACGGCCTTCAAATGCGGCCGAAGCGAGCGTGGTAAGGTGTGTTTTCGCTGTTTCCGGGGTAATTTCGGCAGCGTATTGCTGTGCCGGATCCTGCGCCATAACACATCCGTAACACGCAGGAATGAGGAAAAGTAAAGGCAGTAAGCTTTTCATGTATTGACAGTATTTTGTTGCGTATCGCGTTTATGATCAGCACGATATTTTGCGGACGCGGTTGCTATGCCGGCCACCTTCAAAATCGGTGCTCAGAAACAGATCAACGATGGATTTTGCCAATTCGATGTCGATAAACCGGGCCGGAATACATACGATATTCGCGTCATTGTGCTGGCGTGCCAGCGTAGCCAGCTCTTCCTGCCAGCAGATTGCCGCCCGGATGCCCTGGTGTTTATTGGCCGTAATGGCCACACCATTTGCGCTGCCGCAGATCAGCACTCCCAGTTCGGACGTCCCGGTTTCCACTGCAGTTGCTACGGGATGGGCAAAGTCGGGATAATCTACCGAATCCGCACTGGCTGTACCAAAATCACTGACCGTATATCCCGCTTTTTCCAGGTGCTGTACCAGTTGTGTCTTGTAATCAAAACCCGCATGGTCGCCACCGATCGCCACCGTTTTCACTTTTGTCATTGTTAAAGGATTAATTGTCTTCACCACGATAAAAATCGAGGTCTTCTTTCATTTTACGTTTATGCACGCGGGTCGCCACGACAATACTTAACTCATAGAGTAAAAACATCGGGAAACTTACGGTCAGCATGGTGATGATATCCGGGGTAGGGGTAATCATTGCCGCAATCAGCAGGATAAGCACCACGGCGTACCGCCGGGATGCCCGCATGAACTGCGGAGTAAGTATGCCAATTTTCGACAGGATAAAGACGATAATCGGCAACTCGAACACAATGCCGCAACCCAGTGTCAGCGTAGCTACAAACGACAGGTAATTGTCAATCGTAATGGTGTTGGAAATATCATCGCTGATGGAGAAATTGGCGAGGAAATTAACCGCCAGTGGTACAACGACGAAATATCCGAACAATACCCCGATGACAAACAGCAGGGTTGCATAAAACACAAAACCACTGGCAGACTTGCGTTCAACGTCAGTAAGGGCCGGTTTCACAAACAGCCATACTTCATACAGCAGGTAGGGAAAACCGAGCACCAGTGCGATGATCAGCGACGAGTTGATCTGCATGATAAACTGCCCGGCCATCTGGGTATTGATAATGGTGCCGGGTACTTCCGTAACGCAAAATCCGGGCGTATTAAACACCTCGGCAATTTTACACATCATCCGGTACGTCCAGAAATCACCGCTTTTCGGTCCCATGATGATATCGTCGAAAATAAAATCATAGAATGCAAAGGCGAGGATCATGAAGACCATCACGGCGATGGCCGAGCGAACCAAGTGCCAGCGCAATACTTCCAGGTGGTCAAAAAAAGACATTTCAGCTTCCAGGTTCTTTCCCTTCTGCTTAATGGTATCGATCAGGTTTTTTCCAGACAATTTACTCATGATAACGTATTAGCCCGCCTTTTTCCGGATGCATCCGGTATTATTCACTTAAATCAAAGGTTTCCATAAATTTGGTGGTGAAATTGCCGGCTCTGAAATTCGGGTCGCGCATCAACCGGAGGTGCAACGGAATCGTGGTTTCCACTCCTTCGATGATAAATTCGCTCAGTGCCCGTTCCATCGTGCTTATTGCCTCTTCGCGGGTTTGTGCCACACAGATCAGTTTGGCAATCATGGAATCGTAATTAGGCGGAATCACGTATCCGGAATATGCGTGGGTATCTAGGCGTACACCATGGCCGCCGGGCGAATGGAAATTGGTTATTTTTCCAGGCGATGGCCGGAAATTATTAAACGGATCCTCGGCGTTGATGCGGCATTCGATGGCATGCATGGTGGGCTCGTAGTTGGTGCCCGAGATGGGGATGCCCGCTGCCACCTTAATCTGTTCCTTAATCAGGTCAAAATTAATTACCTCCTCCGTAACCGGATGTTCCACCTGGATACGGGTATTCATTTCCATGAAGTAGAAATTGCGGTGCTTGTCTACCAGAAATTCGATGGTGCCCGCGCCTTCGTAATTTACGGCCTTAGCCCCCTTAATGGCGGCTTCGCCCATTGCTTTACGCAGTTCAGGCGTGATGAATGGCGAAGGTGCCTCTTCAATCAGTTTCTGATGCCGCCGCTGGATGGAGCAGTCGCGTTCCGACAGGTGGCATACCGTTCCGTACTGGTCGCCCACCACCTGTATTTCGATATGCCGGGGGTCTTCGACGAATTTCTCAAGGTAAATTCCGTCGTTGCCGAATGCGGCGCCTGCTTCCTGCCGTGCAGAATCCCAGGCCGGTTCAAATTCTTCATCTTTCCACACGATGCGCATGCCGCGTCCACCGCCGCCTGCCGTGGCTTTTAATATCACCGGGTAGCCGATCTCGTTGGCAATGGCGATGCCCGCAGCAATATCCTTTACCAGGCCATCTGAACCCGGAATGGTTGGTACACCGGCTTTCTTCATGGTCTCCTTGGCGGACGACTTGTCGCCCATCTGTTCGATCTGCTCAGCCGTTGCGCCGATAAATTTGATCCCGTATTGGTTGCAGATGGATGAGAAACGGGCATTTTCCGAAAGGAATCCGTAGCCCGGGTGGATGGCGTCGGCATTGGTCAGCTCAGCCGCCGAAATAATATTGGGTATGTTGAGGTAAGAGTCCTTGCTTGGCGGCGGGCCGATGCAGACGGCCTCGTCGGCGAAGCGCACATGCAGGCTATCACGGTCGGCCGTGGAGTATACGGCTACGCTTTTGATACCCATTTCGCGGCAAGTGCGGATAATGCGCAATGCAATTTCACCCCTGTTGGCTATTAGTATCTTTTTGAACATGTATTTAGCGATAAATCAGTACAGACCCATTTGGCGCCTGTCCTATGAAAATGGTTTTAGCAAGTGTAACCTTATTTCGGTTCAACCAAAAACAGCGGCTGATCGTATTCCACCGGCTGGGCGTCGTCAACCAGCACCTTCACAATTCTTCCGGAAACTTCCGATTCAATTTCATTGAAGAGCTTCATGGCTTCGATAATGCAAACGACTTTACCTACGCTGATGTCATCGCCAACATTGGCAAATGACGGTTTATCCGGTCCGGCTGCACGGTAAAACGTACCGATCATCGGTGATTTGATAGTCACGTAATTGGACAGGTCTTCCTTTACCGGGGTGCTGTCAGCCTGTGCTACGGCTGCCGGCTCCGAAACAGGGGCTGCAACCTGCTGTGGCAGGGCGGCAGCAGTGGGGATTGTAGCCGTAACATAAGTCGGCTCTTTGTTTGTTTTTATTGTAATCTTGAAATCCTTCTCTTCGATAGCTACTTCATTGACGCCTGACTTGGCGACAAATTTGATCAGATCTTGAATCTGTTTGATGTCCATACTCATTATTCAGCAGGTTTGATAATAACTCAAAAATATTAATCTAATCCGTTATTCAACAATAAATACCGGATTTATTTTCCATTGCAATAGGCTTTTCGGGAGGTGTTGGGCCCTCCCCGTTTACCTCGATCAGGCTCCATAGGCCCATTTCAGGTAAACCGCTCCCCAGGTGAACCCTCCGCCGAATGCGGCCAGGATGAGGGTATCTCCCTTTTTAAGCTGGTCTTCCCATTCCCACAGGCAGAGTGGTATTGTGCCCGCCGTGGTGTTGCCATAGCGCTGGATATTGACCATCACTTTGTCTTCATCCAGTCCCATGCGTTCCGCGGTTGCATCGATGATGCGCTTATTTGCCTGGTGCGGCACCAGCCACGTAACATCATCGGCTGTAAGGCGGTTGCGTTCCATGATTTCCGCGGCCACATCGGCCATGTTGGTTACAGCGAACTTAAATACCGTGCGGCCTTCCTGATAAGCGTAGTGCATACCAGCGTCGACCGTTTCATGCGACGCAGGATGGAGTGATCCGCCCGCCTTGATGTTAAGGTAAGGGCAGCCCGACCCATCGCTCTTCAGGATGGAGTCCATCACGCCGAGTCCTTCGGTGTTCGGTTCCAGCAGCACAGCGCCGCACCCGTCGCCAAAGATGATGCAGGTTGTACGGTCTTTATAATTGATGATGGACGACATTTTGTCGCCACCCACCACGAGTACTTTTTTGTGCATGCCCGATTCGATGAACTGGGCACCGGTGGTTAATCCGTAAATAAACCCCGAGCATGCGGCCTGCAGATCAAATCCCCAGGCATTAACGGCGCCTATTTTATCAGCCAGTATATTAGCCGTCGAAGGAAAGGGCATATCCGGCGTACAGGTACAGAAAACGATCAGGTCAATTTCTTCGGCGCCGATACCCCTTTTTTCCAGTAACCCCTTTACTGCGGGTACCGCCATGTCGGATGTAGCCTTGCCCTCACCTTTCAGTATCCGGCGTTCTTTGATGCCGGTACGGGTTGTAATCCATTCGTCGTTGGTATCGACCATGGTTTCCAGTTCCTGGTTGGTGAGAATATAATCAGGCACATACCCGTTTACAGCCGTAATGGCAGCGTGAATTTTTGACATAGTTTTAGTTGAAAGCGGATTTGATTTTTTCAATAATATCGGACTCAATCATGTTTTTGGAGAGCAAAACCATGTTTTTGATAGCTTCCGGACTTGAAATCCCGTGTCCGATGATAACAGGAGCATTCACTCCCAGTACCGGGCTTCCGCCGTATTGTTCATAGTTGAACCGATCGAAAAAAGAATCACTGAAACCTTTTTTCCGGGTCAGCATATAAAACGATTCCGCCAGCTTAAGCACCACGTTGCCCGCGAACCCGTCGCAGACCACCACGTCGGCTTTTTCGCTGAACAGTTCGCGGCTTTCTACATTACCAATAAAATTGATGCGTTTGTTGTCTTTCATTAAAGGGTACGCCCCCAATGTAAGCATATTCCCTTTCTCCTCTTCTTCGCCGATGTTGAGCAATCCCACGGCAGGCGACTGGATACCATACACGTGCTCGGCAAACAGGCTGCCCAGCAGTCCGAACTGCGGAAGCATTTCAGGCTTGCAGTCGGCATTGGCTCCAACATCCAGCAGGATGCCGAATCCCTGTTTGATCTTAGGGACATTTGTGGCAATGGCCGGCCGGATAACGCCCGGAATGGTTTTGACGCTGAACACCGCACCTACCAGCATGGCGCCGGTATTTCCGGCGGAAGCAAAGGAGTCGATCGCACCCGTTTTAAGCAGCTGGAATCCCACGCTGATACTTGAATTGGGTTTTTGGGCGATGGCTTTGGTCGGGTGTTCATTCATCCCGATCTGGTCGGGCGCATGGACGTATTCAAAAAAAGCAGGATTTCCCCCTGCTTGTTCGATGTGTTGTTTAGCAATCTGCTCGTCGCCGATAAGCACGAGCTGTTGACCGTCGGCTAATTGTTTTGATGCCAGGATGGCTCCCTGTATTGTTGCTTCCGGCGCAAAGTCACCACCCAATATATCTAAACCGATCTTCATCCGTTATTGTTTTTCAATCCAATAATACGCAAAAACACCCCAAAGTAACGCATAAAAAATTAGTTACACGTTATGGGATGTTCAATTTTTTGAAAGATCAACTTAGGCGCTGGTGGTGTTTTCGATAATCAGTTTGCCGTTGTAATACAGGTTACCATCTACCAAATATGCGCGATGGGGCAGGTGCACTGCACCGGTCTCCTTGCAAGTGGTCAAGCTGGGGCGTTCCGCTTTATAATGTGTTCTTCTTTTGTCTCTCCGTGATTTGGATGTCTTACGTTTTGGATGTGCCATCTCGTATTGTTATTTAATTGTATTTTATATGCTTCAATGCCTCCCAACGGGGGTCTGTTTGTTTACTAGTTTCTTCTTCCTGGTTTTGACTTGCTGCCAGGCCATTTAATTTGGCGAGTACCTCCGGGTCACATGTGATGTTGTCGCCCTGCTCGCTGCACTTGCTGTAGTGCGGTACGGATACGTTGATGAATTCATACAGCAGCCCCGCAATATCCAGTTCATGCTCATGCTTGGAAAGCACGATGATCTCATCCGTGTTTTCCGACAGGTCTTCGTCCGTAAATTTAACGATAACCCGTTCCTGAATATCGGTCTTCGCCGGGAAATCGGCCAGGCACACATCACATTGCAGGGAAACCGTCCCGGTGATGTGAAACTGCAGCACCATCATGTTCTCCTGTTTGAGTAAGTTAACCTGTACCCGTAGATTACCGTCTTTTACGATCGAGTATTCATAACAATCAAAGAACGCACGGTCAATGTCAAACTCAAAATCGTGTGAGCCCAACCCCAGCCCCGAAAAGGGGATCCGATATTTTTTCAGGTACTTCACTATCCCACAATTGAGCCTGCAAAGGTAAATATAAAATAGGAGATATAAAACTTTTTTTGAAGCACACGTGTTGTCCCTGAAAAAGGGCAAAAATGAGCGACGCATTGGAATACCGATCTAAAATGCTAAACTTGTTTGCTCGTAACACGTTTTCGATGAAACCCATTTTTCTACTGTGTGCTGCCATGCTGTACATTTCCTGTAGTTATGCGCAGGATACTGCCGCTATTGCCGCCTTATCAACTAGGATGAACATGACAACCATTACATTAAAAGGACAACCGATTCACACGGTTGGAAAATTACCCGCCGTTGGAACAGCAGCGGTGGACCTGACGCTGACTGCTGTTGATCTGTCCGATAAAAAACTGAGTGATTTTAGCGGTAAATACGTGGTTTTAAACATTTTCCCCAGTATTAACACCGGTGTATGCGCTGCTTCGGTCCGGAAATTTAATGAAGATGCGGCTAATCTGCCCAATACGGTGGTACTCTGTATCTCCAAGGACCTGCCTTTTGCGCAGTCCCAATTCTGCGGAGCGGAAGGGATTGACCGCGTAGTGATGCTATCTGATTTCCGCTCGGACTTTGGCCGCCAATACGGTGTCGAGATTGCCGACGGCCCCATGAAAGGCCTGTTAAGCCGCGCGGTGGTGGTTATTGACCCGTCGGGCAATGTGGTGTATACCGAACAGGTGCCCGAAATCGCACAGGAACCGAACTATGACGCAGCATTGGCAGCAGTGAAGTAAAGCGGGGTACACCCGTCTATTCTTCTCCGTAATACTGCTTGCCAAGTTCAATCCGCTCACGACCGTTTTCGAGCCGCCAATGGTTCGTGTCGCGCAGCGAATAGGCGCATCCGCAATATTCCTGCATGTAAAATTTCTCGCGCTTGCTGATTTCAAGCATCCGCGAGGAACCTCCCTTTTTGCGCCAATTGTAGGTCCAGTAGCTGATGCCCGGATAATGCGCTGCAGCCCGTAATCCGCAGTCGTTGATCTGGTCGAAATTTTTCCAGCGGGAAATCCCAAGTGAACTGGTGATCACCGGAAAGCCGTTTTCGTGGGCATACAGTGCTGTGCGCTCAAAGCGCATGTCAAAACACATCGTGCAACGGATCCCGCGCTCGGGTTCATGTTCCATCCCCTTGGCGCGGGCGTACCAGTTATCCGCATCGTAGTCCGCGTCCACAAACGGGATGTTGTATTTTTCGGCGAACCGGATATTTTCTTCCTTACGCAGGTCATATTCCTTGCGGGGGTGGATGTTCGGGTTGTAAAAATAAATGGTAAAATCAATCTCCGAAGCAATCAGTGCCTCCATTACCTCGCCCGAACAGGGGGCGCAGCAGGAGTGGAGCAATAGTTTTTTTTCGCCGTTTGGCAGCTCCAGTTTTTCTCGGGTAAATGCGGTATCAGTCATCTTGAACCTTCCTTGTTTCACCCTGCAATATTACTGAAAATATTGCAAGGTATAATCGTTGGAATTTGCGAATTCATCCGGGGATTTTTCGCGTCCCCCTGCGACGTCCCGGGCAACACAGGGAAATTATATCCCAAGCGACGGCGCTCAATCATCCCATTTGCGGTTTTGGGGCACTTGCATATCAAAGGAGGTTTGGCTAAGTTTGCAAAAATACCTTTGCATGAAGAAATCGATTGGTTTTCTGCTGGTGATGCTCCCCGTGCTGGCGATTTTTGGCGGATGTATGCGCAACGATGACGAGCCGGTGCTGCCGCAGCGGCCAATATCCCGCTTGTATGTATCCTTTGAGAATTACCAACCCGACGAAACGCTGGAACCGTTTAAGAACCTGAGTATCATAGACCCGGCAGATACAACAGAAATGGAGGTGTCGATCGATTACGATGCCAGTGTAAAGGGTGGCAGGGGCGTGCATTTTAATCCCTTTGCCGGACGTGTTTTCCAGGCATCGGCGCAGGATACCATCATCCGTATCATGACGGTAAGCGACTTAGGCATCCCGCAGGGATCGGGTAATATCGGCTTCCGGGAGCTGACGGCCATGCGTGGCCTTTGGTATCATAACACCTCGCAATACCTGTACGTTGTTAACAACGTGAATCCGACCTCGATTTATGCCTTTTTCCAGCCGTTGAACCGGAATGGTTACGCTAGGCCCAGCAAAGTATTCCGACTGGGAGATATGCGCCCTTGGGGGCTGGCCATGTGGAAGGATAGCCTGCTGGTGGCCCGCACCGGCCTGAACGGGGGGGTATCCATGTACGGTAACCTTTCGAAGACAGACTCCCTTGAAGAAAACTTTTCACCGCTTTCCACGCTGACGGTGGAAGGTTCAACCAGTATACGGGGTATTGCATTTTCCGAGGAACTTGACCTGCTGGTGCTGGCAGACTATGGCGCATCCGGTACGGACGGTGGAATTTATGTGATTGAAAACGCCAAGGCACTGCTATCAGAACCTTCTGCAACAGTGACACCCACCCGGGTGCTTAGGGGAACCCGAACCGGGTTGATTTCTCCCGTTGATGTGGCTATCGATCCGCGGGAAGGCAAGCAATCGATCTATGTTGCCGATGCCGGCGGGAATGGGGCTGTGCTGCGATTCAATCTGGACGACAGCGGCAACGTGGCACCCAATGCGGTGGTCGATGGATTCTCCCAGAACCGCACACCTGCGGGACTGTTTCTGGATGCCCGTGGCCGGGGTGCTGCCGCCGATGGATCAGCCGACGAAACTAACTAACCAGCTGCCCATCCAGTAATTCAATGATCCGGTTGCCGTATTCGGCATTCTTTTCGGAGTGCGTCACCTGAATGATGGTTACCCCGTCTTCTTCATTAAGCTGCTTAAACAACTCCATGATGCTTTCACCCTGCTTGGAGTTGAGGTTGCCGGTAGGCTCATCCGCCAGCAGCAATCTGGGTTTAATGGCCAGTGCCCGGGCAATGCCCACCAGCTGCTGCTGGCCGCCGGAAAGCTGCGTGGGGAACAGGTCCTTTTTGCCTACGATACCAAAACGGTCGAGCATTTCAGCCACGATGGCTTTTCGTTCACCGCTTTTGAAGTTTTTATAGATCAATGGCGTTTCAATATTCTCGTATACGGTAAGCTCGTCAATGAGGTGATAAGCCTGAAACACGAAGCCGATGTGCTGTTTATATAGCGCTGATCGCTGCTTTTCCTTTAGTCCGAGCACATTTTCGTCCAGAAAGATGTATTCACCTTCATCCGGCTCATCAAGCAGCCCCAGGATGTGAAGCAGTGTGGATTTGCCGGAACCCGAAGGACCCATAATGGATACAAATTCGCCTGCGGCGATGCGTAGGTTAATGTCTTTGAGTACGAAGGTCCGGTTTCCCCCAACCTTGTACCATTTGAAGATGTTTTTTAATTCGATCATGTTGTTTATTTGTAATGTACTGGCTGTCTGCTGCTCACCCTACGGTGAACCTATCCCGAAATTCTTAGGGATCCCGCTATTACACGCTTATTCGTCGCGTAAAGATTCGACCGGATTTATTCTCGCTGCCCTGACCGTCTGTAGACTTACAATAATCATCGTAATGAGCAGTGCGCCGCCTATTGCCGCGGCAAATGCCCACCAGGGGATGGTCGATCGATATTCGTAATTCTGCAGCCAGTTATCCAGAAAATAATAGGCTATCGGGCTTGCCACAAAACACGAGATCAGTACGAGTATAACAAAATTTGTGGAAAGCAGCCGCCACAACTGGAATATACTGGCTCCTACGACCTTCCGTATCCCGATTTCCTTGGTGCGCTGTTCGGCGACAAAAGATGCAAGCCCGAAAATCCCCAGGCAGCTGATGACGATGGCCAGTCCGGCAAAGAACGTAGCCAGTTTGCCCACACGTTCCTCCTGTGCAAATTTGGCTGCGTATTCGTCATCCGCAAATTGATATTCAAAGGGGGCATTGGGAATGACATCGCTGAAAACCTCCTCAATCAGTGCAATGCATTCCTGGGTGCTTTTCTGTGTGTTGAGTTTTAAATTTATCCAATTCACCATTTCATAGTTCATGAAGTAGATGGTCTGCTTTACCGGGCGAAAGGGCGAGTCCATAATCAGGTCGCTGACTACGCCGACAATGTGGTAGTCTTTATTATTCCACGTCAGCGTAGTGCCCACAGGGTGCTGTACCCCCATGAATTTCACGGCGGCTTCGTTAAGGATAACCGCGGTGCTGTCGGTGCCGAATTCACGGGAGAAATCACGTCCCTCCCTGATCTGCCAGTCGACCGTTTCCCCGAATTCATGCGTCACCCAGATGGATGCAAAATCCGTTTGCAGTGCCGGATCTTTGCCGGGCCAGGTAATCCCGCCCTGGTTCGACCATACGGCAGTCAGCGGACTGGACGACTCGGACAGCTCTTCGACAGCGCCTTTTTCTTTGAGCTGGGTACGCAGCACGTCAAATTTCCCGTAAAAATCCGATGTTTTCATTTCTACCATCATCAGGCGGTCGCGGTCATACCCGACCGGGCGATCCTTCGTGTACCGGATTTGCCGGAACACCACGATTGTACCGATGATCAATGCCACGGAAACTGAAAACTGGACGACTACCAGTATTTTGCGGGGCAACCCCGCCAGCCGGCCGATCCGGAAGGTGCCCTTAAGTACAGTGAGCGGGTTGAACGACGATAGGTAAAAGGCCGGGTAGCTACCTGCAAGCAGGCCGGTAAGCAATGAGAAAAGGAAGCCGATACCCCAGAACCAGCCATTGGTCCAGAGAATTTCCAGTTTTTTCCCGGCCACCTGGTTGAACCAAGGCAGTAGCACAGCAGCCAGTAATACAGCAAAAAGAAAAGCAATACAGGCAACTAATACCGATTCACTCAGAAATTGGGCGATCAGCTGTTGCCGGGGTGAGCCCACGGTTTTGCGGATGCCCACTTCCTTCGCCCGTTTTTCGGAACGTGCAGTACTGAGATTCATGAAGTTGATACACGCCAGCAACAGCACAAAAACACCGATGATGCTGAATAAGTTGACATATTCGATCAGACCGCCTACCACTTGCCCATTCTCCCATTTGTTGCGAAGATGCCAGTCGCGCATCGGGTGTAATGTGAGCTGCGCATTGAATTTCTTAGCATCGTCCGATACGCGGTTCAGCTTGGCATCTGCGATGTTACGGCTAACGGTTGCGAAATCGGTGTGGTCGTTAATCTGCGCAAACGCCTGAAAAGAATTATTGCCCCATTCCGTTTTTGCGTAACTGATCCACGACTCTGAAGTAATGTACAAGGCCCAGGGAGCCATGAATTTTATGTTGGCAAAGGTGGTGTTGGAAGGAAGATCCGCGTATACTGCCGTTACCTTAACCGGTAGCTGCTGGTTGATCTTCATCAGTTGATTGATGGGGTCCTGATCGCCAAAGAATGCTTTTGCCGTTGAAGCGGAAAGCATGATGCTGTTGGGGTCGGTCAGGCCATCGATGCTTCCTTTGAGGATGTCAAGCGTTAGCATTGCGGGGCCATCGGTATCAATGTAGATGCCGTTTTGTGACAGGTTTTTGTCGCCGTAGGACAAGACGCGTTCACCCTCCCAGGATGCCATGACCACGTATTTGAACTGGTCGCCATAATTGGTACGCAACTCTTCGCCCAGTGGGAAGGGGACTGCCACGCCGGATTCCTCTTTTCCGTTCCAGGTCTGCGTTTGCACTACCTGACCAATGTCATCGTAGTTTTTGTGGTATTTATCAAAAGATAATTCGTCCCACACCCACAAAGCAATAAGGATGAATACCGCCATACCAAGCGCCAGTCCGGCGACATTGATGATAGCCGATTTTTTGTTTTTTGCCAGATTCCTCCAGGCAATTTTGAAATAGGTTTTGATCATGTTTTAAACCCTTAATGTTAGCCTTACCGTCGGCCCCGTTCGGTGATGTCCTTTCCGTCAAGTCGGTCCGTTTTTTGCCAACCACGTTAAAAGACGGCACCGGATTCGCATCGTTGCATCGACCGGAAGTGGATTACATGAACTGCACCAAAAATATAAATAACTTATAATGAGTGTATTTTATTTTTATAGTGAAAAAATAAGCGTTCATTTTCGAACACTCGTTGTCCGTTGGGGAACAGTGCCCACGCCCCCCACGCGACCGGTCTTGCCGCTTAAAGCGGATTTAGCTAAGTTTGCGCCTCAAATAAATGAACCTGTAGCATGAATGCGAAATTAAACGAGAGAAGTGGTGGGAAGTGCGAATTATGCGGTTCGGCCGCGGACATTGCGACCTATCATGTACTTCCCGACCGTTATTCCGATAATGAAGTAGCCATTTGCCAGTCGTGCCGAATGCAAATCGACAACGATACGCCGATGGTAGACCATTACTGGCATTTTTTGTCGGAAACCATGTGGAGCGAAGTTCCGGCCATACAGGTGCTGGCGTGGCGCATGCTGAACCGGTTGCGCGGCGAAAGCTGGGCGGCCGATAACCTGGATATGCTTTACCTGGATGATGAAACACTGGCGTGGGCAAAGGATGGAGAAGATCCTGCCGACCGGCCAGACGCGGTTGTGCATAAAGACAATTATGGCAATGTGCTGCAAAATGGCGATTCCGTGGTGATTACCAAAACCCTGGATGTGAAGGGCAGCGCCATCAGCGCTAAGCTGGGCACCGTGGTCAAAAACATTCGCTTAGTGGAAGACAATCCAGAGCAGGTGGAGGGACGCGTGGAAGGGCAGCTGATTGTGATATTGACGAAATACCTTAAAAGGCAGAATTAACCGCGGCATCGAGAAGGATAACGGTTCAACGCTGTTCGCGTACCGGTGCAGCCGGCTTCGACCTTGCTTCGGGATTCATTCGGGACTTCTTCGGGAATCTTCCGAAGCTATTCGGAACGCAACGGATTGCACTGCGAGGAGCCCCGAAGCGCGGTCGAAGCGGAGTCGAAGCCGTGTCGAACGAGTCCCGAAGCAGGGTCGAACAACAGTCGAACACGCCTCGAAGCTACCTCGAAGAACTCCCGAACATTACTCGAAAGACTTCCAATGGCCGCCCGAAGGGTCTGCCGTTGACCTTCGGACGGCCAGTTCGGAAGGTTGTATTTTCCCATTTCGATTATGCTGGATGACATTTCCGGGCGGATGAAACAGAACCGGTGAGTGGAAATGAACTAATAAAATTACAAAAAGATGTTTAAACAATTAAATGGAATTGCCGATTTTTGCGGAAATTTTAATCATCAGAAAACACAATGAAGCATTTAAACACATTACTTTTTGTAGGAGCTGCATGTTTTGCCCTTTCCTGCAACAACCCCGGTGCAGACAAAGCGACTACCGATTCCAAGCAAGCCGTTGCAGAAGGCCAGGGTGCTACGTATGCGCTCAACCTGGACAGCAGCAACGTAAACTGGAAGGCGTACCATAAAGGCGGATTTGCACCGCGGTGGGGCACACTCAACATCCAATCCGGCGAACTGACGGTTGACGGCGATCAGGTTACTGCCGGAACATTTACAATTGACGTAAATTCCCTTTGGGTAGATCCTGCTTCAGTAACAGAAGCCGATAAGAAGGTAGAAGACCTGCAAGCCCATTTGAAAAGCGCTGATTTCTTTCATGCGGAAGCACATCCTACGGCTATTTTTGAGGTTACCTCCATTACCGATTTAGCCGACGCAACAGCAAGCAGTGCGGTGGAAGGAGCAAACAAAACCGTTAGCGGGAACCTGACACTGCTGGATAGCACCATCAATATTTCTTTCCCGGCCCGGATTGCAGTCGAAAATAATATTGCATCCGTTTCTGCCAAATTCACGGTAGACCGTACGGCATGGGGACTTAAATTCGGTACTGCCGAGGCAGATCCCGCTGATTGGATCGTAGCGAAGGATTTTGAGGTAGGCGTTGATATTGCCGCTGCCCCTGTAAACTAATTATCGTTAATTTTATTAATATCGTATGCCATCCCGGATTTTCGGGGTGGCTTTTTTTATGATAACCGGCACAATGCCTATGGCGACTTGCTGTAGCTACTCATCCCGTAACGATTCGACCGGGTTGGCCGTGGCCGCTTTGACCGCTTGCCAACCAACGGTCAGCAGGGCAATGGCCAGTGTCAATACGCCTGCCGATACCGCTATCCAAAGCTGTGTTTCGATGCGATAGGCGAACGTTTCCAGCCACGTGTTCATGATCCACCACGCAGTGGGTGTTGCCACAAGGAAAGCAATCAGCACCAGCTTGACAAATGTGGAGGAGAGCATACGCACCACCTGGCTTACCGATGCGCCGAGCACTTTCCGTATTCCGATTTCTTTTGTGCGCTGACTGGTCATAAATGTAGCCAGTCCGAATAATCCCAGGCAGGCCACAAAGATGGTCAGCCCGGCGAATACACCCAGGATATTCCCTGTTTTCATTTCCGTCCGGTAGGTGTTGGTGATGCGGTCATCCAGAAAAGAATAGCTAAGCGGTATATCGGGGTTGAAGGCACTGTATCGCTCTTCAAGCGTGTGAAGAAAGCCTTCGGTGTCACCGGCCTTAATCTTAACGATGAGGTTGCCAGAACCTGCATTCATCATCATAACCAGCGGTGTAATCGGCTCATGCAGCGACTTAAAATGAAAATCCCTGACTACGCCGATGACCCTCAGCGCTTTATTTTCCTGACTGGCCAGCGCCTGCCCCAGCGCATTGTCTTTCCAGCCAAATGCTGCAGCTGCCGCTTCGTTGATAATAACGGCTGCCGAATCGGTGCCGTATTCCGGTGAAAAATTACGGCCGGCCTTCAGTTCGATCCCAAGTGTCTGGAGATAGTGGTCGTCCACGTCGTACCGTAAGGTTTTCACCCCAGCCGAAGGATTCCCGAAAGGATGAACAAAAAAATTATTGTTGCCCGAAGCTCCGGCGGGCACATAGGATGAGCTGGTTATGTTGATCACCCGTGCATCCTGCAACAGCTGCTGCTTAAACGCCGGTTCGTTATTGCCCAACGGCCACGTCTGCAAGATCAATACCTGCTCCTTGTCATACCCCAGCTTTTTATGCTGGATGTATTGCAGCTGCCGGTATACGACCATCGTACAGAAGATGAGCACGATGGAAATAAAGAACTGAAATACTACCAGCCCGCTGCGCAGACCAATGGCTTTATTATCGGGTGTCAGTTTTCCTTTCAATACGGCTACCGGTTTAAAGGCCGATAGGAAAAAAGCAGGGTAACTGCCCGACAGGATGCCGACAGCCAGGCCGAGCAGCAGCAATGCGGAAAGTACCCAGCCATTGCCCAGAAAATCCAGCGTAAATGTTTCTTCCAAAAGGTGGTTGAAAAGGGGCAGTGCAGCAACCACAATACCTATGGCCAGTAGGAGACTGATAAAAACAATCAGGATGGATTCGGTGAGGAACTGATAGGCGAGTACCCGACGCCCCGAACCCAGCACCTTGCGCACACCCACCTCCCTGGCTCGTTTGGATGCCCCGGCAGTAGCGAGGTTCATGAAATTGATACTGGCGATTAGTAGCATAAACAGGGCAACGGCGCCAAAGATATAGACGTACCGGATATCGCCCGGCGCACTGAGATCGTACGCGAAATCCGAATGCAGGTGGATATCGGTAAGCGGCTGCAGCCGGAGACCGATTTCATTGCCGGCTTTGCGGTAGTCGGTATAACTCATGCCGAACGCTTCGGGGAACTGCGGACTGATGTATTTTTCAAACACGGCTGGCAGTTTGGTTTCGAGCGTTTTGTAATCATAGCCGGGGCGCAGTACGAGGTAAGTGAAAAATTCAGATTCCATCCACGAAGTGGAGTTGGCATTCGGAAAAGAAGCCATGGATGCAAACAGGTCGAAATGGAAATGTGAATTCCGGGGTATATTTTTGATTACGCCGGTCACTTTAAGCGGCATATTGTCGTCCCTGATGCGGATCTCCTGTCCGACCGCATCTTCCTTTCCGAAGTATTTTTTGGCCACGTCCTCGGTAATGACCACGCTATACGGTTCGTTTAATGCCGTTTTCGGGTTGCCGTGAAGCATGGGCAGGGTAAACACATCGAAAATATTGGCGTCAGCAAAGGCGGTTTCTTCCTCGTAAAACAGCTTATCGCCTACTTCAAAAAATGGCTTGCCTGCGCGGCGGATCCGGGTTGCTTCCTCAACTTCGGGATATTCCGCCTTCAGTGCCTGGGCCACGGGTGGCATGACATGGGCCTCATTGATTGCACCTCCACGGACCGTCCCCTTAAACACGACGCGCACAATGCGGTCCGCTTTTTCGTTGAAGCGGTCGTAACTCAATTCGTCTATTACAAATAGGCTGATGAGGAGGCATGTTGCCAGACCGATAGCCAGTCCCACAATATTGATAGCGGAAAAAACACGCTGCCTGATCAGGTTCCGCCAGGCGGTTTTGAGGTAGTTTTTTAACATGATTATCTGTTCTATCGGCGGTTAACGTTTGTTGTTGTCCATTTACGGCTTATTGCAAGTTAAATAGGCGCAGGAAAAGAGGCGACTGTTTCTTATAAAAATGATATTTCTTTAACAGTGCTTGGCCCGTGGCAATCCAGACCCCTCTTTTCCTGCGGTCCAACTATTAACACATTATTTATTTAACCACTCTTTCAGTGATAGAAATTGTGCCAATATTTCAATGTATTGAAAATCAGTATTTTATTAATCAAATAGCAATATATCATCTGTTCGTATATGAACAACAGCTGTTCGTTTATGAGGCAAAATAGCACTTTCCGATTATTCACCCTGAGCTGAATTAGATGCGCTATTTACATAACTTATTCGTCGCGCAACGACTCGACCGGGTTGGCCACGGCCGCTTTGATGGCCTGAGAACTCACCGTGGCCAGCGCCAACACCAATGCCCCAATACCTGCTAAGGCAAATACCTCCCAACCCATTGAAATCCGGTAATCGAACGTTTGGAGGAATTTATCCA